>DXFO01000059.1 GCA_019114415.1 Candidatus Gemmiger faecavium | reverse complement strand
GAAAATATACTGCCCCTGTTACGCCAGTATCAGCGAGAAAACGGTTGGCTTTGCTTGGACGAGAACGGTGTGCCTTTCCGTCCCGATCAGTTGAGCCGCCGCTTTCAGTCTTTTTTGCAGAAAAACAATCTTCGGAAGATACGGTTTCATGATCTGCGCCATAGTTGTGCCGGGATTTTGATTTCCTCTGGGGTCCCGTTGTTGGAAGTACAGCAGTGGCTGGGACACAGCACTTATCAAACCACTGCGGATTTATATATCCACCTTGATTTTTCAAACAAACTCAAAAGTTCCGAAACCATCAACACAATTCTTGAAAAGGAGTAAAAGCTATGAAATTACCGGACATTCACGATTTCAGTACTACCGCCCTATACCAACAAGCAACACAAATCCTGCACAGTTCACAGACGTTCTCTATTGAGGAGGAAGCCCCAAACGAATTTGCGGCATTGTTTCAAACCGAAAAAGAGCTTCTCCAAATCCGCTTGCAGCTGGATGATGACCTGACCATACAATCCGTCCTCAGCAGCGCCAGCGACGAGTGGATTCGTCCTTTTGTATTCGCTGTTTTGATCGCAGCAGATGCTATGCGAGGATATGGTATATCCGATTGGGACACAGTCCGTGCAAGCACTTCCTTTATTTCATAAGCAATTCTCATCGCCACTCGAACGGATGGCGATTTTTTATGTCTTTTTCAATGGACAGGCAATGATTGGCGGATTTGCACATATTCTTTTCTATATCGTAAAGGAGGATGATACCATGCCGAAAAACGCCCCTGTTGTACGTTGTGTTTTTGAGCCAGCCGAGAAAACACTGCCGGAGCTTCTGGAAGAGTCCTTTCGGCTGTATCTTCGCTGCATTCTTGCCGGATATGGAAAAGCAACAATACAATAACGCCGATGTATGGCCGCTTATCTCAGGAGGTACGGTATGTACTTAGAGATAAGCAACCCCATGGACTACCATGTGGCTTTATACATCAGACTATCAAAGGAGGATGAAAACGAAGGACCATCCCAGAGTGTCCAGAACCAGGAATCCCTGCTGCGGGAGTTTGTTCAGCAGCACCGACTGTCCGTCTTCGACACTTATGTGGACGACGGATGGAGCGGCACCAGCTTTGACCGCCCCAGTTTCCAGCGGATGATTGGCGACATTGAAACCAAAAAGGTCAATATGGTCATCACCAAAGACCTTTCCCGTTTGGGCCGTGATTATATCATGACCGGCCACTATATGGAGCGGTACTTCCCGGAGCACCGGGTGCGGTACATTTCCCTGCTGGACGGCATTGATACCGGCGTGGACTCTACCGCCAACGACATCACCCCATTCCGTGCCATCATGAACGACATGTACGCCAAAGACATTTCCAAGAAGATCAAGAGCGTCAAGCGAGATAAGCAGCGGAAGGGACAGTTCATCGGCGGCAAGCCCATGTACGGATACAAGATGCACCCCACGGAGAAAAACAAGATTGTCATTGACGAGGAAGTAGCTCCGGTAGTACGGCGGATCTTTGCACTGGCTCTTTCCGGCATGAGCTGCCGTAAGATTGCGACTATACTCAATAAAGAAGGCATCCCTACACCGGCTACCTACTGCGGCTGGAAAGTTGGGAATCCAGGCCCCTACACCGGACTGTGGAGTAGCGAGCGGATCTCCGAAATGCTGAAAAACGAAACCTACATCGGCAATATGGTGCAGGGACGCATGGTAAAGATCAGCTACAAATCCAAGAAATGTCTGAGGCAATCACCAGAGAACTGGGTGGTAGTGGAAGGAACGCATGAGCCCATCATTGACCCGGAGACTTTTCGGAAAGTGCAGATGCTGGTAAACAGCCGCAAGCACACCCGAAGCCGGACCTACGACTTCTTGCTAAAAGGACTGATTTTCTGCCACGAGTGCGGCTATCCCATGGCAGTACTCAACCGTAAGAATGCCGCCGGAGAGGATCGCCTGTTTTTTGTCTGCCGGACTTACCAGCGATTCACCAAGGCAGGTGTCTGCGCCTGTCATTCCATCAAGGAAGAAACGGTGAATGACGTCGTGATTGCCAAGGTGCGGGAGGTTTGCCAGGCCTATCTGAATCCTGACCGGCTGCGCCCGATTGCGCAAGAAGCCGTGGAGAACGCCAGCAAGGAGTCCAGCTGTGAAGCGGAGATGCAAACCTTGCAATCCAAAATCACTGCACTGACCACTAACCTGGATCAGATGTATATGGACCGGCTGAATGGCCTGCTCTCCGAAGAGGATTTCCAGCGCATTTACCAGAAGGTCAAGATGGACCGCACAGTTCTGGAAGATCGGCTGAAGAGCCTGCAGGAACAGGCAAAGCAGCCGGTAAACACCGAAGAAAAAGCCAAGGCACTGGTGAAACAGTTTCTGGACTCGGCACTGACCAGTCGGGAACTGCTGGTCAGCCTCATCGAACGGGTGGAGCTGACCGAGGAAAAAGAGATCATTATCAAATTCCGCTTCCACGAGCTGGAGGCGATTTCTTAGAGGCTATCGTTTACAATAGGCGTGTCGCTATGTATCCCGCATTGAAAAACGGGCGCTGGAAACTCTCCGCCAGCGTTGGGAGGACCAATGGCCTGCCGGGCGGGCTGCGGCTGAAGGGAAAAAGAAACCAATTCCAAGCAGCCCAAAACGCGGATGAAAACGTGTACCCGCCGCGATTGCAAGGGCCAAAGTGTGGGAAAAGTGAAAGTCAAGGAAAGCGTCCGCCGGCAGTCCGGACCGGACAGCGGAATTTCTTGAACATATCCCACAAAAAAATCTTGTTTCTTCGTCCAATATACGGCAGTGCAGGAGGTTTCCATACGGGAACTGGTATGATATAATGGAACGAACCTTGCCGCAGGGAAAGGCTCTGCGTACAGGTGAATACAAGAAAGGGTACTGTTGTTATGAAAGATTCTTCCGTTGGACGTCAGCCTGTCGTGCGGTTTGTCATGCGTCTGCTGCAAGGGGCGCTGATCGGCCTGGGCGCAGTCTTGCCCGGTATCTCGGGCGGCGTGCTGTGCGTTATTTTTGGAATTTACAAGCCGGTGATGGAACTGCTGTCCAATCCGGTGCGCAACTTCAAAACCCATGTGCCGCGCTTGCTGCCGGTCATTCTGGGCGGAGCAATCGGATTTCTGGGCATTGCCAATCTTCTCGCCTTTTTTCTGGAGACCTATCCGGATCAGTCGGTCTGCCTTTTTGTGGGCCTGATCGTCGGAATGCTGCCCTCTCTGTTCCGTGAGGCCGGGGAACAGGGGCGCACCCGTGGTTCCTACATTTCCATGATCGTGGCGTTCGTGGTCGTTTTGTCTCTGCTGATCACGCTCAATGTATTCTCGGTCCAGATCCAGCCCAACTTCGGCTGGTACCTGTTCTGCGGCTTCTGCCTGGCCCTCAGCGTCATTGCGCCGGGCATGAGCTTCTCCACGCTGCTGATGCCTCTGGGACTGTACACGCCCTTTGTGGATGGCCTGGGCCATCTGGATATGAACGTGCTGCTGCCCGGCGGGCTGGGTGCCGTGGTTACGATCATCTGCCTGGCCAAGGGCATTGATGCGCTGTTCAACCACTATTATTCCTGTGCCTTCCATGCGATCATCGGCATTGTGGTGGCGGCAACCATCATGATCATTCCTTTTGCCAGCTTCGCGGCTTCCGCGGGTGCGTTGGCGGCAAACCTGATCTGTCTTGCCGTTGGTGTGGTGGGAGCTCTGGCCCTGGATCGTTTCAACAGCCGCTTCCCCAAAGAAAATTGAGCTTTTTCGCCTCCGCAGATGCGGGGGCGTTTTTGTTAGGCAGAACCAATGTTTCGTGAAAGTTTACAGACCGGGCGGGCAAAAAGCTGTTTTTACGCGCGGGGATATGATATAATATCCTTATTCAGCCTTCGGCACGACGCCGAAAGGCAAAAACGGAAGGGAGGACAGGCATATGCCAAACAAGGAAGGCGGTTACGGCGGGTATCAGCCAAAAGAAAAGCGCAGCCGTCAGGTAAAAGCGCCGGGCAGCGGCGGGGTACGCCGGGTCACGCCGGGCAGCCAGCCTGTCCAGCAGGTGCGGCAGCCTGGCACAAGGCCTTCTGCGGAACCCAGGAATGTTTACCGCGCACCCTATGCGCCGCCCTCTGCCGATGCGGCCGACGGGTGGCAGAGCCCTCCGCAGCCGCCCCGCACGGCCCAGCAGCCCGCGGCGGATCCCTCCCGGCAGGCCATGCGTGCCGCAGCACGCAGAGCACGCCAGGCACGGCGTATGCGCCGGCGTTTGACCCTGATCGGGACGGGACTGTGCATCCTGATCGCATCGGGCGTGATCACGGCGTTCCTGCCCGCTGACAGCAACGAAACGGATGACCTGATCCAGGATGGAGATACCACCCAGCTGACAAACTCCGTGGTAGCGCCGCTGCCGTATCAGGGGAATTCCGGCAGCAGTGCCGAGACGGTTGACTGGGGCGATGTGGGCCCCACCCGCCAGACCGAAAACTACACCTATACCGCTGCCCCTGAGACCCCTTCGGCAGTGCCGGAATTCGGCAAGGTGGACCTGAGCTGGTTCGACGACGCGGCATTTTTGGGCGACTCCCTCACGGTGGGCTATACCGAATACAGCATCGATGTGGGCGACGCCCTGGTCTGCGCGTATGAAGGCGCATCCCCCAATGATATTGTCAACCGCACCACAATGACCAGCGATGTGCGCGGGGAGGAGATCCCCCTCGATGTTCTGGCGCAGGCCCAGCCCAAAAAGCTGTATGTGCTGCTGGGCGCCAACAGCCTGGCGTATTCCACCACCAATGACGAGGGCTTTTTGAATTATTACGGCCGCATGCTGGATGACCTGATCGCAGCGCTGCCCGATACCACCATCTATGTGCAGTCGGTTCTGCCGGTGCAGGCCGAAGCACAGGCAGATATGCCGGGACTTTCCCCGGACAGAGTCAGCACCATCAACGCTTCCCTGAGCGCGATGGCGGCGGAAAAGGGTTGCCTGTACCTTGCCCTGAACGAGGCTCTTGTGGATGAAAACGGGTATCTGCGTTCCGATTATGCGCAGCCGGACGGCCTGCATCTTTCGGGCACGGGATACTCGGCATGGGTGGATTATCTCTGCACCCATGTGCCCTATGACAAAGACAATCCCTATCAGGTGGGAAGCACCTGCTACCTGTCCGATGAGTGGAAGGAACTCATCTCAGATCTTTCGTGATTTTAGATCAACCAAAAAGGAACGTGAAAGCAATGCCCAACCAACCGTATGACGAGGACAAGCAACGCAGCCGCGGACAGCCGACCAACGGACCGCGCTATCAGCAGGGAACGCCTTATCGCAATCGTATGAATGGGCAGAATCCCTACCGTCCGTATAACCGGCAGAATCCGGCCAACTTCGGCAACAGCCTGCGCCGGGAATTTAATCGCAACGGACATTTCAGCATCCCTTGGTGGGTGATCCTGATCGCCTTTTTTGCATTCCCAATGCTGGGAATCATACTGGCTGTGGTCAATATGATCTTAAGGCAAAGTGCAGCCAATTCAAACCGCAGTCAGTCAGCAAGGCAAAACCCCGCCCGGAACCAGACTCCGTACGCAAACCCGACGCAGAACCGGTATCAGCAGACGCCTCCCGCCGCCTATACCGCGCCCCAGCAGGCGGCGCAGACCGGCACGGAGGACAAGAGCAAAGCGGATATCCTGTTTATCATCGGTGTGGTCCTTATGGTCATTGGCGGCCTGGGCGGCGGCGCGGAACTGCTGGAAAACCTGTGGATCCTGACCGATTTGCGGGATGTTGGCTGGTATCTGGAAGAAGTCTGGCCGCTGATGATCTTCTTCCTGACCGGTCTCGGCCTTTGCATCGGCGCCCGCAGAATGCGCACTTCCTGGCTGAAACGCCGCAAAATTGCCAACATCGTGGGCAGTGCCGATCACATGTATGTGGAGGACATTGCGGCCTCCCTGGGATGCAGTGAGCAGGACTGCTACGGCCATCTGGAAAACTGCATTGCAAAGGGGACCTTTGGCCCCGGCGCTTACCTGGACATGCACAGCCGTGCGCTGATCGTGCGCGGCGTTCCCCCGGAACCGAAAAATGATCCCGAACCCCAGCCCGCCCCGGAACAGGATGCGGAAAAGCCGGCGGAGGGCAACGAAAAATATGAGAAGATCCTGCGGGATCTGCGCCGGGTCAACGACGCCATCCCCGATGAAAACATGAGCGACAAGATCAGCCGGCTGGAAGCAGTTTCCGCCAAGATCTTTGCGCACATCCAGGAAAATCCCGATAAACTGCCCCAGATGCGCAAGTTTATGGATTACTACCTGCCCACCTCCCTCAAACTGCTGGATACTTACGCCGAGCTGGACGCGCAGGGCGTGGAGGGCACCAATATCCGGGAGTCCAAGCGCCGCATTGAGCAGTCCATGGACACCCTGGTCGTCGCCTTTGAAAACCAGCTGGACAAGCTGTTCCAGGACGATGCCCTGGATGTATCGGCAGACATTGACGTGATGGAGAAAATGCTCTCCGCCGACGGTCTGACCGGGGACAGTGATCCCTTTGGATTGAGCGGTATCAAATAATCGGAGATACTGCGGCCGAAACAAAAATCATCAAAAAACAGAAAGCAGAAACGGGACGCCCTGTTATGGGGCGTCCCGTTTCTGCTTGGTGCGAGGAAGACAAAAGGGGGAAGAGAGTATCGAAGTCAGGGATGCAGGCCGCACATCCAGAACAGCGAGAAGGGATGGGGCTGACCGTTGACGGATTTGCTGTCCTGCAAAAATGTCCGGGAGGCGACCTCCACAAACCCGGCATCCCGCATCAGGTCTTGCAGTTCGGTCTGTTCAAAACCGTTGTAGCCGTGAAAGTCGGGGTGGTCGTCGTGGAAGTGACCGTCCTCCGGGTCCAGGTCCGCAAAACACAGGCACCCGCCCGGAACCAGGGCATCAAAGGCGTTGCGCAGCGCCCGGCCTGCGTCCCGGGTATGGTGCAGGGCCATGGAGTGAAAAATCAGGTCGCAGTGCAGCTCCCGGGGCAAGGGCTCGTCAAGGGGCTGGCAGAGCAGCTCGGGACGGCGGCCGGCGGGCAGAAGTTCCAGCTTTTGCCGCAAAATATCCAGCATGGAAGGTTCGGGATCGGTCAGGATCAGGCGGTCGGCCATGTCTGCAAGATTCAGACCGACCAGCCCCGTTCCGCAGCCGTATTCCACAGCCAGCTTGCAATGGGAAAAAGGAATATGCTGCCGCAGCTCCCGTGCAATGCACTGGGCACGGCGGACCCGCTGCGGGGTATCCCAGCCGGATGCCGCATTTTGAAAGTAGGTGTCCATTGCTTCAGATCCCGTAGATCAGCAGCGCGCCGATGACGCCGGTGGGGATGAGAATGAGCATCAGAGGCAGGCCGACATAGAGGTAATCCTTGGCGCGGTAGCCGCCAGCCAGAGCAACGGTCATGCAGGGAGAACCCAGGGGAGAGATGACCGCGCAGTTGACCAGGACCATGACGGGAATGCACAGTGCCAGGGGAGAAATACCCAGGGACAGGGCGATGGAGATGCAGATGGGGCCAAACATGGCGTTGGTGGCCGTGTTGGACATGACCTGGGTCAGTACGCCGCCGATGAGGCAGACGGCGATCAGAACGACGGTATAGCTGGCGTTCTCCGCACCGCAGGCGGTCAGGACCAGGTCGGCAATGTAAGCGCCGGTGCCGCTGGTGTTGACGGCGGCAGCTACCACGAGGGCGAAGCTCAGGACCCACATGGTGTTCCAGTCAACGGCTTTCAGGGACTCTTTGGGCTTGGCGCAGCCGGAAACCCACAGCACGATGATGCCGATGAAGCAGACCAGCTGGTTGTTGGTCACTTCCATAATGAAGCAGACGATGCAGCTGACCAGAACAATGAGGGTCAGGGCCTTTTTCCACAGGGGGCAGATGATTTTCTCGGTCTGGCTGTTCTGACGGACGATCTCGGTGTCGTCAAAGTCGCAGACTTTCTGCATCAGGGTGTAGCCAATGGTGGAGAAATACAGTGCCGTAATGACAACCAGAATCAGGGAGAGGGGCGCCGCGCTGAAGAAGCCCATGGTCTCCACGCCGGCTTCTTCCAAGGCGCCCTGCATGGCCAGGTTGGGGGCGCCGCCGATCAGGGAAACGGAACCGCCCACGGTGGCTTCCGTTGCCGCGCCCAGCAGCATGTACTTGAACTTGAGCGCGCCGTTGGATTTGACGACCATGGCAGCCAGAACGGGGATCATCATGACGACCAGGGCAGTGTTGGACAAAAAGCCGGTGGCCACGCCGCAGAAAATGCACACGGCAAAGATGGCGACGCGCTGGTTTTCGATCAGTTTTCCGATAAAGATTTTGTCACTCAGGTCCTGGACGATGCCGGTCTGGGTCAGGGCGTCCACGATGATGGACATGAGGATGAGGAACATGATGGTGGAGCCGCCCCATTCGGAGTACAGCTTGGCAGGCTCCACGATGCCGGCAAAGCACAGGGCGACGCCGGCAAGGGCCATGGTTGCGGGCAGGGGGATGACTTCGGTGACCATCAGAATGAACATGATGATAATTGTCACCATGGTGAAAAGTATTTGTGACGTCATAATTTCCTCCTACGGGCCCGGCATTGGCGGAACAGATTCAAAACACGGGGCACGGAACAGCCGGGAGCCGTGTTTGACCGGTCCGGTTTTGAGTCCATTCCGCAGAAAAATGCCGGGCTGCCTTATATTATGTTTTTGACATCGGGGCAGCGGTCCCGGAACGGCACGCCGTGCCGCTCCGGAAACCGCGCCAAACTCAACCCTCTTTTTTCGTGATCTCAACGATACCGCGGTCGCCGTCCACCTTGACCCAGTCGCCCGTCTCGATCACTTCGTCGGGGTTCTGGTCCAGACGGTCCACCACCGGGATGGTCACGCCGTACAGTTCGGTGGAAAGAACGGCGCCCGACAGGATGATCAGCTCCGTCTCCCGGTTCAAAAATGCTTTGGGAGCATTGCCGCAGCGGGTGTTTTCCAAAATCCAGGTGGCGGAGGCGGTGGAACCTTTGCCAAGGGGATAGACCAGGATTTTGTCCTTGACGCATTCGCCGCAGACAGCCACCCGCACGTCAACGATGCGGCCGGTGGGCGGGTTGACGCCGTGGGACCAGACCAGGGATTCCTTGCTCACAAGGGCTTCGCCCTCCACCACGCCGGGCGCGAGAGCTCTGCCGTGAAGAATGATTTTCTTTGCCATGTTCCGCGCCCTCCTTTACACTTTTTCCGTGACGGCTTCGACGCATTTTTCCATCGAAGCATAAATCAGCTCGATGCCGTGTTCGCTGGGCAGATAGCTGGCATTTTTGCCCGAGTCGGTGATCAGGGTCTTGTACTTGCCGTTGCCCACCAGCGGACTGATGACCAGACAGGTCTGGACCATCATGCGGACGCCGGCGGCTTCCAGGTCACCCACCACGCCGGAACGGCGCATCATGTTGCAGGCCTCGGCGGTGGTAAAGATCCACATATCCTTGCCCTCCCGCACGCGGCGGCCTTTCATCAGCTCATGCAGCTTGACGATCTCGGCCACAGAACTGTGGGGGCAGCCGGTGACGTACAGGTCGACCTCGCCGGGATTCTTGGTGCACAGGCTCTTTTCGGTCTCGGTCAGCATGTCGCGGGTGATGGTGAACTCCATGATGGGTTCGCGGCCCTCAAAGGGATCGCCGTGGAGCGCTTCCGGGGTGACGCCCACCGCGTGCCACAAAGCCACCGAGCCGCTGGATGCCGCGCAGGCGCCCAGATATTTCAGGTTCTCGTTGGTGGCGCTGGTTGGAATGCCGTAGATGGCGGGAATGTAATTGCCCACCCGCTTTCCGATGATGATGCCGATGGTATTGTAGTCCAGATCGGACAGGGGCCCCGCATCCACGTTGACCTTGACCTGAGCTTTGCGGTTTTCGTCAAAGTACAGGCCGAACTTAGGGATGCGGCCGGTCAGCGCGGCGCAGACGGCCAGACCGGCGGGGGTGCGGTTGGTGCGGGCGCCCAGCACCGAGTTGGCGTAGCTGACCGCCGAGGACTCCGCCCAGGCCACGTTCTGCCCCACACGGGGGACGTTGCCCTGGACGTAGGGCGTGCAGGACCAGGCATGGTATTCGCCTAGCTGCATGACCGACTTGCACAGATCGGCCTGGTTGGCCGCGTACTCGGCGTCATAGCCCATCTCTTCCCAGGTGTCCCATGGGATGGAGGCCGGGTCCTGGGTGCAGGGGACGCAGCACTTGCCGCCCATGCAGGCCAGCTTGCGCATATAATCGCGGCCCGCAATGTGCAGAGAGCCGAAGTGGGCCATCGCCTGTACCGAGACGACTTCCACAAATTCCTGCGCCCCCAGCGGCTCGCCGATCTTCATCATGACCCGCATGGCGAACTGTTTGGCTTCGCCGTGCTTGCCGTCGAGCATTTCCTGCTCATAGGGGGTGAGCTTCATCGCCATAGAATAATCACCTTGACCTTTCCGTTGCTCAGAGTGTTGTCTCAAACTGTAAGATGGTTCGGATTGCGGAAGAATTTCTCCTTAAAACACGTGCTTTTCTTTCAGGGCGTCATACTGCGCTTCATCCAGACCCAGCAGATCGCGGTAGATCTCGCCGTTGTCCTGTCCCAGGGCGGGGGCGGGGGTGCGCACCACGGGGGGCGTACCCATCAGCTTGATAGCGCAGCCGTTGACCGTGATGTTGCCCAGGGTGGGATGCTCCATCTCCACAAACATTTCCCGTTCCTTGACATGGGGGTCGGCCAGGATCTGGCTGATGTCCAGGATGGGCCCGGCGGGGATGCCGTGGGACAAAAGAATGTCCGTGGCCTCGTTCATGGTCTTGTCCTTGAGCCATTCCTCAATGACTACCTGGATGTCGTCCTGGTATTTCAGCCGTCCGGGCATATCCACAAAGCGGGGATCGGTGATCATGTCGGGACGATTCAGGATCTCATTGCACAGCTTGTCATACAGTTTCTGGTTGCCGCAGGCGATGATGACGGTGCCGTCCTTGCAGCGGAAACCGTCATAGGGGGAGACCGCGGCGTAGCGGTTGCCCATACGCGGGGGAAGCTGGCCGCTCTCCAGGTATTTCAGCGCGGTGTTTTCGGTGGCGGCAATGACGCTGTCCATCAGGCTGACGTCCACTCGCTGGCCCTCGCCGGTGATGGTGCGGGCGTTGACGGCGGCCAGGATGCCGATGGTCACATGCAGGCCGCCCAGAATGTCACCCAGGGCGCTGCCCGCCCGTGTGGGAGCGCCGCCCTTGGGGCCGGTGATGGACATCATGCCGCCCATGGCCTGAGCCAGAATGTCATAGCCGGGGCGCAGATGGTAGGGGCCGTAGCAGCCGAATCCGGACACTGCGGCGTAGATCAGCCGGGGATTGATCTCTTTCAGCACGTCGTATCCCAGGCCCAGCTTGTCCATGACGCCGGGGCGGTAGTTTTCCACCACCACGTCGGCTTTCTCCACCAGTTTTTTGAAGATCTCCTTGCCCTCGGGGGCTTTGAGATTGAGGGTGATGCCTTTTTTGTTGCGGTTGATGTTGGCAAAGTAGAGGCTTTCCCGCTCACCCTCCAGGTTTTCCTCCCGGAAGGGAGGATAGGCACGGGTATCGTCGCCGCCGTTGGGGATCTCGATCTTGATGACGTTGGCGCCCATATCCGCCAGCATCATGGTGCAGAAAGGCCCTGCCAGAACGCGGGTCAGATCAAGGATGGTCAGATTTTCCAGTGCGCCGTGTTGGGACATCACAGTTCACCGTCCTCCACGTGGATTTTCAGCCGCATCACGGCGCTGCCCATGCTCTTGCCCAGGCTGTCCAGACGCAGGCTCATGGTGGCGCCGCCGCCCAGAGCGTGCTTCATCACAAAGTTGAAACCGCCCAGGCTGGGGACCGGATAGCGGGTGATCTCGCCCTTGACCATGTCGCCGAAGTATTCCTTAAGGCGTTCGGGGGTGACTTCCCGTTCGATGATGGCATAGTATTCGGGTTTGCGGGCAAATACGCAGACATTGCTGGTGTCGCCCTTGTCGCCGCTGCGGCCGTGGGCAATGTCGTTCAGATAGATCTCCGCCATGTTACTTCACCTCCAGGATATGGCTCTCGATGTTCAGGGCGTCGCGGGGAACGGTGGTCGGCCACAGGGCCATGACCTCCTGTACGTGAGCCCGTCCGCCGAAGAAGGAAGCACCCGGAGGGCCATTGAGCTGCATGGGGCTGATCTCGGGGATGATCTTGGCACATTCGCGTTTGTCCTCGCTGAATACGGCGATGCGCAGCACACATTCGTTCAGATTTTTCAGCGCTTCCTCGCTCATGTCGGCCACGCCCAGATGCAGGCTGTTCAGGCCGATGTAGCTGATGTGGACGTCGTCGGCTTTCATACCCAGGCGCTTCATCTTTTTCATGATGACCTCGGCGCAGTACTGGGCTTTCTCGTATGCGTCAGGCCAGGCAAAGCTCAGCATGCTGACGGTCTTCCAGCCCTTGTGGTAGCCCACGCACAGCTTGAGGGTGTCGGGACGGGGCTTGCCCTTGATGCCGCCCACCCGCACGCGGTTGTCGCCGATCTGGGTCAGGGTGGCGTGGCTGACGTCCACGTTGACGTCGGGGGTCATGTAGTTGGCGGGGTCCAGGACCTCGTACAGGAACTGTTCCTTGACGCTCTGCTCGCAGATGATGCCGCCGCAGTCGGGAGCCTTGGTGATGTCCATGGTATCCTCGGTCAGTTCGGCGATGGGGAAGCCCAGCTCATCCATGCGGGGAACGCTGCGCCAGTCGTACATGTAGTTGCCGCCTGCGCCCTGGCCGCCGCATTCCAGCAGATGTCCGGCCATGATGCCCCGGGCCAGATTGTCCCAGTCGTCGGCCGCCCAGCCGAACTCGTGCTTGAGAGGCGCCAGGAAGAGGGCGCTGTCCGCCGCACGTCCGGTCACCACCACGTCGGCGTCCTGCTCCAGGCAGGCCTCGATGCCTTCATGGCCGATGTAGGCGTTGCAGTTGTAGATCTTATCCAGAATGTCGTTGAAGTTGCCGTCGTAGTCCAGGTTGGGGAAGGTCCAGCCGTCTTTGAGCAGCTGCGGGATCTTGGCCTTGATGTCGTCACCGGTAACGTAGCCGATGCGGTAGCCGTTCATGCCCTCGCCCTTGGCCCAGTCATGGATGGCCTGCACGCAGCCGGTAATGTTCATGCCGCCGGCGTTGGTGCAGATGCGGATATGCTTTTCCCAGGCTTCCTTGCCGGCCTGCTTGAGCAGCCGGGTCACAAAGTCGGGGGCGTAGCCCTTGGACGGGTCTTTCAGCTGCTGCTTTGCCATGATGGACAGAGTAAGCTCGGCAAGGTAGTCGCAGCTCATATACTGGATGTCGGCCCGGCGGATCATATGGACGGCGGCATCGGGGCTGTCGCCCCAGAATCCCTGACCGCCGCCAATCGCGATTTTTTTCATACACACGCCTCCATGATTCATTGCAAGAAATAGGTATCACGTTGTAGTAATACGTTGTACCTATATTTTAGTAAATCGTTATACTTGTGTCAAGGCGATAGGGCGAGGTTTTTGCCTGCGAACAAAAACTTTGTCGGAACTGTCCAGCTGCTGCCCGGCCGGGTTGTCTGTTTTGCACAATCCGGGAGGAATGCGGCAGGAAGGATGGCCGCGGAAACTCTTCCACGGTTGCGGGCGGGCGGCAAAAAGGATATAATTGGTACAGGGAAAAACTGCGAGTGAGAACCGGATGCGGCTGGGATGTTTGGCATGGCGGCCGCACCGGGATAGGAAAGCAACATCCAACGGGGAAGGAGGGGACGGTATGGTCACCATCAAACAGATCGCACAGCGGGTAGGCATTTCCCCCAGCACAGTCAGCATCGTGCTGGGAGGCAAGGCGGAACAGCGCAAGATCAGCGTGGAGACCCAGCAGAAGATCATGCAGGCCGCCATGGAGCTGGGCTACCGTCCCAATATCGCGGCGCGCAGCCTGCGGGGCGGTGCCGGGGCGGAGGAACTGCAGGTGGCGGTGTTCTGGGCGCAGGACTTCCGCGCGCAGATGATGGTGCGCTTTCTGCAGGGCCTGCGCAGTGAGATAGACCGTCAGACCCGGCCCATCCGCCTGGCCATATATCCCTACAACAACGACGCCCTCAAGGATATGCGTGCCCTGACCAGTACCTGCGACTGCCACGCGGCGCTGATCTGCAACGCCAGCTATGCCGATATGTCTTTCCTGGAGGATACCCGCCTGATGATCCCGGCAGTCTTATATAACCGTGTCTGTCCGGGGTATACCAGCGTCAACGTGGACGACGCCCACATGGGAGCGCTGGCGGCCAGAGCCTTTGTGGATCAGGGCTGCCGCCGTGCCATGGTGCTGACAAGCCCGCCCGTGTTCGAGGGCATGGAGGTCCGTGTGCAGGGCTTTGTGCTGGAAGGCTCGGCCCATGGCCTGGAAATGGCCGGTACGGTCTATTGCGACAATAACATGGCGGGCGGTTACCAGGCGGTTCGCCGCTGCCTGCGCAAGAGCACGCCGGAACAGTTCCCCGACGCAGTGTTCTGCGGCTCTTCCATGATCGCCCACGGTGCCATACGGGCCATGTGGGAAAGCGGAATCCCACGGGAACAGTGGCCCAAGGTCATTGCCATCGGCAACGGCAGCGAGGAGCAGGATGTGTACTCCACCCCCAGCCTGAGCGTGGTGGAGATGCCCATGGAGCAGATGGCGGCGGAATGCCTGCGCCTACTGCTGGAGCGGATGGAAGGACGGGACACCGGCCCTGAGATCCATATGCTGCCCTTGCGTTATATTCCGCGGGAAAGCTGCGGCCCTTTGACTGACGAAAATTTTTGAATATGGATAAACAAATAACGCCGGACCCCGGCCTGCTTTTGAGCAGACAGGGGTCCGGCGTTTTGAAATGCTGTTGAATGGGTGGAAAATCAGGGACGGATGCAGTACATGGTGACGGTGCCGTGGAACAGCAGGGTACCGTTTTGGTCGGTGATGTCCACATTGACCAGGCAGATCCGTTTGCCGCGGCTGAGAACGCTGCCCCGGGCGGTGACGGTGCCTTCGCTTACATTGTGGATAAACTGCACCGCGGCGTCCTGGGTCACGTAATCCCGGCCGTCGGTGCGCGCACACAGGCCGGCGCAGCAGTCGGCCATGGTGAAAAAAGCGCCGCCATGGACCACATGATAGATGTTGGTGCTTTCCCGGCAGATGGTCATGGAGACTTCGGCATGGTCGGGACGCACCGGGCCGACCTCGATGTGGTTGTAGGTCATAAAGGGATTTTCCCGTATGACGCGGTCGCGCAGTTCCTGATATTCAACTTCCGGCATGGCATCCTCCACAGTTATAAATGAATCCGGCGGGCAAAAAATCTGCGGGCGGAACGCATTTCGTTCCGCCCGCAGCCGTTCTTTATGGGATCAGCCCTGCACCGTCGCGGCGACCGCATCGGCCAGAGCAGCCAGATCGGCGTCCTGGGCGGGGGACAGCGCACCGCGCAGAGTGACGCGGGTGTCCAGCAGGGTGCAGTTCTTCAGCTCGCCCACACGCTCCGCCATCAGCTTACCGGACATGGGAGCCCAGCTGCCGTTTTCGATGAGCGCGAAGGTACGGTTCTGCAGGGACAGGGCTTTCAGGTCCTCCAGCAGAGCGCCCATGGGCAGGTAGATGCCGCCGTTGTAGGTGGGAGCGGCCAGAACAATGGTGGAAGCGCGGAAGCACTCTGCCACAGCCTCGCTGGTATCCACAACGGACAGGTCATGCACGGCGATGTTCTTCAGGCCGCGCTGTGCCAGCAGGCCGGCCAGAGCCTCGGCGGCGCTGGCGGTGTTGCCGTACATGCTGCCGTACAGAACAACGACACCGTTGTCCTCCGGCTGCCAGCGGCTCCACAGGTCATACTTGCCCAGGAACCAGGCCAGGTTTTCCCGCCAGATGGGACCATGCAGCGGCGCAATGACCTGGATGGGCAGGCCGGCGGCCTTCTTCAGGACAGCCTGGACCTGAACGCCGTACTTGCCCACAATGTTGGCGTAGTAGCGGCGGGCGTCGTCCAGCCAGTCACGGGCAAAGTCCACCTCGTCGGCAAAGATGTTGCCGTTCAGCGCGCCGAAGGTGCCGAAGGCGTCGGCGGAGAACAGGACGCCGGTGGTCTTGTCAAAGGTCAGCATGACTTCCGGCCAGTGGACCATGGGAGCCATGACAAAGGTCAGCTCATGGCTGCCCAGGGACAGCAAGTCGCCTTCCTTGACCAGCAGCGCAGCGTCGATCTTCTCGGCGGCAGCGGGGAAGTAGTTCTTCAGCATGGGGACGGTCTTGGCGTTGCAGACGATCTGAGCCTCGGGCCAGCGGAGCAGCACTTCCGCGATGGTGGCGGCGTGGTCGGGCTCCATGTGGTTGATGATGAGATAATCCAGCCCACGGCCGTTCAGGGCATGAGCGGTGTTCTCCAGGTACTGGGAGCTCACCGAGGAATCGGCGGTGTCCAGCAGCGCGGTCTTTTCGTCAACGATCACGTAGGAGTTGTAGGAAACGCCGCGGGGAATGGGGAACAGATTCTCGAACTTGGCCAGACGGCGGTCGCTTGCGCCGACATACCAGGTATCGGCCGCAATCAGATGGGTGCAATGCATATGCTTTGAAACCTCCCTGTGGATATGGAGGGCGGACACACAAAAAAACACGGTGCGCCCGCCCCGCGATGATTTATAACCAGTATACGTTGTGATAGCCCGAAGCGCTGTTGCCGACGCAACAAACAGAAACAGCAGCTTCTTTGTCCACAGTATAGCACAAACAGGCCATGGGGTAAAGGCAAATCACGACAAAAATTCCCCGCTCTCACGGCGGAAAGCGGGGAATTGAGGTTATTCGTGTTCCAGGGCTGCGTGGGGCTGTTCGGCAGCCGGCGCCAGCACGGCGGGGCGGCGTTCCAGCATGACGGAGACGGCGGTGGCGGCGCGGTCCAGAACGATGGCCAGCACAATGCCGCAGACCACGTCAATGACCGAGTGCTGCTTGAGCAGCATGGTGGACAGCACGATGGACACATCCAGCAGATGCGCGCCCCAGCGGACCAGACGGTACTTGGGTTTGGCCAGCAGGGTGGAGCGCTGGAAAGCCATATCCAGCGTGACGGAATTGAACACGTGGATGGACGGGCAGACGTTGGTGGAGGTATCGGCGCTCCACAGGCCGCGGACCAGGGTGGAGAAGATGTCGGTGCCCTCGATGGCGGCAGGCCGCAGCGAGACGCCGTTGGGAACGATGGCGCAGAACATCAGCGACAGGGTCATACCCGCGAACAGAGGCAGGCACAGCCGCCAGAACTCCCGTTTGGGCGCAAACCACAGCAGCCAGAACAGCGTGCAGACGATCCAGCCGAACCACAGATAGTACGGGATGATGGCATATTTGACAAAGGGGATCATGTCATCCAGCGCACAGTGGAAAATCACGGTGGGCACAATGCTGCGTTCCAGCAGGGTGAAAAACGATAAGTAGAAAACCAGATACAGCGCCATGAACTGAATGGGATGGCGCTTACACCAGGTAACCATAGTACAGCTCCTTTTTTGTGGCCGGGGCAAGGGCGCTCCCGGGTATCCATATTATACAGCATCGTCCCCAAGGAGTGTAGTACAAAATTATACAAGGAATTTTGCACGGCCAGGCGTGAATCTGTGATTCTGCCCGAAAAGATTCCGCCCGGCAGCGGGTACGGACGGCGGTCCGCTCCTTCAGGACTTCTATCCATCCATACGACACAGCCGGCTGTGATTTTGCAAGAGGGCGGAAAATTTTACAGTCAAACCAAAGTTTTTACATCTCGGCTTTGCTCCAAAGACAGGCCCGCGGAGATGCAAAACGCGCCCGGAAGGCCGCAAAAGAGCAGGCATCCGGGCGCGGAAAGTCAGACGGTTTCGTGGAGGGCGGAGTGTTCAAGCTGCAGGCGCTCGCACTGGTATTTCAGCGCGGCGGCAATAAAGCCCTTGAACAGCGGGTGGGCATGGTCGGGGCGGCTCTTGAACTCGGGATGGAACTGGACACCGATGTGGAACTCCCGGTCGGGCAGCTCCACCGCTTCCACCAGACGTCCGTCGGGGCTGGTACCGGCAATGACCAGGCCTTTCTGCTGCATTTCCTCCCGGAAATCGTTGTTGAACTCGTAGCGGTGACGGTGGCGTTCGTCGATCTCGGTCCGGCCGTAGCAGGCGGCCATGTGGGTGCCGGGGGTGATGGTGCAGGGATATTTGCCCAGGCGCATGGTGCCGCCCTTGGGAATATTGCCCTGCTGGTCGGGCATGAGGGCGATGACATTGTGCAGGCCGTCGGGGGTGAACTCGCTGGAGTTGGCGTCGGCATAGCCCAGCACCCCGCGGGCAAACTCCATGACCATGATCTGCATGCCCAGGCAGATGCCGAAACAGGGAATGCGGTTCTCCCGGGCATAGCGGGCGGCCTGGATCATGCCCTCGATGCCGCGGTCGCCGAAACCGCCCGGGATGATGATGCCGTCCACACCGGACAGCTCCTCGGAGCAGCGCTGCTGATCCAGCAGGTTTTCGCTGTCCACCCAGCGGATGTCCACCTTGGACTCGTTTTCAAAGCCCGCATGGTACAGGCTTTCCATAACGCTCAGATAGGCGTCGTGCAATTTGACGTACTTGCCCACCAGAGCAATGGTGCAGGTCTTGCTGCGGGTGGCAATGCGGGAGATCAGTTCCTTCCACTGGGTCAGGTCAGAGGGCGGGGTCTCCAGATGGAGCTGGCGGACCACCACGTCGGTCAGTCCGGCGGCGTCCAGCATGAGGGGGCACTCGTACAGGCTGGGCATGGTCAGGTTCTCGATGACGCAGTCGGGCCGGACGTTGCAGAACATGCTGATCTTGCGCTTGATGTCGGCGCCCACGCTGCCGTCGGCGCGCAGAACGATGACATTGGGGGTGATGCCCATGCCCTGCAGCTCCTTGCAGGAATGCTGGGCGGGCTTGGATTTGTACTCGTCCGAGCCGGAAATGTAGGGCACCAGCACCACGTGGATGTAGCAGCAGTTTTCGGCGCCCTGCTCCACGCCAACCTGGCGGATGGCCTCCAGGAAAGGCTGGCTCTCAATGTCGCCGGTGGTGCCGCCGATCTCGGTGATGACCACATCGGCCTCGGTGCTCTTGGCCAGGTTGTAGATGTAGCTCTTGATCTCGTTGGTGATGTGGGGGATGATCTGTACCGTCTGCCCCAGATACGCGCCCTGGCGTTCCTTGTGCAGGACGTTCCAGTACACCTTGCCGGTGGTCAGGTTGGAGTATTTGTTGAGGTTTTCGTCGATGAAACGCTCGTAATGGCCCAGGTCAAGGTCGGTCTCGGTGCCGTCGTCGGTGACAAAGACCTCACCGTGCTGCAAAGGGCTCATGGTGCCGGGGTCTACATTGATATAGGGATCGAGCTTCTGGGACGCGACTTTCAGGCCGCGGGTCTTGAGCAGGCGGCCCAGGCTGGCGGCCGTGATGCCCTTGCCCAAACCGGAGACGACTCCGCCGGTAACAAAGATATACTTGGTAGACATATACACATCCTCCCCATCTTATACCAATTTGAAATATATCATATCCCGGCCCGGACGGTTTCAAACCGACCGGACAGGGCGAAAAACAGGTTTTTGGCGCTCCGGGCCAAAACAGAGGCCGCACCCGGCGGGAGCGGCCTTGGCGGAACGCACACAAGTATTTTTGCGGCAAGGGGACGGTCAGAGTTCGTCGTCCTCC
This sequence comes from Candidatus Gemmiger faecavium, assembly GCA_019114415.1. GTDB lineage: Bacteria > Bacillota > Clostridia > Oscillospirales > Ruminococcaceae > Gemmiger > Gemmiger faecavium. Next base: position 16,746 of record DXFO01000059.1, on the reverse strand, counting down.
TCGTCCAACAGGGCGGCGGCCACCTCGCCCCGGCTGGTGCGGGTATCCATGGCCCGCTTCTCGATCAGGCGGTGGGCATCGGCTTCGGTCATGCCGCGCTTTTCAATGAGCATGCATTTGGCACGGTCCACCAGACGCAGCTGGGCGATCTTGTCCACAAGGCGGGCATTCTCCTCCAGCAGCGGGGCCAGGCGGCGGCAGCAGCTGGAAGCCATCTGCACTGCCTGGCGGAACTGTGCCGCGGAAAAGGGCTTGGCCAGGACCAGCACGCCGTTTTGCTGCAAATTGCCCGAGATCTGCTCCGCCGTGCCGGATTTGGCCAGCAGCAGGACCCCCGCATGGGAGGATTCCACCGCATAGCTGCCCAGTTCATGACCGAACTCGTCGGGCAGCGGCGTGTTGATGACCACGATCTCAAAATCCTTCTCCGCCAGGCGCCGGCGGGCTTCGCCGCCGCTGGCCACAATGACCGGACGCGGATAGCCCAGGTCGGCGATGTGCTTGGCCAGGTATTCGTTGGCGTTTACACCGGCGGATGCGATCAATGCCAGAGGCATCCGGGTCCCTCCTTTCGGCAAAGGTTTGCTGTCAGGAACAGCGCGGCGTTCAGATCATGGGGAAGCAGTGCTCCCGCTCCCAGGCTTCGGGGTCGGGGGCGTTCTCGTAGTCCAGGCACAGCCGGGTCTGGTGCTCAAAGTATTTGTTCAGCAGGGCCAGCGGCAGTTCGTTGGAGATAAATTCGCTCTCGGCGGCCACCGTGATGGCCTCCCGCAGGGAGCGGGGCAGGCTTTCCAACCCCTGGGTGCTGGAATGTAAAAACAGGTTGCGGTTGACCGGCTCGGGCAGGGGCAGCTTGTTCTGGATGCCGTCCAGGCCCGCAGCCAGGATCAAACCGATGGCCAGGTGCGGGTTGCAGGAGGGGTCGGGGCTGCGCATTTCCATGCGGCAGAGCTCTCCCTGGGCGGAGGGCAGACGCACCAGCTGGCTGCGGTTCTGGCGGCTCCAGCTGATATACTGGGGCGCCTCGCAGCTGCCAAAACGGGCGTAGCTGTTGGGCAGGGGATTGCAGAACGCCGTCAGCTCCCGGGCATGGGCCAGGATGCCGGCAATGAAGTGCCCGGCTTCGCTGTCGGGCTGGATGTCCCCGGCAAACAGGTTTTCGCCGTCCCGCTTGAGGGAGATGTTGACGTGCAGACCGCTGCCTGCCTGATCCCGCAAGGGCTTGGGCATAAAGCTGGCGAACAGGCCGTTTCGCCCGGCAATGGCCTTGACGGTGCTCTTGAAGGTGTTGAGATTGTCGGCGGAGCGCAGGGCCGGGGCATAGAGGAAATCCACCTCATTCTGGCCGTGGCCGCTCTCGTGATGGCTGTGCTGGGGTTTCAGGCCCAGGTCCTCCATGGCAAAGCAGATCTCCCGGCGGATGTTCTCGCCCTTGTCCAGGGGGGCAATGTCAAAGTAGCCGCCCCGGTCCAGGGGGATCTTGGTGGGATTGCCGTGGTCGTCGGTCTCAAACAGATAGAACTCGCACTCGCAGCCCACGTTGCAGACCAGGCCCATGGCCCGGGCGCGCCGCACCACCGACTGCAGATATCCCCGGCAGTTGCCCTCAAAGGGTTTGCCGTCGGGCAGGGTGATGTCACAGTACATCCGCATGACGCGGCCCTCGGCGGGGCGCCAGGGCAGGATGCAGACGGTGTCCGGGTCGGGCCACAGCACAAGGTCGCTCTCCTCGGTGTTCATGAAGCCGGCGATGGAACTGCCGTCAAAGCAGACGCCGTGCTCAAAGGCACCGGGAAGCTCGCTGGCAAACAGCGAAATGTTTTTCTGGTTGCCGAAAATATCGCAAAAGGCAAGCCGGACAAACTTGACGTCGTTGTCCTCCACAAAGTTCAGGATATCCTGTGCAGTCCGTTTCATGGTGAACCTCCATGCCTGGCAGCCGCCGGGACGGGGACGCGCTGCCGATAATCACCCAAAACTCGAAAGGCCCGCGATGGCGGGCCCTCCGAGCTGGTGTAAGAAATAGGAAAAGGAGAATGGCTGTTTTTTGGCCTGCGCCTTAGCCTGTCAGCTCAGTATGCCTGCGATCACTCAGTGTAATACAGCAGGCGGCTGTAACAGGGCAGCGGCCAGTAATCCTCGCGGCAGATCTCTTCGGCCGCATCGGCGCTGGCGCGCAGCTTGGCCATGGCGGGGATCACCACATCGTGGTAGGCGTGGGCCTTGGCGGTCTCGTCGGTCATGGCGGAGACCTCATCCGCGACCTTCTGCAGTTCGTCCACAGCGTCGGACATTTCGTCAGCATACTGGGACAGCTGGTTCAGCAGCTTCTGCTCGGCACGGGTGGAAATGGAATCGCTGACGGCCATCTTGGTGGCGGCGGTGCCGGCCACGTCGCTCATGTAAGAGGTGACGGCGGGGATCAGCTGCTTGTTGGCGACTTTGAGCATGGTGCGGGCTTCGATGTTGAGAACCTTGGAGTAATGCTCCATCTCAACTTCGTAGCGGCTGAGCATCTCGGTGCGGGTCAGAACGCCGAACTCCTCCATGAGCTTGATGTTCTTGGGATCTTTCAGCGCCACCATGGCATCGGGAGTGCACTTGCGGTTGGGCAGGCCGCGGCGTTCTGCCTCGACTTCCCAGGCCTCGGTATAGCCGTTGCCGTTGAAGATGACGCGGCGATGCTCGTTCAGGGTAGTCTTGACCCAGGCGGCAGCTGCGCACTCAAAATCGGCGGCGTCCTGGGTGGCTTCCACAAAGTCACGCAGTTCCTTGGCGACAGCGGTGTTCAGAATAAAGTTCGCATCCGACAGGTTCTCGGCAGAGCCGGGCATGCGGAACTCAAACTTGTTGCCGGTGAAGGCAAAGGGAGAAGTACGGTTGCGGTCGGTGGTGTCCTTGCTGAACTTGGGCAGGACATCGACACCCAGGTCCATCTTCATCTTGACAGGGCCGGCGTAGGGAGAGTCAGAGCAGATAGCATCGATGACAGCTTCCAGTTCCTCGCCCACGAAGATGGAGATGATGGCGGGGGGAGCCTCGTTGGCGCCCAGACGATGATCGTTGCCGGGAGTAGCCACAGAGGTACGCAGCAGGTCGGCGTATTCATCCACCGCCTTGATGACGGCGCTCAGGAAGACCATGAACTGCAGGTTCTGCATGGGGGTGTCGCCGGGATCCAGCAGGTTCTCGCCCTGGGTGCCCAGAGACCAGTTGTTGTGCTTGCCGCTGCCGTTGACGCCTTCAAAGGGCTTTTCATGCAGCAGGCAGACCAGGCCGTGACGGGCGGCGATCTTCTTCATCATTTCCATCGTCAGCAGGTTGTGGTCGATGGCAACGTTGGTGGTGTCGTAGATGGGAGCAAGCTCATGCTGGCTGGGAGCGACCTCGTTGTGCTTGGTCTTGGCGGGGATGCCCAGCTTCCACAGCTCATCATCCAGTTCTTTCATGAACTCGGAGACGCAGGGACGGATGACGCCGAAGTAATGCTCTTCCAGTTCCTGGCCCTTGGACGGGGCAGAGCCGAACAGAGTACGGCCGGTCAGGACAAGGTCCAGACGCTTCTCGTAGTCTTCCTTGCGGATGAGGAAATATTCCTGCTCGGGGCCGACGGTGGTGGAAACCTGATCCACATCCTTGCCGAACAGGTGCAGCACGCGGCGGGCCTGGTCGGAGATGGCTTTCATGGAGCGCAGCAGCGGGGTCTTTTTGTCCAGAGCCTCGCCGGTGTAAGAGCAGAACGCCGTGGGGATGCACAGCACGTCATCCTTGACAAAGGCGTAGCTGGTGGGGTCCCATGCGGTGTAGCCGCGGGCCTCGGCGGTGGCACGCAGGCCGCCGGAGGGGAAGGAGGAAGCATCCGGCTCACCCTTGATCAGTTCCTTGCCGGAAAACTCCATGATGGCGGTGCCGTCATGCTGCGGAGCAACAAAACCGTCATGCTTTTCACTGGTGGTGCCGGTCAGAGGCTGGAACCAGTGGGTGTAATGGGTGGCACCCTGTTCAATGGCCCAGCGCTTCATGACGCTGGCGACAACGTTGGCCACATCCAGATCCAGGGGCTGGCCTTTTTCGATGGTCGCTTTCAGGCTCTTGTAGGTCGAACTGGGCAGACGCTCGCGCATTTCATGCTCGTTGAAGACTTTGCTGCCGTAGAGTTCCATAACGGTTGCTGCCATACTTCATACTCCTTTACTGCTGGAAACTAACAAAGGCGCTGCGAATCTCACATTCGCAGCGCCCTTGCTGTTTATGTGATAATTATATCGGCCGTGGGGCTAAAACGCAATAGGCGCATTGCCAAAATACAGCGGAAATGTAACGGAAAAAATTAGCGCTTTTCCATAGTTTGCACCCGCTGCGCGGGCTGTGAGGGCTGTCAGACCACCTGGAACAGGTAAAATTTCAGGTAATCGGTCTCGGGGACTTCCCACAAAATGGGGTGGTCGGGAGCCTGCTGGCGGGCTTCGATCTGCCGCAAAGAGCGTCCCACATCGTGGGCGGCGGCCCGGAGCATCCGCACAAACTCGGGGGCGGGGGCAAAATGGCTGCAGCTGGCGGTGGCCAGGTATCCGCCCCGGGGCAGCATGCGCATGGCCCGCAGGTTGATCTCCTTGTATCCGCGCATGGCGCTGGCCGCCGTGGACCGGGATTTGGTAAAGGCAGGCGGGTCCAGAATGATGAAATCGTAGGGATGGCCTTCCGCTTCCAGCTTGGGCAAAAGCTCAAACACGTCGGAGCAGATAAAATCCATCCGGTCATCCAGACCGTTTCGCACCGCATTGCGGCGGGCCATCTCCAGCGCCGAGGCACTGACGTCCACCGCCGTGACGTGGGCCGCCCCGCCTTTGGCGGCATTGAGGGCAAAGCTGCCTGTGTGGGTAAAGCAGTCCAGCACGGTGCGCCCGGCTGCCAGGTGTGCCACCGCCCGGCGATTGTATTTCTGGTCCAGGAAGAACCCGGTTTTCTGGCCGTTCTCCACGTCCACGGCATAGTAGACGCCGTTTTCACAGATCTCGGTCACGGGGCTTTGGGGCAGCGGTTCGCCGGGCAGGGCATACCAGCCCTTGCCCCGGGGCAGGCCCTCCTTGTCCCGGAGAGCCAGGTCGTTGCGCTCAAAGATGCCGTCGATGCGCTGGCCGTCGGCGCGCAGGACGTCCGCCAGCATGGGCAGGATCATGTCCTTGCGGGTCTCGATGCCCACGCTGGTGATCTGGGTGACCAGCAGGGGACCGAACCGGTCCACGGTCAGCCCGGGCAGGGAATCTGCCTCGCCGAAAACAAAACGGCAGCACTGGCAGTCGGTCTCGCCCATGACCTGCTTGCGGTAGGCCCAGGCGTATTCCAGGCGGCGGCGCCAGAACGGCGCGTCAAACCGGTCGTTGGCATTGCGGCTCAATACCCGCAGCCGGATGCGGCTGGCAGGGCTGAACATGGCAGTGCCCAGATAGCTGCCTTTGGGGCTCAGGACGTCGGCAAGGCCGCCGGGAGCGGGCAGCGGATCGGGAGCCTGGGTGATCTCGTTGTCATAGACCCAGGGGTGTCCGGCGGCCAGGCTGGCCGCGGCTTTTTTGGAAACGGTGAAGGCAGGCCATTCACGCTCGGTTTTCATGGGCAGTCGTCCTTTTCTTATTCTTAAAATCAATCGGTATCAGTATACCGTTTTGCTGCCCAATACGCAAGACAACGGCAAAAAGTCAGACCCATTCCCCGCAAAGCGATACCGGCGTGCTATAATAAAGGAAACTGACAGCCAGGAACGGTGCCGCGCCCACGGCGAAAGGAGTACTTTATGGAGATCGAACGCAAATGGATGGTAACAGGCTGGCCGGAAGGTCTGTCCTGCACCGAGGAATACCGCATGGACCAGGGGTACATCAGTGTCCGCCCCACGGTGCGCATCCGGCGGGAAGCGCTGACCGGCGGTCCCACCCGGCATGTGCTTTGCTTCAAGGGGGAGGGAACGCTCTCCCGGGAGGAGATCGAGACCGACATCGCTCCCGACCTGTTTGACCGGCTGGAACACCTGATCGGCAAACCGCTGATCGTCAAGGTGCGCCGGGGCTACGCCCTGCCCGGCGGCCTGACGCTGGAAGTCAATCAGGTGGATGCGGGCCAGCCGGGGGCCTTTTTCTACGCCGAGATCGAATATCCAACCGAGGCGCAGGCCCTTGCCTGGCAGCCGGATACCCCCGCCCTGCGGGAATACCTGGCGGATGAAGTCACCGGAAAGCCCGGCGCCAGCATGGGGGAATACTGGCTTCGCACCCGGTAATGGACAAAAACGCCAAAACTCCATGTAAAATGTGTATATAATATGGAAAAACTGTGAAAACCATGGTACAATCTCCTTATACGATGTGTATGATGTTCCGGTTACGGGAAAAGGAGAGGATCATATGAAGCGGAGGACCCTTCACGCTGCGGCGGGCATGCTGGCTGCGGCGCTGATGCTGTCATTGCAGGGATGCAGCCCCATGACGCCTGCCAGGACGGCGGAGCGCGTGGCGGAGACCATGGCCAGAACGCCCTGCACGGCAGCGAACCTCTCGGGACAGATCGATATTTCCATGGGGGTTGCCGGGCTGGAAGTGGATACCACCGTCTCCCTGGAAGAAAGCCTGATCTATTCCCCGGACCCTCAGCAGGCGTACATGGAACTGGAAATGGGGTACGAGATGATGGGCGTCCGGGTGCCCCTGTCCATGGAGAGCTATCTTCTGGAGGAAAACGGCAAAGTGATGCAGTACCTCCACACGGGCGGGATCTGGCTGTGCAATGAGGTGGATTCCTCCATGGTGCAGGCGGGCCTGGCGTTGGAGTTTGACGACCCGGAAGCCCTGACCTTTGATAAGGAAGTAAAGGAACTGGACGGGGTGCCGGCGGTCTGCCTGGTGGGAACGGTGTCGGGGGATGCTCTGCGCCCCCTGCTGGGCAATATGATGGGGGAACTGGCCGGAGCCGGTCAGGCCGCTTCCGACATGACCGAGGACGTTCTGGACTTTTCCGCCGTGAGCGCCGACGTGCGGATGTACGTGAACAAGGACACCTATCTGCCCATCCGCATGGAGTGCGACGTTCTGGGCCTGGACACGGTGATGAACGACCTGATGGACGGCACCGGCCTGAGTTACAGCGTCGGTGATTTCACCATGGTCTGTGACTACACTTCCTATGAGCCGCAGCAGATCCCCGCGCTGCCGGCGGAAGCCAGTGCCGCCGCCGCACAGTCGGAGCGCCTGGCCCAGGGCAACCCGGACAACGGCAACGGGACGTATACCATCCGGGAAGGCAGCTACTACATGGATATTGTCAAACCGGAAGGCTATGAACTGTCCGACAGCGACTACGACCGGGTAGAGTTCTATAATGAGGAATTGGACCGCACGGTCAGCTATCAGATGTTCACCACCATCGCCGAAAACGATCTGGACCTGATCGAGGGGTATTACGAGGAACTTTACAACGAATATCCGGATCTGTACCCCGACACCAACTTCTACGATACCGCGACCCAGCCTTTCAGCATCATGTGGGTGGAGTACGAGAAAAATGGTATCTCGGGGTCGAACTATTTTGCCTGGAGCTATCTGGAGGACCAGGTGAGCGCGCAGTCGACCAGTTTCCCCTGGATCGTGGTCCGCGTCTTGGACGGCACTACCAAGGACGGCACCGTCGAATGGGAGGATGTCTGCGCCCTGCTGGAATACGCCCTGCCCTATGATGTGGCCCACCTGGACGGTGCATCCGGGGAACGGGACATCTGATCTGAAAAACAGAAAATGAAAACCGCCCCGTCAGGGTCCCGTTACGGACCCCGGCGGGGCGGCTTTTTTGTCAGGAATTATCTGTTTGCAGCGGAATGCGCAGCAGGGCAAGAGCACCGTTTTCGTTGGACAAAAGCAGGCTGCCGCCGTGACTTTCGGCCACGGTGTGGGCAAAGGACAGCCCCAGGCCCTGGTGGCCGTCGGAGCGGGAAGCGTCCCCGGTGCGCAGCCACTCGCCGCCGCCGCGCAGAATGTCCGCGGGAAAGCCGGGGCCGTCGTCCTGCACCGAGAACAGGACGGCGCCGCCCTCGCTGCGGCAGCAAAGGGTCACATGGCCGCCTTCCGGGGCAAAACGGGCAGCGTTGGCCAGCAGGTTTTCCACCGCCCGGCTCAAGGCTTCCCGGCGGGCGTGCAGCACGGTGGGGGAGGTAAGGCGGTTTTCCAGGCGGAAGGCAACGCCCCGCGGCGCGCACAGCGCCGCGCCGGTCTCGCCCAGGCTTTCCGCCAGGACGGCGGCGTCCAGAGCTTCCGGCAGGGCGGGGGACTGCACAGCTTGGGCGGTACGGCGCAGGGCGGCAAGATACTGCCCCGCCCGGTCTGCCCCCCGCAGAATGGCATCCACGGGGCGGCGCTGGGCGTCCGTCAGCGGTTCCTCGGCCAGCAGTTCGGCATTGCCCTGAATGATGGTCAGCGGCGTTTTCAGGTCGTGAGCCAGGGCGGAAATGTGTTCGCTGCGCTGCTGCTCCATGGCCCACTGGGCTTTGAGGGAGGCAGCCAGCTCGTCCCGCAGGGTCTCCATGGTGTGCAGGGATTGTTCAAACTCCCGGATCCTGGCATGGCCCAGCTCCTGCGCCGAAAGGTCCCCGCCCGCCAGACTGCGGCAGGCATTGGTGAGCAGGGCGGTGTCCCGTTTGAGCAGCCGCGCAGTACGACGGGTCATCAAGAAAATGGCGGCGGCCAGCAGCAGGAACAGGCCCCCCAGCCAGCAGAGCTGAAAATCGGGCAGCGTGCGCCGCAGGACCGGGTCGGCATAGGGGACCGAAAAACTGTATTGCAGCCGGCAGAGCGTGCCGTCGATCAGCCGGACGTCCCGGTAATACAGATGATTGACAGGCGGGCTGCCCAGTTCCAGCGCCATGGAAAGCTCGCTCCCGGTCATGTTGGTGTCCAGGACCTGCCCGGAGACGGCGGTGCTCCCCGGGGCGGCGTCGGTGTCCAGCAGCACCCAGCGGCAGAGCTCGGGCAGGGCATCGGCGTCAAAATGGTCGGCGGACATCTCGGCCAGAAGGTCCTCCGCCTGCAGGGCGGCGGTGGCGGCACTGTTGGCGGGCAGAACGATCCCGGCATGGATGAGCAGCAGCACCACCCCGAACCACAGCCCGCAGATGGCAAGGCAGCAAAGCCCGGTGCGCACCAGATAACCGAACAAAAGCCCGCCCAGAGTGCGGGGACGCGTTACTCGTTTTTCCATCGATAGCCGATCCCCCATACCGTCTCAATGGGCTGCAGATCGCAGGCCCGCAGCTTGGCGCGGATGTTCTTGATGTGCTCCGTTATGGCGGAATCCTCCGCCGTGCCGTCGCAGCCGAACACCGCCTCGTAGATTTGTTCTTTGGAAAAGGTCCGCCCCGCATGCAGGGCGAGGTATTCGCAGATGGCGTATTCCGCCCGGGTCAGGCGCAGGGGCGTCTCACCGACGCAGGCCTCGCAGGCGGTCAGGTCAAAGGTCACGCCGCCCCGCCGGATGCGATGGCCGGGCGTGCGGTTCTGACGGCGCAGATGGGCGTTGACCCGGGCACGCAGCTCCGCCACCCGGAAAGGCTTGGCCAGGTAATCGTCACCGCCCAGGCCCAGACCCCGCAGAACGTCCGCTTCCTCGGTGCGGGCGGTCAGAAACAGGATGGGGCAGTCGGTCAGGGCGCGCAGACGGCGGCAGGTGGCAAAACCGTCCTCCCCGGGCATCATCACGTCCAGCAGGATGCAGTCCGCCCAGGCACAGTGGCGCTCCGTCACTTCCCTGCCGGAGTGCAGCACCTCCACCACATGACCGTCGCGCTCCAGTGCGGTGCGCAGCAGAGCACACAAATCGCGGTCGTCATCCACCGCAAGTATATTTGCCAAAACACGACCCTCCTCCGGCCTTGATGCCGGCTGTCAGTTCAAAATCAGATACAACCCCCAGGACAGGGCATACAGTAAGTAAATGTGGGCGGGATAAAAAACGTAGAACAGCCGTTTCAGCCCACGCCCGCGCCTGCCATTGTACAACATCATGGGGACGACTGCAAACACGCCGAACCACTCGTAATAATCGGTGAACATCTGGCTTATGGCAAAGCCCTCGCTGCCGCCGAGCACGGCCACGATGCGGACAAAGTCAAACAGCACGGTCAGCACGACGAAGGCCATCCACTGCAGCGGGCGGCACTGCCGGAACAGGTAGAGGGCAATGCCGATCAGGATAAAGAAGATACCACCGTCCATGATCAGCAACCAGGCGGGCAGCAGCGTGTAGGCGATCAGCGCCAGCAGGGAGTCCGTCGCCCAGGCGGCGGGGCCGGCAGTGGAAAGCTGATACAGCACCATAAACAGCAGCGGCCAGAGCAGGGGCAGCAGCACTGCCGCCAGCCCCCGGCCAATGCGCCGCTGGCGCAGCCAATCGATGCCCTGCAATATGGGGATCAGAATGACGAAGTTCATGAAGATGGCATTTTGCGGGAAAAATCCGTCGGGGCGCACACCCACCCCGGCGTACATCATCAAAAACAGTACAAGGCCCATTCCCGCCGAGATGGCCCAGATACGCCGGAAATACCGGGCACGGTCATGGGTATGGGCAAAGCCTTCCACCGTGCAGAACAGAAACAGTGGCGCGGACAGCCGCCCCAGCATGGAAAAAGCGTCGGGGATCAGGCCGGTGAACCCGAAAAAGTAATGGATGTGGTCCAGCACCATCAGAAACAGAGCGAGGAGCTTGAGCTGGGTGCCCGTCAGCCCCCGGCGGGCAGTGATCGCGTTTGTCATGTAAGAAATCCCTCCTGTATTTGGGCAACTGCCTCTGCCGTACCGTTTTGCGCGCCGGATAGGGAGCAGGCGTTGTACGGCAGTGGTTTTGCCTCTGTGCAACAGCATAACAGGAGACTCTAAGGATTTTATAAGGAGAGAAAATCGCGTTAAAAAGCCGAACCCTGCCCCCTGGACATCCTTTCTGCCAAAAGGCGGGGCGAAAAAGGGCAAAACAAAACCCGGACAGGCCTTTCGGCCCGCCCGGGTCAGGATTACTTGCTTTCCTCGACTTTGTAGTTGAAGCCGTACTCTTCCTGCAGCTTTTTGACCGCAGGCTCACAGTCCTCGATGAAGGTGGAGGAGTAGACGGACTGACCGTTGTGGGACTTTTTGTAGTCCTCCACAATAGCCATCAGCTTGTCCCAGCCCTCGTTGGCCTTCTCTGCGGGGACGTCTTGGGGAAAATCAATGATGAATTCGCGATGTTTGGGGATGCGTGCTTTCATAAACGACACTCCTGAATTATTGGTTTGTTTTTTCTATGATATATGGGATCGCGGCCGGTGTCAAATGGAATGGCCGCGAAAGTTCCCACAAATCAGTCGGTAACGGGCAGGCTGGTCAGATCAATGCCGCCGTCGGCACAGTAATACACCGAGTAAGGCTGGGGATCGCTGGTGCTGTAACCGGTTTTGTCAAAGTAAAGCCAGAACTGGGGCATATCCGTCTTGACAAAGCGGGAGGAAAGTTCTTCCGGCATTGCCGCATACTGGGCGTCGGTGGCCAGCAGCAGGCTGCCGGCTTCCAGGCCGGAGCCATCAGTATAGTAGGTGTAGTCGCCGGGGTTGTAGCCTCCGCTGACCATACGGTAGACCTTGCTGTCATCGGCCACGCGCAAAACTTTGCGGTCGTGGTCGTCGGAAACCATGTAGACGACCTTTACGTCAGGATAGGCTGTATCCAGAGCGCTGGTCACTTCGATGGCTGTAGAAAAGTCATAGGTCGGATGGGACACATACCCCGCGTCGCACAAAAAGGCGTTGCCGACACAAAGGGCCGTGGCCAAAACCAGAACCGGGGCATACAATCCGCCGGTCCGCTTGAGCCAGGGCAGGCAGAGGGCCAGCAGCAGAACCGAGGCGATCAACAGGAAAATCAGGTAGCGGCTTTCATATACCAGTTCGCCGTAAGCCAGGGAGGCACCAATCAGAATCAGCGTATCCACGCCCACGATGCTCAGCAAAGCGGAAAACAGCAATCCGCGCTCGTTCCCGGCAGCACGGCAGGCAGCGGAAGGCGCGTGGCTGATCCGCCACAGACAGAGCAGGGTGCCACCCAGAATGACCATGGACACGACAAAAGCAATGCCAAAAGCAATGCCATCGGAACTCAAAATCATGACACCGGCGTTGGCAGGCAGGGCGTTGGTGAGCTTGAGATACCCCTGGATAACTTTGGACAGGTTGGGAAGAAACTCGGTGTAGCTGTTCCAGGCGATGACAGAATCACGGGAAGAAAAATGAATGACATTGCGCTGGACAAAATAACCGGCGCCAAAACCCAGCAGATTCAAAATGAGGAACACGCTGCCGGAAGAGAGCAGCAGCCGCGGACGGTCGGCGGCAAAGGCGCGGACCACAAATCCCGCAATCACCGGCAGAAGCACCAGCAACAGCATGAAGGTGCCGCTGGACATACCGATCCAAGCACCCAATCCCATCGTGAACAGCCAGGTGATCAGATGACCGAAACCGCGTTCTTTCCGGTGCAGCTGCATCAGGCCGTACAGCAGATAGACCATGTACACGGCGCGCACCAGATAGTAGGCACTTTGTACCAGCAGACAGTTGGCATAACCCAGCACCTCAGTGTAGCTGTACGGGGTCAGAATCAAAAACAATGCCAGCAGACGCAGAGCAATGGTGCACCCCGCCCGGCGAAGCAGCTGCCAGATGCCGTATACAAACAAGATCAGCCAGATGATATTGCTGACGCCGTATGCCAAAAATGGATCGCGGAACAGCGGCATCAGTGCGGCGGCAAGGGTCAGCGGCATATCCAGCAGCAAGGTAGTGGTATCGTTCCAGTTGGAAAGGGACAGGGAACCGGCTTTCCAGAGTTCCATTACCTTCAGAATCTGTGTGGAGGAATCCCCGTCCAGATGGCTCTGCCACTGGGTCAGATTGCACCAGCACAAAAATCCGAACTGAAAGACAAATAAAAGGGCCAGCAAAAGGGTCGCGGCAGCGGCGGGGCGCTTCATGGCGGAAAGCTCAGTGCGTTCCCAAGCGAACCAGCGGCGAGGGTTGGGCTTGTGGGGCAAAAAGTCAGTTAACATGATAGGACACATCCTGATTATGGAATGAAAGTAGTTATACACCCAAAACGTTCCGGGCATTGGCTGCGGTCAGGCGCAGGACCTCACCGGCATCCATGTCCCACAGCGTTCCGATGAACGCCGCTACGTGGGCGATGTTCCGGCTGTCGTTGCGGCGGCCGCGAACCGGTTCCGGCGCCATGTAGGGACAATCGGTCTCCAGCACCACGGCGCTGCGGTCCACGGCTGCCAGCACACGGGCCGCCCGCTTGGCGCCCTTGTAGGTCACCGCGCCGCCAAAGCCCAGATGCATGCCCTGGGCGGTCAGCCAGGCGGCGTCCTCGGGACTGCCGCTGTAACAGTGCAGGATACCCCGGGGACGGTACTTTTTCAGCAGCTCGTAGGTCTCGGCGTGGGCTTCCCGGTCATGGACCGATACCGGCAGATCCAGTTCGGCGGCCAGCTGAAGCTGGGCCTCAAACAGATCGTACTGCTCCTGCGCGGGCAGCGGCCAGTGATGGTCCAGTCCGATCTCGCCCACGGCCACCACCTGTGGGTCGTCGTACAGCTCGCGCATGGCGGCCAGTTCGGCACGCCAGTCCCCGCCGTAACGGGCAACGGTGGGGGCGCGCTCGTCCCCCAGACTTTCCGGGTGGATGCCCAGCGCTGCGTGGACAAAGGGATACTTCCGGGCCAGTTCCAGTACGGACGGGGCATCCCCGGAGTGGGTGGCGCATTCCAATACGCCCACCACGCCGCCCTGAACCAGGGCGGGCATCAGTTCCTCCCGGTCAGCGTCAAACTGCCGGGAGCAGTAATGGGCATGGGTGTCAAAAATTTCGTTCATAAGGGTCCTCAAGTTGATTGGGAAGCAGCGGTGCGCCGGTTGACCAGGCAGATGCCGATGCAGACCAGCACCAGTGCGGCCAGATACCGCCAGTCCAGCAGGGTCTCACCGTTGAGCAGGGCGGACAGCAGCACGGTGACAACAGGAATCAGCAGCCCGAACACCGCAATGCGGGATACCGGGTTGTTTTTCATCAGCAGTGCCCACAGCACATAGCCTGCGCCCGAAATAAAGGCAAGGAACAGCAGAACCGGCAGCCCGGCGGGGCTTTGCGGGGCAAGACGTCCCCCCATGGCAAAGCCCGCGACAGTCAGGGACAGCCCGCCTACACCCAGATTGATGCAGCAGACGGCAAAGCTGTCCGCCTTTTGGGTGACGGATTTGTTCCACGGTCCGGCGACGGCAAAAATCACCGAGGCAGTCAGCATGGCGGCAACGCCCCAGGGACTGCCGCCGCCGTGATCCCCCAGCGTGGCCACCAGCACGCCGCTAAAACCCAGGACGCAGCCCAGGGCTTTGCTGCGGGTCATGCGGTCGGCCTTGCCATAGACAAAATGGGCCAGGATCACGCCCAGAAAACTCTGGGTGCTGTTCAGGATGCCGCCCATGGCCCCGGTCAGCGCGGCGACGGCGGAATAGTAGAAGAAATACTGCAAGGCAGTCTGCCATAACCCTAGGCCGCAGCACTGGATCAGGACGGGGCCTTTGGGCAGGGGCAGGGGACGGCGGTTGAGTACAAGACCGCACAGCCAGACCAGCACCGCCGCCAGCATAAAGCGCACCCCCGCAAAGCAGAGGATGGAGGCAGTGTCGGTGCTGTCGATGGCAAACAGGCGGTATCCCATCTTGATGAACGGGAACGCCGCGCCCCACAGACAGTTGCAAAGGATAGCCAGCACCACCGCCGCCGCAGGCAGCGCAAACAGCGCGTCCAGGCGGTCGGCGGGCCGGTTTTGATTTGGTTCAGTCAAAGCAGGACACTCCCAAAGCGGCCTGCATCAGTGGATGCGGCTGCCGGCTTTGACGGTGTCGGGATAGAAGGCGATGGCACAGCCGCCGTCTGCGGTGTCGGCGGCGACGATCATGCCTTCGCTGACATACTTGCCCTTCATCATGGGACGGGGCGCCAGGTTGGCCACGATGCCCACCTTTTTGCCCAGCAGGTCCTCGGGCTTGTACCACTTGGCGATGCCGGACAGGATGCAGCGCTCACGCTCGCCGTCAAAAACGGTCAGGTGCAGCAGCTTTTTGCTCTCCTTCATGGTCTCGCAGGCGCGGACTTCGGCCACGCGCAGCTCTACCTTGCAGAAGGTATCAAAATCGATCTCCGCCTCGTGGTCGGTAATCTCGGCAGGCTCTTCCTGGGCGGCCTCGGCCTTGGCAGCGGCAGCAGCCTTGGCTTCCGCTTCGGCCTTGCGCTTGGCGTCCTCGGCTTCCAGATAGGCGATCTCCGCCTTGACGTCGATGCGGGGGAACAGGGCCTCGCCCTTGTGGACGGTGTAGCTGTCCTTGGCAGAGGTCAGGGCAGCAAAGGTGACGTCTGCATCGGTCAGGCCCAGCTGGGCAGCCATCTTGGGAGCGGTGTTGGGCAGGTAGCACTCCAGCAGAACGGTCACGCTGTGCAGAGCGCGGCAGAGGTTGTACAGCACCGTGTTCAGGCGGGGCTTGTCCTCCTCGTTCTTGGCCAGCACCCAGGGCGCAGTCTCGTCGATGTACTTGTTGGCGCGCTGCACCACCTCAAAGATGGCAATGAGCGCCTGGGGTACATCCAGCGCCTCCATGGCGGCGTCTACCTTGCCGGGCAGAGCGGCGATGAGATCGGTGAGCTGGGCATCCAGCTCGTCGCTGCGGCCCTCTGCGGTCACGGTACCGCCGAAGTATTTCTCGCACATGGCCACGGTGCGGGACAGCAGGTTGCCCAGATCGTTGGCCAGGTCGGTGTTGATGCGGTTGATAAGGGCTTCGTTGGTGAAGGAACCGTCGTTGCCGAAGGGCACTTCACGCAGCAGGAAGTAGCGCACAGCGTCCACGCCGTAGCGGTCGCAGAGCTTGACCGGGTCGATGACGTTGCCCTTGCTCTTGCTCATCTTGCCGCCGCCCAGAAGCAGCCAGCCGTGGCCGAACACCTTCTTGGGCAGGGGCAGATCCAGAGCCATCAGCATGGCGGGCCAGATGATGGTGTGGAAACGGAGAATTTCCTTGCCCACCATGTGGACGTCGGCAGGCCAGTACTTGTCGTAGTCGTGGTAGGTGTCGTTGCCGTAGCCCAGAGCGGTGATATAGTTGGAAAGAGCGTCGATCCAGACATAGATGGTGTGCTTGGGATCGAAGGGGACCTGAATGCCCCAGGAAACGCTGGTACGGGAAACGCAGGTGTCCTGCAGGCCCTGCTTGATGAAGGCAATCATCTCGTTCTTGCGGGTGGCAGGCTGGATGAAGTCGGGGTGATCCTCGTACCACTGGAGCAGACGGTCAGCGTATTTGCTGGTCTTGAAGAAGTAGGCTTCTTCCTCGGCCTCGTAGACAGGGCCGCCGCAGTCGGGGCAGCAGCCGTCCTTCAGCTGGGCTTCGGTCCAGAAGCTCTCGCAGGGCTTGCAGTACATGCCCTTGTAGGTGCTCTTGTAGATGTCGCCCTTCTCGTACAGGGCGGTGAAGATCTTCTGCACGCTCTTGACATGGTAGTCGTCGGTGGTGCGGATAAAACGGTCGTAGCTGACGTCCATGGTCTGCCACAGGTCCTTGACGGTAGCCACGATCTCATCCACGTACTGTTTCGGGGTCACGCCCTTGGCGGCGGCCTTGTCCTGGAT
>DXFO01000058.1 GCA_019114415.1 Candidatus Gemmiger faecavium | reverse complement strand
ACGAGGAAAACCTCGTGGTGCGCAAGCGGTTCTGGCAGGCTTTCCGCCGGGATTTCAAGCAGAGCACCCTGCTGTGGGGCATCTTTGCCGCCGCGGCCCTCATCCTCATGGGCAGCAACGCCGCCGCCCAGTCCATGGGCGGCAGTCTCGGCCGGTTTTACGCCGTCTTTCTGGGCGCCCTGGGCATTCTGCTGGCCATGGCGTTCCTGATGGCCTTTCCCCTGCAAAGCCGCTATCCCGCCCCCGCGCAGACAAAAAAATTCCCTGCCCCGGAAATGGTCCGGGACAGGGAATCTGTCCGGTTTTTCAGTTTTTTTCAGAGGGGCCGGCCGATCCCCGCTGCCGTCAGAGCGGGCGCTCCAGCATCATGGCCTCCCACGGGCGCAGACGTCCCGCCGGGCCGGGTTCATAGTTGCCGATCAGGCGCTCGGCGTCGGCCCAGCCGTCGGGCAGCATCCATTCGGTCTCATTGTCGCTGAAGTTGCAGACCACCAGCAGCTGGCAGGTAGCATTCCGGCGGCAGTAGACGAACAGCTTGGGATGCTCCGGCTCCAGCAGGGTGAAATCCCCCTCCGTCAGCACCGGGTGGCTCTTGCGCAGGGCAATAAGCTGCCGGTAATAGGAAAAGACCGAGTCGGGGTCGTCCACCTGCTGCGCCGCGTTGATGTCGGTGTAGTTGGGGTTGACCTTGAGCCAGGGGGTGCCGGCGGTAAACCCTGCGTTGGGGCTGTCGTCCCACTGCATGGGAGTGCGGGCGTTGTCCCGGCTCTTGGCATGGAGGGAGTTCATGATGTCCGCCTCGGCATAGCCAGCCGCCTTGCGCTCCTGGTACATATTGATGCTTTCCAGGTCGCGGTATTCCTCAATGGGCAGGCTGATGTTGGTCATGCCCAGTTCCTCGCCCTGGTAGATGTAGGGCATGCCCTCCATGCCGTGGAGCATGGTGGCCAGCAGCTTGGCCGACTGCACCCGCCAGACCCCGTCGCTGCCCCAGTGGGAGACGGTGCGGGGCAGGTCGTGGTTGTTGAGGAACAGGCTGTTGAAGCCGCATCCGTGCAGGCCCTGCTGCCAGCGGGCAAAGCTCTTTTTCAGCTCCACAAAGGGCAGGGGCTGCAGGTCCCACTTTTCCTTGCCGGGCTGCTGGTCCAGCATGATCTGCTCAAACTGGAACACCATGGAAAGCTCACTGCCGTCCGGGTTGCTGTACAGCCGGGCACGGGGAATATCCGCGCCCCAGGCCTCGCCCACCGTGACCAGACAGCCTTTCTGGAAGGTCTCGGCGCTCAGCTCCCGCAGGAACTCATGCAGGCGGGGTCCGTTATTGGTGATCTTTTTGTCCGGGTCCTTGGCGATCTGGTCGATGACATCCAGGCGGAAACCCTCCACGCCCCGGTCCATCCACCACAGGATCATGTCGTACAGTTCCCGGCGCAGACGGGGGTTTTCCCAGTTGAGGTCGGGCTGCTGAGGGGCAAACTGGTGGAAGTAGTACTGCTGCACCTCGGGCACCCATTCCCACGCCGAACCGCCGAAGGACGCCTTCATGTCGTTGGGCGGTGTGCCGGGCTTGCCGTCGCGCCAGACGTAGTAGTCATGGTAGGGGTCGTCCCGGGAGGTGCGGGCTGCCTGGAACCAACGGTGCTGGTCGGAGCTGTGGTTGAGCACCAGGTCCAGCATGATGCCGATGCCCCGCTTTTTGCCCCCGGCAATGAGGGTATCCATGTCGGACAGCGAGCCGTAGATGGGGTCGATGGCCCGGTAATCCGAAATGTCATAGCCGTTGTCCACCTGGGGCGAGGCAAACACCGGCGACAGCCAGATCACATCCACGCCCAGCCTGGCCAGATAGTCCAGACGGCGGATGATGCCCTGCAGGTCGCCGGTACCGCTGCCCGTCGTGTCCTGAAAGCTCTTGGGATAAATCTGGTAGGCCACAGCCTGCCGCCACCAGTTCTTTTGGGTCTTGTCCAGCATGAGGGGGTTCCTTCCTTTCCGGATGATCCGTATTCTTACAATCTTAAACTACTATAATTCACAACTGGTTTCAAGCGCAAATTTGCGGGTCCCACGGCCCGCCAATCCACACCGTTGAGGAGTGATTCATTATGGCAAAGCATACGAAAAACGCAGGACACACCCCCGCCGGGAAAGCCGCCAAACCGTCCGCGGCGGCGGGCCGCAGCGACGGCGGCTACGCGGTGGCGGATTTCCGCACGGTGGAGCCGGAACTGGGCACCATGGACGATCTGGAACAGCTGGCCGACGCCTGCCGGGAAAAGGGCATCAGCCTCTGCCTGGATTTCGTCATGAACCACACCAGCGAGGATCACGAGTGGGCCAGAAAGGCCCGGGCCGGTGAGCCGGGCTACCGGGACCGCTGCTTCTTCTACGACAACTGGGACATTCCCAACGAGTTTGAAAAGACGGTCCCCCAGGTGTTCCCCACCACCGCGCCGGGCAACTTTACCTGGCTGGACGACTGCGGGCAGGTGGTCATGGCCACCTTCTACCCCTATCAGTGGGACCTGAACTATGCCAACCCCGTGGTTTTCAACGACATGGTGGAAAACATGTTCTACCTCACCAACCGGGGCATCGACGTCATCCGCCTGGACGCGGTTCCCTACATCTGGAAGCAGCTGGGCACCAACTGCCGCAACCTGCCCCAGGTACACACCCTGGTGCGGCTGATGCGCATGGCCTGCGAGGTCGTCTGCCCCGGCGTGCTGCTGCTGGGCGAGGTGGTCATGGAGCCGTCCAAGGTGGTGCCCTACTTCGGCACGCCGGAAAAGCCGGAATGCCATATGCTCTACAACGTCACCACCATGGCCTCCACCTGGCACACCCTGGCCACGGCGGACGTGTCGCTTTTGCGCCACCAGATGGACACCATCTGCACCCTGCAAATCTTCTGATTCGGCAGATTTCTCGGCAGGCACGCGGTAGATTGTATATGAATTTGCGGCAGCCGCCGTATCAAATACATAAGGAGAAGCTGGGATGAACGTACTGTTGGCAGGGCCGTGGGATCTGGCGGGCAAAGCCACGGCGGAATATTTTTTTCGGGAAGGCCATGACGTCTGCTGGCTCACGCGGGAGAGCAAGCGCAGGTTGTGGGATTCCAAATTCAAGGGCGCAGTGTGCCGGGGACGGTTCGACGCTGCGCAGATACAGTCGATCCTGCGCACCCACCGGGTGGATGCGGTGATCTTTCTGACCGCCGGATTGCGGGAAGGCCCCGACCGCTGCCCCGACATCGACCCGGAACTGCTGGAAAATCTGCTTGCCGCCGTGCGGGAGCATCCTGTGCGGTCCTTTGTCTATCTTTCCTCGGCGGAGCTGGCCTGGAACGCCCCCATGCCCCCGCGGCAGGCCGCCCTGGCCTCCGGTGAGCTGCGCTGCCGGGCCGGCCGGGACTATGAGGGTCTGCCGTTGCTCATCCTGCGGATGGGATACCTCTACGGCCGGGCGGCGCCGGAGGATATGGGTATCACCGGGGCGGCGCTTCAGGCCATCCGGCAGCACCGGCCCATCCGGTGTACTTACAGTCCGGGGGACTGCATCGACGTGCTGACCGCCGACGACGCAGCGGCGGCCATCTACCGGGCGGTGCTCCATACCATGACCGGCTGTCATCTGCTGGTGACGGGGCATCCCGTCTCCCTGAAAACCTATTATCAGTGCCTGGAACGGGCGGCCGGCTGCCCTGCCGAGATCGAATGGACGGGGGAGCGCCATACCATGGAGGCTTCCCGGTATTCCTCCGCCCCGCTCAAAACCGCCACCGGCTGGATGCCCTACACCCTGCTGGAGGAGGACGGCTGGCAGCTGCTGCGCCAGGCGGCGGACACGCCCCGCCCCAGGGCCAAACCGCCCGTCAGGCCCCGCCGGGTTCCTCCGGTCCTGCGCAGTGCCGCCGAGGCATTGCTCCTGTTCGGCATCACCCTGCTGCTTCTGCGCTTTTCCAAGGATGTGTCCGATCTCAAATATGTGGACATCCGGCTGATGTTCGTGGCCCTGGTGGCCAGCTGCTACGGCAGCGGCATGGGTCTGGCCGCCGTGGCCCTGGCCTCCCTGTCCTACCTGTACAGCCTGGCGGCATCCTATGTGGACATCAGCTACCTTCTGTACAGCGTGGACACCTGGGTCCCCTTTGTGATCTACGGGGTCACCGGCTCGGTGCTGGGCTATCTGACCGGCCGCCGACGGGACGAGGCGGAGGGCCTGCGCCGCAAAAACCGTCTGCTGTCGGAAAAGTTCGACCAGCTGCAGGCGGTGCAGGGAGAGACGCTGGAGATCAAATCCCGGCTGCAGCAGCGCATTGTGGCGGAACGGCACAGCTTTGCCGATCTCTACCGTATCGTGCAGGAGCTGGACGGCCTGGAACCGCCGCAGATCCTGGAACATACGGTGGGGATCGTGGAGGACCTGCTGCAATGCAGCCATGTGGTGGTCTACCGCATGACGCCCGACGGCTGCGATGCGGAGCTGGCGGCCTGCTCGGCGTCGATGCAGAGCCGAGCCCCCGCCGTTCCCGACAGCCAAAAGCTGGCCGCCCTGTGCGAGGAACTGGACCGGCAGCCGGTCTTTGCCAACACTGCCCTGACCCCCGGCCGCCCCGACCTGGCCGCGGCCATCCGCTGCGGCGACCGGCTGTACGGCATCGTGGCCGCCTATGAGCTGGACCCCGACCGGTTCACCACCTATTACCGGGACCTGCTCAAGGTGGTGGTGGGGCTCATCGAGCGGGATCTGGTGCGGGCTCTGGATGCCCCCCGCCGGGAAATGGTCTTTGCCGGGGAGGTGCGTGTGTAATGTCCTGGTTTGTTCCGGCAGCCGCCGGGCTGTACCTTTTCTTCTGCCTGCTGTATGCCCGGCGCACGGCCGACCGGGCGGAAAGCCTGCAGAAAGGCATTTTCTGCCTTGTCCTGAGCCTTGCTTTGCCGGGGGCAGGACCGCTGCTGCTGTGGTTTTGCGACCACTGCGCCCGGCGCGCCGGGCCGGCGGACTATGCCGAGTTCTACCGCGGCAGCGAATTTTGCCCCGACGATTTGCGCCGCCTGCAAACACCGGACCTCCGTGCCGAGACCGACCGCGTACCCATGGAGGAAGCGCTGCTGGTCTCCGACCTTTCCTACCGCCGCGGGATGGTGATGCATCTGCTGGACGAGGCGGACCCCCTGGCCTGTCTGCCCGCGTTGCGCCGGGCGCTGGCCAACGAGGACAGCGAGACCTCCCACTATGCCAGCGTGGCCATCATGGAGCTGCGGCGCAAACTCCAGCAGCAGCTGGACGAGGCCGAGGCCCGCTGGCGCAAAGTGCCGCGGGACGCCGACGCCTGCGCCGCGTGGGAGGAGCTGCTTTACAACGTCATGCAGACGGACCTGTTCGACCGGGATGTGCGCCGCCGCCTGATGCAGCGCCACACCGCCCTGACCAATCAGATGCTGCGGGGCAGCCATCCCTCCGAAGCCTGTCTGCACCACCGCATCCGGATGGAACTGCAGCAGGGACACTGTACCCGGGCCCAGCAGCTCTGCACCCGGTATCTGAAAGAATACCCCCGCAGCGAGCAGGCGGTGCGGGACCAGATGGAAGTCTGCGTGCAGGCCAAAAACGGCACCGGGCTGCAAACCTTCCTGGCCGGGCTGCGTGACCGTCCGGTGCTGCTCACCGCCCCCACCCTGGCCTGGATCCGGGCGTTCAGAAAAGAGGGACCCCAGTGAACAGAAACTACAACAAACTGATGGTGCTGCTGGGCCTGTGCGTGGCCTTTGCCGCCGTGCTTCTCATCAGCAACAACGGCATGACGCTGCAAGGCATGAGTCTGCGGCCCGCGTCGGTGTCGGTGACGCTGACGGGCGAGACCGCCGAACCCTTGCAGGTCACCGCATCCACCGAGCCCCGGGCGCTGGTGCTTTACAGCCCCCAGCGTCAGGATTCGGTGGATCATGAGGAGAATCTCCTGATCGCGCTGAAGCATCTGCGCATCCAGGCGGACACCCTGGAACTGACCCGCACCCAGAGCATCAGCTACAACGACTACGACATGGTGATCCTGGCCTCCG
The DNA here is from genome assembly GCA_019114415.1 of Candidatus Gemmiger faecavium. Taxonomy (GTDB): domain Bacteria; phylum Bacillota; class Clostridia; order Oscillospirales; family Ruminococcaceae; genus Gemmiger; species Gemmiger faecavium. Next base: position 21,679 of record DXFO01000058.1, on the reverse strand, counting down.
CCTACTGGGAGGCGGAACTGACCGACTCCGCCGCCCGGCTGATGAACTACGTGGAGGAGGGCGGCAAGCTGCTGCTGGCCACCGTGCCGGAATCCATCGGCTCCCAGTTCGATGCCAGCTACCGCCGCATGGGCATTGTGGACTTCGGGGATTATCTGAATTACGACACCGTCACCTTTTCCGGGGAACTGCTGCCCGGCCTGACGGGGCGGACTTTCTCCGGCGACACCTTTGACGATGTGGCCCTGACCGTCACCCTGGAGGACAGTGCCTGCATCTATGCCTGGGCCGAGGACGCCGAGGGCCGCCGCACGCCGCTGATCTGGTCCTACGACTGCGGTCAGGGCCGGGTGGCGGTGTTCAACTCCACCTCCGGCCGGGGGGATTTCTGGCGGGGCATCGTGGCGGGGTGCGTCAACACCCTGTCCGACACGGTCATGTACCCGATCATCAACGCCCTCTGCCTTTTCATCGACGATTTTCCCTCCCCCCAGTACGAGAGCGAGAGCGACGTGGTGCGGGAGGAGTACAACCGTTCCGCCAGGGAATTTTACCGGGACATCTGGTGGCCCGACATGCTGCAGATCGCCAAAGCCTACGGGGATGTGTACACCGGATTGTTTGTTGCCACCTACAATGCCGAGACCGACCCCGCCAGGCTGACCTACACCGAGTCCTCCACCGAGCTGTACTTCGGCAACAGCCTGCTGAAAAGCGGCTACGAGATGGGGGCTCACGGCTACAACCACCAGCCCCTGACCCTGGCGGACGGCACCCCCGCCGAGCTGAACTACACCCCCTGGGCCTCCGTCCAGGACATGACGGCGTCGCTGCGGACACTGCGGGAGATCACGGCGCAGCTGTTCCCGGCGGTGACGCTGCGCAGCTATGTGCCGCCCTCCAACTACCTGAGCGCGGAAGGCCGCCGGGCCGTGGTGCAGGCTCTGCCCGACCTGGAGGTGATCTCGGGCATCTACACCAACGAGGAGGAGGACGGCGAGGTATATGTCCAGGACTTCACCGTGGCGGAGGACGGCATTGCCGAGTTTCCCCGGGTGACCTCCGGCATGGCGCCGGACGATTACGAGCAGATGTCGGCGCTGAGCGCCCTGGGGCTGTACGGCACCGTCTCCCACTTCATCCACCCCGACGACATCTTCGACACCGAGCGCGGCGGCGGCAAAAACTGGGAAGAACTCTACCGCAGCTACTGCGCCTGGATCGGCGACCTTCACGAGACCTATCCCTGGCTGCGGCCGCTTTCGGCCACCGAGGCCGGGGACGCCCTGCGCATCTGTGACGCAGCGGTCCCCCATCTCATTTTTGAGAGCGACCGGATCACCGGCAGCGTGGAAAACCTTCTTGGCCCGGTGAGCTTTTACCTCAAAACCGACGGCACCCCCAAAGCGGCGGACGACGCCTGTACCATCCGCCGCATCAGCGCGGGGGACGGCCCCGGCTACTATCTGGTCACGGTGCAGCGGCCCAATTTTACCATAAGGCTGGTGACGGAATGAAAATCTGTTTGATCGTGGAGGGGTGCTATCCCTATGTGGTGGGCGGTGTTTCCGCCTGGGTCCAGATGCTGATCCGGCGGATGCCGGAACATCAGTTCATCCTGGTCTCCATCGGGGCGGAAAGCAAGCAGCGGGGGCAGTTCCGCTACGAGCTTCCGCCCAACGTGACCGAACTGCGGGAGTATTTTCTGGATGAGCCCATCGCCCCCGCCGGGACTCCGGGCCCCGCCCGGCCCCTGACGCCCGCCCAGCGGCAGGCGCTGTCCGCTCTCGTGCAGGGCGCCGCCCCGGACTGGCCCCGGCTGTTTGAGCTGTTCGGCGGCAGTCGTCCCCGCCCGGCGCAGGATTTTCTGATGTCGCCGGATTTTCTTGCCCTGGTGCAGGACCTGGCCGAAAGTTCCGGCCGCAACACCCCGTTCAAAGACCTGTTCTGGACGCTGCGCTCCATGCTGCTGCCCGCCCTGGAACTGCTGCGCTGTCCGGTGCCCGAAGCCGACGTCTACCACACGGTAGCCACCGGCTATGCCGGGCTGCTGGGGGCCAAGTTCAGCTATTTCACCCGCAAGCCCTTTCTTGTGACCGAGCACGGCATCTACACCCGGGAGCGGGAGGAGGAGATCCTGAAAGCCGACTGGGTGCCGGGCTATTTCAAGCCCACCTGGATCGGCTATTTCCGGGCGCTGAGCCAGGCGGCCTACCGCCAGGCCCGCACCATCGTGTCGCTGTTTCAGGGAGCCAGAGAGCTTCAGATCGGCCTGGGCGCCGAGGAACAGAAATGCCGGGTCATCCCCAACGGCATCGACATCGGCCGGTTTGCGGCCGTCCCGCCGCCGGACCCCGCCCCTCATCCGCTGCACATCGGGGCGGTATTGCGCATCGTCCCCATCAAGGACGTGAAAACCATGATTTACAGTTTCCACCGCATCAAGTCGGTGCGGCCCGACGCCACCCTGGACCTCATCGGCCCCTGTGACGAGGACCCCGCCTACTACCAGGAGTGCCGGGACCTGATCCGGCGGCTGGACTGCCCGGACATCCGGTTTGTGGGCCGGGCCGATGTGACCCGGTGGCTGCCGGAACTGGACCTGATCCTCCTGACGAGCATATCGGAGGGCCAGCCTTTTGTGCTGCTGGAGGCCATGGCCGCCCGCCGCCCGGTGGTGGCCACCAACGTGGGCGCCTGCCGGGAGATCATCGAGGGCGCGGACGACGGCATCGGCCCCGCGGGCCGGGTGGTTCCGGTCATGAGCCCCGCCGCCATTGCGGAAGGCGTTCTGGACATCAGCCGCAGCCCGGCGCAGCTGCGCGCCCTGGCGGAAAACGGCTACCGCCGGGTGGTGCGCTTTTATCAGGACAAAGACTTTCTGGCAGCCTACCGGGCGCTCTACCGGGAGGCCGTACAGAATGAAAATCAGGAGGTGAGCCGCCCATGGCAGGTATCGGCTTTGGGCTGAAAAAGGTTTTCCGCGGCAGCGGCATCTTTTCGGTGGTGCGGGGGTATTCCCTGGCCGCCGTCGTCACCGAGGGCCCCATGGTGCTGATGATCCTGCTGCTGGTGGCGCTGCAGCAGCTTCTGACAGGGTTCGGCACTCCGTACCGGCTGCGGGAGCAGTTTCTGTTCTTCATGACCTACGCCATGATCTTCTCCCTGCTTTTATCCGGCACCGTGCTGCTCTTTCTGGACCGGTTCATCTCGGACTGCATTTACCGGCACCGCCTGCAGGATGTGCTGCCCGCCTTTTTCGGCATGGTCTTTTTCCTGCTGCTGACGGGCGCCCCCGCCATGGGGCTCTACCTGCTCACCCTGCCGGTGGGCTGGGACGTGCGGCTGGCGGTGCAACTTTTGTTCTGTACTCTGCTCATCGTCTGGGTACAGATGTCCTGTCTGTCCGCCGTCAAGCGGTACGGCTTCGTCCTGCTGGGATTTGCGGCGGGGGCCGGGACGGCCCTAGTGCTGGCATGGGCCTTTCTGGCGGGCGGCATGCCGCCCCTCACCGCCGCCTTGTGGGGCGCAGCCCTGGGGTTTCTGGTCCTGCTGTTTCTGTACATGGGGCAGCTTCTCCGCTGCTACCCCGCCGGCGGATGGAACCTGCTGGTCTTTTTCCCGGCGCTGCAGCGCTATCCCGTCCTGCTGCTCACCGGCTTTTTGCTGGAGCTGGGCCTTTACGGGCATAACTTCGTGTTCTGGGCCAGCGCTTTCCGGGTGCAAGTCTTTCCCACCGGCGTCTACTGCACCCGGTACGATGTACCCGCCTTCTTTGCCACCCTCACCATCCTGCCCATGCTCGTCCAGTTCGTCGTGGGGCTGGAGACCCGCTTTGCGGACAAGTACCGCGCCTACTTTGACTCCATTTTGTACGGCGGCCGCCTGGAGGACATCCGTGCCGCCAAGGAGGAGATGGAGACCGTCCTTTATGCCGAGCTCTCCCACCTGCTGCAGATGCAGCTCATCGTGGCTGTCGCCTCGGTGGCCTTTCTGGGCAATTTCCTGCAGACGGTGGGACTGGACGAGACCATGACCGGCACCTTCCGCCTGCTCTGCTTCGGCTACTGCCTGTACGGCCTGGTGAAATGCGGCACCGTGCCGCTGCTCTATTTCGACGACCGCACCGGCGCCTGCCGGGCGGCGGGGCTGTTCGCCGGGCTGAGCCTGGCAGGGTCGGCCCTCACGCTGGCCCTGGGCCCCGACACCTGGGGCGCCGGGTTTCTGGCGGCAGGGGCCGTGACCGGGTTCTGGGTGCTGCGGCGGCTGCGCCGCTATCTGACGGAATTGAAATACCATGTGTTCTGCGAACAGCCCCTGTTTGCGGAACAGCAGGACGGCGTGCTCTGCCGCGCCGAGGAACATCTGGCCCGGGCCGACCGGGCCTTTGCACAAAGGAGGCATCCCCATGAAACGACCGGGAACTAAACCGGAACTTTTTCTCCTGGCGGTGCTGGCGGCGGTGGCGCTGGGGATCGCGGTTTTCCGCCGGCCCGCCGCCCCCGCCGGGGAGGACACCCCCTCCCCCTCCCCCGCGGCCGGAGAGTCCGCCGTGACGGAACCGGTGCAGGACATCGACACCGTAGGCATGACCGAAAACAAGAGCATTTACAGCGAGGACGATCCCCTGAGTCTGGTGTATTTTTACGTCACCGTCCAGCGGGGCGACGCCGGGTCGGACACCGACCACTCCTTTGCCGAGGTCAACAGCGCCGTCCGCTTTGTGGAGGACAGCCACGTGGCCAACGACATTTTTGCCCGGGCCATCGTCCAGGTGGGGGACGAGACGGGGCCACAGCCCGGCATGCTGGGCTACGGCGCCACCGCCAGCAACGCCACCATCCGGGTGCGGGGGAATTCCTCCTCGGTGCGGCCCCAGAAATCCTACAAGCTGGACCTGGACGACGAGGCCGGGCTGTGGCGGGGTCAGAGCAACATTGCCCTGAACAAGCACAACTTTGACGCCACCCGCCTGCGCAACAAGCTCTACTTTGACCTGCTGCGCCCGGTGGAGGGTATTTCCAGCCTGCGCACCCAGTTTGTGCGCCTGTACATCAAGGACGAGACGGCGGGGGAAACCACCTTCACCGACTACGGCCTGTTCACCCAGGCGGAGGTCCCCTCCAAGAAGTACCTGGCCAACCACGGCCTGGATTCCGAGGGGTATCTCTACAAGGCCATCAGCTTCAACTTTGAGATGTCCGACGCCTTGAAAAACTTCGACGACCCGGACTTTGACCAGGCGGCTTTTGATCAGATCCTGAGCTGCAAGGGCCGTCAGGACAACCAGAAGCTCATCGATCTTGTCAACCTCATCGCCGACCGCAGCGTGGACATCAACGTGATCGTGGGCGACTACATCGACCGGGAGAACTACCTCACCTGGCTGGCCTACAACATCCTGATGGGCAACAACGACACCACGGTGCAGAATTTCTACCTGTACAGCCCTCTCAACAGCCAGAAATGGTTCTTCATCCCCTGGGACGGGGACAACTCCCTCCACTGGCAGGAGGATGAAGTGGAGGGCATCCTCGGCAACTACGGCAGCTGGGAGCACGGCGTGGCCAACTACTGGGGCATTCTGCTGCATCAGCGCTTTCTGAAAAACGAGGCCAACCGCGCCGAACTGGCCGCCAGGGTGGACGAACTGCATGAGATCATCAACCGGGACACCGTCAACGCCCTGGCACAGCAGTACGACACGGCGGTGCGGCCCTTTGCCCTGTCCATGCCGGACTTTTACTATCTGGGCAACACCGAGACCGAGCGGGACACCATCCTGGCCGGGCTGGGAGACCAGGTGGAGCTGGCCTACCAGCAGTTTTACGACAGCCTGCACGAGCTGATGCCCTTTTTCATGTACCCGCCGGTGCAGGAAAACGGCAGCATCCGCTTCTGGTGGGAGGATGCCTACGACTTTGACAACCAGTCCATCACCTACCGGCTTCGGGTGGCCGCCGCGCCGGACTTTGCCAATCCCGTGGTGGATGTGTCCGGGCTGACCAGCACCGAATACCTGGTGCCGTCGGCCCAGCTGCCCGCCGGGACCTGGTACTTTGAGGTCACCGCAACCACCCAGGACGGCCGCACCGCCCCCTCCATGAACAAGATCCAGGTCAACGACGTCTACTACCCCGGTGTGGACCGCACGGAGGTGACCCCATGACCCCCGCCTACCGCCATGAGCTGAAATATCTTGTCAATCAGGCGGAATACCGCCAGCTGCAGACCGTCCTGCGCTCCCTGCTGGGGCAGGACGTCCACGCAGGCCCCGACGGCGGCTATCATATCCGCAGCCTTTACCTGGACGACTTCTATCACACCGCCTACCGCCAGAAGATGGCGGGGGTGGAGGTGCGCAAAAAGTACCGGGTCCGCATTTATGACTGCCGGGACCGCCACATCGCCCTGGAATGCAAATACAAAAACGGCGCCTACATATATAAGGAATCGGTCCCCCTGACGCGGGAGGAATACGGCGCCCTGTGCCGGGGGGACTGCACCTTTTTTCTGCGCAAACCCCAGCCCCTGGCCCGGCAGTTTTTTGTGGAAGCCCGGGCCAACATCATCCGTCCCTGTGTCATCGTGGCCTACGACCGGGAAGCCTTTGTCAACGACGTGGGCACCGTGCGCATCACCTTTGACAAGACCCTCACCGCCATGGACCCCCGGCAGGATCTCTTTGACCCCGGGGCTTCCGGCTACCATGTCCTGTCCCCCGGGCAGATGATTCTGGAAGTCAAGTTTACCGGCATTCTGCCGGAGTACATCCAAAGTATTTTTCGCGCCTACTCGTTTGTCAGGACGTCGGCCTCCAAGTTCTGTCTCTGCGCAGACCAGGTCCGGCATACCCTGCGGTGAGCAGCGCGCCGTGCAGGAGGAATTTATCGCCATGAGCTTTCAAGACCTGTTCAAAAAATCCGTTCTGGAACTGTTCCCCGCCCAGATCGAACCCCTGACCCTCATCCTTACCCTGGTCATCGCCTTTCTGGTCGGCATGGGCATTTTCCTGGTCTACCGCCGCTGCTTCATCGGGGTGGTGTACGACCACGCCCTCAACCTCTCCCTGGTCATCATGACCCTGCTGGTGGCTGTCATCATCGTCACCATCAGCACCAACATCACCCTGTCCCTGGGCATGGTGGGCGCGCTGAGCATCGTGCGCTACCGAACCGCCGTCAAAAATCCCCTGGACCTCATGTTTCTGTTCTGGGCCATCACCTCGGGCATTGCCATCGGGGCGCAGTATTACTACATCGCCTTTGTGGCCTGGATCGTGGTCACCCTGGCCCTCATCTTCCTCAAGCGGCTCAAGGGCAATGCCGGCACCTATGTGCTCATCGTCACCTACCGGTCGCAGCCGGAGGTGGAGGAGGCCGTGCGCCGCTGCCTCCACGCTCATCCGGGCAAGTTCCGGTCCAAGGTGGTCAAGGGCGATACCACCGAGCTGACCATGGAACTTTATCTGAAAACCGATAACCTGAACATCACCCGGCCGGTACAGGACATCGACGGCGTGCAGGACGTCACGCTGGTGGAGTACCGCGGCAATCTGGAGGCCTGATGCAGGCCCGCAGATGGTTCCCGCTGTTTTTGCTGGTGCTGGCCCTGGGGCTCATCGCCCTGCTGCGGCTGCGCATCCCGCTGGCAGCGGAAGAGATCCCCGCCTCGGACAAGCCCGTCACCAATCCCATGAAAGGCCTGGCCGCCTGGGGTGAAAACTACCGCCAGGACCCCTACGTGGCCTTTGCCTATGTGCCGGTCTACTGGAACGAGCTGGAACCCCGGCAGGGAGAATACGATTTTGCCGCCCTGGAAGAGCGCTGCCATTTTACAGAGTGGAAAGCCGACGGCGTGCGGCTGATCCTGCGCCTGGTCCCCGACACGCCCACCGAAGAGCCCCACATGGACATCCCCCAGTGGCTGTACGACGCCATGGACGGCGCCGGGACCTGGTACAGCGGGGACTACGGCCAGGGGTTCAGCCCCGACTATGAAAATGAGGTCTACCGCCAGGCCCACCGCGCCCTCATCGCCGCCTTGGGGGAGCGCTATGCCGGCGATCCCCAGGTGGCCTTCCTCCAGCTGGGCAGCCTGGGCCACTGGGGGGAATGGCACGTGGACACCGGCGCGGGCATCGCTCCCTTCCCCACCCAGGACGTCACCGACGGCTACGTGGAGGATTACCTGGCCGTCTTTTCCCCCGGCCAACTGCTGCTGCGCCGCCCCTACGCCATCGCCCGGGACCGGGGGCTGGGGCTGTACAACGATTCCTTCGGCCTGCCGGATTCCCACAGGGAGTGGCTCTCCTGGATCGCGGAGGGCTATACCTCCGACCAGAACGGGGAGCACCTGCCCGCCATGCCGGATTTCTGGCTCAGGGCGCCCTCCGGGGGCGAGTTCTCCCCCCATGAGGAGGACGGCTGGTATTTTTCCGGCAGTCAGTTTTCCACCACCCTGGCCCTGCTGCGGCAGAGCCACACCACCTTTCTCGGCCCCAACGCCCCGGCTTACGGGGAGCTTTCCGGCGCCGAGGAGGAAAACCTGCGCACCCTGCTGGCCGAGATGGGCTACAGTCTTGGCATCCGTCGCTGCGTGGTGCGGCGGTCCTTTCCGTCCTCCATACCGGAGGCGGAGCTGACCTGGCAGAATACCGGCATCGCTCCCCTGTACGCCGACTGGAACCTCATTCTGGAACTGCGGGACGCGGAGGGCGCGGTTGCCTGGTCCGGCCGTTTCCCGCAGGAGTTTTCCCGCTGGGGCCTGGCGGACCAGACCGTGTCCGTCGCCCTGGCAGGGGCGGAGGACCTGCCCGCCGGGCGCTACACCCTGTGGGCGGGCATCGAGGACCCCCTCACCGGGCAAGCCGGGGTCGCCCTGCAAATGGATGTCCCCCAAGACGGCCAGATGTACCGCCTGGCGAAGTTTGCCCTCTGACCCGCCTGCTTTTTGCCCGGCAAAGGGCAGCCGCACAGCATCATACAGCACCGGCGCAGCCTGGAACCCCTCCAGCCTGCGCCGGTGTTTTTTGTGTCTGCGCCGGGCCGGGATCGTCCCGCCGGGGAAACGCCGGCTCCCCCGGCGCCGCAGCTCCATCCTCCGCCGCGCAGGCCCGCCGCCCGCGGGCAAAAGCCCCCGGGTCGGACAAGGGTTCTGCACGGCACAGCGCTCCCGCCCCGTCATAAAAAGTTTACACCTCAATTATTGACCGAGCGGTCTGTTTTCACTATAACAGACCATGCAGTCTATAATTCAAGGAGGAGCTGCCATGAAAAAAGAGGAAAAGACCCGCCTGACCCGGGAGCGCATCCTTGCCGCGGGCATCCTGGAGTTCGGCAGCAAAAGCTACGACGCCGCGTCCATCAACAGCATCTGCGAGGCGGGGCAGATCTCCAAGGGGCTGCTCTATCACAACTTCAAAAGCAAGGACGATCTGTATCTCCACTGTGTCAAGCACTGCTACGACCAGCTGATCGCCGCCTTCAAGGCCCAGCCCTTCACGATCACCAGCGCCGAAGAGGGGCTGCAGAAGGTCCTGCTGATCCGCCAGAACTTCTTTTCGGAAAATCCTTTGTATGCCAACATCTTTTTCAACGCCGTGCTGCAGCCGCCCCGGCATCTGATCCCGGAGCTTGACCGCCTGCACAAGGACCTGGACGACTATTTCAGCCAGTGTTATCTGGAAGTCCTGGACCACCTTACCCTGCGGGATACGGTCACCAAGACCGTGGCCATGGAATACTTTACCGCTGTGTGTGAAATGTTCAACGGCTATTTCCAGAACAAAGCCCGGCAGGACGGTGACTGCCGCACCCTGATCCAGGCCCACGAAGGCACCCTGTCCACGATTTTTGACGTCATGCTCTACGGCATCGCCAAAAAGCCGCCGGAACCCCGGTCCTGAGCCGGTCTCGCCGGGCGGACCTGCGCAACTCCCTTTGCGCCCCGGGTCCCCGCAAGCCCCCGGGCATCCCCCTGGGAGACCGGCGCCGGGCTTTTCCGGTGCGTCGTTCCTCCCCTCTCGTTTTGTCTGCAAAAATTTTGGTCAAGAAAGGCCGGGCGAACCAATATGCTGCTACTGTTGTTGCGACTGCTCCTCACCATCGGGGTCGCTGCCCTTGCGGGAAAGCTCATCTCCAAAATCAAGCTGCCGTCCATTCTGGGCTGGCTGATCACCGGCATGGTCCTGGGCCCCCACGCCCTTTCCCTGATGAGCCAGGAGATCCTGGACGCCGCCTGGTATCAGACCATCGTGCACGTCCTGGAATGCGGCGTCGGTCTGATGATCGGCACCGAACTTGTCTGGAACAAGATCAAGCGCTCGGGGAAAGCCATCGTCATCACCACCCTGACGCAGTCTCTGGGGACTTTTGCGGTGGTTTCCCTTGTTTTCGGCATCGTATTTTCCATTGCGGGGATCCCCCTGTATCTGGCGTTCATTTTCGGCGGCATCGCCCTGGCGACCGCCCCGGCGCCCGCCCTGTCCATTGTCCGGGAGTTCAAGACCACCGGCCCGGTCACCCAGACCCTGGTCCCCATGGCGGCGCTGGATGACATTGTGGGCTGCGTCGTCTTTTTTATCACCATCGCGGCCGTGGCCAGCAGCCTTTCCGCCGGGACGCTGCCCGCCTACATGATCGTGCTGGTCATTGTGCTGCCCCTGCTCATCGGCATCGCCATGGGCTTTGTGGCCGGTTTTGTGCTGAAAAAGGAGCGGAGCAAACAGGCCACGCTGGCCCTGCTGCTGGGGCTGATCGCGGCGACTTCGGCGGTGGGCTTTGTGTTCAACACTCTGGTCCTGCCCAGCCCCATCCTGAACTTCATGCTCATCGGCATGGCATTTTCCGCCACCTTTGCCAACATGCTCCCCGAGACACGGCTGGAACAGATCATGGAGAGTTTCAGCCCGGTCCTGGGCGTGGCCATGATCGTGGTCATCCTGAACCTGGGCGCGCCGCTGGACTACCACCTGATCCTGGGGGCCGGCCTGTTCACCGTGATCTACATTCTGGCCCGGGCAGCGGGCAAATACTTCGGCGCGTATTTTGGCGCCAGCATCACCAGATCCCCGGAAACCGTAAAGAAGTATCTCGGCCTGACCCTGCTCCCCCACTCCGGCGTTTCCCTTGTGTTTACCGGCATCGCGGTCTCCGTGCTGTCCGGCCCCGCCCCCGACTGTGCCAAGATCGTCCAGGGGACCATCGCAGCGGCCGCCGTCATCAATGAAGTCATTGCCGTGATCACCGCCAAGAAAGGCTTTGAATGGGCCGGGGAGCTGAACGCCTCCGGCGAAAGCCCCGCCCCGGCCACAGAGCACACCATCATCACCATCAGCCGCCACCCGGGAAACCCGCGTCCGGACCGTCTACCGCGAACCGACCGAAAATCTGGACAAGCTGGAGAAAAACCGCCGTTCCTACTATCAGCACTATACCGGCAGGAATTTTGGTGACGCGGAAAACTACGATATGTGCCTGAACAGCGGCTCCCTGGGCATGGAGGAATGTGTAAAAACCATCTGCTCCGCCTACCACGACCAGGCGAACCGCTAAACCATACCGAGCTTTCCCCTCATGCTGTTGCGGGGAGCCTGCATATCTCCGCTTTTCCTGCCCGGTTTTAGATCGATCGGATTTTTTCAGGAATCTCTTGAACTTCTTTGCTTTTTGGCACTATAACCCAAATGACAGAATGGAAAAATGCTAAATCAAAGGAGGAATCATTTCCATGTCATCCTTGCGTTCCCGGTTTTGTTCTCTGCTGCTGGCCTGCTGCCTGGTACTGGGGCTGGCAGGCTGTGGTGTGACCATCGAGAGCCTGGGGCTCCCCGCCGACCTGGTGCTGGAAAAAGGCGAGACCCGGCAGCTGGAACTGGAATACGGCACGGCAGATGAAGCCGACACGGCGGAGGTGGCAAAGGCCGCCGAAAAACTGTCTGTGGTGTGGAGCAGCTCCGACGACAGTGTGGTCACGGTGGACGAAACCGGCCTTGTCACGGCGGTGGGCGCCGGGGAGGCGAACGTGACCGCAGCCTCCGAAAAAGCGGACCTCAGTGTCACCACGCACATCAAGGTGGTCATTCTGCCCCAGGGCGTGACCGCTCCCGAGACGCTGCGGCTGGAGATCAACGGCGAGACCACCCGGGCGCTGGGGGCCGTGATGACCCCGGAGGACGCCACCGATGTCAAGCTCATCTATGAGAGCAGCGACGAATCCGTCGCCACCGTGGATGAGGCGGGCAATGTCACGGCGGTGGGCGTTGGCGAATGCACCATTGTCACCACCATTGCGGCGGATACCCCCGCAACAGCAGAGGACGGCGAACTCGACAGCGGCATGCTCATCGCCCCGGAGAATGCCCGGGTGGAAACCAAAGTCACGGTGGTGAAAAAGCCGGAAGCCATCACGCTGGATTCCGCCGAGGGCGTACTCAGCGTGGGCAGCTCCCACACCATCCGGGCGACGGTGACGCCCTCCGACGCCACCGACCAGGCCCTGACCTGGTCCAGCAGCAACGAGACGGTGGCCACCGTCAGCGAGACCGGCAAGGTGACCGCCAAAGCGGAAGGCTCCGCCACCATTACGGTGTGCACCTCCGGCGGCGATGTCAGCGCCAGCTATGCGCTGACGGTGAAAAAGGTGACCTGCAGCTACTGCGGCGCCAGCGGCCATACCAGTTCAGGCTGCCCCCAAAAGGCTGCCGACCAGGCCGCCGCTGCCGCGGCTCAGGCAGCCGCCCAGCAGCAGGCCGAACAGAATGCCCCCGGTGATCCCGCCCCGGCGCCGGATGACGGCGGGGCGTCGGGCGGCGGTGACGGTGGGGTAACGGGCGGCATTTCACACCCTGAGGCAGACATTCCCGGCGTAATCATCCCCGGCGACGGCAACGGCGATGTCACGCAGGGCGGCGGATACATCTTCTACTAAACCAGTCCCCAGCAGCGTTTTCTCCCCATAACACCAAACCCGCCATGACTGCGTTTGCGGTCATGGCGGGTTCTTTTTATCTCTCCTGCAATTTCCAATACGCTGCCCTGTCTTGCCGGGTCAGGCGCCGGGCACAAAGCTGCAGCCGAGAATCTCAGTAGGGCTGCTTGGCGGCCACATCGTTGATGAGGATCTGGACGTCGGGATGATTCTGGGCCAGGGTGGCGGGGAAATCCGCGGTCTGGTCGCCGTAAGCGGCGCGGCGGACAACGGCCCGGTGCCAGTCACGGAACACGCCCAGGCGGATCTTCCTGGCGCCCAGGATCTGCTTCATGCCGATGGTGACGCAGCGCTTGGGCATGCACTCCAGAGCGCCGCCCAGGTCGCCCACCGAGTTGGTGGCGCGGGTCTCGGCATAGATGTCCAGCACGCGGGTGGGCAGAGCGGAGAACTCCTCGCAGCTCAGCTCGGGCTGGGGCTCGTTGAAGGCCAGGTGGCCGGTGATGCCGATGCCGCCGAAGGCAATGTCCACGCCGCCCAGTTCTTCGATCAGCCGGTCACCGCGGGCGGGGTCAGCGGGATCGGGGAAGACGCGCTGCTCCGGGGGCATGACCAGGTCGGGATCGATCTTGGTATAGACCACACGGTCCATGAAGCCGCGGAAGGACAGGGGATTGGAAATGTCAATGTAGGTGCCGTCGTCATTCAGGTACTCGTCCATGTTGAAGAACCAGACGTTTTTCAGGCTGATGCGCTCCTTGTTGACCCGCTCCACAAAGAAGGGATACTGACCGACGGGGCCGACGGGGCAGATAAAGACGGTGCTGCGGCCCGCGGCGTTGTTCTCCACGATGCAGTCGGCCATCATGTCGGCCATGGCGCGGAACACGGTCTCGGAGTCCGCCATTTTGACCAGGGAGATTTTGGCACCCTCGCCAAGCTGTTCTTCCGAAATATGATAATATGCCTTGTCCATGATGATTTGCTCCTCTCAGATTTCACGATCGTTCACTGGTACGGCAGGCTTTTGCAAAATTCTGCCCAAAGCGCAGGTGACACCAAAAGCGAAGGTCCTGCCGGAACTGTGCCGCAAAACTTCCATGCGGCGGCAGATGCCGTTTTGCCGTTCGTTTTGTGCCTTTGTGCTTTTATGGAACCGCGCAAGCCCGCCCGCTTCTTTTGCAGAAAGACGGCGCGGCATCAGGCGGGAGAGATCGCTGACGCCGCGCCGCTTTCCGGCACCGGCCAGGGGCCGGGAGGCCAAAAAATGTGCGGGCGGGCATGAAAGCGTTTCGTACCCGCCCGCACAGCATCTTTACAGGCTATTGATTATTTGGAGTAGTCGTAGTCCACCATGGGATCCCAGTCGGGGAACTCGAACTTGGAGGCATCCACGCCGGCCTCGCTCATAGCGCGGTCCCACTCGGTCTGGGTGTTGGCGGAGAAGGTATCCAGAGCCTCGCTGGTATCGGTGATGGAGCCTGCCATAACGCCCTGCACGATTTGGCCCAGGTTGGGGGTGACTTCGGTGACCTTGCTGTAAACTTCAGCAGTCTCGGGGTTCAGAGCCAGAGGATCGGGGCTGAGCTTGCCGGTCTCCATGGCCAGGTTGTAGTACTTGAGCATCATGTCGTCGGTCATGGCGCTCTCGTTGACGCCCTCGATGCAGGAGACAAAGCCGCCGTCAGAGACGATCTTGCTCTGGTAGTCGGTGCCGTACAGCTCGGTCAGGTAGAGAGCCGCAGCCTCGGGATGCTCGCAGGTGGCAGAAATGCCCATCCAGGGCTGTGCGCCGGTGTAGGGGTTGCCGCCCTTGGCGCCGTCGTCGGGCACGGGCAGAGCCATGACGTCGAAGTTGAAGTCGGGGTTCTCAGCACGCCAGGTGGGGATGCACCAGGAGCCCTGGATCAGGAAGCCGGCCTGGCCCTGTGCGAACATGGCACGGGCAGAGGGAGCGTCCAGGTTGATGGAGTCGGGATGGATGGAGCCGTCGGCGGCCAGCTGGGCATAAATGTCCAGAGCAGACTTCATGGCGTCGCTGGCAAAGGGATTCTTGCCGTCCACCACGCTCATGACGCCGTAGTAGTTGCACTTGGCGCCGGCAATGTTGGCAAAGCTGCGCAGCTCGATTTCCAGACGCTGGGCAGCGCCGCCGCTCTCGATGATGCCGTAGTACTTGCCGTTGCCTTTTTCGGTGATGATACGGCAGGCTTCCACAAACTCAGACCAGGTCTGGGGCGGGTTGTCGGGGTCCAGGCCGCACTCCTCAAAGATGTCGCGGTTGTAGTAGACCAGGGAGTTGACGATGTTGGCGGACTCAGGCAGGACGTAGATCTCGCCGTCCAGAGTGGTGACGCCCTCGTTCAGGGAACCGGGCGTGAAGGAATCGATGAATTCCTGGCTCAGGTAGGAGGTCATGGGCTGATACCAGCCTTCGGAAACAGCGGTGCTCAGTTTGACGCCGCCGGGCAGGCAGAACAGGTCGGGCGCATCGCCGTTCTTGATGGCGGTGGTCAGGGTCTGGGTCAGCTGATCGCCGGAGAGCATGGTGTACTCCACCTTGATCTCGGGATGGCGCTGCATGAATTCCTCGTTAAAGACCTTGCGGCGTTCCTGGGTGCTGTCGCTGGAGTCCATGATGCGCAGGGTGATGGTACCGTCGCTGCTGCCGGAAGAGCTGTTCTCACCGGTGGCGGCGGAGCTGCTGCCGTCGGAAGATCCGCAGGCGGCAAGGCCGACAGCCATAGCGGCTGCAAGGCCAAGGCTCAAAAGTTTTTTCATTGTGTTGTGCCTCCTCTTTGGCGTTGGTTATTTTTTGTATTGCTCAGCTCTTTACAGCACCGGCAATACCGTTTACAAAGTGTTTCTGCATGGCGATAAAGACCAGGATGACGGGCAGGACCGAGATGGTGGCGCCTGCGGCGATACCGGTCCAGTCCACCACGTGCTCGCCCTGCAGGGCATACAGGCCGACGGCCAGGGTGCGCAGGTTCGGCTGGCTCAGGGTCAGGACCAGGGGCATCAGGAAGCTGTTCCAGGTCCAGATGAACTGCATGATGACCACGGTGACGATGATGGGCTTGGCCAGGGGGAACATGATGCGGACATAGGTCTGGAAGAATCCGCAGCCGTCCACAATGGCGGCTTCCTCCATCTCCTTGGGGATGCCGGAGTAGAAGCTGGAGAACAGCATGAGGAACAGGATGTGGCTGCCGCCGCACTCTGCAATGATCAGGCCCAGCAGGCTGTTGGTCAGGTGCATGGCATTGAGCAGTTCATACACCGGGATGATGGTGAAGGTCAGGGGGATGGTGATGCTGGCCATAAAGACGCCCAGCAGGACCTTTTTGCCCGGGAAGGCGTAGCGGCCCAGGGCATAGCCGGCAGCGGAGGTGCACATCAGCACGATGATGACCGCACACACCGTCACGATGATGGTGTTGAGGAAATACTGGCTGAAGTTGGCGTTGTTCCAGGAGCGGATAAAGTTGTCGAAGGTGGGATGCTGGGGGAGGATGTTGAGGCCGCTGCCCCAGAACTCATCCTGGGTCTTGAAGGAAGCGGTGATCATCCAGATGAAAGGATACATCCAGACAAACGCGGCGATGACCAGAACGACGTACAGGATCCCTTTGCCCAGCCAGCGGCGGATTTTCATTGGCATAGTTCAATTCCTTCCTTCCGATCAGTCGACGCGATGCTTGGAGATAACGTTCTTGAGAGCGTTGAGAGCGACGCCGATGACGATGATGGTGATACCGAACAGCATGGCGGCGGCGCTGGCGTAACCCAGGCGGGGCATGCCCACAGAGCTTTCATAAGCGGTGCGGTAGACGAAGGTGCCCATAACGTCGGTGGCGAAGTAGGGGCCGCCGCCGGTCATGGTCTGGACGATGTCGAAGACCTTGAGGGAGTTGATGATGGCCAGCAGGGTGATGACCGCGCCGATGGGCAGGATGATGGGCAGGGTGATGAAGCGGAAAACCTGCCACTTGTTTGCGCCGTCGATCTCGGCGGCCTCGACCACATCCTGGGGCACGCTCTGGAGGGCGGCCAGCCAGTAGATCATGTAGATGCCCACGTCTTTCCAGACGCCGATGAAGGCGACGGTGGGCAGGGCGGTGGCCGCCTGGCCCAGGAAGTTGACCGCCCGGGTGTTGCCCAGCAGGTCAAGCAGCGCATTGATGGCGCCGGTGGGGCTCCAGATGAACTGCATGATGATACCGACGATGGAGGCGGTGGTGATGACCGGCAGGAAGAACAGGGTACGGAAAGCACCGCGGAACCGCAGCGTCTTTTCGTTGACGATCAGGGCCAGCAGCAGCGAAATGATGATCAGCGGCGGGACCGAGAACACCATATATTTGAAACTGTTGGCAAATGCGTTCCAGAACCACTGATCCTTGAGCAGTTCCGCAAAGTTTGCCAGACCCACAAAGGTCTTTTTGGAACTGATGCCCGACCAGTCCAGCGTGGAATAGTAGATGCTGGACAAAATAGGCCAGGCCTGGAATGCCGCATAGAACAGGGTGGTTGGCAGAACAAACAGCCAGCACCAGAAGAATTGTTTTCTCCTCCGCTTCGCGTACACCGCAGAGCACCTCCATTAATTATCTTTTATGAACTAAATAGCTTCAGGCGTCTATCGCCTTTCGTTATGGCAATTATACAGCTACTTGTCCTGTTTGTCCACAATATTTCACAAAAATAAACAAATACGGCGGGTTGCCCAAAGAAAAAGTATCGTTTCTGTGCATTTCGTATCCTTTACAGCCCGGTTTCGCCGCGCTATAATGTTTCTGTAGAATAAATTAATTATGGTTTATTATCATCCATATATTTCTTATTCTGAATTTATGTGGCTGCAATGGCGCAGTAAGGGCATCCCCTTTTGGGCCGCAGCAGTTCCGCATACATATAATAAACGTATAAGGAGAGTTCGCTGTGGTACAGCTACATTTTTCCTGCCCCGGCAAGGACAGCACCCTGGGCTATGCGCAGGATCAGCTTGCCGCCTACCTGACCCGGATGCTGCCTGACGCCGATACCGTCATCCAGGCCGGGCTGGAGGTGGCCGCCCCCATGCCGCTGCCCCGCGCCCAATGGGATCCCTTCCTGGACGACTGGTACTGCATCCATGCCGATCCCGGCAGTATCCGCATCCAGGGCAGCAATTCCCGTGCGGTGCTGCTGGGCGTCTATCGCCTGCTTCATGTCCTGGGCTGCCGTTTTCTCATGCCCGGAACTGCCCAGGAGATCGTCCCCGTCATTTCCCCGGAGGATCTGTGTGCGGACCTGACCGAGAGCGCTGCCTGCCGTCACCGGGGCGTCTGCATCGAAGGCGCCGACAGCGTGGAAAATGTGCTGGATTTCATTGACTGGCTGCCCAAGGTAGGGTGCAACAGCTTCTTCGTTCAGCACCTGGAGCCGGAAGCCTTCCTGAAAAACTGGTACGACCACAAATACAATCCCCTGCTCTCCCCCGAGGCCCTGACCGGGGAAGATTACGAGCGGATGTACCGGGCCATCGACGAAGCCATCGCCCTGCGCGGGCTGCTTCATCACCGGGTAGGCCACGGCTGGACCTGCAAGGCCATCGGGTTCGAGCATGTCTGTGCCCATCTGCCCGCCCCCACCGACGAGCAGCGCCCCCTGCTGGCCGAGGTGAACGGCCGCCGGGAGTTCTGGCAGGGAGTCCCCTCCAACACCAACCTCTGCTATTCCAATGCCACCGCCGCCGGCGCTTTTGTCCGGTCGGTGGTGGAGTACGCCGCCCGCCATCCCGAGGTGGATTTCCTCCACGTCTGGCTGGCCGACGAGTACAATAATATCTGTGAGTGCGACGCCTGCCGCAAGACCACCCTGTCCGACCAGTACGTGGAACTGCTCAACCGAATCGACGCCGAGCTGACCGAGCGCGGCCTTCGCACCCGTATCGTGTTCCTTTTGTATCAGGAGCTGCTGTGGCCGCCCACGACAGCCCGCCTGAACCATCCCGAGCGCTTCACCCTCATGTTTGCCCCTATCTCCCGCACCTTTGAGAAATCCTACGCCGACCGCGGCCCCATCCCCGCCATGCCGCCTTTCCGGCGCAACCACATCACCCTGCCCGCCACGGTGGAGGAAAATATCGCCTCCCTGGAAGCCTGGCAGAAACAGTGCGGCGTGGATGCTTTTGTCTACGACTATCCCCTGGGCCGCGCCCACTACGGCGACCTGGGCTATTGTGCCATTGCCAAAATCATCTCCCGGGACATTCCCGAGCTGCCCGCCCTGAAGCTGGACGGCTACATCAGCTGCCAGGAGCTGCGGGCTGCCCTGCCCAACGCCCTGCCCGGCTATGTCATGGGCCGGATGCTGTGGGACAACACCCTGACCTATGACGCACTGCAGGAGGAATACTTCTCCGCCCTGTACGGTTCCCACTGGCAGGAGGCCCGGGACTGCCTGGAACAGCTTTCCGCCCTGTCCTCCGCCGATTACTTCAACGGCATCGGCCCCCGTGTGGACGCCCGGCTGGCCCAGCGGCTGCACCAGGCCGCCGAAGCTGCCGCCGTCCTGCACGAGACAGCCGCCCGCCGGGTCGCCGAGACCTGCGGTCTGACGCAAAATGCCTGGCAATTACTTGACTATCACGCCGGATATTGTAGACTTATATCAGGAGCCCTTGCCGCCCAGGCGGACGGCAGGCAAGCCGAGGCACAGCAGCAATGGCTGACCGTCATGCAATATATCCGGGAACACGAGACCCAATACCAGCCGTATCTGGACGTTTACCGCGTGCTGGAGGTCGCCACCAAATACACCGGGTTTGTGCTGGATGTGCCGCGATAGAAAGGATTGGGCATTCATGCGCATGAAGTCATGGGAAACCGAGAAACAGCTTTCCAACCACGCCCGGGTGCTGCGGTATATTTTCCGCAACCAGCCGGTCTCCCGTTCGGAGATCGGTGAGGATCTGAGCCTGCCCCGTTCCATGGTCACCGGCATCACCACTACCCTGGTGGACCAGGGTGTCGTGCGGGAACTGGGCAAGGCCGAGACCGCCGAGGACGGCGCATTGGGCCGCCGCCGGCTGCTCATCGGCATCTGCCCCGACGCCCGGTACGCTGTGGGTGTGGAGATCGCGCTGCGGCATTTCCGCTTCTGCCTGACCAATCTGGCAGGCAAGGTCATTGACGAGCTGTGCTATGCCCCCGACGCCCAGCAGATCGCTCAGGTCAACCACACCATCTGCGAAGGCGTGCACCAGCTTCTGGCCCGCAATCCCGGACCGGCGGAACAGATGATCGGGGTGGGCATTGCCCTGCCCGGACACCTCAACCCCCAGAGCGGCGGCATGGTTTCTCACTCTCCCCTGTGGTCCGGCTTCAATGTTCATACCCTTGCCCAGTTGCTGAACTGTCCCGTTACCGCCGAGAACAACGTCCGTTCCATGGCGTATGAACGTTATCTTTTCGACATCGAATCCTGTCCCGAAAATTTTGCTTTCCTGCATGTAGGCCCGGGCATCGTCTGTGCCGACTTCAAGGGCGGTGTGCTGAACAGCGGCGGATATATTTCCGGTGAGATCGGCCACACCATCTCCAACCCGGACGGCCAGCGCTGCGAGTGCGGCAAAACCGGCTGCCTGCAAACCTATGCCAGTGAAAGCTGGATCCTGAAAAAAGCCCGGCTGATCCATGCCTCGGCCCCCCGGTCGACGCTGCGCAGCCTGGCTGCCGACCCCGGTGACATCACCCTGGACACCGTCCTCACCGCCTACAAGCTGGGGGACGAGCTGGTCATCCGGGAGATCCGGGATGCCGTGCGGTATCTGGCCATCGCCGCCGCCAACCTTGCCATTATCATGGGTACCGAAAAGCTGTACCTGCACAGCCGGATGTTCCAGAACAGCATCCTGAAAGACGAGCTGAAAGCCAGCATCGAATCCCAGCTCACCTTTGTGGACAAAAAAGGTTCGGAAAACGTCGAGATTCTGGAATTCCAGCCCGACCGTGCCGCCATCGGCGCCGCCGCTCTGGTCATCGACCGGCTGTTCATCGGCAAGTGAGCCTCTCTTTCTCTATTTCAACCACATCCGGCCGGACGGGGGCCACCCCGCCTGTATGCCGTTTCCTCCACTTTGCCTTTCCAAACAGCAGGAGCGTCAAGAAAACGCTCCGGTGGAACGTTTTTAACGACCGGTCCCCGCGAGGTGAATGCGAGCGCTTGCGCGACGCATGAACCCGCCCCGAAGGGGATGATGCATAAAAAAATACCGCAACATTCGTTGCGGCATTTTTTGGTGCACCTCGAGGACTCTCCCTCGCGCTTTCCAACAGTCCACTGGACTGTTGGCCCCAGCCGGGACGCATAGCGGCCGGACGTGCTGTTCTCGTCCCCGTCTGCACCGAGTTTCTCATTTCTGCAATGTTACATAAAAGAAAAATGCCCTGCTTTTCAGCAAGGCATTTTTTTGGTGCACCATCAGCGGGCGCGTTAAGAAAACGCTCCTGCGGAGCGTTTTTAGCGACCGGTCCCCGCGAGGTGAATGCGAGCGCTTGCGCGACGCATGAACCCGCCCCGAAGGGGATGATGCATAAAAAAAGTACCGCAACATTCGTTGCGGTACTTTTTGGTGCCGGTGAGCATTCCAAATCCGAACCAGAAGCATCCCTTTTAGAGGCTTCCTGTATCTCGCTGAAAGTGATTTTCTTCGTTCCATCCTTGTAGTTAAAGGTGATCAGCATTTTATCATCGTAAAGAT
>DXFO01000057.1 GCA_019114415.1 Candidatus Gemmiger faecavium | reverse complement strand
CTGGGCGGCGGCGTTGCTGCCCATGAGGATGAGGGCCGCGGCGGCAAAGATGCCCCACAGCAGGGTGCTCTGCTTGAAATCCCGGCGGAAAGCCTGCCAGAACCGCTTGCGCACCACGAGGTTTTCCTCGTCCTCGGCCAGGGCCAGGACCACCGTCTGCAGCGCCGTGAGGGAGGCCCCCAGCGTGACCACAGGCAGGGAAAACAGGATGAACAGCAGGTTGGCAAACACCAGGTCGGCCAGTTTGTTCAGCGCCGCTATCAGCGGCCCGTCTACATCAAACAGCTTCATAGCGGTGGTTTCTCCTCAGATACGCCCATAACAGGCGGTGATGCGGGCGATGCGGGCGCACAGCCCGGGGGTGAATTCCCCCGGCAGCAGCCGCCAGCGCCAGTTGCTCCCCAGCGTGGAGGGGCGGTTGATGCGGGCCTCGTTGCCGAGACCCAGATAATCCTGCATGGGAATGATGCACAGCCGGGCCGTGCTGCGCATGACGGTGCAGATCATGTCCCAGTACAGCGTTTTCATGGGGGCGGTCTGGTTGCAGACGTAGTCGCTCTTGGAGACCGCCGTCTTGTAGATGTTCAGCGCCAGCATCTCGGTACCGTTGGAGTAGATGGTGCTGCCCATCATGCGGGCGGGCGTGCCGCCGGTCAGGGACAGGTTGACGTCGAACTGCTTGAAAGCGGAGGTCAGCGTCAGGAAGGTGCAGATGGTAAAGGTGGAAGCAATCATGGGGATCTTGATGGCAAACAGCGTGCGGAACGGGCTGGCGCCGTCAATGGCGGAAGCCTCGATGACGTCCCGGGGAACCTGCTGCAGGCCGGTGATGTAGATCATCATGATGTAACCGGCGTACTGCCAGACGTAGACGACGATGATCGCCAGGAACGCGCCGTTGGCATCGGCCAGGATGGAAAAGTTGGTGTTGAAAGGGTCAGGAACACCTTGTTGAAAATGAACTGCCAGATGTAGCCCAGAACGATGCCGCCGATCAGGTTGGGCAGGAAGAAGGCCGCCCGGAAGAAACCGACGCCCCGGATCTTGGAGGTGCACAGCAGGGCCAGGCAGAAGGCCACAAAGTTGACCAGGATCATGTTGATGACCACGAAAATGATGGTCAGCACGATGGAGTAGATGAAGTCCTTGCTCTGGAACATGGTGATGTAGTTTTTCAGACCCACAAACTCAGTATAGCGGATACCGGTCCAGTCGGTCAGGGAGTAGAAGATGCCCAGGGCAAAGGGCAGGATGACGGTCACCACAAAGGTGAACAGCAGCGGAAACAGAAAGATCACGTTGACGATGGTCCTGTGGTGAAAGACGGTGGGATACAGATACAGGCCCAGGAAAAAGGCGACTGCACCAATCACCAGCAGAGGACCGCGGAAGGACAGCGTGCTTCCTGTGAACGCCAGGACCAGGCACAGGATGATCAGTACAATACCGCAGGCCATGGCCCCGATCGATACCGCGCGCCGCAAGGTTTTGTTGGTGTTCAGCATGTGAATTGCTCCTCTCCGATTGGTGAACGGGCATGACCCGGAACCGCAGCGGGAAACCGCCAGGGTCCCGGCCATACCAAAACGACTATCGGGCGGCGGCACAGCCGCCGCCCGACAGCAAGTACTGTAAAATCAGGTCGTCGAATCAGATTGTTGGATCAGGCCGGAGTGAGATCAGGCGTTCTCGGCATAGTAGGCCGCCAACTGGGTCTGCATGCTTTCAACGAACTGGTCCACGGTGAGATTGCCCAGGGCAAACTGCTGGTACAGAACGCCGGTGCAGTTCTGGGCAACACCCTCGATCATGCTCATCCAGTCCCAGGCAGAGGTCTTGCCGGATGCAGTGTAGTCGGCGATGGTCTGGGCAAAGGGATCGCTGGCCACGTAGGTGCAGGAAGCGAAGGGCGAGATGAAGCCGCCTTCCTCGACCAGGACCTGCTGGGCGGTATCGCCGGCGCACCAGTTCAGGAACGCCTTGGCTTCCTCAATGTGCTCGGAGCCGCTGTAGATGGACCACCAGGACGGAGAAGCGGTCAGGATGGTCTCGATGGGTTCCTCGGAGAAGGCGAAGGGGGCCATGCCGACCTCAAAGTTGCCGGCGGCAGCGTAGGCGTCCGCATCGGTGGAGGTCATCGTCGCGCCGATCCAGGAGCCCTGGGTGACAAAGGCGTACTTGCCGGAGGCAAACTGCAGGATCTGCTCATCGTAAGTGCCGGAGACCGCCATGGTCGGGTCAGAGTAGTCGATCAGCAGCTGGAAGAAGTTGGCGTACTCGGTGAAACGCTCGGTGTCCAGCTGGCCGCCGTCGCTGAGCAGGTCGATGTAGGTCTTGTCGTCGCGGTCCAGGCCAGCGGACAGATACTGGCCGAACAGGTGGTTGCCGGTGGACCAGTACAGGTTGGTGGACTCACAGCCCAGATCCACCACGGCGGTCAGGCCCAGCTCGTCCTTCATGGAATCGATCTTCTCGAAGGCTTCCGTGTAGGCAGAGTAGGTGGTCAGGGTGCTGGGGTCAACGCCGGCCTTTTCCAGAATGTCGGCGTTGTAGGCCATGCCGATGGCCTCGGTGGTGTAGGGGAAGCCCAGCACGGCGCCCGAGTCGTCGGTGTAAGCCTGGTCAGTGTCGGAGACCCAGGGCTGATCGCTCATATCGACCAGCAGGCCTTCCCAGTT
Organism: Candidatus Gemmiger faecavium; assembly: GCA_019114415.1. Taxonomy (GTDB): domain Bacteria; phylum Bacillota; class Clostridia; order Oscillospirales; family Ruminococcaceae; genus Gemmiger; species Gemmiger faecavium. Next base: position 4,940 of record DXFO01000057.1, on the reverse strand, counting down.
GGCAAAGTCGGCTTCGGAACCGTTGACAAAGATGTCCGGCATGTTGTCTGCCTGGTAGTAGTTCTTCAGCTCGCTCTGGATGTCGATGCCGCCGCCCATGGACTGGATCTCGACGGTGACGCCGGTCTCCTCCTTGTACAGCTCGGCGAGCTTTTTCAGCTGCTCGTCAACTTCGATCTTGCCGTTGACCAGACGAAGGGTAACACCGTCGGAGCTGGAGCTTTCACCGGTGCCGGAGGTATCTCCGCCGGAAGAGGTGGTGTCTCTGCCGCAGGCCGCAAGAGAAAGGGCCATGGTGAGTGCCAGCGATAAAGCTACGAACTTTTTCATGCCATATCCTTCTTTCTTTGAGTGTGTGCCCTGAAAAAACAGGGTGAAATAGCATGAATCGTTTCGTAGCTCGTTGCTTTGGTTATATTCACATCACCATGCCGTAGTCAAGTGAAAATTGCGATTTGAAAGTAATCTTGTACAAAATGAACGAATACACTCTACCGAAACTATGTGAAATGTGCATAGCCAACCGGAAAAACTTCCCAAATCTGAGAGAAATAAGGTTATATGAAATGCTCACAAATCTGTTTGTGAAATTTCGTTGACAATCACTTTCGGTTATGCTATTTTGATATCAAATCTCCTGTTTGGGAGGTCATTCCAGCGTCCACACGATCGCCTGCCAGGGTTCCATTTCCACCGCTTCCGGTGCAAAGGTTCCGGCATAGTTGGACAGCAGCTGACGGGCTTTGCCCGCAGCAAGCTCCTCCGGCTTGCGGAAGGAAGCCTTCTCCCCGGTCAGGTTGCACACCACCAGCAGCGTCTTGCCGCCCAGGCGGCGGATATAGGCGAACAGCTGGGGATCGTCGGGCAGGATCAGGGCGTAATCGCCGTAGACGATCAGTTCGGAATCCTCCGAGCTGCGCCGCAGGGCGATGAGCTTCTGGTAGTAGTGAAAGACCGAATCCGGCCGTGCCAGCTGCTCCCTGGCGTTGATCTCGGTATAGTTGGGGTTGACGGCGATCCAGGGCGTACCGGTGGTGAAACCGGCGTTGGGGCTGTCATCCCACTGCATGGGGGTGCGGGCGTTGTCCCGGCTCTTGTAGGCGATGGCCTCCAGCAGTTCCTCCGGCTGCCGGACCCCGGCGTCCACCCATTCGTGGTAGGCGTTGATGGACTCCAGATCCCGGTAGTCGCTCAGGCTCCTGAACGGGTAGTTGGTCATGCCAAGTTCCTCGCCCTGATACACATAGGGCGTGCCCTGCATCATGTGCAGGCAGGTCGCGATACATTTTGCCGAAGTCTCACGCCAGCGGGGACTGTCGTCGCCCAGACGGGAGACGATGCGCGGCTGGTCGTGGTTGCAGAAGAACAGGCTGTTCCAGGCGATCTCATTGAGTTCGGTCTGCCAGCGGGAAAGAAGCTTTTTCAGCTCGACAAGATCCATCTTGTCTTTGTACCATTTGCCGTCCGGGGTCGGGCGGGCGTCCAGGTCCATGTGCTCGAACTGGAACACCATGTTCAGCTCGGTGCCTTCGGAGTTGGCGTACTTCTTGGCCTCGTCGATGGTGACGCCGGCGCATTCGCCCACCGTCAGCAGGTCGTATTTGGACAGCACCCGGCTGCGCATCTCCTGCAGGTACTCATGTACGTGAGGGCCGTTGCAGGTGCCCAGGCTGCAATGTCCGTACAATCCGCCGTTGGTCTCCACATCGGGCAGGCCCTCTTTCTTGGAGATCATGGAGATGACGTCCATGCGGAAACCGTCGATGCCCTTGTCACACCACCAGGTCATCATCTTGAAGACCTGATCCCGGACCTCGGGGTTCTCCCAGTTGAGGTCAGGCTGCTTTTTGGAAAAGCAGTGCAGATAATACATGCCGGTGGTCTTGTCAAATTCCCACGCCGGCCCTGAGAAGAAGGACCCCCAGTTGTTCGGCTCCTTGCCGTCGCGGGGTTCGCGCCAGATATAATAATCGCGCTTGGGATTGTCCCTGCTGCTGCGGCTCTCGATGAACCAGGCGTGCTCGTCGGAGGTGTGGTTGACCACCAGGTCCATGACGATCTTGATGCCGTGGGCATGCGCCTGGGCCAGCAGGTCGTCAAAGTCCTCCATGGTGCCGAAATCCTCCATGATGGCCTGGTAGTCGCTGATGTCGTAGCCGTTGTCATCGTTGGGCGAGCGGTATACCGGAGAGAGCCAGATCACATTGATGCCCAGCTCCTGGAGGTAATCCAGCTTGCTGGCGATGCCTTTCAGGTCACCGATGCCGTCCCCGTTGGAATCGCAGAAACTGCGGGGGTAGACCTGATAGATGACGCTCTCTTTCCACCATGCTTTTTTCATACTGTCTCATATCCTTTCTCCCGGAAGAATTTTTTGGTTCCGGACAGCAATATATTATACACCTTGCACAAGAAAATAAATAGCAAAATTAAATTTTTATTCAGTTTAACATAATATTGCACTTTGTTCCTGCTTTCATGCGCCCGGCGTCATGCCGTGCGCTCAAATACAAACCAAAACTTGTAAGGAGGAATACTCTATGCAAAAAAAATGGTGGCACGGGAAAACGGCGTATCAGATCTATCCCAAGAGCTTTTACGACTCCAACGGGGACGGCATCGGCGACCTGCGCGGTGTGATCGACAAACTGGATTACCTCCAGGAGCTGGGTGTGGAGATCGTCTGGCTTTCTCCCATCTACTGCTCGCCGCTGGCAGACCAGGGGTATGACATTTCGGACTACTACAACATCGACCCCCGCTTCGGCACCATGGAGGAGATGGACGAGCTTATCGCCAAGGCGAAGGAGCATGGCATCGGCATCGTCATGGACCTGGTGGTCAACCACTGCTCCGACGAGCATGAGTGGTTCCAAAAGGCCTGCCAGGACCCGGACGGCCCCTACGGCAAATTTTTCTATATCCAGGACTGGGACGGGGAGCACCTGCCCTGCAACTGGCGTTCCGCCTTTGGCGGTTCCGTGTGGGAGCCGCTGCCCGGCCATCCCGACAAGATCTACCTGCATACCTTCCACAAAAAGCAGCCCGACCTCAACTGGGAGAACCCCGAAATGCGGGAGGAGATCTACAAGATGATCAACTGGTGGCTGGACAAGGGGCTGGCCGGCTTCCGTATCGACGCCATCATCAACATCAAGAAAGTGCTGCCGTTCTGCGACTTCCCCGCTGACCGCGCCGACGGGATGTGTTCCATCAGCACGATGAATTACCATGCCAAGGGCATCGGCGAGTTCCTGGGCGAGATGGCGGAGCGCTGTTTCAATCCCCACAACGCCTTCACCGCCGGTGAGGTGTTCTGCGTCGCGGACGAACGTCTGCCCGAATTCATCGGAGATCACGGCTATTTCTCCTCCATGTTTGATTTTAATGAAACGCTGTGTAATTCCAGTGAAAAGGGCTGGTATGACCAGGCGCCCGTCACGCCTGAGCAGTACAAGGCCTGCTGCTTCGAGAGTCAGAAAAAAGTGACCGGCTTCGGCTTCATGTCCAACATCATTGAAAATCACGACGAACCCCGGGGCGTCAGCCGGTACATTCCCAAGGGTGAGTGCACCCTGCGGGGCAAAAAGATGCTGGGCGGTCTGAACTTCCTGCTGCGGGGCCTGCCCTTCATCTACCAGGGCCAGGAACTGGGCATGGAGAACATGGCGGTGTCCTCCATCGACGAGGTGGACGACATCTCCGCCCGGGACGAGTACCAGGTGGCCCTGAACGCCGGATGCACCCAGGAACAGGCCCTGGCGGCGGTCAATATGTTCAGCCGGGACAACGCCCGCACCCCCTTCCAGTGGGACGACGGCCCCAACGCCGGGTTTACCACCGGCACGCCCTGGCTGCATGTCAATCCCAACTGCAAGGAGATCAACCTGGCGGCCCAGCGCAATGACCCCGACTCGGTCTATCAGTTCTATCGCAAGCTGATCCAGCTGCGCAAGACCGCCGAGCTGGAGGATGCTCTCATCTACGGTGAGACGGTGCCTTACCGTGTGGAGCAGAAAAATCTGATGGCCTACTTCCGCAAGGGCGAAACGCACAGCGTGCTGGTCATGGGCAATTTCCAGAACCAGCCCCAGACGGTGCCCCTGCCCGGCGAGGTGCAGAAGATCCTGCTCAACAACTGCGATGCCGCCGCCATTCATGACGGTTCCGTCGATCTGGAGGGCTACCAGCTGCTGGTGCTGCTGATGGCGTGATGCCTCCGGCCGAAAAATAAAAAGCACGGCCCTGAAACGCAGGCCGATGACCCGGGCAGGGAAAGCCCGGGCCATCGGCCTTTTGGGCTGTACACCGGAAAAGCAAAGGGAAACCCCGTGCCCCGGCAGGTATCTGCCGGGGCACGGGGCTTTTGTTCGGTTTTGCGCTGGTTGAAATGCGATGCTGAAAAAACGGACGGTCTTGTGTTACAAAATGGACCGGACGGTGCTCTCCTCCACCACGCTGCCGATGCCGCCGTGGGTCTGGGTGGACAGGCTGGCGGCGCAGCAGGCAAAGCGGGTCACGGTGCGCAGTTCCTCCACGGTCAGGGCCTCGGGAGCCTTGTTCAGTTTGAGGAACTGGCTCATGGCGCTGCCGCCGAAGATGTCTCCCGCGCCGGTGGTGTCGACCACGTGGATGCCGGAAGGCGATGCGACCTCGCCGCAGCCCTGGGCGTTGGCAAAGTGGCAGCCCTTGGGGCCGAGGGTGGCGTACACCAGGCGCACGCCGTACTCTGCCAGCAGCTTCTGAGCGCCTTCCTCGGGGGAAAGACCCCACAGAAATTCGATTTCCTCGTCGCTGATCTTGACGATATCCGCCTGGTGCAGACCCCACTCGATCTGCTCTTTGGCGGCGGCGTCGCTGGGCCACAGGGGCTTGCGCAGGTTGGGGTCAAAGCTGATGAGCTTGCCGTGCTCCTTGGCATAGGCTATCGCCGCCCGGGT
>DXFO01000056.1 GCA_019114415.1 Candidatus Gemmiger faecavium | reverse complement strand
CGTTGTCCATGAAGCGGTCAAAGGTGAGGACGGAAGCCGGGAACAGGAGGTAGAAATCTTCTACCGCTTTATCGGCAAAATTGATTGAATGATACCAATATCTTTAACTATGTGATACCGGACGCAATCTGCCCGACTTTGCCCTGCTTCCCCAGCTGGCACAGCTGCTGGGCGTGGGCATGGAGGAACTGTTGAACGGCGAGCGAAAGGAGACGGTACAGACCATGGAACGAAAGACCGAGGACACCCTGCGCACGGCGGCAGAGTACGCCGGCCGGGACAGGCAGGATTATTCCCGCCGCCTGCGGCTGCTGTTTGCGGCGGGGGCTGCGGCGGTGTTCGCCCTTATGATAACGGAGGTGCTGGAACTGCCCCGCACCCCTTTGTTGAGCCTGGGGCGGGGCTTCCTTTCGGGGGCGGCTTTCGGCGTGCTGCTGCTGGGCGTTCTGTCCACCACCCCCGCCATGGCCCGGCTGCGGCGGGCCAAACTGGGACTTTTCCGCCGCCTGCGCTTCGGTGGTGATTCTAATACCCCGGAGACCTGACCCCGACTTGCCCCGTCCAAAAAATATCCCCCGTCCCGGACAGAATACTCTGTCCCGGGGCGGGGGATGCTTTGTTTTTATTTATATGTACAGAGCGGGCGGATGCCTCGCCGCCTTTGCCGTTTTGCGGCTTTGTTTGCTTTACCGGCCCAGGCAGCTCCGCCCTCACGCCCCGCCGCTGACGGTGTACAGTGAGTAGAAGTACCCGGGGCGGGACATGAGTTCCTCAAAGGTCCCGCGCTCACAGATCTTGCCGTCCCGCATGGCGATGATCTCGTCGTAGCGGGTGAGCAGGGATTTCTCCAGGCGGTGGGTCACCACCACCCGGGTCAGGCCTTCCAGGTCCAGAATTTCCTTGGTCACCGCAAAGGCGGTGCGGTTGTCCAGGGCGGCGGTGGCTTCGTCCAGCAGCAGCACCGGCGTGCCCCGCAACAGGCTCCGGGCAATGGATACCCGCTGCTTCTCACCACCGGAAAGATTGCTGCCGTTTTCCCCGCAGGGCATATCCAGGCCGCGCTCCTGCACCAGCTCCCCAAGACCGGAGCGCTCCACCGCCCGGAGCAGGCCGGCCTCGGCGCAGGGGGCAAACATGGTGACGTTGCTGCGCAGGGTGTCGTCAAACAAAAACACATTCTGCCCGATCAGGCTGAACAGGTCGTACAGGCTGTCCGGGTCGGCGTCCCGCAGTTCCCGGCCGTCGATCTTCACCGAGCCTTCATAGTCCCGGAAGGCCCCCATGAGCAGGTTGAGCAAGGTGGATTTGCCCGACCCCGACCCGCCCACCACGGCGTAGCTTTTGCCTGCCTCAAACCGCAGGGTCACGTCCTGCAGGGCCGGAGTGTCCCCGCCGTAGGTATAGGAGACATGGTCCAGGGTGACGGCGTCCTCCAGCACCGGGGGCAGGGGAGTGCCGCCCTGTGCGGTGTTCTGCTCCACCACGGCGGCGGCCTTTTCTATGAGCCCCCGGGATGCCTGATACCCCGACCACAGCTGAGGAAGCTGCAGCAGGGTCTCGGAGATATAGTTGCAGAGGTTGGTGATGTTGAGCACCGCCCCCACCGCCAGGTCCCCCTGCAGGGCAAACCACACCCCTGCCAGCAGCACGCCGATCTGAAAAATGCTGGAGGAAAAGTTGGCAAAGGAGTTGACGCACACCTTCCAGAACCGGCGGCGGCCCTTGACCGCTTCCAGAACCCGGTTCTGCCGGGCAAAGCGTTCCCGGCTCTGGCTCTCGGCCTTGAAGCTCTTGACCACCGCAAAGCCCCCGAGGAAGTCCTTGACCTGACCCACAAAATGCTCGTTTTCATCGCTGACGGCCTTTTCCCGACGGGTCATCTCGCTGCCCATGAGCATCGACCCCACGCCGGGCAGCACGCTGAGCAGGATGCCCACCAGCGCCAGCTGCCAGCACAGTGCCAGCATGACCGACAGCGCTCCCGCCGACAGCAGCAGGTAAAACACGATATAAATGCTGCCGAAAATGTAGTTTTCCTCAATGGAATTGACGTCGTTGGTCAGGCCGGACAGATACCGGGCAGTGTTTTCCTTTGTAAAAGCGCTGATGTTTTTGCGGGTCAGGGCGGCAAACAAAGTTTCCTTGTACTGGGCAAGGCCCTTATGGACAAAGCGGGACTGCAAAGGCGCCTGGGCCAGCTGCACCAGCCCCAGCCCCACAATGAGCACCGCCGCAATGACCACATCCCGCAAAATGCGCTGCCGGCTGGGGGCGGTGATGACCTCGATGAGTTCGCCCAGAAGCCAGGACTGTGCCAGAAGAATGAGGATAATGACAAAGTACAGCCCCAGCAGCAGGGCGAATTTCAGCCGGTTGCCCCGGTAGATGGCCGCCACATAGGGGCGGATGTCCGGTCCGGGTCCTTGGGCACCGGTTTGGTTTTTGCTCTGGATAAAGGGCAGTTTCATGGATTCAGCCTTTCATGGTTGGTCCCGGCATCACAGCAGGGCGCGGCAGATGGCCAGCACCGCCAGATGCCCGGGGTAGAACAGGTAAAAGAAATACTGGGTCAGGGACGGGTGGCGCAGGGCAAAGGCGGACCGCCTGCCGTTGTATCCCAGCAGCAGAACTGCTCCGGCCACCAGGATGCCCACGCAGGAAAGCCCCGCGTGCAGGCCGGCCTGCACCGACGCCATGCCCAGATAAGAATAGTTGGAATAATTGAAGCAGAAAAACAGCGCTGCCGCCGACAGAAAGGCGAAGGCCTGGCGCCTGGGCCGGCCCTCCGCCCAGGCAAAGAGCAGGGTATAGCAGGCAGCCAGCAGCGGCCAGTCACAAAAGACGGTGGCCATGGCCAGGAAAAACACCGCCGCAGCCCGCAGCGCCCGGCTCTGGACCCGGTCCATCACCCACAGCATCAGAAAGCAGAGCATGAGGGTGAACAGCATGTTCAGCTGCCCGATGCCCAAAGCCAGCATGTAGACCGGCTGCGCCGCCACGCCGAACACCAGCAGGCGCAGGGCGTAGGCCTTGCGGGAATGGGTGTAGCGGAAGCCCTCCACCAGGAAAAAGCACATGGTCACGGCGGTAAAGTAACCGATGTCGGTGAGCACCTCGTAGGCGATGCTCTGGGCGGACAGCAGGGCAATGGCAAAATGGTTGCAGGCCATGGTCAGCATGGCCGCCAGCTTGATGCCGTCCCGGGAAAAAGGCCGGCTGCTTTGGGGCGCGGGAGCGGTCGGGGACATAGAGGGTTCCTCCTTTATCTTCCTTTGCCTCGGGACGATCCGGGCAAGGGATCAGCACGTTTGTTCCGGCTTTTTGAAAATGTGACAGTTCTACAATACACCGCCGCCCCTGCAAAGGTCAACGACGTTTTCAACTTTTTTGCGTAAAATGTTGAAAACCCTGTTGAAACATGTGGAAACTTGGGGAGTTTTGCGGACAAAAACGCCCCAAAACAGGAAAATCCTGCCGGTTTTGCCCGCTTTTGTTTGTCATTGAAGGACAAAGTTTTTCCCTGCTGCTCCACTGCATGGTGGAAAACTTTTTGCTCTTTGGGACGGCAGCAGCCGGGGCGGGGCTGCGGTACGGGAAACGGTCTTGCACCGGGGGACCGGGCGGGGTATACTGACAGCAGTAACACAACAGGAGGACGAACCATGCTCAAGATCGGAATCACCGGCGAGGCCCGCTGCCTCGTCACCCCCGAGACCACTGCCGCCAATCTGGGCAGCGGCGCTCTGGAGGTATTTGCCACCCCCGCCATGATCGCCCTGATCGAAAAAGCCGCCTGGCAGAGCGTCCAGCCCATGCTGGAGGAAGGCTGCGGCACGGTAGGCACCGCCCTGCGGGTGCGGCATCTGTCCGCCACGGCGGTGGGTATGGAAGTGGTTGCCAAAACCGAGCTGCGGGAAATCGATGGGCGGCGGCTGGTGTTCAAGGTAGAAGTCCGGGATGCAAAGGGCATTGTGGGAGACGGGGAACATGAACGTTTTATCGTAAAAAACGACAGTTTTCTGAAAAAGGCAAAGAGGAAGCTGGGGGAGTAATTCATTCGCTTTTTAGGACTGTTTCCTGGTTGGCGGAAGATTCCGCCTGCCCCTTCCGCAGCCCGCCGCCGCGATCATGCCGCCTGCCCTGCAACGGGAAGTTTTGCAGGGCGGGCGGCATGGTTGTTATAAGGGTTCGTTATGGGGGTATGGCAGGGAAACTCCGCGTTGTCCCCGGGCGGGTTTTGTGGTATCATAAATATGTATATTGTTTTTTATCCCCGCCTGTCGATGCGGGGAGAATTTCTCGCCAAAAAGGAGATTTTGGGATGCTGCTGCGCAATACGGTCTGTGCTCTGGCCACGCCTCCCGGGGAGGGCGGCATCGCGGTGGTGCGGCTATCCGGCCCGGACGCCTACCCCATTGCGGAAAAGGTCTTTGTCCCGCTGCACAAGGACAAGCGTGTGGCCGACGCCAAGGGCTACACCGCCCTGTTCGGGCATTTTGTGCTGAACGGCGCCGAAATGGACGAAACGGTGGCCCTGTTTTACCGGGCGCCCCACAGCTACACCGGCGAGGATGTGATCGAGCTTTCGGTCCACGGGGGCAGCGTCATGGCGGATGCCCTCATTGAAGCCCTGCTGGCGGCGGGGGCGGCTCCGGCCGGGCCGGGAGAGTTCACCCGCCGCGCTCTGGAAAACGGCCGCATGAGCCTGACCCAGGCCGAGGCCGTCATGGAGATCATCTCGGCCGGGGGACGGCAGGGGGCAGCCCTGGCAAAAAGTGCCCTGGACGGGCGTCTGGCCGCCGAGAGCGAGGAGATCAAGCAACATCTGCGGACGCTGGCCGCACACCTCACCGCCTGGGTGGATTACCCGGAGGAGGATGTTCCCGAGCTGGCTCCCGAGGAAATGCGCCGCACCCTATCCCAGGCAAAGGAAAAGCTGGACCGCTGGCTGAAAGACTACGGCGCGGGGGCGGTGCTTCGCCGCGGGGTGGACTGCGTGCTGCTGGGCCGCCCCAACGTGGGCAAGAGCACGCTGCTCAACCTGCTGGCAGGCTTTGACCGTGCCATCGTGACGCCGGTGGCCGGCACCACCCGGGACGTGGTGGAGCAGGCGGTGCTTTTGGGCGACACGGGCATCCGGCTGAACCTGTTCGACACGGCGGGAGTCCGGGGCGCGGACGAGACCGACGACGCCATTGAGGCGGAGGGCATCCGCCGAAGTTGGAAAAAATTGGAAGAAGCCGGGTTGGTGCTGGCGGTATTTGACGCCGGGCAGCCGGTGACGGAGGCGGACATCGCCCTGGCAAAGCGGTGCGAGGGCCGTCCCGCCCTGGCCATCTTCAACAAACAGGACCTGGCGGCGGAGGATACCGGCTTTGACGAAAGCCTGCTGCTGCCCTACTTTAAGCAGACGGTGCGGCTGTGCGCCAAAGACAAGGAAAGCCTGTCCCCCCTGTGCGATGCGGTGGCGGGGCTTTTGGGTACGGCCCAGCTGGACCCCGGCGCGGCGGCACTGGTGAACGCCCGGCAGTTTGCGGCGGCATCGGCGGCGCGGGATGCGGTCAACGAGGCCATCGCCGCCGTGGATACGGGGTTCGGCCTGGACGCGGCGGGCATCTGCATTGAGGACGCCCTCCACGCACTGGCGGAACTGACCGGCGAGGACGCCACCGAGGCCGTCATCGACCAGGTGTTTGAGACCTTCTGCGTGGGCAAGTGATTTTGCCAAACCGGGAAAGGGGAGTCGTGTCATGAAAACGGCATTGAAGATCTGTGCGGCAGTGTTTTCCATTGTGGGTATTATCTTTATGGGCATCGGCGGGGCGGTGTGCTACTACACCGGGCTGCGCTGGCCCCTGATCCATCTGGGGCTGGGCGCGGTGTTTGTGGCCATTGCCATCGGCATGCTGGTGTATCTGCGCCGCCGCGCCGCGCGGGAAGCCCGGCTTCTGGAAACGGGATACCGCATCCAGGCAAACATCGACGATGTGAGCCTGAATTTCTCGGTGCGGGTCAACGGGCGGTGTCCCTACGTCATCCGGTGTTCCTGGCTGGACCCCCAGACCCAGAAAGTCTTTTGCTTCAATTCCGATTCCATCTGGTACAATCCCATGCCCTATCTGGAAAACCGCACCACGCTTCCGGTGTGCATTGACCCGGAGAATCCCAAACGCTATGTGGTGGATACCGAGGGGATTTTGCCGCCGAAAGGGTAAATTTACGTTTTCCTTTTTGCCGGGACTTCTTGTGCATGGTTTGAAAGCTGCTGGGTTCCGGGGAATGCAGCAGGCGGTTTTGAGAGCCCGATGGATTTAAGATTTTTATTTGGAAACCACGGGCCGTTTGCAAGTTTCGACGCTTCGGGTGGACGGCATCTGCTTTGTAGCCTTCCTTCTTTCGCCGCCGAAAGAAGGAAGCAAGAAAGGCGCCGCCGGTTTCGAGGCGGCGGCCGCACGACTCGGGGGCTGCACGCCCCCAAGACCCCCAAAGAGGAAGTCGAAGTCGATTTTTCCTAAAAATGAACACAGTACATTTTCTTAACGGAAAAACCGCCTTCTCCATCTCTGAAACGCTGCGGCGTTGGGGTCGTAAGGGAAAACAAGAGACAATAAATCCTGTAATACACAGGATGAACAGGCAAAAAAGGCGGTACGATATATACATCAGACAGACTTACCATTATGCAATGTCCTGCGACGCATGAGCCTTGGATGCGGTTTGGATACCTTATCCCCAGGCGGCGGTCTGCGGGAGCGGACCGCCGCACAAATCCGGGAGGCCGGGTGACCGTGTATCTTGTGATGCACGTAGCGCGCTCCATAGACCGTGTTCCATTGAGTTGCAGGAGGCAATTCTCGGCGCGACCCACTTCTTGCCCCGGGGTTTCTTAAGGGGCCCGCAGGCCCCTTGAGCCGTGCCCCCCGCCTCGGAACTAGGGGCGGGTTTCTTGCTTACTTCTTTCACCGGTGAAAGAAGTAAGGCTAAGAAAAATTGCCGTCCGCCCGAAGCGTCGTACCCAAACCACACAACGGGTTACCAAATAAAAATCTCAAATAATCCGGGCCTTACAATCATCGCCCGTTCACCCAAAAGTCAACAACTCCAACCATACTCACCAAACGATAAAAAACTCCGAAAGGACCGAACTATTTTGATCGATCATCTTGGCAGTTACGACGTCATCGTCGTGGGCGCGGGCCATGCAGGGATCGAGGCCGCCCATGCGGCCGCCATCCTGGGCGCACGGACCGCCGTCTTTACCCTGACACTGGACTTCATCGGCAACATGCCCTGCAATCCCTCTATCGGCGGCACCGCCAAGGGCCACCTGGTGCGGGAGATCGACGCTCTGGGCGGGCTGATGGGCATTGCCGCCGACGCCACCTTCCTGCAAAGCAGGATGCTCAACCGGGGCAAAGGCCCCGCCGTCCACAGCCTGCGGGTCCAGACCGACCGCAAGCGCTATCATATGTATATGAAGCACGCTCTGGAACTCACCCCCAACCTGGACATCCACCAGGCGGAGATCGTGGGCCTGGACGTACAGGACGGCCATGTGGCCGGCGTCTACACCAACTTGAACGGCTACTACGCCTGCAAGTGCGTGGTCATCGCCACCGGCACCACATTGGGCGGGCGCATCTTTGTAGGCGACGCCCACTATGACGGCGGCCCCGACGGCCAGCACGCCGCCACCCGCCTGACCCAGGATCTGGTGGCTCACGGCTTTACTCTGCGCCGCTTCAAGACCGGCACCCCCGCCCGGGTCCACCGCCGCAGCATCGATTTTTCCAAGCTGGAACGCCAGCCCGGTGACCCCGACGAAAGCCTGCAGCCTTTCAGCTTTCTCACTCGCACCCCCATGCACAACAAGGTGGACTGCTACATCGCCTACACCAACGCCGACACCCACCGGGTCATTCTGGAAAACCTTCACCGGTCGCCCCTGTACGGCGGCATGATCCAGGGCGTGGGTCCCCGGTACTGCCCCTCTATTGAGGACAAGGTCGTCCGCTTCAAGGACAAGGAACGCCACCCTGTCTTTGTGGAGCCCTGCGGGGAGGACACCGAGGAAATGTATCTGCAAGGCCTGTCCTCCAGCCTGCCGGAAGCCGTGCAGAACGCCATGTACCACTCCATCGTGGGGTTTGAGCATCTGGAGATCATGCGCCCCGCCTACGCCATCGAGTACGACTGCGTGGACCCCACCACTCTGCATCCCACTCTGGAAAGCAAGGCGGTGGCCGGTGTCTACGGCGCGGGACAGTTCAACGGCACTTCCGGTTACGAGGAAGCCGCCGCCCAGGGCCTGCTGGCGGGCCTGAACGCCGCCCGCCATGCCCTGGGCAAGTCCGAGCTGATCCTGGCCCGGCATACCAGCTACCTGGGAACTCTGGTGGACGACCTGGTCACCAAGGGCGTCATGGACCCCTACCGCATGATGACCAGCCGCAGCGAGTACCGCCTGTCTCTGCGTCAGGACAACGCCGACGAGCGTCTGACCCCCATCGGCCGGGAGTACGGCCTGGTGGACGACGACCGCTGGGCGGTGTTCTGCCATGACCGGGACATCAAAAACGCCGAACTGGCCCGGCTGGCCTCCACCAAGGTGAAGCTGGCCGACCTGAAAGCCGTGGCCGGGGACGCCGACATCGGCGAGACCGGCGGCACCGCCGAGGAACTGCTCCGCCGCCCCGCCGTGCGGTATGAGATGATCGCCAAAGTCATCGGCAGGGGAGAGGGCGTCACCCCCACCATGGCCCTGCGCATCGAGACCGAGATCCGCTACGCCGGGTACATTGCCCGGGAGCAGCGCATCATCCGGGAGATCCAGCGCCATGAGAAAGTGGAGATCCCCGCCGACTTTGACTACGCCCCTCTGACCACCCTGACCCTGGAAGCCCGGGAAAAGCTGGCCCGCATCCGTCCCCGCACCCTGGCCCAAGCCGGGCGCATCCCGGGGGTATCGCCCAGCGATCTGTCCCAGCTGTCCCTGGCCCTTTTGCACCGGAACGCCGCCAAAGCCGACCCCACTGAAACACCCCACAGGGAGGAACCCCAATGATCGACCGCGAACGCCTTGCACAAAAATGTTCCACGTGGAACATCGAACTGACCGGCACCCAACTGGACCTGCTGGACCGCTATGCCGAGCTGCTGGTCTCCTACAACGAAAAGGTCAACCTCACCGCCATCACCACCCCGGAGGGCATCGAGGACCGCCACTTTGCGGACAGCCTGCTCTTTGCCGCCCAGCCGGAGGTCTCCGGCCGCATGGTGGACGTGGGCACCGGGGCGGGCTTTCCCGGCGTGGTGGCCAAGATCTACAAGCCGGAGCTGGAACTGGCCCTGATGGAGCCCACCGGCAAGCGGATGGATTTTCTCAAATACGTCTGCGGCGAGCTGGGCCTGACCGGGGTGGAGTTCGTCCGGGAACGGGCGGAGGAAGCCGCCCGCAAACAGTGGCGGGAAGCCTTTGACCTGGCCAGCGCCCGGGCGGTGGCCGCCCTGCCGGTGCTGTGCGAATACTGCCTGCCTCTGGTGAAGGTGGGCGGGCATTTCCTGGCCATGAAAGGCCCCGACGCCGACAATGAGCTGGAACTGGCATCCAATGCCCTGCGTAAGCTGGGGGGCCGTGCGGCGGACGACCGGGCTTTCACCCTGCCCGACGGCAGCGCCCGCCGACTGCTGGTCATGGAAAAAATATCGCAAACTCCGCCCGCTTACCCCAGAAACGGCGGAAAAATCGCAAAAAAGCCCCTGTAAGCCCACCGAAACTCCCCGATTTGCCCCGAACCCCGGCGAACGATTTTGCTGGCAGGGACCCCGCCGCTGTGCTATGCTTTTCTTGTTGAAAAACGCAGCATGGGCCGCCCCGCCGTCGAAGGCGGCGGAGGAAGGGCAGGGAAACCGCGGTTTTGCCGCAAAAAGGCAGGACCTCCGGATACCGGAATACAGCAGACCGGCCATGGCAGGAATCCCGGAACGCCGCCCCTTGTCCCGCAAAGGGAAGCAGGGCGGCAGAGTTCAGCCTGATATCCTGCCCGGACGGCGGGTCTGCTCCGTCCCATGGGGAAGGGAAACCTGGATAACGGCCCTGACGGCCTGCGCCGCGTTTTGCTTGTCTCAAAACCGGCGCAGGCCGTTTTGTTTGCATGACGGAGGGAAAACCTATGATGGAAAAGCAAAAGCCGGGCAAGGTGCTCATGCTGCCCGTGGACGCCATTGAGCCGTCGCCCTACCAGGCGCGCACCGCCTTTGATGATACCGAGATCGCCGCCCTGGCGGTGAGCATTCTGCAGAACGGGCTGCTGCAGCCCATCAGCGTGCGGCGGGTGGGCATCCGCAAGTATCAGCTCATTGCAGGGGAGCGGCGGCTGCGAGCCTGCCGCCTGGCCAAGCTGGAACGGGTCCCTGCCATCCTGGCCGACTGGAACGACAGCGAGAGCGCCGCCCTGGGTTTGCTGGAAAACATCCAGCGCAGCCAGCTGGACCCCTTTGACACTGCCCGGGGCATCCGGGAGGTCATCCGGCTGTGGGGCTGCACCCAGGCCGAGGCCGCCCGCCGTCTGGGGCTGAGCCAGCCCGCCCTGGCCAACAAACTGCGGCTGCTCTCCCTGACCACCGAACAGCAGCAGCTGTGCATTGCCAACCATCTCAGCGAGCGCCACGCCCGGGCGGTGCTCCGCCTGCCGGAAAGTCGCCGCACCGCCGCCCTGGAGAAAATCGCCCGGGACGGCATGAGCGTCCGGGAGGCCGACAAGCTGGTAGAGACCATGCTCACCGCCGCGCCGGGGGAGGCATCCCCCTGCCGCAAGACCACCCCCATGGTCAGGGACGTGCGGCTGTTCGTCAACACCCTGCAGCACGCCGTGGACCTGATGGCCCAGAAAGGCATCCCCGCCACCACCACCTGCGGCAAGCGGGACGGATGCCTGGAATACATCGTCCGCATCCCGGTGGAAGCCGCCGAGGCCACGCCCCTGACCCTGCCTGCGCCCATCCTGACAGTGTCGGAGGTGGAACCTGCCGGGGAGGAATCCCCGCGGCAGGAAGCCGGGGCCGAACCCGAACCCGCCGCCTGTTCCGCCGACTGAGACAGGAATTTCACCCCTAAGCCCTGCCGTTCTGCGCGGTCGCATAAGAAAGCAAAATTCAAAAACCTTTGCTTTTTGTGTTTGCCGCGTTTTTCCCGCCGGATGTACTGGCTTTGCAGCAATCTCCGATTCATTCCCATCTGAAGCAGCGCCCCCGCCGGAGACAGTTCCGGCAGGGGCGCTGCTGTTTGATTTGGCAGATAAAAAAAACGGAAACATGAGGGCAGAAACATAGTAGGAAGGGCAGGGGAAGGACGGAAAACAAGTCATAGAGGCGTATGCCGCCCTGCTGTGTATCAGTTTTTTTCCAGTCTGTCAGAATGGCAGCTGATAAAGTTTTTC
Source organism: Candidatus Gemmiger faecavium (assembly GCA_019114415.1). Lineage (GTDB taxonomy): Bacteria > Bacillota > Clostridia > Oscillospirales > Ruminococcaceae > Gemmiger > Gemmiger faecavium. Next base: position 16,023 of record DXFO01000056.1, on the reverse strand, counting down.
CGGGCGGGTCTTATCGTTTGCAACAACAGACAGACCGTCAGCCTTGCAGTGCGTCGGACAGGCGGCGGCAGACGGTGGCAGCGTCCCGGGCGTGGGCGGTGTCGGTGTGGCTCTGGCCCGGGGCCCCCGCCATGACCAGAATGTACTCTTTGCCGCCCCCTTCCACCAGGGTGGCCAGGCAAAGCCCGGCCTCGTCGGTAAAGCCGGTCTTTCCGCCCAGCAGGGTCATGGACCCCAGGTCGGCATCTTCCAGCAGGGAAAAGGCCGAGCTGTACACCGTGATGCCGTCGGGGTGGAGGTCGGTGGGCCGGGTGGAGTAGCGCCGGGCGGTGAATACCTCCCGGAAGGTGTCGTTGTCCAGGGCGGCGTCCAGCAGGCGGGCCATGTCCCGCACGGTGGTGACGTGGTTTTCGTCCTGCAGGCCGGTGGCGTTGGTGAAGTGGGTGGCCGTCATGCCCAGTTCTTCGGCGCGGCGGTTCATGCGATCTGCAAAGGCAGCCTCGTCCCCGTCCAATTCCCTGGCGATGGCGGCGCAGCACTCGGCCCCGGAGGGAAGCATGGCGCCGTACAAAAGATCCCGCACCGTCACCGTCTCCCCGGGCTGGAACCCCGCCATGGAGGCATTGGCCGACCACAGCGGGGCAAAGAGATCGTCGGTCAGGGTGACGGGGGCGTCCAGGTCGGGGAAATTCTCGGCGGCCAGCAGTACCGTCATCATCTTGGTCAGGGAGGCGGGGTAGATGGAGTCGTCGGCATTCTGTTCGCCCAGGGTGCTGCCGCCCCGCTCCAACAGGATAGCCTGGGCGCTGTTCAGCCCGGTGAGGTCCACGGCAGGGGAGGTGCCTTGGGGTTGTGTATCGCGGTCGGAGGAAACCACTCCCGCTGCCGTGCTGACGGAGGAGGAAGGAGCATCCTCCCCGGTCTCTGCCGGGAGTTTGCCCCGCAGGTAGAACCCCACCCCCAGGGAACAGGGCAGCAGCAGGGCCATGGTGATGAGGAAGGTAAAGAGAAAGCTGCCCATTGCCCGCCGTGACCGGTGGCGGCGGACAGGGCGGGGTCGGCGGGATGCCGGCTGATTTTGGTTTTGCCCGGAAGGACGGCGGGAACCATATCTGCCCGGGCCGCGGGAGGGGGAGTAAGTTCCGGGCGCACCGGAAGGCCGGGCGGCAGGGGATGCCCCGCGGCGGGGCGGGCGGCTGCCGGGAGCAGTACGTCCCGCACCGGTACGCGGGATGCGGCTGGGGGAGGGGGATGGTCTGCCGGGCATGTGGGGATTCTCCTTTCTGGGTTTGGTAGGGGAAGGTTTGCAGTTTCAGTTTAGCAGGCCGGGACAGGGGATACCTTGAGAAAACCTTGCGGCAGGCTTGTGATTGTGTGGCTTTTTTCAAAATGTTCCACGTGGAACATTTTTGTGTTCCATTTATATAACGGATCAGCCGGGGCAGATTTGGCCTTTGGGGGGCCTTGGTTTTATGGTTCTTGCCTGCTGTTTTTTCTCACAGCCCCAACGCCGCAGCGTTTCAGAGATGGAGAAGGCGTTTTTTCCGTTAAGAAAATGTACTGTGTTCATTTTTAGGAAAAACCGCCTTCGACCTCCTCTTAGGGGGTCTTGGGGGCGTGCAGCCCCCAAGTCGTGCGGCCGCCGCCTCGAAACCGGCGGCGGGTTTTTCCGCCGCTTTTTGACCGCGCAAAAAGCGGCAGTCTGCTGTTAGATGACGCTTTCCTGAAACGTCGCAGCATACAGAAAACCTCTGGTTACCAAATAAAAATCTTAAATAATCCAAACCCTGCCTTGCCTGCCGTCCCCCCCGGAAGCAACTTCCTCTCCCAAAAAAACAACCACCTCCCACCCCAACCACCCCAAAAATCAAAAAATTTTCAAAACCACACCCTCCCAATCAAAAAATCCGGCCCTTTGGCCCTTCAAAAAACGGAAAAAACGCCAAAAATCCGTCTGCGCCCTTTTTATTGGACGCTTCCTGTGCTATAATTTTAACACTGACTCATTTTGATCCTACTCAAATCCGGCAAAAAGGGAGGTTCCAAGGCGCAATGGCAAAAGTCGTGGCAGTGGCAAACCAAAAAGGCGGCGTGGGCAAAACCACCACCGTCGTCAATCTGTCGTCCTGCGTGGCATCTCTGGGCAAAAAAGTCCTGGTCGTTGACCTGGACCCCCAGGGCAACACCACCTCCGGCTACGGCGTCGCCAAACACACCCTGAACTCCGGCATTTATCCCTGCCTGCTGGGTGAGACCGACGTGCGGGAAGCCATCGTCAAGACCAAATTCAACGCCGATCTTCTGCCCTCCAACACCGAGCTGGCTGGCGCGGGCATCGAGCTGGTCTCCATGGCGCGGCGGGAAAACTGCCTGCGCACCGCTCTGGCCCCCGTGGTGCCGCTGTATGACTATATTTTCATCGACTGCCCGCCGTCTTTGGATCTGTTGACCCTCAACGGCCTGTGCGCCTGCGATACCGTGCTCATCCCCATCCAGTGCGAATACTACGCCCTGGAAGGTCTGTCCGAGCTGATGAACACCTTAAAAACGGTGCGCAAAAAGTACAACCGGTATCTGGACATCGAGGGCGTGGTCTTTACCATGTACTCCGGCCGCCTGAACCTGACCATGCAGGTGGTGGCTCAGGTCAAAAAATACTACGGCAATAAGGTGTACAAGAGCGTCATTCCCCGCACCGTCCGCCTGTCCGAGGCCCCCAGCTTCGGTATGCCCATCAATTTCTACGAACCCAACGGCAAGGGCTCCGACGCCTACATGGCCATGGCACGGGAATTTTTGAACGCCAACGAAAAAGACTGATCCCCCAAAAGGGAACCGCGCAAAAGAAAGGGGTAATCCAGAATGCCAAGACCTAAAGGCGGGCTGGGCAGAGGGCTGGACAGTTTGTTCGCCGACCTGCCTGAGACATCCGCCGACGACGCATCGGTGACCAGCCTCCCCCTGCGGGAGATCGAACCCGACCCCGAGCAGCCCCGCAAAACCTTTGACGAGACTGCCCTGGCGGAACTTTCCCAGAGCATCGCCGAAAACGGCCTGCTGCAGCCCATTGCGGTGCGCCCCAAAAAAGCGGGGCCGGGCTACATCATCATTGCAGGCGAACGCCGGTGGCGTGCCTCCCGCATGGCAGGACTGGACGAGGTCCCCGTCCTGGTCAAGGAAGTCACCGACGAGCAGGCCGCCGCTCTGGCCCTGATCGAGAACCTCCAGCGTGAGGATCTCGACCCCATCGAGGAAGCCGAGGGCTGCCAGCAGCTCATTGACAAGTACGGCCTGACCCAGGAGACCGCCGCCAAGCGGCTGGGCAAAAGCCGCAGCGCTCTGGCCAACACCCTGCGCCTGCTGTCCCTGCCCGACCCGGTGCGGGAACAGGTCCGCACCGGCAAGCTGAGCACCGGCCACGCCAAGGCGCTGCTGGGTCTGTCCGATGCCAACCTCATTGAAGCCGCCGCCCAGCAGATCGAAGCCAAGGGCATGAACGTCCGCCAGACCGAGGCCCTCTGCCGCCGTCTGTCCCGTCCGCCCAAGGCCCCCAAGCCGGTGGAGGACGCCTTTACCCGGCCCAAGATCGCCACTGAAATCGAGGCAGCCCTCAAGGACGTCACCGGCAGCGAGGTCCGCATCCAGTATAAGGACGGCCGCGGCAGCCTGCAGATCGACTTTTACTCCGATGCGCAGCTGTCCCGCTTTGCCGAGCTGCTGGGCCAGTACGACCCCGAGTCTGCCGACGGCATGTAAGCCGTATCACATAAATAAATCCCCAGTAATTCCAATACAAATTCACAGTCATTGAAGGAGTGGGAAACCATGTTGGATATCCGTTTTGTCCGGGAACATCCCGACGAGGTCAAGGAGAACATCAAGAAGAAATTCCAGGACGCCAAGCTGCCCCTGGTGGACGAGGTCATCGCCCTGGACGCTGAGTACCGCGCCGCCATCGGCGAGGCGGACAGCCTGCGCGCCAACCGCAACAAGCTGTCCAAGCAGATCGGCATGCTCATGGGCCAGGCCAAGAAAGATCCTTCCAAGGCCGCCGAGGCAGAGGAAGTGAAAAAGCAGGTCACCGCCCAGGCCGACCGCCTGAAGGAGCTGGAAGCCAAGGAGGACGAGCTGCAGGTCAAGATCCGGGACATCATGTACACCATTCCCCAGATGATCGACCCCAGCGTGCCCATCGGCCCCGACGACAGCTGCAACGTGGAAGTCCAGCGCTTCGGCGAGCCCGTGGTGCCCGACTATCCCATCCCGTACCATGTGGACATCATGGAGAGCTTTGACGGCATCGACCTGGACGCCGCCGGCCGGGTCGCCGGCAACGGCTTCTATTACCTGCTGGGCGACATCGCCCGCCTGCACGAGGCTGTCCTGGCCTATGCCCGGGACTTCATGATCGACAAGGGCTTCACCTATGTCATCCCGCCCTTCATGATCCACGGCAACGTGGTGCAGGGCGTCATGTCCTTCCCTGAGATGGACGCCATGATGTACAAGATCGAGGGCGAGGACCTGTACCTCATCGGTACCTCCGAGCACTCCATGATCGGCCGCTTCATCGACCAGACCATCGACGGCGCCAAGCTGCCCCTGACCCTGACCAGCTACTCTCCCTGCTTCCGCAAGGAGAAGGGCGCTCACGGCATCGAGGAGCGCGGCGTTTACCGCATCCATCAGTTTGAAAAGCAGGAAATGATCGTCGTCTGCAAGCCGGAGGACAGCATGGACTGGTACGACAAGCTGTGGCATAACTCCGTCGAGCTGTTCCGCTCTCTGGAGATCCCCGTCCGCCAGCTGGACTGCTGCTCCGGCGACCTGGCCGACCTGAAGGTCAAGAGTTGCGACATTGAGGCATGGAGCCCCCGTCAGCAGAAGTACTTTGAGGTTTGCAGCTGCTCCAACCTGGGCGACGCTCAGGCCCGCCGCCTGCGCATCCGCTACAAGGACGAAAACGGCAAGAGCCAGTTTGCCCACACCCTCAACAACACCTGCGTGGCCCCGCCCCGTATGCTCATCGCCTTCCTGGAGAACCATCTCCAGGCCGACGGCAGCGTCACCATCCCCGAGGTCCTGCGCCCCTACATGGGCGGCAAGGCCGTTCTGACCCCCAAAGCCAAGTAATTCTGGGCAGGGTCTGCTGAATTTATCATGATACAAGGCCGCCCGGCCGGGTTTTGAACCCTGCCGGGCGGCCTTTTTTTGTTGTGCGGACAGAAAGCCAGGGGAATGCGGGCAAAAAACCGGGGGAGTGCGGCGGAAAATCAGGGGAACATCAGAGGGAAAAGCAAGGCGGGGGAGACGGGCAGAGAAACCAGACAGGGGGAAATCCGGCGAAACAATCAGGCAGTGGAGCCGAACGGGGCCAATATTCCTTTGCTCCACATTTTCCTCGTCAACCCGTTTTCTTTTCTGCCGTTTCATGGTATGATACCCATACAGACCGGCACCGGACCACACAGAAAAGGGGAGGGCTTTCAGTATGGACAAGGGAGAAAAGACCTGGATCGCGGCGGCAAACAGCGCGCGGTTCCAGCAGCAGCGCCCCGAATACCGGGCCGTGGACGGCCGCACCTACCAGCTGGACCGGGAGGTCCCCTCCCCGAAGCCCAACATCAAAACCGCCGCCGTGCGCAACCGGCGGGACCGGCCCAGCGCCGCGGCCATCTACCGCATCGAGCACTGGCTGAGCGGCAGGGGCCGCTGCCCCGGCAAGGCTCTGCCCGCCGACCAGCGGGACCGCATCATTGCCGAGTACGGGCTGACTTTCTCCCAGCGGATGCAGCAGTACACCGCCCCCGAGGAACAGGTCTGGCAGGTGTTTCTTGCCCGCTGGCCGGACAAGCTGGCCGCCGAGGGCATCCACAGCTATGCCGAGCTCCTCTACCGCGCCACCTACCGGCGGTGAGCAGGGCGTCATTCGGAACGGAGCCGGGACCGGGGCAGGGGAGCGCCACGAAATCTGCCTGAAAACCGACCTTTCCGCCGCAGCCGTCCCTCCACTTTTATATTTGTACAGTGATAAATCGCTTACACTCTTTATAATTTCAATGTTTTCTTATAACAGAACTGATTCCAACAACAGCGCCATAAAATACTCCGGCAACTGGCCATACAATCCATGTTTTTTCCCATTCCATAGTTGTAAAGCTCCACCCCAAATAAATTGCAGTTACTGAACACCAATATATTTTATTGATTACATCATTTCTTTTATTTTCAATTTTCTGATTTCTTGTATAGTCACCTTCTTCTAATAATCTCTGGAATCCGCCATATACGATCCCGGTAGACACAAGTAAATATACACCAACCGACACCAAGATAAGACAAAGATTCACACCGACTATCGTCAACATTCCATTTTTGTCCGATACAGCCAACACCATAATTGGTACTGCACTAAGAATACAAAGCACTATGCCTAACACAAGTTTTCTACTATGCGCAGCTTCATACCCCAATTTTTCTTTTTCAACCAATCCCTTTACTCCATAGGTCAGTTCTATCGGTTCTTTTTCAAGAAAATCATATGCTTCTATTTTTCTTCCGTATATAATAAAGATCGCTGCTGCCACCGCAACCATAAGTAGAAGGATCGTCATCCCAATCCCCACTGAGGCTTCCGCAGAAAGGATCATCCCCTCTTTCTGATCCGAACCCCCCGTAAGACCAATCAACATTATTGGTGATAAAATGCAAAGGGATACGCCTAATGCAATCTTGGAAGATATCTGTCGCAAAAGTTCCAAATAAACGTTCGCAGATTCCATAGAAATCATCTGTATCGCTTTTCCATCCATTTCCAACTCTGCTGTATTGTATTCCATGACTTCTTCGGACTCTCTCCCTGCTTCAAGAGAGTCCTTTAACAAGTAATCTGTACTAACTCCAAAAATGAGACTCATTTTAACTATCTTATCCAAATCTGGTATAGATGACGCACTTTCCCATTTCGAAACTGCTTGACGAGACACCCCCAGCTGGTTTGCCAGTTCTTCCTGTGACCATCCATTCTTCTTTCGCAAATCTGCAATTTTGTCTGCTAAAATCATACTCACTCCTCCTTAAGGTACTTGTGCTCTTACTTAAGTACCTCAAGGATATCAAATCTAACGGTAGCAAACAACCATTGTCCCCTTGAAATTTGTCAACCAACAGTTTCCATTCTGTTTTTTGTCGTGGAGCATGGTAAATAACAGAGAAGCCGTTATTTCAAACCTGCCATATTTCCGTTAACCGGAAAGTTGCAAATGCCGCTTTCCGCGTTTTTGCGATGCGGAGCGGTTCTTACAAAACTGCAGCTTTTATGTCACACATTTTTCCGGGGCGTTCCCGACAAAGAAATTGTGAACTTTTTGTTTACACTGCCCATTGACCGGCTTTTGCATCTGTGCTATATTATCTGTAATCGAGATGTTACCCGCACGGGGCATGGTCGATGAAACAACTGAATCAAATCATTGGAATGTTACTCTTTGAGGCATGACCGGTACAGGGACCCTGTGCCTGTTTTCTTTTGCTTTGAAGAGTTTTTTTCTTCCTTATGGTTTGATGCGGTGCAACGGGGCAGGAGGCTTGGACATTGCTGGCGATACGCAGGATCAATAACAATGTGGCGCTCTGCCGCGACGGCAATGGCCGGGAACTCATCGCCCTGGGCAAGGGCATCGGCTTCGGCGAGATGCCCAAGGAACTGTCCCTCGCCCAGATCGAGCGGACCTTCTACGACGTGGACGACAAGTACCAGCCTCTTTTGACGGAGCTGCCCTCCGCCGTGCTGGATTTTTCCGCCCGCATCGTGGACATTGCCCGCAACGAGCTTTCCTACCAGCTCAACCCCAACACCGTCTTTACCCTGGCCGACCACATCAATTTCGCCATGGAGCGCGCCCGCAAGCATATCCGGGTGAAAATGCCCCTGGCCTACGATGTGGAGCAGATGTATCCCATTGAATACCGCATCGGCCGGCACACCCTCCGGCGCATCCGCAAGGAGTTCCTCATCACGCTCCCCGAGAGCGAGGCCGCCGGTATCGCCATGAACCTCATCAACAACCGGATGACCCCTCATCAGGAGCCCTCCGCCCCCGACACCGTGGGGGACGAGGAAATGCTGGAGGACATCACCGACATTGTAGAAAACCACTTCCACATCCTGGTCGACCGCACCAGCTTCAACTATTCCCGGTATGCCACCCATCTGCAATACCTGTTCGGGCGCATCCATGCGGGCAAGGCCATCAACAGCGACAATTTGCAGCTGTACAAAAGCCTGCGGGAGGAATTTCCCGACATCGCCCGCTGCGTGGAGCGCATTGCCGACCACATCCGGGAAGTCTGGAACTGCGAACTGACCGAGGAAGAAAAATTATATCTGATCCTTCATGTAAACCGGATCTGCATCAAAGAAGGAATGTAACCCGTTTCAGGCGGGGCATGACCTCCGATGCCCGCAAAGGACGTTTTGCGCCTGTGCGGGGACGGAGGTCTTTTTTATTCCTTTTTTCCCACTTTTACCAGTCTGAACGGCGGGCGCGCGCCGCCGTCAAGATACATTCCGCCCGGGGCCATAACCCCCGGTCCACCACCACAAAAAACGGAGGAATCCCACTATGGCAATCAGCAACAGCCAGATCGCAGCCGACGTTTTGCAGGCCGTCGGCGGCAAGGACAACGTCACCGCAGCAGCACACTGCATGACCCGTCTGCGCTTCAACCTCAAGGACGAGAGCATCCCCAACGACGACGCCGTCAAGGCCATCAAGGGCGTCATGGGCGTGGCCCGCAGCGGCGGCCAGTACCAGGTCATCATCGGCACCAACGTAGACAAGGTCTACCAGGCCCTCTGCTCCGAGTGCGGCCTGACCCCCGCCGCCGGCATCGACGAAAACCTGGACAAGGTCAAGGAACCCCTCACCCCCAAAAAGATCGGCTCCAACATCATGGCCTACCTGTCCGGCAGCCTGACCCCCATCATTCCCGTGGTCCTGGCCGCCGCAATCTTCAAGAGCATCGTGGCGGTGTTCGGCCCCGATATGCTGGGCATCCTCCAGCCGGAAAGCGATCTGTACACCCTGTTCACCTTTGTGGGTGACGCCGGTTACTACTTCTTCCCGCTGCTCATCGGCTACACCGCCGCCAAAAAGCTGAACGCCAGCCCGGTGCTGGGCATCTTCATGGGCGCCATCATGCTGCACCCCACCTTCGTGAACATGGCCGCCGAGGGTACCTCCTTCACCGTTTACGGCATTCCCTGCGCCGTGCAGAATTACAGCAGCACCATCCTGCCCATCCTGCTCACCGTCTGGATCATGAGCTACGTGGAGCGCTTCCTCAAGACCTACATTCCTGACGCTCTCAAGATCATGCTGGTCCCCGCCCTCACCACCGCCATCATGCTGCCCATTGCCCTGTGCGTCTGCGGCCCCATCGGCGGCTTCCTGGGCACCTACATCTGCCAGGGCGTCATCTGGTTCGGCACCAACTTCGGCTTCATCGGCGCAGCGGTCATCGGCGCTCTGTGGGAGTTCCTGGTCATGACCGGCATGCACCATGTCCTCATCGCTCAGATGATCCAGCTCTTCGCCACCAACGGCTACGACCCCGTTGTCTCTCTGGGCGCTGTCTCCGCCAGCATGGCCGTCACCGGCATGTGCCTGGGCATGGCCCTTGCCCTGCGTGACAAGGAGGAAAAGACCCTCAGCTTCAGCTACACCATTGCTGCCATCATCGGCGGCGTTACCGAGCCCGGCCTGTACGGCGTGGGCATCAAGTACAAAAAGCCCTTCATCGGCATGGCCATCGGCGGCGCCGCGGGTGGTCTGTATGCCGGCCTGATGGGCGTCAAGGCATACGTCTCCGTCCCCGTTGCCAACTTCCTGGCCCTCACCGCCTACACCGGCGGCAGCGGCGCCAACATCATCAACGGCGTGATCTCCGGCATCATTGCCATCGTGGTCGCCGCAGTGGCTACCTATCTGCTCTGCCGCGAAAAGAAACCCGCCGCCGTCACCAAATAAGACATCTCCCGCGTTTGCTTTGGAAAACCTTGCGGTCCGCCCTGACAGGGGACCGCGGGGTCTTTCCTGTTCTTATCCCATCCACAGGAGGTTTTTCCTTATGATCGATCTCATCATCCGCGCCGACGACGTGGGTTACAGCGAGGCCGTCAACTACGGCATTGAAAAGACCGTCAAACAGGGTCTGATCGGCAGCGTGGGCCTGATGCCCAACATGCCCGCCGCCGCCCACGGCCTGGCCCTGCTGGAAGGCACCGGCGTCTGCATCGGCCAGCACACCAATATCTGCATTGGCCGTCCCTGCGCCGACCCGGCTTCCATTCCCAGCCTGCTGGACGAAAACGGTATGCTGAAAAGCAGCCGCGCCTACCGGGAAGCCTGGAAAAAAGGGGAGTGCTTCACCGTGCTGGAGGAGATGGTGCTGGAAATCGAAGCCCAGTACCAGCGCTTTATCCAGCTGACCGGCCGCCAGCCGGACTACTTTGAGGGCCACGCCGTTTTGAGCAGGCACCTCATGCAGGGGCTGGAGATCGTGGCCCAGCGCCACGGTCTGAAATACAACAACATGTATCCCGGGGACGAGACGGGGACCTTCGGCGGCAGACCGGTGGCGGCCTGCCCCATGCGCAGCATGGACCCGGACTACGACCCCGCCCGGGAACTGAAAGAGGCGGTGCTTCATGCCCGCACCGACATGCCCAACGTTTTTGTCTGCCATCCGGGGTATCTGGACGCCTTTCTGCTGCGGTCGTCCAGCCTGACGGTCAACCGCACCAAAGAGGTGGAGATGCTCTGTGACCCTGCCATGCGCACCTGGCTGGAAGAGCACGGCGTCCGCCTGCTGCGGTACAGCGATTTGTGACCCATCCGTGACCAAAAAACGCATCCGCAGCAAGCGCCACAGGTACTTGGAGCAAATCGCCCGGCACCTCAGCGGAAACCAGGGCAGGATTTTTTTTGAAAAACCTCTTGCTTTTTGGATTTTAAGGCTGTATAATACGTTTACTCCTTTTCAGGAAGTGCAAAACTGAATGATTTAACGAACGGCATAATGATCTACGGGATCATTATGCCGTTTTTTATTTTGCACCCTGAAAAGGAGGACGTCCCATGATCAAAAAAATTGAATACGGAAACCTTGGTTGTTTCGTTTCCACCACCGAAAAGACCGTCATTGACACCGGCGGCCTTGACCTTGACCCCCATGTGATCGAATACGCCGCCTGGCGGTGGCTTTACCACTGCCGCACACTGTACAGGCCGCTGTGCCTGCTGACCCTCAGTTTCCGCCAGGGCAGGACCCGGCGCAAATCCCTTCGTTTGCTCATCACCCTCCCCGCGTCGGCCGCCGGCCTGCCGGGGAAGGGCTGGCTGCACCTGATGCTGGTGATCTCCTCCGGGGTGTGTATCTCCTCGGTGCATTGCTCCGCCCGGGAACAGCCCGCCGGCATTTCCCGGCATATCCGCCGCGTGGTGTTCCGCTGACACCGCGCCCCGGCTTTCTTCCGAACGGCAAAATTTCCGCTGTACGGCGGCGCTTGCGGCCCGTCCTTGACCGGCCGTCCGCGGCGGGAGGAAATCTTCAAATTTTGTATCCATCTCTTTAACAAACGCGCTCTTCGTTCCTATAAAGAAAGCAAGAGAAACAGAAGGAGAAACAACATGAAAAACCTTATTACGAGCCGTCTGACGGCTTTTTTGTGTACAGCAGTCATGGTCCTGGGGCTGACTGCCTGCGGGGCAAAGATCACCGGGCTTTCCCTGCCCGCCGGCGCCGTGCTGGAAAAGGGCGAGACCCTGCAGATGGACCTGCAATACAACACCGAGCCCCAGACCGACGCCGACGCCCTGGCCGAGGCTGCCGAAAAGCTGGAACTGATCTGGACCTCCGATGACGAGACGGTCGCCGCCGTGGACGAGAACGGCCTTGTCACCGCCGTGGGAGCAGGGGAGACCACCATCCGGGTCACCGCCCGGGGCGGGGAGCTTTCCGGCAGCTGCCTGGTGACTGTGGTAGTCACCGCCCGGGACCTTGTGGTCCCCGACACGCTGGAACTGGTGACGAACGGCCAGAACTCCGCAAACCTGAACGCCGCCGCCACCCCGGAGGACGCCACCGGCGTGACCTTTACCTATACCTCCAGTGATGAGAGCATTGCCACCGTGGACGAGACCGGCCTGGTCACGGCAGTAGCCAACGGGGAAGCGGACATCACTGTGACCCTGACCCAGGCTTTCCCGATCGCAACGGGGGAGACTGCCACGGCGGAAAGCGCCCGCCAGCCCGTCACCCTGACCGCCACCACCCACGTGACCGTCACCACGGCGGTGGAGCGCATTGAGCTGGACAAGACCGAGGGCGTGCTGACGGTGGGCAGCACCCATAAGATAAAGGCTGCCGTCCTGCCCGACACCGCCACCGACCAGACCCTGACCTGGACTTCCAGCGACGAGCGCGTCGCTACCGTGGACGCAAGCGGCGAGGTCACGGCCAAAAAGGCGGGCAGCGCCGTTATCACCGCATCCTGCGGGGACGTGAGCGCCCAGTACAACCTGACGGTGCAGAACATCAAGTGCAGCTATTGCGGCAAGACCGGCCATATCAGTTCCAACTGCCCCACCAAGGCCGCTGACGAAGCCGCCGCGGCTGCCGCGGCACAGGCTGCGGCAGAGCAGGCGGCCCAGCAGCAGGCAGCCACCTCTGGTGATTCCTCTACGCCGTCCAATGATCCTCCGGTTGGGTCGAGTGGTTTTGATGATCAATATGGAAGCTGGTTTGTCACCGAAAGCCATGACTGGACCCAGGACCCGTCCAACGGCGATAACCCCGTAATTGTAAAGTAAAGTTAAATGGGGGACAGTCCCCATTCACCTTGCTCGACCTGATGCTGAATAAGGGACGGTTCCTATTCACATTCTTCATAATTCTGGAAAAGAAAACGGGGACGGCCCAGTCGGATGGCCGGCCTTTCCCCGTTCTTCAGAGAAAAAAGGAGGCTCTTATGGATTATTTATTGGTTACACTGTTCTACTGTTATGGAATTTTGTCCATCTGGGGCAAGTGGAAGATTTTTGAGTGCATGGGGATCATGGGGTTCTGGTCCATTGTCCCGGTATACAGCGACTATCTCATTTACCAGAAAGTCTGGCGGAATGGCCGCTACGGCGTGGTTGTGTCGCTTATGTTCTACTACGGCATCCTGATGTTGAGCAAAACGTTCTACTCGTGGTTTGACTGGATCACTGCCATGATTGGAATCATCGGATTCGGGTTTATCTGCAACGCAGTTACCATGAACCGGCTGAGCAAGATCTTCAAGGCTCCGCAGGTGATTCAGTTGGGCATGACCTTTCTGTGGCCTGTCTTTATGATCCTGATGGCCGGCGACAAGACCCTGACCTATCATTCCGAACTGGCAGTCGAACTTTCCGAGTATCTTCGCTCGGACAAGAGACAGCATTGATTCGTCCATTGCCAAGTGAGGATCACTTTTTATCAGCGTCATTTATCTGGAACAGAAAGTGAGGTAAAACTGAGGTATGTAACGTGAAGGCAAAAGAAAAACCACCGAAATCTGATGTCAAAACATCAGATTTCAGTGGTTTTTGTTTGATGGCTCTTACAAAATCTCCCGCGCGCCGCCCTGTCACGAGCCGCGGCACCCGCATCCTGCGGCGCGGATTCCCCGCCTGCACTCTGCGGCCGCCGGCCCTGCTCCGGCTCCCTGTTTCCGCCGCAGGCGGCGGTCGCCTGCGCAGCAATTCCTCGTATGGAAGCTGCGGATCTGTTCCACGGCCTGCAAAAAGGCCCGTGGCCGGGCGTGACCCGTACGGGAATCTCCCGCGGGCCGCCCTGTCACGAACCGCGGCTCCCGCATCCTGCGGCGCGGTTTCCCGCTTGCACTCTGCGGCCGCTGGCCCTGCTCCGGCTCCCTGTTTCCGCCGCAGGCGGCGGTCGCCTGCGCAGCAATTCCTCGTACGGAAGCTGCCGATCTGTTCCACGGCTTGCAAAAAGGCCCGTGGCCGGGCGTGACCCGTACGGGAATCTCCCGCGGGCCGCCCTGTCACGAGCCGCGGCTCCCGCATCCTGCGGCGCGGATTCCCCGCCTGCACTCTGCGGCCGCTGGCCCTGCTCCGGCTCCCTGTTTCCGCCACTGGCGGCGGTCGCCTGCGCAGCACTTCCTCGTACGGAAGTACAAAAATAGTCCTCCAGCCTGAGCTGGAGGACTATTTTGGTGAAGCATTATCGTCTAAAATCGAACTTTTTACTTCTTCGAGGGTGACCAGCTGGTCACCCTCTTTGTAGTTAAAGACAAGGACAATTTTGTCGTCAAACAGGTACACCGCATTGACAAAGCAATCAATGACCTGTTGTTGAAACGCCGGGTCTTTCGGATCACCGTGACGGAAGTGGTCAAACCAGAATAGAATTTGCTCCCGTGTGATGGGCGGTTCTTCGATCTGCTCCTGCAAAATACTGGTTTCCAGTTGCTGGCGCTGCTGTTCCAGCTCATCCATTCGTTGTTTGGTGGATGGCGTCAAGATGCCCTGTTCAATGGCCGCAATCAGATTTCCGATTTTCTTTTTTACTTCCTGCAACTGTTTTTGCAAAAGTGGAAGCCGGGTATTTTCCTGTTTTTGATAGGCCAGCAACAAATCGCACAGACGGTCCATCACTTTCGGCTGGAGCACTTTCTGAACAGCGGCTTTTACCACAAAAAGCTCCAATGGCTCCTTGCGAACGGCCTGCAAATCGCAGGCGGCGCGGCCATTTCGCTTGTGGTTTCCACATTTATAGTAATAGTGGACTGTACCCGTATGACTTTTGCCGCTTTCCCCACTGACCATCGCGCCGCATTTGCCGCAAAACGCCTTGGTCGTCAGCATAAAGTTGACCTGTGTTTTTGTATGCGCCGGAGCCTTTTTGTTGCGTTCACAGCGGCGCTGCACCTGCTCAAACAGTTCCGGGTCAATGATGGCCGGAATAGCGTCCGGGATGACTGTATCTTTATAGCGGTATTCGCCCAGATACCGGCGGTTTTTCAGCATGGTTTGAAAACTGCCTTTGGTAAATGGCCTGCCCAGGCTGGTTCGGATGCCACGGCCGTTAAAATCTGTCCAAATGGCCTTGATACTCTCCCCGTCGGCATACCGCCGGAAGGCCTCCTGCACCACCGGTGCGGTGGCTGGGTCGAGCTGGTAGTGCTGTTCGCTGTCGATGCGGTAGCCCAGCGGCACCGGGCCGCCGTTGAACTTGGCCTTGAGTGCATTTTCCTTGTGGCCGCGGCTGACCTTCTCGGCCAGGTCGGCCGAATAATACTCGGCCATGCCTTCCAGCAGGCTTTCCAGCATGATGCCCTCCGGCGTGTTGGAGATGGGCTCGGTCACCGACACCACATGGACCCGGTTGTTTTTAAGGATGCGCTTATAGTGGGCCGAGTCGTACCGGTTGCGGGAGAAGCGGTCCAGCTTCCACACCAGCACTGCCTCAAAGGTGTGGGTGGCGCTGTCGTGGATCATCTGCTGGAACTGCGGGCGGCTGTCGGTCTTGGCAGAAAACACCCGGTCAATGTAGGTGCCAATCAGGTTGATGCCGTTTTTGTCGGCATACTCCTTGCACTCCCGCAGTTGGCTTTCGATGGATTCCTCACGCTGGTTGTCGCTGCTGTAACGGGCATAAATGACGGCATTCACGGCGCGCACCTCCTTACTTGTGCTTTTCCTCCTCGCCCATGTTGAGAATCATCTGTTTCAGGCGGCGGTTCAGCTCGCTGCCCGGCGTGAAGCAGGCTTCGACAAACTCGCCCCAATCCGGCTTGCGCTGCACCACTTCCTGCGCCCCCTCCGGCGTGACGCAGACATACCGCCCGCGGGGGTCCTCGCACAGGCCAAAAATATAGTCCAGCGATACGTTAAAATAGGTCGCATACCAGACCAGGATACGGTAAGGTGCTGCCGCCCTGTCAGTTTCATACCGGTTGATGGCAGCCTG
>DXFO01000055.1 GCA_019114415.1 Candidatus Gemmiger faecavium | reverse complement strand
ACCAAGGATGCGCTCTACCGACTGAGCTATAACAGCAAATGGCGACCCGAATCAGGCTCGAACTGACGACCTCTAGCGTGACAGGCTAGCGTTCTAACCAACTGAACTACCGGGCCATTTCCCAGCTTTGTAACCGCCGTAGCGGCTGCAACGTTGATTATTATATCCGCCGAAAGGGGAAAAGTCAACCCTTTTTCAAAACTTTTTTTGATTTTTTTCAAAAAAGTTTTGTTTTCGGTCGAAAAGCACGTTTTGCCGTCATATGTTGCCTTTGCGGGTGCCGAAAAAAGTTTGCCTTGGGCCGCTGGTATCGCAGGAATCAGCCCTTTGCCGGGACGGCGTGGCAGCGCTGGCCGTCCCATTTGCCCAGCGTGACTTCCACAATGTCTCCCGATACATGGCCCGGAGCGCACACCACCACGGGCAGGTACTGTTTGGTGTATCCCGTAAAGGTGTTGGCAGACAGGGGAGTCTCCAGCAGTACGCTGGCGCGGCAGCCTTCCATCCCGGCAGCTACTTGGGAACGGACTTCCTCCACAGCCTGGGTCATGCGGTGACTGCGGGCTTCCTTTTCATGCTCGGGGATCTGTCCCGGGAAATCAAAGGCAGGGGTCCCGGCCCGGCGGGAGTAGGGGAATACATGGACCTTCAAAAAGCGCTGAGACTGCACAAAGGCCATGCTGTCCAGAAAATCTTCCTCCGTCTCACCGGGGAAGCCCACAATAACGTCGGTGGTCAGGCTGGTGTTTTCCTCACCAAAGGCCTTGCGCAGCTTGGCGGCAACTTCGGCGTACTGCTCGGCGGTATAGGGACGGCGCATGGCCCGCAGCGTTTTGGAACTGCCGCTCTGCAGGCTCAGGTGGAACTGGGGGCACAGCTTGGGCAGCGCCGCCATGCGGGCAATATCCTCATCGGACAACATATCCGGGTCCAGGCTGCCCAGCCGGATGCGCTCGATGCCCTCCACCTGGGAGGCGTGCTCCAGCAGATCGGCCAATCCCGTGCCGGTATCCTGGCCGTAGCTGGGCAGGCTGATGCCCGACAGAACGACCTCCCGGTAGCCTGCGTCGGCCAGATGCCGCAGCTCCTGCAAAATGCTCTCTTCGCTGCGGCTGCGCACAGGCCCGCGGGCGCGGGGAATGACGCAGTAGGCACAGCGGCGGTTGCAGCCGTCCTCTACTTTTACAAAGGCACGGGTGTGCTCGGCAAAGCGCTCAATGGGCAGTTCCTCAAACCGCTCGCCCTTTTCGTGGGGGCGGATGGCCACAATACGCTCCTCCTCACCGTCCAGCACCTTGCGCACCAGATCGGGCAGGGCGCGGCGGCTGCCGGATCCGGTCACGATGTCGGCCTCGGCTACTTCGGCAGCTTCCTTGGGGAACGCTTGGGGATAGCAGCCGGTCAGCACCGTCACGGCGCCGGGGTTCTCCCGCTTGGCACGGCGCAGCCATTTGCGGCTTTTCTGGTCGCCGAAATTGGTCACGGTGCAGCTGTTGACGATATAGACATCGGCCTCCTCACCGGAGGGAACAACGGTGTAGCCGTTTGCCTCAAACAGCTGGGCCATTGCGCCGGATTCGTTCTGATTCACTTTGCATCCCAGGGTATAAAAACTGACGCGCATGCGCGGGTACATCCTCTCTTGTCATGACTTTGCACATATTATATCGGAACCCGGCCCAAAGCACAAGCACCGCGCAGTGCCATATTTCCGCCGCCGCCTGCATACCTTTGGATAAGTGCCGCGGGGACCAGGCTTTCCTGTGCGGCGATTTGAAAAACAACGGTCAGGGAGGCGGCCCGATATGAAAAAACGGTTCTTGACATTGATTTTGCTTGCGGCGTTTGCGCTGACGCCCGCCGCAGCGCTGCGCACCGCGGCACTGGAAGTCCAGCCTGCCACACAGGCCGATTTCGATGTGCCCTGTCAGGCGGCGATCCTGATCGATCAGGATTCCGGCACGGTGTTGTATGAGAAAAACGCCGACGAACAGCGGCCCATTGCATCCATCACCAAGGTCATGACGCTGCTTTTGACCTTCCGGGCGCTGGAGGAGGGGCGCGTCACGCTGGACGACCTGGTCCCGGTATCGGAACACGCCTACGGTATGGGCGGCAGTCAGATCTGGCTGGAACCGGGGGAGGAGATGACCCTGAACGATATGCTCAAGGCCATCTGCATTTCCAGCGCCAACGACGCAGCCGTGGCGGTGGCGGAGTACATCGGCGGCAGCGAGGCGGCATTTGTGGAGCAGATGAACACCGAGGCCGCCCGGCTGGGCATGGCCAGTACCCAGTTCAGGAATGCCTGCGGCCTGGACGAAGCCGGGCATCTTTCCACGGCGCGGGATGTGGCGACCATGAGCCGGGAAATGCTCCTCAATCACACCGAAATTTCGGATTACTGCACCGTCTGGATGGATTACCTGCGGGACGGCTCCACCCAGCTGGTCAACACCAACAAACTGCTGAACGGCTATGACGGTATCACCGGCCTGAAAACCGGCACCACCGGCGGGGCGGGGGTCTGTATCTCGGCCAGCGCGGAGCGGAACGGTCTGCGGCTGATCGCGGTGGTGCTGGGCGCCCCCAGCAGCAAGGACCGCTTTGACGCGGCAAGGACCCTGCTGGACTACGGCTTTGCCAACTATGAAAATGCCGAGGCCGCCCTGCCCGAGGACACGCCGCAGACTCTTGCAGTGACCCGCGGCGCCCGGGAGAGCGTTTCTCTTGTATACGACGCTCCCGGCCGTTACCTGATGAAGAAGGGGGACGACACCGCCCTGGAGGTCCGCCTGGATCTGCCGGAATCCTTGCAGGCGCCGGTCACGGCAGGGCAGCAGGTGGGCAGCGTGAGCATCCTGCGGGCGGGGGAGACGCTGGAGACCTACCCGGTTACCGCAGGGGAGGACGTGTCGGAGCTTGATTTCGGACTGTGCTTTGCCCGCCTTGTGGAGGCTCTGCTGTTCAATGCAGCGTGACCGCACAGGAAAAAACGACGGATGGGGCAGTGCCGCCTGTACCGGCCCGGCAAAAGCCGGCGGACAGAGGCGCTGCCTCTTTTGTGTGGTATTTGGCGATGCTGCGCACTTCCCTGGAAAGCATTGCCTTTTTATATCACTTGTGCCGGGAGAGCGGTGATTTTTTTGTGCAAAACGGTTGAGAAGCGACCGGGTTTTGCTTGACAATGAAGTGTCAAAACGGTATCATTGAAGTTACAAAAGATAAAGGAGGATTGTACAGTGAGTGTCAAATTCAATGGCAAACATCTGGCAAAATTTATCCGTCCTGAAGAATACGACGCAATCTATCCTCAGGTAGAGCTGGCCCACCGTCAGCTCAACGATCACAGCGGCCCCGGCAACGATTTCCTGGGCTGGATGGACCTTCCCAAGACCTACGACAAGGAAGAATTCGCACGCATCAAACAGGCGGCGGAAAAGATCCGTTCCGACTCTGACGTGCTCCTGGTCGCGGGCATCGGCGGTTCCTATCTGGGCGCGCGCGCTGTGGTTGAGGCCTGCAAGGGCGTATATCATAACGATATCGAAGACGGCGTCAAGATCTATTTCTGCGGAAATACCATCTCGCCGACTTACCTCAACGACATTATCCGCATCACCAAGGGCAAGCGCTTCTCCATCAACGTCATTTCCAAGTCCGGCACCACCACCGAGACGGCTCTGGCGTTCCGTGTGCTGCGCAAGCTGCTGGAGGACTCTGTCGGCCCCGAGGAGGCCAACAAGCGCATTTACGCCACCACCGACCGCAGCAAGGGGACCCTCAAGCAGCTGGCCGATGCACAGGGCTGGCCCACTTTCGTGGTCCCCGATGATGTCGGCGGCCGTTACTCGGTCCTGACCGCTGTGGGCCTTCTGCCCATCGCCTGCGCGGGCATCGACATTGATGCTCTTATGCAGGGCGCGGCGGATGCCTGCGACGCCTACGGTGTCTGCAGCCCCGACAACGACGCTTACCGTTATGCCATGACCCGCAACATCCTGTACCGCAAGGGCAAGATGGTGGAGACCCTGGCCTGCTTTGAGCCGGACTTCGCCATGATGAACGAGTGGTATAAGCAGCTGTTCGGCGAGAGCGAGGGCAAGGACCAGAAGGGCCTGATGCCCACTTCCTGCATCTTCTCCACCGACCTGCATTCCATGGGGCAGTTCCTGCAGGACGGCAGCCGTTCGATGTTTGAGACCTACGTGGACATCAAGAACACCCGCGAGGATTTCTATATCGAAGAGCTGGAAGGCAACTTTGACGGCCTGAACTTCCTGGCCAACCAGAACATGAGCATCGTCAACCGCAAGGCGATGGAAGGCACCATTCTGGCCCACAATGACGGCGGTGTTCCCATCGGCGTCATCGAAGTGGACAGCCTGAGCGCCTACGATCTGGGCTACCTGATCTACTTCTTCTGGAAAGCCTGCGCGGTGTCCGGGTATCTGCTGTCGGTCAACCCCTTTGACCAGCCCGGCGTGGAAAGTTATAAGAAGAATATGTTCGCCCTGCTGGGCAAACCCGGCTATGAGGACCGCAAGGCGGAGCTCGAAGCCAAGCTGAACGGATAAAGTCCATGTCCGCCAAGAACGGGCGGGCTCTGTAAAATTGAAGGAGGTACCCCCTATGATTAAGCTGATCGTTGGCCCCAAGGGCGCCGGCAAGACCAAAACCATGATCGATATGATCGATAACGCTACCAAAACCACTGCCGGCAACATTGTTGTTATCGAGAAGTCGATGAAGCTGACCACCAGCATCAATCACCAGGCCCGTCTGCTGGATGTCGATGAGTACGGCATCCAGGGCGGCGATATGCTCTATGGTTTTGTGGCGGGCGTTCTGGCCGGCAACTACGATATCACCGAGCTGTTCATTGACGGTATCCTGCGCATCGTCGATCACGACATGGACGTTGCCGCTACGGTTCTGGACAAGATCGACGCCATCACCCGTGACAGCGTCGAGGTCGTCATCACCGTTTCCGCGACCGAGGACGCTCTGCCGGAAGGCATCAAGAAGTATATGAATGCCTGATTCCGGGTGCAGCCTTGTGCCGGTAAAGATGCATCCCGCTGCAAAGGGACGGCATCAAATCACCTGAACTGAAAAGCGGGCGGAGAGCCTTTGACTCTCCGCCCGCTTTTTGTGTGCCAAAAAGATTTGACAAAGTTTTTGAAAAAGGCTGTAATATTTGCAGCGCCCCGCGCACATATGGGTGAACGTCATCCACGACAAAGTTCCGGGCAGCGGCCGCCCCGGAACTTGCCGTCATGACGCGGGCGGTGATATGCCCGCAGGAACGTCGTACAGAAAGGAGGGAGCACATGGGAAAATCCGGCATTGAAGAGCTTTACCTTGCCTACAAACAGGATGTCTACCGTTATCTGTGCTCCCTGACGCACAACCCGGCGGATGCTGAGGATCTGTTGAGCGAGACCTTTCTGCGGGCGTTCAGGCGGCTGCCTTTTTTCCGGGGAGACTGTGCCGCAAAGACCTGGCTGTTCGGCATAGCGCGCAACGTCTGGCTGGAAAGCCTGCGCAAGCGGCGGCCGTCGCTGGACCTGGACGATCTGCTGGACTGGTATCTGGAGGATC
Organism: Candidatus Gemmiger faecavium; assembly: GCA_019114415.1. GTDB lineage: Bacteria > Bacillota > Clostridia > Oscillospirales > Ruminococcaceae > Gemmiger > Gemmiger faecavium. Next base: position 4,087 of record DXFO01000055.1, on the reverse strand, counting down.
GCCTTTCTGCGGACAGCGATGCCCGGGCAGCCCTGCGCCGGGTGCGTGAACTGCTTGCCCAAAAGGACGAACGCAGCAGCCGCATCATCTTCCTGCGGGCGGAGGGCTATACCTACGCCGAGATCTCCGCACAGCTGGGCATCAGCGAGAACAGTGCCCGCGTGATCGAACACCGTACCCGAACCTGGCTCAAAGCCACCCTGCAAAAGGAGGGATATTGGGATGAATCCAAATAAAGTAGAAACCACCGCTCCGCAGACCCCGCAAGCCCTGCCCTGCGGCGTGGTACAGGACCTGATGCCGCTGGTGCGCGACGGCGTCGCCAGCCCCGAAAGCGAGGCCATGGTCCGGGCTCACCTGGACGAATGCGAGGATTGCCGCACGCTCTGGGAAGCGCTGAGCACACAAGGTCCCGCCCCTGCGGCCCAGCCCGATGACAGCGCCGTGCTGCACAAGGTCAAGGCCCGTGTTTCGCTGTGGCTGCTGATCGTTGTAGTGATCGGCCTGCTGCTGGGCATGGCCATCATGGGCAGCGGCCGTGCCATCGGCCTGGTCTTTGTCATCTTCCCGCTGACTTGCGGTATTGCCCGCTGGTTTGACGACGGCATCTGGAAGCTGGTGCCCATTCTGGCAGCTGCCATTGTGCCCATCCAGAGCCTGCCCAGCCTGTTTACCATGATGGACTACACCACACCGGCCAGTGCACTGTTCAGCTATTTTCAGGGCGTCTGGATGCCTGCCTCACTGCTGGCGGTCATCTGCCTGGTGGGGGCATTGACCGCGTCGCTGCTGCGCTACGCTGTGAAAGGAAAGGGGAAGAAACAATGAAAACACATACCAAACGCATTGCGGCCGGAATCGTGGCCGTGCTGCTGATTCTTGCCATGCTTTTGGCGGCGGACGCCATCTACGGCGACCCCGTCAGCCGCGCCTGGGCCAACTCCCGCGCCATCGCTTACGCCGAGAAGCTCTATCCCGGCCAGACCTTTACGGTGAAAAGGGAGGACAGCGGCTCTTTCTGGACCTACTGCACTTGGGTGCAGTCGGAGCAGAGCCAGGATACCCGCTTTGACGTGACCACCAAATTCTGGCTTTTCACCAGCGATGAAGGCGGTATGGAAGGCCTGTCCCGCCACGAGCAGATGGTGGAGCGCCGCTGGAACACCGCATACCGCATGGGCGAGGAAGCTGCCGCCGCCGTGGAGGAAGTGCTGCAAAAAGAGCTGCCCCAGTATCAGTTTGCGGGAAACTACGGCGCAGAACAGCGCAGCTGCGACATCCAGCTGGGATATACCGAGGACAGCAGCGTAATACCCCGGGAATACGCCGAGCTGCTTCCCCTGGATGCACCCTTTGACAAATCCCTGTTGCAGGAGATCCCCACGAAATTGAGCGTCACCGGCGTCTGGCCCACCACCCCCACCCAGGCGGATGTGGACACCGTGCTGGCCGACCTCAAAAAGGTACTGACCGCCGCAGGCTATGACTTTGCCTACTATGACCTGACCCTCACCGATGCCACCGCCCCAAGCTATGAGGAGGGCCTGGACCGTCTGGCCGAGTCCGGCGTGGTGGCCGCCGACAGCATCGCTGTGTCCTGAAAACGTAAGGCGGGGGAGGGAACACCACGCCCTGCTCCGGCAAGAAAAGTCTCCGCCAAGGCAGTTTCCCACCCGGAAAGCTGCCTTGGCTTTTTTGAGTGAAAAAACGTACAGCCGTCCACTTGTTCCCGGTGCCGCCGTATGCTACACTGTAACTGAAAGGAATGCCTTTCTGCGTGGCTCCGATCAAAGGAGCCGCAGATTTTTGGAATATTCTGGAGGTGAACGGGATGAAATCTCGGATGGTCGGCCTGGTCTCGCTGGCAGTGCTGGCGGGGGCGTTTCTGGTGGTGCGGTTTCCGCTGCTCTTTCTCCATGGCATGAAGGAGTGGCCGCTGGATCTGTTTGCCGCCGGCGCGGTGATCATTGCCCTGTCCGGGATCATCCTGGGGGCAAAGCGTCTGCCTGCTCTGACGGCAGCAGGGTATATCCTTGGTTTTGTGGCAGGCAGCGTTTTCCGGTGGGATTCCACCCTTGGCTACGATAACCTGTGGATCATCTGGACCGGTGTCTTTCTGGCGCTGATCCTTGCGGGTGTTGTTGCCGAGTTTCTGGCATACAAACGCCGCAAAACACCGCCGCCCCAATAAATCGTAAAATAAAAAGCCTCCCGGCAGGGTCAACGCAGACTCTGCCGGGGGGCTTTTTGTATGGCACTTTGCGGGAAATGGCTCAGCCCTGTGCAGTAAATACGATCTGCGGCAGGTTGCGCAGAGTGAGCGTTACCAGTCGGGAAGCTGCCTCCGGAGTGGCTGCATTTCCGTCAACGTCTGCCGTGAGCACAAGGGAAAAGGTGTTCCCGGTGGAGGTAAAGGCGGCGTCGGCACCAAAAACGGCGCTGTATCCATCAGGTTCAACGCTCACGTCTGCGGTGAGGAGGCTGCCATCCTCGCCAGGGACTGCCCCTGATACCAGGCAGGCTTTGCCGTCGCTGCCGGAACCGCCGGATGCGGTAAAGTGCAGGGTGCAGCTGCTTTCCGTTACGTCGGTCACCTCTGCCAGGACAATGCTGCCGTAGCTGCCCTCATAGACGGTCTGCCCCACGCCGAAATCCGGGTCGCCCAGGTCAATGGTCATGGTGAAACCGCCCCCCGTAGAGGACGCTTTGGCGGTGCAGGAAGCATCGGCGGACAGGGCGGCAAAGTCGGCGGGCTGGACCGGCTCGCGGCCGGGCTGCATCAGCAGCACCAGAACCACCGCCACCAGCACCACAATGCCCAGTATGGTGGCAAGGGAAGAAGGACGTCTTTGCAGCATGGAAGAAACCTCCGGTTTTGATAGATACGATGACGGCGTCCAAACAGGGACGTCGGCATACAAAAGCGGCGCATGGCCGGCGCCTGGCCCGGCTATCAGAAATGCCGGCAGGACGCCCACAGCCATGCGCCGCCTGAAATCATTGGATGGACGGCCGCAGTGCGTTCAAACGCTGTGGCGGGAACACGGGAGCAATCAGACGCTCAGTTCCGCCTTCTGGCCCACATCCTCGGGGTTGGTGTCCAGCAGAGGCTGGATCACATCACGCAGGTATTCCTCCACCTGCTCGGGAGCACGGCCGGTGAACGCCTCGGGGGACAGCTCCGCCTCGATCTCCTCGCGGGTCAGACCGAACGCGGGGTCAGCCTCCACACGGGCGATCATGTCGTTGGGCTTGCCCTCCTGCTTGACCACGGCGGCAGCGGCCACGGCGTGCTCACGCAGACGCTCGTGCAGTTCCTGACGGTCGCCGCCCTTCTTGACGGCCTTCATCATGATGTTCTCGCTGGCCATGAAGGGCAGCTCTGCCATAACGCGGCTGCGGACCACCTTGGGGTAGACCACCAGGCCGTCGGAGACGTTCAGCAGGATGTTCAGGATGGCATCGGCAGCCAGGAAGCCTTCGGCCATGGCGATGCGCTTGTTAGCGCTGTCGTCCAGGGTGCGCTCAAACCACTGAGTGCCGGCGGTGATGGCGGGGTTCAGCACGTCCACCATCAGGTAGCGGGCCAGGGCACAGATACGCTCGCAGCGCATGGGATTGCGCTTGTAGGGCATGGCGGAGGAGCCGATCTGGTTCTTCTCGAAGGGCTCCTCCATCTCCTTGAAATTGGCCAGCAGCCGGATGTCGGTGGCCAGCTTCATGGCGCTCTGGCCGATGCCCGCCAGAGCGTTCAGCGCCATGGCGTCCACCTTGCGGCTGTAGGTCTGGCCGCTCACCGGCACCACCTTGTCAAAGCCCATGGCGGCGGTGATGTCCGCCTCCATGGCCTTGATTTTTTCCTCGTCGCCCTCGAACAGCTCCATGAAGCTGGCCTGCGTGCCGGTGGTGCCCTTCGCCCCCCGCAGGGCCAGGGTGGCGATGCGGATCCACTTCCTCCAGGTCCATGTAGAGCTCGTTGGCCCAAAGGGTGGCCCGCTTGCCCACCGTGGTAAGCTGGGCGGGCTGGCCGTGGGTGTAGGCAAGGCAGGGCATGGCCTTGTATTCATCGGCGAATTTCGCCAGCAGG
>DXFO01000054.1 GCA_019114415.1 Candidatus Gemmiger faecavium | reverse complement strand
CGAGTAGGGGGCGGCCCGTGGTAAAAGTGTGGTTGCCAGACTTTTCAGGGCTCCCTTTAGGGAGCGACCACAGGAGATAGGCCCTTATAGGGCCTGTTCAAACCACCCGTTCAACGGGTGGTTTTGATTTGAATGCGCAGGGACAATCAATACTCCCCGGTAAAAGGCTTCTCGACACCCAGGGCATTCAAGACGGGGAGCATCTCCGCAGCCTCACGGCGGGCGGCGACCGGGTCCATCATCAGGTAGTTCCCGCATTCCTGTGCCGATGCACCGGGAATCTCTCCTTCATATTCAGCCATCCAGGCAAAGGATTCACGGACCAGTGCCAGAACCTGCATTTTATCCAGGCCTGTTGTCAGCAGATAAAACCCGGTCAGGCAGCCCATGGGGCCGACATAGACCACATGCTCGGACCAGGCACTGTTGCGGGCATAGGTGGCAAACAGATGTTCCAGGGTATGTGCAGCCGCAGGGGAGAGGTACTGCCCCTGATTGGGACGCTTCATCCGGATATCCCAGGTCAGCACGTCACCGTCCTGACGGGAAAGATAGACTCCCGGCATCAGCGTGGTGTGATCCACACAAAAGCTTGCGATTCTTTTCATCACAACATCACTCCGCAACCGACTGTACAATGCCGTGCTCACAATCCATCAGGACGGGAGCGCCGTCGTTGAGGATACGCATGGCATGGGATGCGCCGACGATAACGGCCTTGTTCAGGGTGAGACCGACAATGGCAGCATGGCTGTTGGTGCCGGGCTCTTCCACGATGATGCCAGCGGCGCTGCGCATATAGGGCAGGAAATCATTGTTGGTAAAGGGGGCAACCAGAATGTTGCCGGGCTTGAACTTTTTGGAAGCCTCAGCAGCCGTGCGGCAGACGCAGACGTTGCCCTTGGCGTTCAGAGTACCAATGCCCACGCCGGAAAGCAGGCTGTTTCCCACCAGATGGACCTTGATCATGTTGGTGGTGCCGGAAACGCCCACGGGGACACCGGCAGTCACAACGACCATCTCACCGGGGTGGATCAGTCCGGCCTGTTCAGCGGTCTCGACGGACATGCTGATCATTTCGTCGGTGGAATGCGCATACGGCATGATGAGCGGCGTGATGCCCCAGTAGGCATTGAGCTGGCGGCGGACGCGCTCGTCCATAACGCAGGCAATGATTGGAGTCTCGGGACGGCAGCGGCTCAGCAGACGGGCAGTTTCGCCGCTCTTGGAAACCGTAATGATGGCGCTGGCGTGGATGTCGCTGGCGGTGGTGCAGGCTGCATGGGCGACCGCTGCGCTGATATTCAGCCGGCTGTCATCGCTCAGAGCGTGGTGGACCAGGCTGTTGTAGTTGGAATCGCTCTCCGCGGTATCCGCAATTTTGGACATTGCTTTGAGAGCCTCCACCGGGTATTTGCCGGCAGCGGTTTCGCCGCTGAGCATGACCGCGGAAGAACCGTCATAAATGGCGTTGGCTACGTCGGTGATTTCCGCACGGGTGGGACGGGGGTTGGAGATCATCGAGTCGAGCATCTGGGTGGCGGTGATGACCAGCTTGCCGGCAGACATGGTGCGGTCGATCAGATGCTTCTGGATGGCGGGGATCTCGGCAAAGTCGATCTCGACACCCATATCGCCGCGGGCGACCATGATGCCGTCGGCGACGCTCAGGATCTCGTCGATGTTGTCGACACCCTCCTGGTTCTCGATTTTGGCAATGATGCGGATGTTGCCGCCGTTCTCATTGACCAGATGGCGGATCTCCAGAATATCCTGGGCGCAGCGGGTAAAGCTGGCGGAGATCAGATCAAAGCCCTGTTCCACGCCGAACAGAATGTCCGAACGGTCGCGGTTGCTCATATACGGCATGGAGAGATGAACGCCGGGAACGTTGACGCCCTTTTTGGTCTTGATGACACCGTCATTCTCCACGATGCAGTGGATGTCGGTGTCGGTCACGTTCTCAATGCGCAGAGAGATCAGGCCGTCGTCCAGCATAATGCGACCGCCGGGCTGAACGTCGCGGGGCAGTTCCTTATATGTGATGGAAGAGATCTCGTTGGTGCCCTCGATCTCCCGGGAAGTCAGAGTGAACTTCTGGCCGGCAACCAGATTTTCGGAGCCGTTTTTGAAGGTGCCGAGACGGATCTCGGGGCCTTTGGTGTCGAGCATAGCGGCAACAGGGCGGTCGAGTTCTTTGGACAAAGAACGAAGCGCCTCGAAACGGCGGCGATGTTCATCGTAATCGCCGTGAGAAAAGTTGAAGCGTGCCACATTCATACCGTTTTCGATCAGTGCACGAAGGACGCCGTCTTTATCGGTGGAAGGGCCAAGAGTACACACAATTTTCGTGTTGCGCATGGAAACCTCCTGTGTTTTTAATTGTGATCTTTAATATGCATATCCAATTATATTATCTTTTCCCGGATTCTACAAGGGGAAACACATGGATTTGACAGCCTTGTGGCAATTTAGACAAAATCCAAAACTCCTGACAGTGTGCATGTCTCTGTTACGCTGTGCTTGCGGAGGGAAATCTGGTCAAATAACGGTCTCAGATATAGAATAGTAACAATGATTCTGGATACCATTTAGCGGAGGAAGGGGCTACGAAATGCGTGTCCAAAGCCGGACTCTCCGACGAATACTTGACAACTGACCCTGGCGAATAAACCCGCAGCATATGACCGGTGAAGTCCCGGATATATGCAGAAAAGTTCTGCGTTGTCGGAAGCGTAAACAATAATATTGCATGGACGAGGGAACGGCAGAGAAGCGCGATCGACCTGCGAGAGAAGGCAGCCGATGTAAAATAAGGTTTCAGTATGCTTACTCTGCGTTTACAAATGCCCCTTATTTCGATATAATGGACCTAGAATCAAATGTGTATTTTGCCCACCCGTGCGGAAGTTTTTCTGTGAGTTTTCGCAGGGGCAACCGGGCAAAATGAAAAAGAAAGGAAAAAACATGGCAAAACGTGTGTTTTTGATTGTTCTGGACAGCTTTGGCATCGGTGCAGAACCGGATGCGGAGCAGTTTGGCGATGCCGGAACCAATACGCTGGCAGCGGTTGCAAAACATCCAGCGTTCCGCGGCGAGAATATGGCGCGGCTTGGTTTGTTCAACATTGACGGCGTCAGCTGCGGTACTCCTTGCGAGCATCCCATCGGCAGCTTCGCCCGCCTGCGGGAGGCAAGCGCCGGCAAGGATACGACCATCGGTCATTGGGAGATTGCCGGTATGGTCAGCGCAGAACCGCTGCCCACTTTCCCGGACGGTTTCCCGAAGGAACTTCTGGATGAATTCACGGCAAAGACCGGCTACCAGGTCCTCTGCAACAAACCTTATTCCGGCACGCAGGTCATTCGTGATTACGGCGAAGAGCATATGCGCACCGGTGCGCTGATCGTTTATACTTCTGCGGACAGCGTTTTCCAGATCGCTGCCAATGAGGCGCTGGTTCCCATCGAAAAGCTCTATCAGATCTGTGAGCAGGCCAGAGAACTGCTGAAGGGAAAATACGGTGTCGGCCGTGTCATTGCCCGTCCTTTCGTGGGCGACAAAGCCGAAAACTTTACGCGCACTTCCCGCCGCCACGACTATTCGCTTCTGCCGCCTCGGGAGACCATGCTGGATGTGCTGCAGAAAGCAGGTCTTGCCACCATCGGCGTGGGCAAGATCCATGATATTTTTGCTGGCAAGGGCGTCGGAGAGACCATCCGCACGTCCGGCAATACCGAGGGCATGAAAGTCACACTGGAACTGGCGGACCGTGATTTTGAGGGCCTGGCATTTGTCAACCTTGTGGATTTTGACATGCTGTACGGCCATCGCCGTGATGTGGAGGGCTATGCTGCCGCGCTGGCGGAATTCGACGCATGGCTGCCCGGATTTATGGAAAAGATGCGGCCGGACGATGTGCTGATGATCACGGCCGATCACGGCTGTGACCCGGCATACACCAAGACGACCGATCACACCCGGGAATATGTTCCGTATCTGATTTACGGTGCGCCCATCCGCGAAGGCGTTGACCTTGGCACCCGGTATTGTTTTGGCACCATCGCCAACACCGTGTGTGAGTATCTCGGCGTGGACACCTGCCTGGATGGCTGCGGCGTGATGCACGAATTGAAACGCTGAATGAACACAGTGAGGAATACCGTGATATTGACCATCATTCGGATCATTGCCGTTGCACTGACCGCTTATTCCGTTGGCCTGGTGTTCATGAGCAACTTCAACATGGGCAATTTGCTGGTCTGGCTGCTGACTGCCGCAACGGTGGGGTATTCGGTCTGGTATAGACCGATCAATCGCTGGTTCTCTACGGGTGTTGGGCGTGTCATTGGCATGGTTCTTTTGGCAGGAGTGCTGGTTTACGCGGCGCTTCTGGTGTTCGTGTCAGTGAGCGGCTATACAAACCTTGCGACAGGCAATGAACAGGTGGTCGTGGTGCTTGGCGCGGGACTGCGCGGTGACCGGCCCAGCCTGCTTTTGCGATACCGGCTGGACAAGGCGTACGAGTATGCCTGTGAACATCCGGATGCATTGATCATTACCACCGGCGGCCAGGGAAGGGACGAGACCGTCCCGGAAGGTCAGGCCATGCGGGATTATCTGATTGAAAAGGGTCTGGATCCTTCCCGTGTTTTGCAGGAGACCAAGTCGACCTCTACGGAGGAAAACTTTCTCTTTGCCCGGCAGATCCTGCTGGATCACGGTATGGCGGAGGACACCCCCATTGTCTATGTGACCAACGCCTTTCACTGCTACCGTGCGGGGGAGTACGCCCGTCGCGCGGGGTTTGAACAGGCCAATGCCCTTCCGGCAGGAATCTCCTTTTTGAGCGTGCTGCCGTGCTATCTGCGGGAAGTTTTGGCGGTGCTGTACTACTGGGTGTTTAAGACCTCGCAGTCAGGGGCTATGCATGCCATGGTTGGTTTGCTGAGCCTGAATAAAAAGTTCTTTTATAAATGATCCGAGATGCTTTCGGGCGTTTTGGAACAGGAATAACAATAGGGTAAGGAGCTGTTGCAGAAATGCAGATCCGCTATTATAAGGAATACAGCCGGTATCTTGACCGGGATATGGAATTCAAGGTGTTTGGCCACGCGGGACGGCCAATCCTGATTTTTCCCTGCCAGGGCGGGCGCTTTTTTGACTGGGAAAATTTCGGGATGTGCAATATCGCAGCGCCTTGGATCGATGCGGGCAAACTGCAGATTTTCTGTGCCGACAGCATCGACGGAGAAAGCTGGGATGCTCCCGGCCCCAAACGTCCCCGGATTGAAATGCAGGAACGCTGGTACAATTATATCTGTGAAGAACTGGTTCCCCGCGTTCTGGAAATCAACCGTGAACAGGGACCGGACCACACGGGCCGCATTCTTGTGGGTGGTGCTAGTGTTGGTGCGGGCCATGCGGTCAACTTCTATCTGCGCCGCCCGGACCTTTTCAACGGTACCATTGCACTGAGCGGGATTTACACGGCCAAAGAATTCTTCGGCGATTATATGGATGACCTGGTTTACCGCAACAGTCCCTGCGATTATATGCGCAATTTCCCCAAGGATCATCCCTACAAAGAGCTGTACGATCAGGCCGACAAGTTTATCATGTGCTGCGGCCAGGGAGCATGGGAGGACAAATTGCTTGCCTCCACGCTGGAACTGCGGGACATTCTGGAAAGCAAGGACATTCATCCCTGGGTGGATATCTGGGGTACGGATGTCTCCCATGACTGGCCGTGGTGGCAGCGTCAGTGGCCCTACTTCCTGGAAAACATCCTGGGCCCGGCGTAAGAACCGTGCCTGACAGGGGAGAATACAATGAATTTATTTCAAGACGAGGCGACCGGGCGGCGGCTGCGCCGTGTTCTGGGCGTTTTGATGCTTGTTGTGCTAATTCCGGTTTTTGTGGTGGCACTGTATAACCGTCCTTCGGCGGATGACTATGTTTATGCGGCACAGACTTATGCGGCGGTAAAGTCGGGGGCCGACTGGGGCGGAGTCCTGAATGCGGCTCTTGAGACGGACCTCTACTTTTACAACAACTGGCAGGGTCTTTATGTCTCGGCTTTCCTTCTGGCATTGCAGCCCGCGATTTTCGGGGGACAGTGGTATGCCGTGACAACGGTTCTGGTTGTCGGCTTGTTGTTTGTGGGAGCATGGGGACTTTCCTCGGCGCTCCTGGGACGTTTTTGGCCCGGCAGGCGGGCGCCGGTTCTGTTTGCTGCGCTGATGTTTACCTTCGCCGTGGTGCAGGGAATGCCCAATCAGGTGGAAGGCCTTTACTGGTACAACGGCGCGATGAACTATATTCCGTTTTTTGCGCTGACCATGCTTCTTGTTTCACTGCTGGTGCGGACATATACCGCCAAGTCCCCCGGCGTTAAAGTCCTGTTTACACTGCTTGGCTGCGTGTTGTGCGCTTTGATTGCAGGCGGTCACCATGTGGTGATCCTGTTGGCCCTGATGCTGCTTGCTTTTGCCGTGGTCGCCTTTGCGCGCAAAAAGATGGCCTGGCCCGTTGCACCTTTGCTGGTCTGTTTGGGCGGGCTGTATCTGAACATGACCTCGCCGGGAACGCAGGTCCGCATGTCCGGTTTTTCTTCTGCCTCCATGCCGGAAGCAATCATCAAAAGCTTTATTCTTGCGGCGCTTTCCATCCTTCGCTGGATGGATCTTCCGCTGATTTGCCTGCTGCTGTTGTTTACCCCTCTGTTTCTGCGACTTGTCCGGAATCCGGAGATTCCCCCGGAGACATTTCGCTGTCCGTGGCTTCCCGCAGCACTCACTTTTTTGTTGGTCTGGGGCATGATCTGGCTGCCTTCTTACACCATGGGCGGCATCGGGCCGGGACGGCTCATCAATGTGGTGTGGATCAACTTCCTGATCGGCTTGCTGGTCAGCTGGGCGGTATTCCTGGGTTGGCTGGTCCGTATCAGAAAAGCGGGGGAGCGGTTTGCTTTTTCGGGGCTGACTTTCAAGCAGGGGGTAGTCATCGGTTCTGCGCTGGTTCTGTGCATCGCCTGTATCGGCGGCCATACTGTAAAAGAAGGTCTGGACAACCGCTTCGCAACCAGCCTGGAAGCGGCGTGGGAACTGGCCAATGGCACACCCCAGGCTTATGCCGCGGCATTGGATGAACGGGAAGCAATCTTGGCTGACTCGGAGGTCACCAATGCGGTGATCCGGCCCTTGACGGAGGAGGAACGCCCGGCGCTCCTGTTCTTCAGCGATGTGACTCCCGGCCCAGACAACTGGGGGCTGACGGAATACTACGGCAAAGAATCGGTGTACGTGGAAGAACCTCAGCAATAACACCATAACGCATAAAACCCGCCCGGAAGGCTTGAGTACAGCCTTCCGGGCGGGTTTTCGTTTGGATGGAAAAGGAACCGTTATGCGCGTTCCAGAACATAGTGGATAAAGGCGTCGCGGTCCTCGGCGGTGGCTACGTTGACAACATACATCTGATTGCCCATGTCCAGCGCGAGGGCATCGGGCATGCGGTCGCACATTTTCATGGCGGCACCGTAGCGGGCCTGGATCTCGGCATGCGTGTGCTTGTACTGAACCCCGTCACGGCGTCCGGCATAGACACAGAAGAACTTGGGACCGTTCATGTCCTCGTGAATGACCTGGTCGTAGCAGATCATATCGGCCCAGACCTGATAGCAATCTACCGAGTTGGCAAAGTTGATCATGTCGGGAGTATAGCCGCCAGCCGGCCGCATGTTGACCTCCAGGGCGACGAAGTCGCCTTTTTTGCCAAGGCCGGATTTGTCGCTGTTGAGCTGGAAAAACTCACAGTGGAAGAAACGGCTTTTGGCGCCAAAGGCCTTGATGGTGCGGAAGCCGACATCTTTCAGGGCTTCCGGAACTTCGCGCTGGACCCAGTAAGCCAGGTCACCGCCGGTGTTCACGATGTCCATGATGGGGGTGGGGAAGTAGTTGCTGGTATAGAACAGCGGTACACAATGGCTGTCAGCTACGCCGTCAAAGCTGACGATGGTGCCGTCAATGAACTCTTCCATAATATACTGTACCTGCGGAAGATGCGCATAAAAAGCCTTGAGGTCTTCAAGATTTTTCAGCTTGTAAGTGGCTTCTGCGCCGCAGCCGTTGTCCGGCTTGACGATGACAGGGTATCCCACTTCCGCAATGAATTTCTTGGCAGCATCCAGTGTGGATACCATATGGTGACGGGCCACCGGAACACCTGCGGCGCGGTAGCTGTCCTTCATGCGGCTTTTGTACTTGATGCGGGCAATGAAATCATTCTGTGCGCCGGTGGTGATATTGAAATCGGTGCGCAGCTGGGCATCCATCTCGAGCCAGTATTCGTTGTTGCTCTCCAGCCAATCGATCTTGCCGTACCGGAAAGTAAAATATCCTACGGCTCGCACCATGGCGTCGTAGTCGGACAGGTCGTCCACACGATAATACTCGGTCAGGCTGGCTTTCAGTTCCTCGGGGATGGTATCGTACGGGGCATCGCCAATGCCCAGCACGTTCACTCCGTTGCGGCGCAGACGGTCGCAGAAATTCCAATAACTTTTTGGAAAATGCGGAGACACAAAAATAAAGTTCATGATTCTTCCCTCACTTTAAGAATGTACCGACACCCCGGAATGCGGAGGCGTCAGTACAGCTCAGACAAACTGCCCGCGGTTGCTGTCGTAGGTGTAACCGATCTCCGCCAGGCGTTCGCACAAAGCCGACGGATCGACATCCTCAAATGAGCAGAAGTTCTCAAGAGTATGGTCGCGGTCACGCAGTTTGGTGTTGACGTAACTCAATAGAATAACAGGGTCCTGCGGCAACATGGCAAAGCAGCTCCTTTCCTTAATAAAACGACCTGGGGATGGCTTTACCTTTGGGATACATGCAAAAGTGCACAGAAAAAGCCGGTCACCTTTGTGACCGGCATTTCTTCCATCCAGATCAGACAGCGCGGGTAACCTTACCCGAACGCAGGCAGCGGGTGCAGGCGTAGATATACTTCGGGGAACCATCCACGATAGCTTTTACGCGCTTGACATTGGGATTCCAGGTACGATTGCTCCGACGATGGGAGTGGGATACCTTGATACCGAACGTGACACCCTTGCCACAGCATGCACATTTGGCCATTCTGCTTGCACCTCCTTTAAGTAGCTGTACTATCATAGCAAATCCGAAAGAAAAATGCAAGAGGTTTTTTATATTTACTAAAAAGTTTGTCAAAAAATTGTGCGGACGGCGCATTTGCGGGCTGAAATCCCACCAAACTCCCATATTTTGTGGCAGGAAACGGCCAAGTGTCTTGTACGTCAGAGCAAATTACGATATAATAAACTGATTATCTATGATCTAAATACGGAGGAAAAAGATATGGGAGGGCTGTTGGGGCCGAGCGTTTTGGTTGCGTACCTTCTGCGCGCGGTGGTCATGCTCATTGCAATTCCGTTCCATGAAGCTGCACATGCACTGGTCAGCTGGCGTCTTGGAGACCCCACCGCAAAAAATGCGGGGCGGCTGTCCCTGGACCCTCGCCGGCATTTTGACCTGATGGGCGGCATCTGTATGATTTTTGCAGGAGTCGGCTGGGCACGTCCGGTAGGCATTCGTCCGGACCGCTTCAAAAATCCGAAAACAGGCATGGCCATCTCTGCTGCGGCGGGACCGATCGCCAATCTGCTGCTGGCGTTTGTGTCCATGGTGGTTTACAAACTGCTTGCCGTATGGTTTGGGCTTTCGCTGCCGGTGCTGCTGTACCGCCTTCTATATTATATGATATCTATGAACGTCAGTCTGGCGGTATTCAATCTGCTGCCGATCCCTCCGTTTGACGGCAGCCGGATCATACTGCTGTTTTTGCCGCAGAAGTACTATTTTAAGGCAATGCGGTATGAACGGCAGATTATGATTGTTGTTTTGCTGGCTGCGGTTTTCGGCGTGCTGAATTATCCGTTGTCGGTTGTGGGCAATGCCGTATGGCAGATTCTGGATGCGGCAACGGCGTTTATCGCCTGATCGGGCACACAATGCCCATACTGAAGGAATAGGGGAGCATTACATGGAGGCATTGACCTTCAAACTGGAAGATTTTGAAGGCCCGCTGGATCTTTTGCTGTATCTGGTGAGCAAAAATAAAATGAACCTGTATGACATCAATATCATGCAGCTGATCGATCAGTATACCGCAGTCATCAATACACTGCAAAGCGACCGTATGGATGTGGCCAGTGAATTTATCGATATGGCGGCCAAGCTGGTCCAGATGAAGAGCGCACTGCTCTTGCCGCGCAGCCCGGAAGCCGAGCGCATGAAGGCTGAGCTGACAGGCCGATTGATCGAGTACAGTACCTGCAAGGCGGTTGCTGCACAGCTGGGCGGCCGTGCACGGGATGTTTTTACGGCGGTGCGTCAGCCGCAACCTTTGGTCGGGGCGGCGGAGTATACCCGCCGTCATGACCCGGAGCGCCTGGTACAGGCATGGTATAACCTGATGGGCCGCAGCCAGCGCAAGCGCAAACCCACACAGGAACGCTTTGAACCGTTGGTGACCGCGCCGTTTGTCTCGGTGTCGAGCCGGGTCATTCATATGCTGCGGGGACTGATCCGCGGTTCTTTGTCCAAAATGGGACAGCTGTTCGACAAGACACAAACCCGCAGCACCAACGTGGCTACGTTCCTGGCGCTGTTGGAACTGATCCGCGCTGGCCGTGTACAGGTGGGGGGAGAAGGTGACCTGCATGTTGACTGCACCCACCGCAGAGATCGAAAGGAGAAGATGCAAAATGAATGAGAAACAGCGAATCGGCGCATTGGAAGCCATGCTGTTTGCTCATGGCGAACCGGTGGAGCTGGAACGCCTTGCGGACGCACTGCACGCCGAACCCATTCAGACCCAGATACTGCTGGAAAAGCTGCAGAAACAATATGATGAGCGCGACAGCGGCATGGTTCTTTTGAACTTTGAGGATCGCTGGCAGATGGCCACCCGCCCTTATTATGGCGAGGTCGTCAAGCGCATTCTGGATACCCGGCGCAATGCGCCGCTTTCTCCCGCGGCCCTGGAAGTACTGGCGGTCATTGCCTACAATCAGCCGGTTTCCCGCAGCTTCATTGAACAGGTCCGCGGCGTGGATTCTTCGTCCACGGTAGCAAAGCTCCTGGATAAAGGACTGATCGAGGAAGCAGGACGTTTGGATTTGCCAGGAAAACCGGTCAGTTTCCGCGTTACGGACACATTCCTGCGGGTATTCGGACTGGGGAGCCTGGCGGATCTGCCGCCCCTGCATGAGGAAGAACCCTCCGGTCCGGAGCCGGACGCCGAGGAACCGCAGGACAAAACCGTGGCTGAGCAGTTGGAGATCCGTCCATGAATATCCTTTTGTTGATTCTGCAAATCCTGGGCATCGTGATCCTGGCAGTGGTCGTCATTGCCTGTGGGATTCTGCTGCTGCCGGCGGGAGTCCAAATTTCCTGGAAGGAACAGGTGACCGAGGTCTGGCTGACCGCTGGGCCTCTGCGCAGACGTTTTTATCCGCCGCTCCCCAAAAAAGAAAAGCCGGAAAGAGGTACGGACAAACCGGACGAACCCTCCCGAACGGAAGGCAATGGGCCGGAAAAAGAGGAAGCGGAAAAGCAGGGCGAACCCAAAACGGACGCGGAGCAGCCGGCGAAACCTTCTCCCAAAGAGCCGCCTCCTGACGAGGGCGACAGCCTGTATGAGAACATCATGGGGAATCCGACAAAATACATCCGTGTCCTGACGAACTGGGCTAAAGGGCCGGGAAAACTCCTTCTCAGCCGGATCAAAGTCCGCAAGGTCAGGATCGTCTGGACAGTCACGGCAGATGATGCCGCGGCGACCGCCATCGCGTACGGTGCGCTGGCGGGAGCATGCAACACAGCGTGGGCAATATTGGAGGATCTTGTGGATGTTAAGGCGGAAGAACTCCGCCTGGAACCGGATTTTACCGAAGAGCGCAGGAAAGAACGCTGTTTCTCTTGCCAAATCACAGCAAGAATGTATATAATAGTTGCATCGATCATTCTGACGCTGTGGCGCAGGGTCAAACGTACATCTGCACCGCGCAAAAGAAAGAATACGGCAGCGACAGCCGATGCAAAATAATTCATAAAATCCAAACCAGTTTACAGCGGCAGCCGCGAGGGCGGCCGTTTTCTGAAGGAGGAGACTTATATGGCAGAACATCCTGTCCAGGGCCTGATGGGGTCTACCGTCGAAAAGATCCGTGAGATGGCGGATGCCAATACGATCATCGGTACGCCGATCACTCTTGATGGCAGCACCACCATCATTCCGGTTTCCAAAGTGACCATGGGCTTCGCTTCCGGCGGTTCCGATGTCGGCGCCAAGTCCACCAAGGAAATGTTCGGCGGCGGTTCCGGTGCAGGCGTGTCCATCACGCCCATCGCGTTCCTTATTGTCAAGGACGGTACGGTGCGCACGGTGCAGCTGGCGGAGCATGTCTCGCCCATCGACAATGCCATCAACGCACTGCCGGAGCTGGTGGACAAGCTGGCCGCTCTTGTCAAGAAGGACGGCGCCGATCAGGAAGAAAAGAAAGAAACGGCACAGTAATCTGGCCGCGCAATACACGGAATGAACGGGCGCGGCCCGGCGTACAGGCCGGACAGCGTCCGTTTTCTCTATCAGGAGGAATAACATGTCAGAACAGCGTATTCAGAAAGTCCTTTCCGATCAGGGATACTGCTCCCGCCGTGCAGCAGAGCAGCTGATTGCGGAAGGCCGGGTCAAGGTCAACGGGCATCCGGTCGGCCTTGGAGATAAAATGGACCCCGATTATGATAAGGTGTCTGTGGATGGAAAGAATCTCCGCATTGTCCGCAAGCGTCAGTACATTTATTTGATGCTCCATAAACCTCGGGGCTACATCACCACTGCGTCCGACGAGCGCGGCCGCAAGACGGTAATGGATCTGCTGACCGATGTGCCGCGCCGTGTTTACCCGGTGGGCCGTCTGGACAAGGACAGCGAGGGCCTTTTGCTCTTGACGGATGACGGCGCCTTTGCCAACCTGCTGACCCATCCCTCGGGCGGCGTAGGCAAGCTGTACCGCGTTACCGTGCGTCCCCGCGCCACCGAACAGCAGATCGTGCAGATGTCCTCCGGTGTTGTGCTGGATGACGGTGTGCGCACTGCGCCGGCAGTCATTCATGTCGTGACGGACGAGCCCGGCCGTACTGTACTGGAGATCACCCTGCATGAAGGCCGCAACCGGCAGATCCGCCGCATGTGCGAAGCGGTGGGGCTGGAGGTCGTCCGCCTGAAGCGCAGTGCGGAAGGCCCCGTCAAGCTGGGAATGCTGCAGCCCGGGCAGTACCGCGAACTGAAAAAATCCGAGGTTTCGGCCCTGCGTGCAGCCGCCAGACAGAGCAAATCCTCTGTGGTGAAAGAAGAATCTTCCCGAAAAGGTCCCTTCCCGCATAAATAATATGTCGGAATACCTGTCAGATGATGTCACGCAAGCCAAAAAAACTTATACACCGTGCACAATTTTGTGACAAAAGCACTTGTTTGACAGAAATTTACGTAGTATAATCTATACATATGGCATAACGCAACCATCTTGCACTATCACAACAGGGAGGTTCATATATGGCAGCAAAAAAGGCGGGCAAGGAACAGATCCTTGCACATTTTTTTGACGACGGTGTCTATACGCCGCTGTTCCAGGAGGGGGCTGTGAGCGCTGCTTACGGCTGTGCCAACGGTCAGACCGCATACGTGGTTTGCCAGGACGGCACCCCGCTGGGCGTCAATGACATCAACAAGACCATCCGCGTGCTGGAAATGGCCGCCGAGACCGGCAACCCGGTCGTGACGTTTTACGATTCCACCGGCGCAAAGCTGGACGGGGGACTGGAGCTTCTGACCGCGAATGCCCGTCTGATGAGCGAGATTTCCCGCATCTCGGGCGTGGTTCCTCAGATCGCCGTTGTGACCGGCGTCTGCGCGGGTACTTCCGCGATCCATGCCGCCGCGGCGGATATCTGCATTGTGTCGGAAGAGGCGGAGCTTTTCCTGACTGCTCCCTTCAACAGTGACGACAAAGTGGCGGATGCCGGCAGCGAAGCTTTTGCCGCACGCGCCGGTGTCGAGGCCGTTCACGCCAAGGACGCACTGGATGCTGCCAAGCAGGCTTCCGCCCTGGTGGGCATGCTGCCGGGCAACAACCTGGCTGGCCCTGCCGTGTTTGATTTTGCTGCTCCCAAGGCCGCTCTGGACCTGGCTAAGTATGATCCCAAGCAGGCTGCTGCATCCATTGCCGATGCTGACAGCCTGATCGAGCTGTACGCTGGCTACGGCGCTAATGTGTACACCGCTCTGGGCACCATCAACGGCATGGCTGCCGGCATCATGGCTACCGCCAAGGCCGGGCTGGATCACCACTGCACCGCCAAGGCTGCCCGTTTTGTCCGTATGTGCGATGCTTACAGCATCCCGGTGGTTACCGTGGTCAATACCGACGGCTTCGTCAAGAGCGAGTCCGACGATCAGGCCGGCGGCATCCGTCAGGCTGCCCGTATGGCTGGCGTGTATGCGGAAGCTACCACGGTGAAGGTTGCCGTTCTTGCCGGTGAGGCAGTCGGCCCTGTTTATACCGTGTTTGCCGCTCCCGCGGACTGGCGCATTGCAGTGGAAGGCTGCACTGTCGCCCCGCTGGCACCCGAAGCGGCGGTGAGCGTTCTGTACAAGGACGAGATTTATGCTTCGGACAACATTACCAAGGCCACCAAGGACAAGGCCGCTGCTTACCGCAGCGAAGTCTGCTCCGCCAAGGCTGCAGCTGCAGCCGGTGCTGCCGACACGGCTTCTGCCGCTGCCAACGTCCGCAATGAAGTTGCACAGGCACTGGATATGCTGGCAACGAAACGTGCGGTTCGCCTGTCCAAGAAACACGGCAATATCGCGCTTTGATTATCGGAGACTTCTGAACTTTGAAGGAGGATTATCCCTATGAAAAATCTTACCGTTACCGTAAACGGCGTTGCCTACCAGGTCACTGTTGAAGAGAATACCGGCGCACCGGTTGCTCCTGCTGCGCCTGCCGCTCCGGCTGCACCGGCTCCTGCTGCTGCCCCCGCTGCTGCTCCTGCACCTGCCGCACCTCAGGGCGCTGCCGGCGCTGTTTCCGTTGCCGCTCCCATGCCCGGCAACATCTTGGACGTTCGCGTCAAGCCCGGCGATTCCGTCAAGGCCGGTTCCGTTATGATGATCCTGGAAGCTATGAAGATGGAGAACGAGATCTCCGCTCCTCAGGACGGCACCATCGCCACCGTCGATGTCCGTAAGGGTGACACCGTCAGCTCCGGCGACCTGCTGGTCACGATGAACTGAGAACACAACACATATAAAGTGACCGCAACGCGGTTCTAAACGAGGTGAACGAGATTGGCTAAGAAACCGATAAAGATTACCGAAGTTGTGCTTCGCGACGCGCACCAGTCTTTGCTGGCGACCCGTATGACCATGGACGAAATGCGTCCCATCCTGCCCGAAATGGACAAGATCCCGTATTTCTCCGTTGAGTGCTGGGGCGGCGCAACGTTTGACTCCTGTATCCGCTTCCTGGACGAAGATCCGTGGGACCGTCTGCGCATCCTGCGCAAAGAGCTGCCCCACCAGAAGCTGCAGATGCTGTTCCGCGGCCAGAACATGCTGGGCTACCGTCCCTATGCGGACGACGCCGTCGAGTACTTTGTTCAGAAGTCTGTGGCCAACGGCATCGACGTGATCCGTATTTTTGACGCTCTGAACGATCCCCGCAACCTCCAGACTGCCATCAAGGCGGCCAACAAGGAGGGCGCGCATGTGCAGGGCTGCATCAGCTATACGCTGAGCCCTGTCCATAACAACGAGTATTTTGCCGAGTACGCCAAGACCCTGGAAGAGATGGGAGCAAACTCCATCTGCATCAAGGATATGGCCGGCCTGCTCAAGCCCTATACCTGCTACGATCTCGTCAAAAAGCTGAAGGAGACCGTCAGCATTCCCATCGATATCCATAGCCATTACACCGCCGGTCTGGCTTCCATGTCCATTCTGAAGGGCATCGAGGCTGGCGCTGATATTGTCGATACTGCGATGAGCCCGCTGGCTCTGGGCACTTCTCATATGCCCACCGAAAGCCTGGTCGCCGCTCTGCAGGATACCGATTATGACACCGGCCTTGACCTGGCTCAGCTGAACATTGTGCGTGCATACTTCGCCAAGCTGCGCGAGAAGTATATCGCCAATGGTCAGATCAGCCCCAAGAGCCTGGGCGTTGACGCCAACACTCTGTTGTATCAGGTCCCGGGCGGCATGTTCTCCAACATGCTCAAGCAGCTCAAGGACGCCGGCAAGGAAGACAAGCTCGACGAAGTTCTGAAGGAAATCCCGCGTGTCCGCGAGGATGCCGGTTATCCGCCGCTGGTCACCCCGACCAGCCAGATCGTTGGTACTCAGGCGGTCTTCAATGTCATTATGGGCGAGCGCTACAAGATGGTCACCAAGGAGTTCAAGGGCCTGGTCCATGGCGATTACGGCAAGACTCCCGCTCCCATCAAGCCCGAGTTCCAGGCTATGATCCTGAAGGGCGAGACTCCCATTACCTGCCGCTTTGCCGATACGCTTGAGCCGGAAATGGACAAGCTGAAGGCTGAAGCCGCCAAATACGCGATCCAGGAAGAGGATGTCCTGACCTACGCTATGTTCCCGCAAGTTGCGCCCAAGTTCTTTGAAAAGCGCAATGCACGCATCCAGGGCGTTGACGCTCTCCATGCGGACTACGAGAACAAGAGCCATCCCGTCTGATGGACTTGCACTTTCGCCTGAACAAAAAGCAATAAACTGAAAACCGCCCCGGTGCAGAATTGTCTGTACCGGGGCGGTTTGTTTTTTTGAAATATTAAGATTGGATAGGGCGCTGGGATCGAACGGAAATAAGACGGAATGTCTTGTTCTAGGAAATAAATCTACCGATTCGCCGACAAAAGGGGAGAGTGAGCGAGTTGCTGCCAGATACCGATCCAATACATTAGGTGCAGCATATGTTATCGGCTTTAGGAGACGCCTTTGCTTTCGGCCTCAGCGCTTTCTTCGTAGCCGGCTTCATAAGCCGCGTTGGTGTGTCCGGGGAAGGGATAGGTGCGGACCTCGTCGGCAGTCAGCTCCGCGACGCCGTACCACTTGGCCCGTGCCAGCGCGATGGAATCCTCGCCGTTCTCACGAATATCAGGCAGATCATAGGCGCCGCACCATTTGGTATACGGCTCGATTCCATAGGTGACGATGGGGGCTCCCTCATTTTCGGAGGCTTCGGAAACGATCAGTGCTTCCCGGGTACGGTACATCATCCAATAGCTCGCGATGTCGTAGGTTGCGCCGCAGATATCAAACAGGCAAATGACGGATACGCAGGCGGTACCGGCAGCGAACAGTGCGCGAAGCTGCTTGCCTTCCAACTGGATCAGGCAGGCAGCGCAGGCGGCGGTCAGGAGGCTGAAAACTCCATGGGAAGAACGATCATAATAAAACGGGCTCAGGATCATGGCGAAGTTTGCTCCCAGGCCGCCCAACAGCAAGATGGCAGGCCACGCCAGTTCGGCCGGCGACTTCTTTTGCATCCAGAGCAGGACATAAAGCGCCGCAAATACCAAGAGCAGCGGCAGGGCATTGTCCCACAGCATATTCACGCAGTCAAGAAAACGGACGGCATACTTGGTCAAAAACGGCGTTGTGTCAGCAAAGTCGTCGGCGCGATTGTAATTGCCGGGGGCAGCGATCAGAATCACAAATCCAAGCAGAGCGCCGCCAAATCCAGTATACATCCAGGTGGGGACTTTCTGTTTTTGCCACAGCAGGAAGATGATGCACAGTACCAGGCAGACGAGCATACCGGCGCTGGTATTTTCGCTGAGCCATCCGGCAAACAATCCCGCAACGGCCATACCAATGCACATCTTTTTGCCGCTTGCAAAAGGCTTTTGCAGGTAATATCGCCACGGCAGCAAAAAGGCAAGGCAGCCCAAGGAGGCCCACAAGTAGTTACATGCACCACACATCCAGAGATTGGTCTGACCAAACGCAGGGCTGATTTCCCATAGCGCAGCCTGGATCAAGATGAAGGCAATAACATCATACCGGCCGCTGCTGCGTCCGCGGGCAAGGCGGTAGATGACGAGACCAAGGCCCAGATAGGCGGCAGCATTGAAAATGTTGAACACGATTTTGGGGAACATGGTAAAGCCCTGAGCAAAGAACTTGACGATGACCCGCCCGGTCCATTCCATATAATGAAAAGCAAGGCTTTGGATCAGCTGCGGCAGACTTTGCAGCCGCAACCCCGTGTCAAAGGCATAAGCGAAAGTAAAGTCATCGGCAATATACGGCGTCAGGCAGTTGTACAACAGCATCAGTACAAAGACCAATACGGCCAAAAGGCGAAAGCATGTTTTGCGATGCTTTGTCCCGAGGAGCATGGCGGATACCTCCATTCAGGCCCGTAGAAAATGAGCCGGGATTCAAAGGAAAATCAAAATACGGTTACGATTCTAAAGGAATTCGGAATCAAAATCAAGTTCGCACGGATCATACTCCTTCAAAATCAAAGGGGGGAGTGTATTCTTCCCGGGCGCTGCTTTTTTGCTGCATATAACCGTCAGTCAGACCAAAACGAATGGCAGCGTCCACAACTTTCCGATATTCGTAGCTGGTGACTCGGCGTCCCAGCCCCTGCTCGGCGGCGTGGTAGAAGGGAGTAAACTGGCACATCAGACTGGTGACAAAAGGAATGCCTGTCTCATCCCGCAGAGCGGCCATACGTTCAATGACGCGCAGAGAATCCTCCGCGTGTCCCGGCAGCACAAGGTGCCGTAAAATAACCCCTCGACTCATGTATCCGTCGCAGTCATACCGGGGCGCGCCTGCCTGAACCAGCATCTGCCGGATGGCTTTCTCACAGACATCGGCATAGTCGGGGGCGTTGGAAAGCTGATCGGCCAACTCCGGGTCGGCATATTTGTAGTCCGCCAGCCAGATGTCCACATCATTGGTCAAGGCGCGGACCGTTTCAACTCGCTCATATCCGCCAGTGTTGTATACAACGGGAATCGTCAGACCTTGCTCCCGCGCATCCCGGAGTGCCGTGCGGATCCAGGGCAGCCACTGAGTCGCTGTGACCAGATTGAGATTCTTGGCGCCTTTTTTCTGCAGTTCCAAAAAGATAGCGGTAAGGCGCGCGACATCGATTTCCTTGCCCAGGCCTTCCTGGCTGATGGCATAGTTCTGGCAATAGCAGCATTTGAGGGGACAGCCGGTAAAAAATACGGTACCGCTGCCGGTCTCCGCATCGGCGGGGCCGCTCAGACAGGGCTCTTCCCAATGGTGCAGTGCGGCGCGTGCCACCAGCAGTTTGCTGCCTGCGCCGCACTGGCCGGTTTCTCCTGCCAGACGGTTGGCGCCGCACTGACGCGGGCATAAACGGCAACAGGTGGGCAGATTCATGATACGCATCCTTTCCGGGCATTAAAATCGTGAAGAACTCAAGGAATCTTTGTATCAGTTTACCACAAAGCGGCAAAATGTGGTATACTGAATTCACAACAAAAGAGGCCGCGTGCGGCGGCAATGTAAAGAGAAAAGGAGAGATGTAATATGTCTACCCCGCATAACCGCGCACAAAAAGGAGATTTCGCGGCGACCGTGCTGATGCCCGGCGATCCGCTGCGTGCAAAGTTTATTGCCGATACGTTTTTGGAGAATCCGCGTCTTGTCACCGACGTTCGCGGAATGTACGGATTTACCGGAACCTACCAGGGACGCCCTGTCAGCGTGATGGGCAGCGGAATGGGAATGCCTTCCATCGGCATTTATTCCTATGAACTGTATACCCAGTATGGTGTAGAGAACATTATCCGCATCGGTTCGGCCGGTTCGTATACCGAGAAAGCACGCCTGTTTGACGTGGTTCTGGCTACCGGTGCCTATTCGGAAAGCAGCTTTGCCCTCACCCAGTCTGGGGACCCGGATGACATCCAGCTGCCCAATGCGGAACTGAACGACGCACTGCGTGCCAGCGCCGCGGCGCAGAACATTCCTCTGATTGAAGGCGTCATCCATTCCAGCGACGTATTCTATCGGGAACCGTCCGACGAGAAGCCAGTGTATTGGGAGCGGCTGCGGGACGAAAAGGGCTGCGTTGCAGTTGAGATGGAAAGCTTCGCACTTTTCCATAATGCAAAAGTCCTGGGCAAACGTGCCGCCTGCCTGCTGACCATTTCCGACAGCTTTGTCTCTCCCGAGGCCACTACCCCCGAGCAGCGCCAGACCAGCTTTACCGCCATGATGAAAGTCGCACTGGGGGTGACTCTCTGATGGACGACCGGACGTTGATCCGTGCGGCCTTCGCCGTGCGTGAAAACGCCTATACACCATATTCCCACTTCAAGGTGGGGGCGGCTCTTCTGGGCAAAAGCGGCAAAGTTTATTGCGGCTGCAATATTGAGAACGCGTCGTTTTCGCCGACCATCTGTGCGGAACGCGCGGCGCTTTCCCAGGCAGTGAGCAGCGGTGAGCGGGAATTTGAGGCCATCGCTGTTGTGGGAAGCCTGGAGAACCAGAAGAACACGCTGCCTACCAGCCCTTGCGGAGTCTGCCGGCAGGCTTTGTTCGAGTTCGGCGGAAACGATCTGCGGGTGATCCTGGCCAAAAGCGAGGATGATTATCAGGTCTGCACGCTGGGAGATCTTCTGCCCATAGGGTTCGGCCCCAAAAATATTGAGCACTGATCAAGCGGATGCCGTTGGCGCATGTCGTGGCCTTGCCGGATCGATCCCCTGGTTGACAGGCGGCACGGGATAGGGCATACTAAAGACTCAGCCGTACGCGGCGACGCGATGTGCGGCCCTGGCGCTTTTTGCAGCAAAGTTTAAGGAGATACACGTTTTGATCAAAAAAGTTTTGTCCGTCATACTCTGCGGAGCTATGGCGGTATCGCTCTGTGCCTGTAACACACAGGATGCAGGGGATACCACATCTCTTGCATTGCAGGATGACGCAAATTATGTTTTGCAGGTCGAAGAAAACGAAGAGACGGCGCTGGACGGCGGAGGGGCAACGATTGCCCTTGCCGTCGATTCTGACGGCGTGGAATCCGGCATGAATGCAATGCTTTGGCTGGGCGTCCAGCAGTTCTGTACAACGTTCAATTTCTCTGCGCAGTTGTTTGAAGCGGAAGGGGAAGGCGTTGAAGCCAACGAGGAAGTTCTCCGCAAGGCTGCCGAAAGCGGCGCGGAGCTGATCGTTTGCGCCGGGCAGGATATGGAAGTGCCGCTGTACGAGCTGCAGAACAATTATCCTACCATCAGCTACCTGATGATCGACGGTGAACCTCACAGCGAGGACTACGCCAGCTACAGCACGGCTTCCAACGCCCATTGCGTTTTGTTCAGCGAAGAACAGGCCGGATACCTGGCAGGTTATGCGGCAGTGGCTGACGGATACACGAGCCTCGGCTTTTTGGGTGCAGATATGCTGCCCGGTATCGTTCGTTATGGCACGGGCTTTTTGCAAGGGGCCCAGGCTGCTGCCGAGCAGAACGGCGTGGAAGTTTATCTGAAGATCTGGTACAGCGGTCAGTACGATGCCTCTGAGGAGATCACAGCCCGGATGAGCGGATGGTATTCCGATGGTACGCAGCTGATCTTTGCCTGCGGCGGAACTCTGGCACAGAGCTGTGTCGATGCGGCACAGGAAAGCGGCGGGCATGTGATTGCAGCGGACTGGAATCAGAACACGCTGGGCAGCCAGGTGGTCGGTTCGGCGGTCAAGCGTTATTCGACTGTGGTTCAGAACCAGCTTTACGGGTTCTATTCCGATGGTGTGGGCTGGAACAACGATCAGGCCGGCCAGACGGAACGGGTCGGAGTATCCACCGGTGCACTGGGACTGGCCACTGCGCAGTGGAACTTTATGGACTTCTCTCAGGAGGAATACGAGCGCCTTTATTCGGGGCTCATCTCCGGTTCCGCCAAGGTGGAACGCTATTCCGATCCCAATCCGTCCAACTTGCCGCAGACGCCTAATGTGGCCTGTGATTACCAAAACTGAGAATTTTTATAGTGCGTGTCAAAAGTTTGTTATGCTTTTGTAATGGCCGTATTGATTGCAAAAAGAGAGAAAAACCGCTATACTTCTAGTTGTATGGCAGGGATATTTTGTCTCTGATCACCCAAAAACAAAGGAGAAAACAAGTCATGAAAAAGATTTTTGCTTTGATCATGGCGGCAAGCATGGCGTTCTCGCTGGTTGCCTGCAGCAATGATTCCTCCAATTCCAGCTCCGGTGCTTCCACCTCCACTGGTTCCACCAGCGAAGCTGCTGCCACCGATGCCGATGCCAAGACCGATGTGGCGTTCATCACCGACGTCGGCAACATCGACGACCAGTCCTTCAACCAGTACACCTGGCAGGGCGTTCAGGATTTCTGCGACGCCAACAGCCTGAAGGCTAACTACTACCGTCCCACCGAGGACTCCGACGCTGCTCGTCTGGAGCAGGTCGACAACGCTGTCAATGACGGTGCCAAGGCTGTCGTCATGGCTGGCTACCTGTTCGCCAACACTCTGTACGAGGCTCAGACCAAGTATCCTGATGTCTCCTTCCTGGCTCTGGACGTTGCCGTAGCCGATATGCTCGGAGCCGGCGGCGTTGACACCAGCGCGGCTGACTTCAACATGGATGACTACGATCTGTCCCAGTACATCACCAGCAACACTGCTCTGGTCACCTACAAGGAAGAGCAGGCTGGCTATCTGGCCGGTTACGCTGCCGTTGCTGACGGCTACACCGAGCTGGGCTTCCTGGGCGGCATTGCCGTTCCCGCAGTTATCCGTTACGGCTATGGCTTTGTCCAGGGCGCTAACGAGGCTGCTGCCGAGATGGGCGTTTCCGATGTCAACATCAAGTACTGGTACTCCGGCACCTTCAGCGCCAGCGACGAAGTCAAGACCAAGATGGACAGCTGGTACACCGAGGGCACCCAGGTTGTCTTTGCCTGCGGCGGCCAGATCGGCAACTCCTGCGCTGCTGCGGCTGAGGCCAACGGCGGCAAGATGATCGGTGTTGACGTTGACCAGTCCAACCTGGGCGATTTCGTCATCACCTCCGCTATGAAGGCTCTGGCCAACTCCGTCAACGTTGCTCTGACCGACTGCATGAGCAATGACTGGACCTGGAGCGAGACCTACTCCGGCGTCGAGGCTAAGCTGGGCGCTGCTGAGGACTGTGTCGGTCTGCCCATGGAAAGCTCCAAGTTCACCAACTTCACTCAGGAGCAGTATGACGAGATGTTCGCCTCCATCGTGGACGGCACTCTGGTCATCGACGACAGCTCTGACGCTGCTGTTCATCCCGAGACCGCCAACATCACTGTTGACTACCAGGGCTGATTTTACGTCAGAATCACTGATCTGAAATAAGAACCGGGCCGCTCTCTTAAAGAGTGGCCCGGTTTTTTATGTTGTGAGAGATAAAGAAAAGGCACCGGCTGTTTGCCGGTGCCTTTATTGTTTCAAATGGAAAGTGTCAGATCAATGCGGCGGTGATCAGAGCCATCTTGTAGACTTCCTCAGCATTGCAGCCGCGGGACAGGTCGTTGATGGGGGCATTCAGGCCCTGTAGGATGGGGCCGTAAGCCTCGTATCCGCCAAGACGCTGGGCAATCTTGTAACCGATGTTGCCGGCGTTGATGTTGGGGAAGATGAAAGTGTTGGCGTAACCGGCAACCTTGCTGCCGGGAGCTTTGAGCTGACCGACTTCGGGAGCAACGGCGGCGTCAAACTGCAGCTCGCCGTCGACCTTGAGGTCGGGCGCCTGAGCCTTGACACGGGCAGTTGCATTGCGCATCTTGTCAACGGTCTCGCCCTTGCCGGAACCGAAGGTAGAATAGCTCAGCAGAGCAACGCGGGGATCAATGCCGAAGATCTCTGCGGTATGAGCGGTCTCGATGGTAGACTCGACGATCTCGTCCTCGGAAGGATCGATGTTGATGGCGCAGTCACCCATGGCAATGCACTCATCGCCGCGCATCAGAATGAAGCAGGAGCTGACCGACTTGATACCGGGCTTGCACTTGATCAGCTGCAGAGCAGGACGAACGGTATCTGCGGTAGAGTAGGTGGCGCCGCCCAGCAGGCAGTCGGCCTTGCCCATCTTGACAAGCATGGTGCCGAAGTAATTGCTGTGGCTCAGGGCATCGCGGCACTGTTCTTCGGTCATCTTACCCTTACGCAGGGCGACCATCTGTGCGACCATTTCGTCCATCTCGGGATAATTGAGAGGATCAATCACAGTGGCTTTGCTGACATCGAAACCAGCCTCGGCAGAAGCTTTCTCCACATCAGCGGGAGCAGCCAGCAGAACAACATTCAGTGTATCGTTGGCGAGCAGCCGGCTTGCCGCGCTGAGAATACGCGGGTCCGTACCTTCGGTAAAAACGATCGTACGAGGATTTTGCTTCAAACGAGTTTCAAATGTTTCAAAAATGTCCATATATGTACCTCCGATCAGATTGCGGCGCAACCCATAACGCGACGCCCATTCATTACATTCTCATTATAGCATCGCCAATTTCCCTTTGCAAAGAGAATGTTCGAAAACAGGCACTTTTTGCATATAAAAAACAGTCCGAAGGCACGATTTGCAAGGATTTCTGCCCGGGTCAGGCAAAGAAATCAAAGTCCGTACATCAGGGCCGGGATACAGAAGGGAAGCTGTTTCTCCCAACTGGCCTCACAGTGCTCTCCGCCGGGGACGATCCGGGTGTTGAGCAGAATCCGTCTGCGCAAAAGCAGGTCGGAAATTTTAGAGAACTCCGTCCGCATGGCCTCGTGGTGGGAAAGCTCCCGGGCGCCGTAATCCATGTATACGACACTTCCGGCAGTGATATCGGAACTTGTGATGGTATCGGCCAGACCGGAAGGGGAGACCCACAGCGACGGCGAGAGCGCCGCTGCACGGGAAAACGTGCGGTTATAGGCAGTGACCGCATACAGGCTCATCAGACCGCCCATGGAGCTGCCTGCGATCATTGTGTGTCTGCGGTCGAGGAGCGTGCGATAGCGCCGGTCGATCTCCGGTTTGAACTGATTGACAAACCATTCCATTGTCACGTCTCCCGCTGCCTTGACGCTCCCAAAACGCGGGTTGCGGAAATCATAGGGCGAGTATTCCGACAGCCGCTCGTTATTGGCGCCATGGTTGCATTCGACGGCCGCAACGATCAGTGGGGTATCGGTATAATCCAGGTATTCCTGCATGCCCCAGCACTTGCCGTAGGTTGCATCGCTGTCAAAGAAAAGGTTATGCCCGTCAAACATATACAGAACCGGAAACCGCCTCTGCGGTTCACGGTCGTAGCAGGTGGGAAGATATACATACGCAGTGCGGGGCTGATCTCCGGTCAGTTCAGGAATCGTCACATTCCAACGGATCACCATATCGTCGGAACCCTCCAATCAAATTGTACTTGCATATCCGAGTCTATCACAGCTTTCGCAGGAATGCAATTTGAATTGGAAGGTTTGCCCCGTCAAGCGTCAAAGGAGGTACACAGTTCACGCAGCGACTCCAGTTCCTGCTGCACCAGTTCGGGCCATGCAGCATTCTCAAACAGCGAGTCAAAGCGATACAAGGCAAAGCCGTTTATCTGATTCCGCTGCAGACATTCAGCCTGATCTGTCAGGGCGTGTCCGGAATTCCACTCGGCATCCGAGGCATCGGATCCGTCTCCGTCACCGATGCGATAAGCACCAAGCCCGACATACAAGGCCACTGTATCCAGGCGCGGTAAATCCAGCCACTGACGGACGCAATTTTCAAAGGCCAAAGAGTTGCTTCCTCCGTAATAGGTAAGCCCCCAATAGACTTGCGGCATCAGGTAGTCCACAAAGCCGGGCTCGTTCAGCCAGCGGGCAACATCGCTGTATTGGGAATCGTAGTTGTTTTGCAGGTTTCCCTGCGGGGAAATCCCAAACCGGACGCCGTATTCATGGGCAGCGTCGTAGCACCCGGACACAAGGGCACTGACATTTTCCCGCCGCCAGTCATCCCGCTCCAGCGTACCGCCGGCACTTCGATAGGCGTCATATTGTTCAGCGTCGAAATCGGTATCTGTTGTAGGGTAAAAATAATCATCAAAATGGATGCCGTCTACATCGTAGTTGCGGCACAGTTCCCGAATACCATCGGCAATATAGGCCTGTACGTCCTCATTGGCCGGGTCCAGCCACAGCCCGCTGTTGGCCGATTTGACCCAGTCCGGATGGAGCTCTGCCACACTGTTGTCGGCAAGCTCAGATGGAACAGCCGAGCTCTGAATACGGTAAGGATTGATCCACGCTTCAACTTCCAGGCCCCGGCTGTGGGCTTGTTCTATCAAAATGGCAAGCGGATCAAATCCCGGGTCCTGTCCCTGCGTACCGGTACAGAGGTGGCTGAACGGGAACAGCTCGCTGGGATACAGTGCGTCGCCAAAAGGCCTGACCTGCACAATGGCCACATTCAAACCGAGGTCAGCACATTCCTGCATCCAGACCGAGACTTGTGAAGTGAAAGCATCTTCCGAAGAAAAATTGGCATGCTGCCACTCCAGGTAGGAGATCCATACGGCACGGTAGGGAAGGGCGGAGACCGGTTCGGCTGATACGGCAGGGGAGGCAGTATCTTCGCTTGGAGAGGGAAGAGGCGTTTGGAAAGCATCCCCTTCACTGGAAAAAGATGTCCGCGGCAGCAGGGCCAGCGGCAATAGAATCCACAGTCCTAGAAGCAAAAGGATCAGGCAAAGCTTTATTATGCGCGACAAAAAGAACACCTCCTCCGCATCGCAGTATATGCAATACGGGGGAGGCGTTATGGCTCAAAGATATGCTGAATCCTGCAGCGAGGCCCGGCAAAGCCGCCGGATAAGCGGAATAAATCAAAACATGAAGATTATGCTTCCGACTTGGCGCAATCCGCACACAGGCCAAAAACGGTGAGGGCATATTTTTCGATTTTGACATCGGGGCAGGCCATTACAAGACGCTCCAGCTGGTCGGCGGGAATGGGCAGACTGATGACAGAGCGGCATTTGCGGCAGAACATATGCTGGTGGCTGCCCAGCTCGCCGTCAAAGCGATCTGCCTCGCCGGGAATGGAGACGCGGCGAATCTTACCGATCTCTACCAGAGTATTCAGGTCACGATAAACCGTGCCCAGACTGAGGCGCGGGCACAC
Organism: Candidatus Gemmiger faecavium; assembly: GCA_019114415.1. Classification (GTDB taxonomy): domain Bacteria; phylum Bacillota; class Clostridia; order Oscillospirales; family Ruminococcaceae; genus Gemmiger; species Gemmiger faecavium. The sequence continues at coordinate 26,724 of DXFO01000054.1, read as the reverse complement.
TGCCCGCAGAGAAGTGCAGATCTGTTCTGCCGTGGGGTGGTCGGAACGGGACAAGACTTCTTTCAAAATCAATTCGCGCTGATGTGAATACCGCATAGGGATTCTCCTTTTGTCAATGATTTCTGATACCTTTTTATATTCCACTTTCCCTGCCGATGCCTGGAAATTTGGGCAGAATTATGATTTTAGAATAATAAATAAAATAAATCTAATTGCATTGTAATAACCGGATACGCATTTGTCAACATTGTGTGATGTGATAATATTGTGAAAATGAATTTTGGGTCCTGATTACTTGACGAAATAACGTAAATCTGATTGGAAGTGAAGCTTTTGTAAAATGTATGAAGTGTACAATTGTATGTATTTTAGTTGAATTTCAGGACTGGGTCTGAGACAGTAACTTTTGGAAAAATATACCTGCAATATGTCCGAAATTTTACAACTCTAAAGCGGAGAAATGTTTGCCTCTGATTTTCTTTCAATCGAGGTAAAGCGCATAGATATCGGGGTTTTGCGTAAATCGGCATAACAATGATTTCACAGCTTTTGTCCCGCCAAAAAGAAAAGACCCGAAGCAGAATTTCTCTCGAAAAAGAACCTGCTTCGGGTAAATGTATGCTTTGTATGGAGATAAAAAATACAATGTATGGATTTTTTACAACTTGGATTTGATTCTGGACCAATATGCTGCCGCGGCCTGCTCGGTTTTGTTGTCTCCAAAAGTGTAGTAGTGGGCGTTTTTCAATACGTCGGGCAGATATTGCTGATCCACCCAGTGATTCGGGAAATCGTGAGCGTATTTATAGTTCTGTCCCTTTACCAGGGCATCTTCGCCGTCGTAGTGCTTGTTCTGCAGCTGGCGGGGGATGGGGCCGCTACGGCCAGCCTTTACATCAGCAATGGCCTGGTTGATCCCGTTGTATGCCGAGTTGGATTTGGGGCTCGTTGCCACCAACACGACCGCATCAGCCAGGGGAATGCGGGCTTCCGGCAAGCCCAGCATATTGGCGGCGTCCACCGCCGCTTTGACAATGGGGATGATCTGCGGATAGGCAAGCCCCACATCCTCACAGGCGCAGACCATCAGGCGGCGGCAGGCGGATACCAGGTCCCCGGCCTCCAACAGTCGGGCAAGATAATGCAGAGCGGCATCCGGGTCAGAACCGCGCATGGATTTCTGGTAGGCAGAAACAATATCATAGTGATCGTCGCCCATCTTGTCATAACGCATGGCGGTATGTTTGGCAACCTGCTGGACCATGTCCAGCGTGACGGTACGCACACCGTTCTCTCCGGAAGGGGCGGCCGTTACGGCAAACTCCAGATTGCCCAAAGCCTTGCGCATGTCTCCACCGGCGCTTTGTGCCAGGTAGCTCAAAGCGTCGGGCTCAATCTCCAGCGGCTGCCCCTGCTGCTCGGCAATGCGCTGGGCGGCGTTTTTCAGCCCCTGCTCAATATCGCTGTGTGTCAGCTGCTTGAATTCAAACACGGTGCAGCGGGACAGCAGTGCATTATAAATATAAAAATAGGGGTTTTCCGTGGTGGAGGCGATCAGCGTTACGGTGCCCTGTTCAATGCACTCCAGCAGGCTTTGCTGCTGGCGCTTGTTGAAGTACTGGATCTCGTCCAGATACAGGAGAATCCCACCGGCTCCGGCCAGTGTTCCAATATCTGCCAATACAGCCTTGATGTCGCTGGTGGAGGCGGTTGTCCCGTTCAGCTTATGCAGATGCATTCCGCTGTTTTGTGCGATGATCCCTGCCACCGTGGTTTTCCCAACTCCGGACGGCCCGTAGAAAATCATATTCGGAATACGCCCGCTGTCTATGGTGCGGCGGAAAACCTTGTCTTTGCCCAAAAGATGCTGCTGCCCGCAGACTTCGTCCAGCGTACGGGGCCTGAGGCGCTGTGCTAACGGTTCGATTATGGCCACCTCCCGGTAGTTGTGACGGTGGCCGCAATTTGGGCCGACCTTTACTTGCATTATAGCGCAGCGGCATGGTAGAATCAACCAAGAAGGAATCGGATAAAATAGGGCGGATTCTAGGAAAAGTATCTTCCAGTAACCCGCAAATTACCAAATATTTGCAAAGCACCATGCAGTTGGCAAAACAGATTGCATGGCAGCAGGACTTTTATAAGCCTGCCCCGCCAAAATCCATAGAGATCAATGGAATGGACTGAACAGAGAATAGAGAGGAACGTGAAAGCAGAAATGACAAAAAAAGAACTGGCACAGATCTGCATCGAACGCCTGAAAGAACGGTATCCCCTTGCAGAGTGCACGCTGGATTACGACCACGCCTGGCAGCTCCTTGTAGAAGTGCGCCTGGCTGCACAGTGCACCGATGCGCGGGTCAATGTAGTAGTGCAGGATCTGTTTGCCAAATATCCTTCCGTAGCAGCTCTTGCAGCAGCCACGCCGGAGGAAATCGAAGAGATCGTCCGTCCTTGCGGTCTGGGGCGGAGCAAGGCACGGGATATCTCGGCCTGTATGCGTATGCTGCGGGACGAGTATGACTGCGGCATTCCCCAGACCTTTGAGGAACTTTTGAAACTGCCGGGTGTGGGCAGAAAAAGTGCGAACCTTATTATGGGGGACGTATTCGGCAAGCCGGCCATCGTTACGGATACCCATTGCATTCGCCTGAGCAACCGGATCGGCCTGGTGGACGGCATCAAAGACCCTCGCCGTGTGGAAATGGCGCTGTGGAAGATCATTCCGCCCGAAGAAGGAAGCGATTTCTGCCACCGGCTGGTATATCACGGCCGGGAAGTCTGCACTGCAAGAACAACGCCCTATTGCGAAAAATGCTGCCTGGCAGACGTGTGCCGTTACGCAGCGGAAAACGGTATGGCACGGTCAAGTGAAAATACCTTGCCGGAAAAGGTAGAAAAATAAAATTAGTGTGATATAATAAGTCGGACCCACGGCGAAAGGAACTGCACGCAATGAAACATCAAACCGAATCAAACGGCAGCACCAGACTGGGAGGAGAGCTGATCTCAGCCCGGGTGGTGGAGCGCCTTGCGCAGGAAATGCGCAGCGGACTTTATGCGGGACATGACCGCCTGCCCGCCGAAACAGAACTGGCTACCGCACTGGGAGTCAGCCGTACTGTTGTGCGCGATGCATTGAGTGAACTCGAGCGCGAAGGTTTTATTGAGCGTGTGCGCGGGATCGGGACAGTCGTCAACCGGGATGTGGTGATGCTGCAGAGCCGGATGGATCATAAGCTGGAATTTTACAGCATGATCTATGCCAAAGGCAAGCAGCCTCGCTCTGATAATCTGGAAGTGACCCGGGAGGAAGCGGACGAGCGTCTGGCCAAAAGCCTCGGCATTGCTCCGGGGGATATCGTGGTGCGTATCTGCCGCAGAGTGTTGGCGAACGACACGCCGGTACTGTATTCCAACGATATCATCCCGCTGGCCCTGTTTGGAGGCCGCAAGCTGGATAAGGCGGATTTTTCCCGTCCGGTGTTTGAGCTTTTGTATGAGATCACAGGTCAGCAGGCGACCAGTACGGTCGCCCATATTCACGCAGTGGAAGGCGGCGCTGCAGTCCGGCGCCTGCTCCGCCTGCGGGAAGGCCAGGCGCTTTTGATGCTTGACGAGACCTGTTACTCCCGGTTGTGCCAGCCCATTCTGCGGTGTTATACCTATTACACAAGTTTCTTCGATTTTGCGATGGTCCGCAAGATGATGTAAAACATAAAGAAGGGAAGCAGCCAAATGAGACATTTGATCGATCCGCTGGATTTCACCATGGAGGAATCGCTTCGCCTGATGGATCTGGCCGACAGGATACGCCAGAACCCCACCGCCTACCAGGATGTAGCCCAACGCAAAAAGCTTGCTACGTTGTTTTACGAGCCTTCGACCAGAACCCGTCTTTCCTTTGAGGCGGCAATGCTGAACCTGGGCGGCAAGGTGCTGGGCTTCCCGGACGCCGGCGTTTCCAGCGCCTCCAAGGGAGAGACTGTGGCCGATACCATTCGGGTCATCAGCTGCTATGCGGACATTGCGGCAATGCGTCATCCCAAAGAAGGTGCCCCGCTGCGTGCGTCCCGGTATTCCCGCATCCCGGTCATCAATGCGGGTGATGGCGGACACAGCCATCCCACCCAGACGCTGCTGGATATGCTGACCATCCGCCGCCGCAAGGGACGCCTGGATCATCTGACCATCGGTTTCTGCGGCGATTTGAAATTTGGCCGCACGGTGCATTCTCTGATCAAGAGCCTGGCGCGCTGTGAGGGTATGAAGTTCGTTCTGATCTCTCCGGAAGAGCTGCGCGTTCCCGATTACATCATTCACGAGTTCCTGGAACCCAAGAACATCCCCTATGTGGAAGTCCGCAGCCTGGAAGATGCAATGCCTGAACTCGACATCCTGTATATGACCCGTGTTCAGCGGGAGCGCTTCTTTAACGAGGAAGACTACGTCCGCCTCAAGAACAGCTATGTGCTGACCGAGGCGAAGATGGCTCTTGCCCGGGAAGATATGGCGGTCCTGCACCCGTTGCCCCGCGTGAATGAGATCACGCTGGACGTGGATGACGATCCGCGCGCAGCGTACTTTGAACAGGTCCAGAACGGCGTATATATCCGTATGGCCCTGATTATGACTTTGCTGGGCTTAAAGGACCCGCTGACTGGGGAGGTTGCGTTCGAATGCTGAAAGTTGATGAAATTCAAAACGGTGTAGTCATCGATCATATCACTGCCGGCACCGGCATGGCACTGTACAATTTGATGGAGCTGGAAAAACTGCCGGATGCCAGCGTGGCTCTCTTGCAGAACGTCCGCAGCCAGAAAAGCGGCAAAAAGGACATCATCAAGATTGAAGGCGACATCAGCAAAATCAATTTTGATGTTCTCGGCTATCTGGACCCCCAGATCAGCATTACCTGCATTGAAAACGGGCATATCGCAAGGAAAATCCGCCCTGATCTTCCCAAGCGTCTTGTGAATGTCATCAAATGCAAAAATCCCCGCTGCATTACTGCCATCGAGGAAGGCTGCGACCATATTTTTGAACTCACTCCCAGCGGCCGTTATCGCTGCATTTATTGCGAGGAAGAGTTCCGGGTCAAACCGTAAGACAAGAACAAAGAGAGCGGCAACAGGGCCGCTTTCTTTTTGTATGTTCCGTTCCCGAAAGGCACAGGCTTTCTTATTCTGCCGGGATGTTCCGCGTCATGCCGGGCAAGAGAAAAGGAACCGCTGTTATTTGGTTGACATTGTGGTCCCGGCGATATATTATTTATATGGGTTTTATACAGTATGTCGTCTGTGTTTGCATGAATATGCGTTTTGCGATGAAATGCATCAGAAATCGTGCAGCGAGGGAGTGGGGGACATATCTGCCCAAAAGACGTTTGGAAAGGTTGAGTGCAAATGAGCTTTTCATTTCTGAAAAAACTGCCGACACCGGCTGAGATCCGGGCACAGTACCCGCTGTCCGAACACGCCAAAGAGGTCAAGAAGGCGAAAGACCAGGCCGTCCGCGATATCATTACCGGGAAGTCCGATAAATTTCTGGTTGTGATCGGCCCTTGCTCGGCAGACAATGAGGATGCCGTCTGCGATTACGTCAGCCGTCTGGCCCGCGTTCAGGAAAAGGTCAAGGACCGTATTGAGATCGTTCCCCGCATTTATACCTACAAACCCCGTACCAACGGCGACGGCTATAAAGGCATCGCATTTCAGCCGAACCCTGAGGAACGCCCGGACCTGGTTGCCGGCCTGATCGCTATGCGTCGTCTGCAGATGCGTTCCATTGAGGAGTTCGGCCTTCCCCCGGCAGATGAGATGCTGTATCCCGAAAACTGGGGCTATGTGGAAGATTTGCTTTCCTATGTTGCCATCGGTGCACGCTCGGTGGAGGACCAGCATCACCGTCAGACTGCCAGCGGTTTTGACGTTGCTACCGGCATGAAAAACCCCACCAGCGGCGACTTCTCCGTTATGCTCAACTCCATTTATGCGGCGCAGCACCCGCAGCATTTTGCCTATGCGGGCAGCGAGGTGGAGACCTCCGGCAACCCGGTGGCCCATGCCATCTTGCGCGGCGGCGTCAACAAGCGCGGTGTCAGCCAGCCCAACTATCATTACGAGGATATCCAGCGCCTGCTGGAAATGTATGCCAAGATGGGCCTGCAGAATCCCGCGGTTATTGTTGACGCCAACCACTCCAACTCCGATAAGCAGTATCAGGAGCAGGTCCGCATTGTCAAGGAAGTCATGCATAACCGTGAACTGTCTCCCGAGATCCGCAAGCTGGTCAAGGGCGTCATGATCGAAAGCTACATTGAGCCGGGCCGCCAGGATGTTTCCGAACATATCTACGGCAAGTCCATCACAGACCCCTGCCTGGGTTGGGATGCATCCGAGAAGCTTTTGTATCAGATCGCCGAAATGTGTTGATGTAGGTTTCTCCTGACATAAAAATCAAAAAGCTGTACGGTTTTATAATGGCCGTACAGCTTTTTTGTATTTCTAACGCTTCGCACCGATAGAGGAAACTTGAAGGTATGAAAAAACTCGCCCCCGGCAATATACCGGAGGCGAGTTTGGAGCTACTGGCCGGACTTGAACCGGCGGCCTGCTGATTACGAATCAGCTGCTCTACCAACTGAGCCACAGTAGCATATCCGCGATATTATACCTTATCGCACACCGCAGTAACGGCAAACGCGACAACATATAGTATAACGGATTTTTAAGAGAAGTCAAGGGAAAAAACAAAAAACAGCAAAAATGACATCAGGAATTATCCTGCGGAAGTTCGGGTTTTGCGGTGTCCTGTGAGACTTCGCTGCTCTCATCGTTGCGAATCACGGGGATGAAACGGCGAGCGAAACGCCCCTGACCGCGGCTGCGGACATAGAAGTAACCAATGATGGAAAAGACGAATGCGCCGACAAAGTTAACGAACAGGTCCTCCATGGTATCCAGCAGCCCAATGTCCAGGTATCCGCCCAGTCCCAGGGCGGTCTGAGTTCCGTCTGCCTGGACGATGATCACATCGGTGATGTCCTTCATCATCGTGGGATGATTGCCGCCGGCGGGGTCCAGCATAATGGAACCGATGGCGTTGACGATGGTGTCTTTTTGCATATCAAAGTAGAAAAAGGCGTCCATCGTTCCCTCAAAAAACTCCCATACAACGCCTACCGTCATGGAAAAGCAGAAGGCCACAATAGCCAGATAAAGCGGCGACAGAGAAAACTTGACGTTTTCATTCCGGTTGAGGATGTCCAGCAGGGAAAAGCCGATTGCCGCACACAGAAATCCGTTCATGGTATGCAGCATGGTATCCCAGTTGGGAATGTGCACATAGAACGCCTGGATCTCACCCAGGATCTCGGCCGCATAGATAAACAGAAGGACAATGATTTCCAGCGTACCGGGCAACTCGATGCTCAGGCGGCGCTCCAGAATGGCAGGGACCGTAAACAGGACGAGCGTCAATACGCAGAGAAAGACGTTTTCAAAATTTCGGTTAAAGATTTGCGCGACCATCACTAGGATGACCGAGATGCGCAGCAGAAGGGCAACGGCTGCAACAAGTCCCTTGCGCTGCGGGGGCGGAATCAGAATCGGTTTGTGGTTATTCATTTTGCTGCATCCTTTGCTGTGTTTTGATCAATCCAAAGTAAAATCGCTGGGGTCCAGCTGCGGCAGTTCCTGACGGCGGGGTACCCGCATCAGAGGATCATACCGGAACTTTCGGCAGGAATAATAAGGTGAAACAACACCTCGCCGACGGCAAAAAATCATTTTGCGGTCAGATGCGGGGGTGCCGTAAATACAGTATGAACAAGAGGGCGCGATTTTAGTGCCGTACAGTTTCTTTTTGAACATCTCTCGCGTCCTTTCCCCGGGCGTTGCCTGCAAAATTCCAGAAAACATTACTTACAATTATAATTTTTTCCGTAGAGTTTGTAAAGCACGGCACAGAGAAAACAAAGCAGTAAAAACGCGCTGTCCCAGGGCAGGCGATTGGTCACGATCACCCGCTCGGACAAAGAGGAGGATACCGGTGCAGTACCCGGCAAAACAGCCATGCAAAGCCTGAGCCCCATACACAAAAACAGCGTGCCGCACAGCCTGGACAACGCAAACCACCGCAGAGGAATCCCGCTTCCCACAAGATACCGGATCTGCGAAAAGACAGAGGCGCTGAGGATGCCCAGACAGCAGCAAATACCGTAAACCGCCGCAGCACCCTCCAGCCGCGTAAATGCATAGCACCCCGAGGAGATTTCCATCACTGCGCACAGACAGGCTGTGACAAGAGCATTCATGGGGATGACCGCCTTGATCGCCGATACCGTTACACAAAAGAACAGCACGCATCCGCAAACGGACAAACTGCTGTCCAATGCAGATGAGATTGCCTGAGGAAGTGAAACCGGTGTTATACAGTCGGCCTTTAAGCCGGTTGCAGAGCTGCTCTCCTCAGGACGGATCTTTGCCCACAGCAGGGCGGCAGCAAACAGATTGGAAGCCAACTGCAAAAAATAAAGCAAAATCCCAATCCGGAGATTCCCCAGCATGAATCCGCCGACGCTTCCGATCACGAAACCCGGACTTGAGCAGCAGCCCAAAATCAGAAGTGCCTGTGCCTCGCTGCGCCGGATGCGTTTTGTACGTAAGGCGTCGCCAATCAGTTTGGCACAGACCGCGTATCCTCCCAGCCAGGAAAGCATCAGGAGTACGGCTGTATCTTTAGGCCGTAGACCACAGGCGCGGACAAAAGGCCGCAGCGGGCGGCCCAGGACCTGATTTCCCGGGGCATGAATCATCAGGCTGCTGACAACAAAAAACGGGAACAAAGCAGGCAGAACGCTGCCGACACATAATCTCATGCCGGTTTCAAACCCCTCGGCCGCGGCTTTTGGGACACAGAGCAGCAAAATACCGTATATTACCGCGAATGGCAAGGTCAACCGATGCAAAAGATTTGTGGTTATCATATCCTGACCTCCGAAGTACTATATTTTGAATGTGTGATCCCATGCAACCATTCTCGCGGGAAGGAGGGCCGTATGATGAAACGTTACCGCCTGCGGTCCGTGTCACAGAAAAAAGCGGCCGGAGTTCCGATCAAAAGCCTCTTCGAACAGCCGGAAGATGATTTTTACCGTTTGCCGGAGCTGCAGATCCGCGGCGGATGTATCCTGACGGATGGATGCCGCCGTGTTCTGGATTTTTCTCCGGAAAAACTGTGTCTTGATATGGGGCATTTCGTTATTACATTTTATGGCGCGCAATTACGGATAGAATCTTTATCCGGGCGAAGGCTCAGCGTTGCGGGGAAAGTATACCGGATCGAATTTGCGCGGAAATGGGAGGGGCAGAATGGCTCGGCATGAATTTCGTGCACTGGATTGGCTCCGTGTCTCTGTCACCGGGAAACAGCCTCAGCGCTTGCTTTCCGCAGCCGCACAGGCCGGTATTCGTATGCGCGGAATTCGCAGTGATGACGTGGGATTCTTTGCGTCGCTGCCGGGACGGGATCTGCGGCATTTGTCCGTACTTGCGCAAAATCAGGGACTGGAGCTTGCCGTTCTGCAAAATCGCGGCCCCGGCATCCTGCTGCAAAGGCTCTGGCTGCGTCCGGGTCTGGCGGCGGGAACGATCTTGTTTTTTGTGCTTGTACATTTTCTGTCAGGCTTTGTATGGTCGATCAATTTCGGCACATTGGATCAGGCGCAGGCAGAGACGGTACGAGCATTCCTGAACGAGAACGGGCTCCGGGAAGGAACTTATGTGTCCCAGGAACTCCTGGCTCGAACGCAGAAAGCCCTGGAAGGTCAAACCGGACTTTTCGGATGGGTAGGGCTCAACTTTGCCGGGGGCTGTCTTTTTGTGGAGTCTACACCGATGGAAGAGCAGCAGATCCGGCAGCCACAGGAGCAAATCGCCTTGTATTCGGCGGCGGATGCCGAGATCGTGCTGATTCAGGTGGAAAGCGGCTTCTCACAGGTGGAGCCGGGCCAGTTGGTGGCAGAGGGGCAGCTTCTGGCTGCTGCGGAACGCTTCGACCGGGAAGGCAATTCAGTATTCCAGTCGGCAGCGGGTCATGCGATTGGCCGCATCCGCCGCGGGTATACGGCGGAGCAGACCTACGAAGAGACAGCAGCTGTTTTGACGGACCGTACATCCTCGGTCAAAACCCTGTACCTTTTGGGAACTGAAATCCCCCTGGGGGAAGAAACGGTTCTGTCCAATGCACAAATCACGGAAAACTGGGAACCGCTTGTTTTAGGGCACATTGCATTGCCGGGGTGTATCCATACCAAGGAATACCGCGCACAGGAAAACGTGAGTTTGACCTATTCCGAACAGACCGCACAGGCTATGGCACGCCGAGAATGTGTACTTGCCTTGCTGGACGAATACCCGGATGCAGAGATCGAACAGCAGAGCTTTGCCTTTGAAAGCAGTGATGGGGGAGTTGTCTGCCGTGCAAGCTTTGTTTTTTGCGCTGATATTGCCGTGCCGGGTCAGGCCCAGCCGCTGGAAAAGCCGGCGACTTAATTGCATATTTGATATTGAACACATGAAACGCAAAAATTTTGTGAATAATACACAGTTTCTTTTGGCAAAAATTGTGCTATAATTCTGATTAAGAGTAGTATGCTAGGAGTGATATGCCTGTTGGAAAAGGGGATCGATTTGGACAGCATTGAGTTGGCCGCTGCGATTTTTGGAAGCTGCGATGAAAACATCCGTATGCTCGAAAATGCTTTTCACGTCACTGCGGTGTGCCGCGGATCGACGCTGAAATTCAGCGGTGATCCCGAAGATGTGGAAGCCGCGATCCATGCGGTGGACGGAATGGCCACCCTGCTGCAAAACCATACTCCGTTGGAGGAACAGACCGTCCGGTACTGCATCAGCCTGGCCCGCGGCGGGGAAGAAAAACGTCTCCGGGAGCTGACGGATGATTTTGTTGCAGTCACCGCAAAGGGGCGCCCCATCCATCCCAAAACGCTGGGACAAAAAGAGTATCTTGCAGCCATCCGCACCCATGCCATTACCTTCGGCGTCGGACCGGCAGGTACCGGCAAGACCTATCTGGCTGTGGCCATGGCGGTGAAAGCCTTCAAAAGCAAGGATGTCAGCCGCATCATTTTGACCCGTCCTGCCGTGGAAGCAGGGGAAAAGCTCGGCTTTTTGCCGGGCGATCTGCAAACGAAGGTCGATCCCTATCTGCGCCCGCTGTATGACGGCTTGTTCGATCTTTTGGGCGCGGAAACGTTCCAGAAACTGGTAGAGAAGCAGATGATCGAGGTCGCGCCGCTGGCATATATGCGCGGCCGCACCCTGGACGATGCCTTTATCATTCTGGACGAGGCCCAAAACACAAGCCCCGAACAAATGAAGATGTTTTTGACCCGTATGGGTGTGGGCAGCAAAGTGGTGGTGACAGGTGACGTCACTCAGATCGACCTGCCGGATAAAGCACGCAGCGGCCTTGTGGATGCCTTGCAGGTGCTGAAGGATGTGGACGGCATCGCTCAGGTCCGCCTGACCGAGAAAGACGTCGTCCGCCACCGTCTGGTCCAGCAGATCGTCAAAGCGTATGAAAAGGCTGCGCAGAAACAGCCTGTGAAAGATAACGGAAAATAAAATTCAATCAAAGGAGGAACTTTGCCTTATGTCCAATAAAGTGCTGATCACCAATTCGCAGAATACGGTCAAGATCCCGTCCGGCCTTCGCATCCTGATCCGCCGCAGCTGCAATGCTGTTTTGGAGTTTGAAAAATTCGAGGGTTCCGCAGAGATCAGCGTGACCTTTGTCGATAACGCCCGCATTGCAGAGCTCAATGCTCAGTATCGCAACAAGAATATGCCCACCGACGTACTTAGTTTCCCCATGGGAGAAAACGGCGTCTATGACATCGACGAGGACAACGGCTGCAAGATCCTGGGCGATATTGTGATCTCCATGGAGCGCGCCATGGAGCAGGCGGAGCTGTATGGTCACTCTTTGCAGCGTGAAGTCGCTTATCTGACGGTCCATTCCATGCTGCATCTGCTGGGCTATGACCACGAAGCCAGCGGACTGGAAGCCGTCCGTATGCGGGAAAAGGAAGAAGCCGTTCTGGTACAGCTGGGCCTGCCCCGTACCGTGTCTTATACCAGCGATGAAGTCTGATCTCAAGCGTTTCGGACGCGGCTTCATTTATGCCTGGAACGGGATCTGGGCGGCCATCCGGGAAGAGCGCAACTTCCGCTTCCACCTGTGCACTGCGGTCTACGCCTATGCACTGTCCGCAATCGCCGGGCTGGAGGCCATGGAATTTGCGCTGGTTTCTTTGTGCGTTTTTTCGGTCATACAAGCCGAGTTGATGAACTCCGCCGTTGAACGTGCGGTGGACAAGCCGGATACCTCCCACTGGTGGAGCGCCGGTGCTGCCAAAGACATGGCGGCGGGCGGTGTGCTCATGTCTGCTGTGGGAGCGCTGTGCGTGGGCGGTTTTCTGTTTTTGAGATCTGACCGTCTGTCCCGTATTTGGGCGGCCGTGACGGTTACCCCTTGGGCGACCGCTGCCGTTTTGATTTCCTTTGTGATTGCATATCTGTTTATTTTCCGCTTCGGCGGTTCTTCAAAGAAAGGTTTACCCGATGCCGACAAAAAAGATTGAACCTGTATCGACCAGCAGCGTATTTGTTGCGCTGGTCGGCCGTCCCAACGTGGGCAAATCCAGCCTGACCAACCGCCTGGTGGGGGAAAAGGTGGCTATCGTGACTCAAAAGCCCCAGACCACCCGTAATCGTATCATGGGCATCGTGACCAAAGGTCCGGTACAGTATGTCCTGATGGACACGCCCGGCATTCACAAGCCCCGCAACAAACTGGATGCACGTATGACGCAGACGGCGTCTGCCAGCCTGGCAGATGTGGACATCACACTGATGCTGTTTGAACCTGCGGGGGAGTTTACCGAGTCCGAGCTGACCATGATCGAAGCCTTGCGCAAAGCAGGCCCTGCCATTGCCGTGGTGAACAAGGTCGACCTTCTGTTTGACTTTGCCTCTCTGGAAGCGCGCAAAAAACAGATTGAGGACTTCGGGGTCTTTGAGCGAGTCTTGGCGCTTTCCGCACGGGACGGCACCGGCTGTGATGAGATCTTTTCCATCCTGGAGCCCTACGGCAGTCCCGGACCTCACTATTTTGACGACGATGCCTATACCGACCTGCCGGAAAAGGAACTGGTGGCGGAACTGGTACGTGAAAAAGCCCTGCTCTTTTTGCGGGATGAGATTCCTCACGGAATCGCAGTGACGGTAGAGTCCTTTAAGGAGCGTGCCGACAAGGATCTGATCGACATCTCGGTGGAGATCTACTGCGAGCGTAAAAGCCACAAAGGCATGATCATCGGTAAGGGCGGACAGATGCTCAAAAAGATTGCGTCGGCCGCCCGTGTGGATTGCGAAGAACTGCTGGGAACGCGCGTCAACCTGCAATGCTGGGTGAAAATCCGCGAAGACTGGCGTGACAATGAGCGCCAGCTTGATAATCTCGGCTTCGCAAAACCGTAATTTTCAAAATATTCCAATAATGTAATATATTTCCTGTGACCTGGTTGGACAACATTTCCACCGTCTTGGCCTTACAATGAGAGGCACAAGTTTCGATGGAAAGAAGGGCCGGGTATGCATTTCAGGAGCGAAGCGGACGATCCGTGGAAATTGTTTGCCGAAACAGGCAGCATCTATTATTATTTGGATTACAAAACGCATCAGCGCGCCGGCGATGTGTTGTCCGGAAAGGAAATCTATGCAGCAGACTGCAACGACGGGACTTGTGCTGCGACAAGTCAAAGTGGGGGAAGCGGACCAGATCCTGACGATCCTGACGCCTGATCTGGGGGTCGTGTCCGCTTCCGCACGGGGCAGTCTGCGGCTCAAAAACAAGCTGTTCAGCGCATGCGGGCTGTTTTGCTATTCGGAGTTTGTCATCACACAGGGACGATCCAGCAATTTCATTGACAGCGCCCAGGTCAAGCGGGTGTTCCACGGCCTTTCGCAAAGCGTGGAGGGAATGGCGCTTGCCATGTACCTGGCGGAGATCGCCACATCGCTGTCACCGGCGCCGCCGGAGGCCAATGAGCATTTGCGCCTTTTGCTGAACTGCTTGTATATGATCAGCGAAAACAAGCGCCCGCTGTCCCAGATCAAAGTGATCTATGAGCTTCGGGCTATGACCCTTTCCGGATATATGCCGCAGCTGCTGGCATGTGCTTCCTGCGGGAAATACGAGGGCGGCGGGTTTTACCTTGACCCGGAAGAAGGAATTCTTTTGTGCAGCGACTGTGCAGAAAAGGTCCGCCGTACGCCCAACCTGGATACCGGGGCGCTGTATGCGCTGCGGCATATTTGTCTTGCAGAAGACAAAAAACTGTTTGGCTTTACACTGTCTCCCGCAAGCCTGCGTTTGCTTGGCGGGGTAGGGGAACGGTACCTGCTGGCCCATTTGGGACAGGGGTTGAAAAGCCTGGAATTCTTAAAATCAGTCATATCGGAGTAACTACATGGAAACTGCTTACCGCACCACATTGGAGCTGGATAAAGTCATTGCGCGGGCTGTGCAGCTTTGTGCCTGCCGCGAGACCAAAGAGATGATGCAGGAAATCGAGCCTTATCTCTCTCCGGAAGAGGAGCGCTGGGCGCTCTCCCAGACCAATGCCATCAATTCACTGTATATCAAAAACGGAAGTCCGCGCTTCGGCGCGGTGTCGGACGTCCGCCGCATAGCGGCCCACGCAGTCAAGGGCGGCATCCTGTCCATGGGAGAACTGCTGGAAGTTGCCGCTGCCCTGCGCAATTTTGCTGGCCTGACCCAGTGGTACGGCATGTCCGATCACGACATGCTGCCGGTGGATGATCTGTTTTATTCGCTGCATCCCGAACCGGTTCTGGAGCGCCAGATCACCGATTCTATTATTTCTCCGGAGGAGATGGCAGACACCGCCAGCTCCACCTTGCGGGAACTTCGACGTAAAATCCGCGCCACCGAGGACTCTATCCGTACCAAACTGGACAACATCATAAAGAACTCTACCACCAATAAATTCTTGCAGGATGCGGTCGTCTCGCTGCGAAACGGCCGTTACGTCGTGCCGGTCCGGGCAGAATACCGCGGCGAGATCGGCGGCGTGATCCATGACGTGTCCTCCACCGGCGCGACGATTTTTGTTGAGCCTACCGCCGTTGTGGAAGCCAACGCCAAGATCATGCAGCTGCGTGCTCAGGAGCAGGAGGAAATCACCCGAATTCTGTCGGCCTTTTCCTCCCAGGTTGCCCAGATGGAACCCCAGTTCTCCCACAGCTACGAGGCGATGCTCCAGATCGATCTGCTGCTTGCCAAAGCACGCCTGGCCGTGGAGCAGAACGCCTTTATGCCGGAGGTAAATGATACCCACCGCTTTTCCATCAAACGTGCCCGCCACCCGCTGATCGACAAGAAAAAGGTGGTTTCTGTCGATATTGAGCTGGGGTATGACTACGATACCCTCGTGATCACCGGCCCCAACACCGGCGGCAAAACGGTATCCCTGAAAACGGCTGGCCTGCTGAACGCCATGGCGCAGCACGGATTTTTGATTCCTGCCCACGAGAGCAGCAAGGTCTGCTGCTTTGAAGAGTATCTTGTGGACATCGGCGACGAGCAGAGCATCGAGCAAAGTCTTTCCACTTTCTCCGGCCACATGAAGCGTATTACCGGGATTCTGGAACTGGCCGGTGCGGGAGCTCTGGTTTTGCTGGACGAGCTTGGAGCCGGTACCGACCCTGCGGAGGGCGCGGCATTGGCTGTCAGCATTCTGGAACGGCTGCGCCGCCAGGGAGCGTTGCTCATGGCCACGACCCATTATGCCGAGCTCAAAGTCTATGCTCTGGAGACGCCCGGCGTGGTCAATGCCAGCTGTGAGTTTGATGTGGACAGCCTGATGCCAACCTATAAGCTGAGCGTCGGCGTCCCCGGCAAATCCAACGCTTTTCTCATCAGCGCAAAACTGGGGATTCCCCAGGAAATCATCGATGCGGCCCGGGCGCATATGTCCAATGACGACAAACGGCTGGACAGCGTGCTTGCCCAGTTGGATGATTTGAAACTCCAGCTCAAGGCGGCCCAGGCAGACGCAGAACAGGCCCGTTTTGAGGCACAGAATGCCCTGGCCAGTGCCGAACAGCAGCGCGACGAACTGATCCGCAAAGGTGAGAGCGAACTGGCTGAAGCCCGCAGGAAAGCCCACGATTTGATGCAGAACGTCCAGAACGAGGCGTATGCCCTCACGGATGAGCTGCGCAAGCTCCAGAAAGAGGAAAAGCTCAGCGCCTCTCAGCGTGCTCTGCGCGCGCGTGAGATCGCACGCAAGGACACCGAGCGAATCCTATCCCGCACGGAAAAAGCTCCCGCTGCGGAGAAGAACTATGTGCCGCTCAAAGAGGTCTCTATCGGTCAGGAAGTCGTGATCGCCGAGCTCAACCAGCTTGCCACGGTTACGGCCCGTCCCGACCGCGATGGTCTGGTGGAAGTCCGCGCCGGCATTCTGAAAACGAAAGTCCCTCTGAATGGACTGCGCGCTCCCGACAAAATGCAGAAAACGCCCAAGCGCCAGCCGCCGCGTGCACATACCCGTCTGCAGCTTGACCACGACCGGAAAGCCAGTATGGAACTGAACCTGCTTGGCTATACGGTAGAGGAAGCTCTTGCGGAGACGGACAAATTCATTGACGGTGCAGTTCTGCGCGGCCAGCAGACCGTTTACATTATCCACGGCAAGGGGACCGGTGCCCTGCGTGCCGCGATCCAGAAACATCTGCGTACACACAGGAACGTCAAAAGTTTCCGCCTGGGCCGTTACGGAGAAGGGGAGACCGGCGTCACGGTTGTGGAACTGAAATAAACAGGAAAGAAGGCGGTATCTTTGAGCCTGGACTATAGCAGTATGCGCATTTTTGCGCTGACCCTCAGCCACCGCGCCATCGATGACATTCGCCGCGACGGGCTTCGTCAGCTTCGCAATTATGTGGACATGTGTGCGATCTTGGCAAAGCATCCCTTGGCTCAGCGCTTTTTTGAGTATGCCCAGACGCTGTTTGAGGAACCGGAACCTCCGTACTACACGCTGGCCCAGCGCTTGATCGGTTCGGTTTCGGAAGATACACTCTGTACCCTTGGCGTCAACTTCGGGTTCGGCAGTATGCTGTACGGCTCAGAAAAGCTGGCCGAAAATCTCAGGGAGGGACATCCGATCTCCTGGGTCACTTTCTCGACCAGTGACGATCCCCGCCTTGCGGCCGAAATTGAGACAGGGGAACGCCTCGGAAGCCTTCTGTGGGGGATATATCTCAAAGGCCCGGTCAGCACAGCGCTTTTGTCGCTGATCGAGCAGCATCCGCAAAGTACATTTCAGCTTGCGGTTGAGCCGGAATACCTGAACAAGTCCGCCGTCTGCCAGCTCAGTAAGCTGTCCAATGTCATTCTTGCGGTGTGCCTGCCCAATACGGAACTTACTTCCGCAGCCAAAGACGCCTTTGAGTGGCTTGCGGCCAAACGGATGTTCTATGCTGCGTTCCTGCGCTTAGGAGATGCGGAAGTCAACACCGTATTTCATTCGAACTGGCTGGAAGATCTTGCCGTGTACACCCCGTTCTGTGTCTGTTCCCGTAAACCCGGGATGTCAGAGCAGTGCTCAGAGGCATTGCGCAAAGAGATATGGAGCAATCGGCTTCGTGCCGGGGGACGGTTATTTCTTGTTGACTGGGAAAGCGATTTGAGCGTTATCGGCGACCATATGCCGCCGCAGGTTGGCAGCCGTTTTTCTCCTACGTTGACACCGGATATGCCCATGTATTTTTGAGCAGCATTTCAGCTCCTGACACAAAGCAGAAGACCGCTCGCTTTTCCGCTTATGCGGAGAGGTCGGGCGGTTTTGTTTTATGAATTGTTCTCTTCCGGCGGAACCGAGAAAAAGATTTGGATCATACGTCCGGAACACAGGCAGCGCAGACAGTTGTAGCAGTTTCCGATATGGCCCTTCATACCGCTTTGCACCCAGGGCAGTAGAATGCCCATTAGTGCGCCAGAAAGAAAATTGCCGGCGAAACGGAGTTCTTCCTCGCTCAGTTCTTCTTTTTGGCCCTGAATTGCCTGAGCTTCGCGCAGACGCTGGATCAATATGGCACACAAAAACTGCTGGATATACTCGCGCAGATTGTTTTGGCCCGTGTAGCTCAGCGCATTGGTATAAAAGACCTGGTTTTCCCGGAAATATTGCTCCAGCTGCTCGGCGATGGTCTGCCAGTTGCCGGGAGTGGGGTTTTCGGTCAGAAATTGCATGATGCCTTTTTGAAAACACCAGTTGACCAGATCATATTTATCGGCAAAGTGGTAATAGAATGTATTACGCCCCACCCCCGCGTGATCCACGATATCGTTGACCGAGATCTTTTCCAGGGGATGGGTTCGCATCAGATCCTGCAGGCTCTGTGCCAGTAACGTTTTGGTGTTGTTTGATCCGCTCATGGAACGGTATTCCTCCGCACACTGTGACTTTGTGCGGGCAGGGATTCTGCCCGGTGGTTCGTGGTTTCCTTTTCAAGAGGCGAAACGCTAATATCAAAATATGTAAAATATTATATCATAATCCTGCGCAGTTTTGCATCCGCAACATCCGGAAATGATTCCTTTCATAGTCCAATGTGCCCAGAGAACATTTTTCGGAGCTGAAGTTTTTCAAAAAAACGGAGTTGCTTTTGAACAAAAGTCGATTTTTGCACATGGTAATCTCTTGGCGTCGAAACTATAATTGGGAACATAGACTCGACACCTTTCTGTGCCGGTCCGTAATGGAATAGTGAGGTAATAACTATGTCAGTCAATCCGATTGTACATTCCGCTCAGCGTGCTGCTTTCAGTGCAGCTGTCGACGCCACCATCCATGCTGTGCGCGGCAAAGGCACCGAAAAAATGTCTGAAAACGCACGCCGATTGATCGACCTTGCCCAGCCGCTTCTTCAGAATCGCTATGATGCGTCGGTGTTTGACGCTGCCCGCGAGTTTGTTTCTGATCCGGACGGCAAGTGGATGCGGTATGCATATCGTGCCATCAATGAAATCGATCCGCATATTTTGAAGATGAATGCCCTCAATCTCGTCTATGAGGGGATGCTCCTGGGTTACAACCAGGTCTGTGAGCTGCGCGAGAAATATCAGTGCAACATGCCCTGGATTCTGCTGTTTGATCCCACCTCGGCCTGCAATCTCCACTGCAAGGGCTGCTGGGCCGCGGAATACGGCAACCGCCTGAACCTCAGTTATGAGGATATGGACCGCATTGTCACCGAGGGCGAAGAGCTGGGAATCCACTGGTACATGATGACCGGCGGCGAACCCATGTGCAGAAAAGCGGATATCCTCAAACTGGCCGCCAAGCATCAGGAGTCGGTGTTCCATCTGTTTACCAACGGTACGCTGATCGATCAGGAATTCTGTGACGAAGTGAAAAAGGTCGGCAACATGGCCTTCTTCCTGAGCATCGAGGGCAGTGAGGAATCCAACGACGACCGCCGCGGTGAAGGCATCTACCGCAAGGTCCTGAACGCCATGGACCTGATGAAGAAAAATGGTCTGCTGTTCGGCACTTCCATCTGCTATACCTCTGCCAACTACAAGGCCGTCACCAGCGACGAGTTCATCGATATGCTGATCGAGCACGGCGTCCGCTTCAACTGGTACTTCCACTATATGCCCATCGGCGACGGCGCCAACGTGGATCTGATGCTCAATAAGGATCAGCGTGAATATATGGTGCATCGCATCCGCGAGATCCGCGGTCTGACAGGCGGTAAGGAAATCTTCTGCATCGATTTCCAGAACGACGGCGAGTATATCGACGGCTGCATTGCCGGCGGCCGCCAGTACGCCCATATCAACCCCAATGGCGATGTGGAGCCCTGTGTCTTTATCCATTACTCCAATGCCAATATCCATGAAAAGAGCCTTCTGGAATGCCTGCAGCAGCCGTTGTTCCGGGAATATCACAAGGGTCAGCCCTTCAACAAGAATCACCTGCGCCCCTGTCCTATGCTGGAAAATCCGGAGCTGCTGGGTGAGATGGTAAAGCGCAGCGGTGCCCACAGCACCGATCTGCAGCGTCCGGAATCCACCGATGATGTTTTCCGCCGCTGCAAACCGTATGCGGATCAGTGGACGCCGACGGCAGACCGTCTCTGGGCGGAGGAACATCCCGCAGCCTGCGCGGCCTGCTCCGGTTGTGCGTCGAAAGAGTAACCACGCAATAGCGTAAGTTTCCCATACATCAAACAAATAAAATAGGAGCCTGCCCGGCACAACGGGAAGGCTCCTGTTTTATCGCTTATGGGAACTGATGCGTTACAGTTCAAATGCTGCATTGAGCGCTGCCAGCGCGGCATCCTCATCCTGCTGACGGATCAGCAGAGAGATGTCCAGGTCGCTGGTGGTGATCAATGCAATGTCAATGTTTTCCCTGGCCAAGGCTGTCAGCGCACGGGAGGCCACGCCGCAGCTGGTGACCATCTCCTCGCCATAGAGATTGACCTTGGAATAGCCGCCCGAAATCAGCGGGGGATGGACTTTGGCGGCTTCGGGAAGCGCCTTCATCACATCAGCAAAGTTTTCGTAGCTGGTGGTGAAGCTGAAATCCACGGAATCACCTTTCGGAGCACTCTGGCAGATCATATCCACTACGATGCCTGCACGCGCAAAAACATCCAGATGTTCCGCAAGGCTCTGCGTGCTGTAATAAGCAGCGGGGAAGGTGGTAAGCATGATATTTTGCTCGCTGGTGATTTTGCTGACTCCATACATGATAGATTCCTCCTTTTTCATGGAACGCGTCAGGCCAAAAATTCTTCGCCGACGGATTCGTTCAAAACGGATTGGATGTAGTCGCGGGAAAGACTGAAGTTTCCGTGTGCGGCGCCCAGATCGTCAGTATAATCATCAAACAGGTACACACGGATATTGGAGTAGGCGTTTTCATATTGGGTGACGGTGGGATGCAGTTTGGGGTCCAGCAGCTCCACTGTCACGGTCCCGTCGGGCTGCGTCGTCTTTTGGAAGGTGATATCCAAAAGAACACCGATCATGTTGTCGGCCTCCGACTGTGCACTGATAAAGTTGCCCAGAGAATACGCCACAAAGGCCTGCCGTCCATCCTGAGCAGTCAGCCATTCGGCGGTCTGGGTCACATGGGGGTGAGTGCCGATGATCAGGTCAGCTCCCTGGTCAGCCAGCCATTGCGCCATCTGCCGTTGGGCATCTGTCACGGTGTGGCTGCCTTCCACACCCCAGTGGCAGCTCACCACAAGAACGTCGCAGTTGGGGCGCATTGCAGCGATCTGCTGCTCAATGATGTCTGTCTGGCTCAGATACACAACGCCGTATTGGGAACCGCTGGGAGTATTGAGTCCGTTGGTGTGCTCGGTATAGGACAGATACCCAATCGTAATGCCGTTGACCGTCTGGTAGGAAAGATTGTCATAGCTTTCCAGGTCATAAAATCCTGCGGTCACCACATCATCCGGCATGGCGTCCCAGTGTGCCATAGAGGATTCGATGCCGCCTGCGCCTTTGTCATAGCTGTGGTTGTTGGAAAGACTGTACACCCGGAACCCAATGTCGTACAAGGCATTGGTAATGTCACCGGGGGTTGAAAAGCAGGGATAGCCCGACGGCGCATAGTCATCATTGACCAGCGTTTCCTGGTTGAGCCAGTTCACGTCAAACTGGGCGTAAAAGTCCCGCATGTTCTCGTATGCGTAGGTGAAGTCATAGCCTTCTCCGCCTGCCCGGGCTTTTGCCTGATTATAAAGGCCCTCATGGATCAGGTTGTCACCTGTTGCGGAAAAGTGTACGATCTCTACAACCGGAGTGGGCTCCGGGGTTGGCTGCGGCGTTGCGGTGGGAGCTGCCGTGGCTGCCGGTCCCGAGACCGGAACAGGGGAGAGATCCGTAGAAAATTCCCCGCTGCCTACAAGCAGAGCCAGCATGACACCGGCTGCAATGCAGGCACAGGCCGCGATCTCGTTTTTTCTCAGATGCATTGCATTTTGCCTCTCAGCATGTCGGTCATGGTGTAATAACCGGCCTGTGCGCCGTCAACAAACAGCGCCGCCTGAATGGCACCGTCGGCAAAAACGCCGCGGCTCTGGGCCGTGTGGGACAGGGTGACGACCTCCTCCGGGCCGCAGAACAGCACATCATGCTCACCGACGATACCGCCGCCGCGCACCGCGCTGATGCCCAGTTCCTGCTTGCCGCGCTTGCGGCGGACATCATGGCGGTCGTACACATACTCGTAAGCGTTATCGGCCTCCTCATTGATGGCATCCGCAATCATGAGTGCAGTGCCGCTGGGAGCGTCCAGTTTGTTATGGTGGTGCTTCTCGATGATTTCAATATCGAACTCACCGTCAAACAGGCGGGTGGCACGGCGGGCAAGCTCGATCAGGACATTGACGCCAACCGACATATTGGCGCTGCGGAAAACCGGGACCTTGGCCGAGGCTTCTTCCAGAATGGCCTCATCCTCCTTGGTCAGACCGGTGGAGCAGATCACGCAGGGCATTCCATGCTCCGCGCAGTACTTTGCCGCATTGACCGCTCCCTGAGGGGAAGAAAAGTCGATCACGACACCGCGGGCATCCAGGTCCTGGAACGACGCGGCAACGGGAATGCCGTTGATTTCACCGGCAGCCTGATCGACACCCGCAACAATGCGGCAATCATCGCGCTGGCTGGCTTTTTCAATCAATGCGCGGCCCATGCGGCCGCAGATACCCTGAATAATAAGATCCGTCATATGACATAAGTCCTTTCAAAATTTACTTCATACCTGCAAAATAACAAACAGGCCCGCGGCGGCCGCATTGCGGTTACACCTGCGGGCCTGTTCCTTACTCAAAGCAAGCCGTTGCGTTTCATTTCGGTTTCCAGCATTTCCTGAACAGCAGGGGATGCCTCAACCAGCGGCAGGCGAACACCGCCGGCCTTCCAGCCCAGACGATTCATCGCCCATTTGACGGGGATGGGATTGGATTCCTTGAACAGTGCGCGGACCAGCCCCATGACCTGCATCTGCAGGGAAAGGCTCTCCTCGTGCTTGCCGTCGAACCACAGCGCGCAAATGTCGTGAGCCATCTCGGGCGCAACGTTGGACAGGACGCTGATGACGCCCTTGCCGCCCAGCGCCAGAATGGGAACGATCTGGTTGTCGTTGCCGGAGTAGATGTTCAGATTGTCGCCGCACAGTTCGGCGATCTCGGCGATCTGCACGATATCGCTGCTGGCTTCCTTGACCGCGTTGATGTTCGGGATCTTGGAAAGCTCAGCAAGCGTTGCCGGCGTCAGATTCATGCTGGTGCGGGAAGGCACGTTGTACAGGATGCAAGGCAGCGAGACCGAGTTTGCGATCGCGGTATAGTGAGCGATCAGGCCGGCCTGGGTCGTCTTGTTGTAGTAGGGAGTGACCAGGAGCAACGCATCTGCACCGGCTTCCTCTGCCTGGCGGGAGAGTTTGATGGCAAAGGCCGTGTCGTTGGAGCCGGTCCCGGCAACAACGGGGATGCGGCCCGCGACCTTGCGCACGGTATAGCGGATGCACTCGATGTGCTCCTCATGGGTCAGAGTGGCGGATTCGCCGGTGGTGCCGCAGATAATGATGGCGTCCGTATGACGGGCGATCTGATCGTCCAGAATACGGCCCAGTTCCTCATAATTGACGCTGCCGTCCGGCAGCATGGGGGTAATGATCGCCACACCGGCACCGGTGAATACAGGCTTTTTCATAGCTGGAATACCTCCTTAGCGATGCTGTTCCAGATACCGCCGGAGGCAGGGAATTGCCCCGGCATAAAAATCAATCGAAGTAGCCCTTTTTGGCCAGAAGTTCTGCCAGCAGGACGCCGCCGCCGGCTGCGCCGCGCAGGGTGTTGTGGGACAGGCAGACGAACTTGTAGTCATACTGGGTATCCTCGCGCAGACGGCCGATGCTCACGGCCATGCCGTTCTCCAGCATGCGGTCCAGTTTGGGCTGCGGACGGTCGTCCTGCTCAAAGTAGTGCAGGAACTGCTTGGGAGCGCTGGGCAGCTCCAGGTCCTGTGCAGGGCCGTGGAACTCTGCCCAATCCTTGAGGATTTCTTCCTTGGACGGGGCGTGCTCAAAACTCACAAAGACGGCGCCCATATGACCGTCGGAGACGGGCACGCGCAGGCACTGCGCAGTAAAGGACGGAGCGGTCGCGTTGACGATCACATCGCCCTCGATGTGACCCCACAGCTTGAGGGGTTCGCGCTCGCTCTTTTCCTCCTCACCGCCGATATAGGGGATGACATTGTCCAGAATATCGGGGAAGGTCTCAAAGGTCTTGCCTGCACCGGAAATCGCCTGATAGGTGCAGACCAGGCATTTGGTGATGCCGTACTTGCGCAGAGGATGCAGCGCAGGGACATAGCTCTGCAGGCTGCAGTTGGACTTGACGGCAATGAAGCCGCGTTTGGTGCCCAGACGGCGGCGCTGCGCGGGGATAATCTCAATGTGGTCAGCGTTGATCTCGGGCACGACCATCGGGACATCCGGGGTGAAGCGGTGAGCGCTGTTGTTGGACACAACCGGGCACTCCGCCTTGGCGTAGGCTTCTTCCAGAGCCTTGATCTCGTCCTTCTTCATGTTGACTGCGCAGAAAACGAAATCGACCTGAGAGGCCACTTCCTCTACGTGGGAAGCATCCAGAACGACCATATCCTTGACCTTTTCAGGCATCGGGGTCTGCATGAGCCAGCGGCCGCCCACAGCCTCGGCGTAAGGTTTGCCTGCCGAACGGGCAGAGGCTGCCAGAGCTGTGATCTCAAACCAGGGATGCTCTGCCAGGAGGGTCACAAAGCGCTGACCAACCATGCCGGTCGCGCCGACCACGCCAACTTTGTACTTTTTCTCCATTTGAAAAACCGTCCTTTCCTGCGCCGGCCATGCCGGCTCCCCATGTAGTATCCATGTATGCGGCAAACGCTCTCTTTGTGACAAAAGGGGAGAGACGTTTCCCACATCGCGGTGCGGTTTGATTGAGGGCGGCGCAAAAAAGCTCCGAACAACAAAAAAACCGGCTTGAAAACCGGCACACAATGCAATATAATACAATATTGCATATCACACAGCGCAACATACCGTACAGACGGTATGACAGTCCCGAGCCTTTTCGGCCGCGGGCCCAGGAACGATGCGTGCCGTGCATCGCCTTCGGCGGTTGTCCCTTTCTCCGTGGGCAACCGCCCTGGCAGACTTTACAGACCCTACGGATACTAATGAAAACCGCGCCTCTGTGCTTGGGTACATCATAGCATTGCGCCGGGCGCTTGTCAATGTTAAAGAAGGACAAAGAATATGCTGAAAAAAGATTTTTGGTACGATCTTCCCAAAGAACTCATTGCTCAGGAACCTGCCGACCCGCGGGACTCTGCCAGACTGATGGTTTTGAATCGTAAGGACGACTCCATCGGCCATGCCGTATTCCGGGATCTGCCGGATTATCTGGAACCGGGCGATCTGCTGGTGGTCAATAATTCCAAGGTCCTGCCTGCCCGCCTGATGGGCGTCAAAGTCCCCACCGGTGCCGTCTGTGAGGTCCTTTTGCTCCGTCAGGTCCACGGGGACACCTGGGAGTGCCTTGCCCGTCCCGGCAAGCGGATGCAGGCCGGAACGAAGCTGACCTTCGGTGACGGCAGCCTGACGGCAGTGGTGGATGAAACTCTGGCGGACGGCAACAAGCATATTACGTTCACTTACGACACCGAGACTCTCTATGAAAAGCTGGATGAGTTCGGCAAAATGCCTCTGCCGCCCTATATCACCAAACAGCTTGAGGATCAGAGCCAGTATCAGACGGTCTATGCCAAGGAGCTTGGCAGTGCGGCAGCCCCCACGGCAGGACTGCATTTTACGCCGGAACTGATGGACCGTATCCGCGCTATGGGCGTAGGCATTGCGGAGATCACCCTCCACGTCGGACTGGGAACGTTCCGCCCGGTCAGTGAGGATGAGATCGAGGATCACGAGATGCACAGCGAATGGTACTGCATCGACAACGAGGCTGCGGAAGCCATCCGCAGGACCAAAGCCGCCGGGCACCGTGTCATCGCTGTGGGGACGACCAGCTGCCGTACGCTGGAAGCGGTGTGGGCGCGTTATGGTGAAATCCGCGCCTGCAGCGGCAATACCGACATCTTTTTGTATCCCGGTGTTGAGCTCCATGCCATTGACGGCCTGATCACCAACTTCCATCTGCCGGAAAGCACTCTTATCATGCTGATCTCCGCCTTTTACGGATACGAAAAGACCATGCATGTATATCAGGTTGCGGTACAGGAACGTTACCGCTTTTTCAGCTTTGGCGACGCCATGCTGATCCAGTGACCCGCCGCTTGATTTTGCCACAGCAAACAGGTATAATAAACACACGGCGTCGCCCAACGGCGCCGTGTGCTGTGTCTCCGTAGCTCAGTTGGATAGAGCAACCGCCTCCTAAGCGGTAGGCCGGAGGTTCGACTCCTCTCGGGGACGCCATACGGGATTGGTCGATCCCTTTTGAAAGCTCAGGCTTGGCCTGGGCTTTTCTTTGTATAACTGTTTTCTGGGCGGAATCACACCGATAA
>DXFO01000053.1 GCA_019114415.1 Candidatus Gemmiger faecavium | reverse complement strand
CTCCGGCCCGGGCGCGGTGCGCGCGGCGCTGGCCAAGCTGCCCAAGGACGCACCGCTGGATGAGGTGGCGGAGCTGATCAAGCGCACCGCCTTCAAGATCACCCGTCTGGGCCAGCTGGTGGCCAACCTGGCCAGTGAGCGGCTGGGCGTGCCGGCGGGCATCATCGACCTGTCCCTGGCGCCCACCCCGGCCATCGGCGACAGCGTGGCAAACATTCTGGAAGAGATGGGTCTGGAAAGCTGCGGCTGCTGCGGCACCACCGCCTGCCTGGCCCTGCTCAACGACGCCGTCAAAAAGGGCGGCGTGATGGCCTCCAACCACGTGGGCGGCCTGTCCGGCGCTTTCATCCCGGTGTCCGAGGACGACGGCATGATCAAGGCCGCCGAGTGCGGCAGCCTGACGCTGGAAAAGCTGGAGGCCATGACCGCCGTCTGCTCGGTGGGCATCGACATGGTGGTCATTCCCGGCGATACCTCTGCCGAGGTCATCAGTGCCCTGATCGCCGACGAAGCCGCCATCGGCATGGTCAACAGCAAGACCACCGCCGTGCGCGTTATCCCGGCCATCGGCCACGAGGCCGGGGATGTTCTGGACTTTGGCGGACTGCTGGGCCACGCGCCCATCATGCCCATCTCCAAGTTCAAGCCCGACGTCATGATCCACCGCGGCGGCCGCATCCCCGCCCCCATGCAGGCACTGAAGAACTGATCTTTCCTGCCCTGAAACCATAAAGTGTGCATAAACATCCTCCTGCCCGGCAATACTGCCAGTGGAAAGGAGGATGTTTTTCATGTCCTTATTTCAGAAGATCCTGCTCCTGCTCGTCATTATCGGCGGGCTGAACTGGGGCATCTACGGCATCTGGGCGTTCGACGCGGTGGGCTGGCTGTTCGGCGGCAGTCTGGGCTGGCTGGCCCGCGCAGTGTTCATCCTGGTGGGCCTGGCGGCGATCGCATTGATCCCCACGCTGTTCATGTCCAAGCCGCCCGAGCATCACGAGCCCGGCGCTCCGTGACCCTTTGGCGGGCATCAGGAGCGCCCGCCACGCCGGTGCCTTTGTACCGGCGCGCTACTTATCCCACGCCCGCTCCTCCCTATAGCAAAAAGCCCCGGAATCCAGACTTTTCGGATTCCGGGGCTTTGCTGTTTTGTTTATCTGTACAGGCGAAATTCATTCCGTCTTGGGGGCGCTGAGTGCAAAAGTCAGCTCGGCCTGGGCTGCCAGCTTGCCGTCCACAAAGGCGCGGGCCATACCATAGCCCACCGGCCCCACACGGCGCACGATCTCACAGCGGAGTTCCAGCACATCGCCGGGAGTGACCTGATATTTGAAGCGGGCGTTCTTGACCCCGCCGAAGAAGGCCAGCTTGCCGCGGTTTTCCGGCTGGCAGAGCAGGGCCACCGCCCCCACCTGGGCCATGGCCTCCAGGATCAGCACGCCGGGCATGACCTTGTACTCGGGGAAATGGCCGCAGAAAAAGGCCTCGTTGCCGCTGACGCATTTGCGGCCCACCGCCCACTGGCCCGGCTCCATATCCATGATGCGGTCCACCAGGGCAAAGGGATAGCGGTGGGGCAAAATTTTGGCGATCTCATCACAGGTCAGGGTGTTGGCGTTCTCCCGCGGGAGGGCGGGAATGGAGCTTTCAAAGTTCATGTTCAGCCCTCCCATTTGCGCAGGACGATGCAGGCATTATGGCCGCCAAAGCCCAGACTGTTGCTCATGGCGCAGCGCAGGGGCATCTCCCGGCCGGTGTTGGGCACGTAGTCCAGGTCACACTCAGGGTCGGGCTGCTCATAGTGGATGGTGGCGGGGACATAACCGTCGTGCAGCGCCATGACAGTGAGGACGGCCTCCACGCCGCCCGCGCCGCCCAGCAGGTGGCCGGTCATGGACTTGGTACTGGAAACACACAGTTTATACGCCCAGTCACCGAAAGCCGTCTTGATGGCGGCGGTCTCGCAGGAGTCGTTCATATGGGTGGAGGTGCCGTGGGCGTTGATGTAGTCCACGTCCTCCGGCTGAATCCCTGCATCCTGAAGGGCCAGGGTCATGCAGGCAGCGCCGCCTGCACCCTGAGGTGCCGGAGCAGTAATATGGTAAGCATCGCAGTTGGCGCCGTAGCCGATCATCTCGGCGTAGATCTTGGCGCCGCGGGCTTTGGCGTGCTCCAGCTCCTCCAGAACCAGGACGCCGCTGCCCTCGCCCATGACGAAACCGGAACGGCGGGCGTCAAAGGGAAGGCTGGCGCAGGCGGGGTCCTCGGCGTTGCACAGGGCTTTCATGCTGGAGAAGCCGCCGATGCCCAGCTCACTGATGCAGCTCTCGGCGCCGCCGCAGAGCATGACATCCTCGTAGCCGTCGCGGATGCGGTGGAACGCGTCGCCCACTGCGTTGGTGCCGCCGGCGCAGGCAGTGACCGGGCAGGTGCACATGCCTTTGAAGCCGGTGCGGATGGCGATCTGGGCCGCCGCCATGTTGGCGATGCTCATGGGGACAAAGAAGGGGCTGACCCGCTCAAAGCCTTTTTGCAGGCCGCGGGAATGTTCCTCCTCGATGACGGGCAGGCCGCCGATACCGCTGGAAACGATGATGCCGCAGCGGGTGGCCTCCGGGGAATCGGGGTCAACGGAGAAACCGCTGTCCGCCAGGGCTTCCGCCGCGGCGTACACCGCGAACTGGGTGAAGCGGGCCATCTTTTTGGCATCCCGACGCTCAATGACCGGCTGGGGGTCGAAGTCCTTGACCTCGCCCGCCAGATGCACCTTGTAGCCGCTGGCGTCAAAAAGAGTGATGGGGCCGATGCCGCAGGTCCCTGCCTTGGCGGCAGCCCAGGTCTCGGCAGTGTTGTGTCCGATGGGGTTCACCGTGCCAAGGCCGGTGACCACGACTCTGCGTTTATCCATATCTGTAACTCCTTATCACGTTCTGCCGGATCAGACGGCCATACCGCCGTCGACGCAAAGCACCTGTCCGGTAATGTAGGAACTGCCTTCCGCAGCAAAGAATTCCACCGCCCGGGCGATCTCATCCGGGTCGGCCATCCGGCCCGCCGGGATGGTGGCCAGCGCCGCGGTGCGGGCGGCTTCCGGCATGGCGTCGGTCATCTCGGTGCCTACAAAGCCGGGGGCCACCGCGTTGACCGTGATATTGCGGGAAGCCAGCTCCTTGGCCAGGCTCTTGGTCAGGCCGATCAGGCCCGCCTTGCTGGCCGCGTAGTTGACCTGGCCCGCGTTGCCCCGCAGGCCCACAATGCTGGTCATGTTGACGATGCGGCCATAGCGCTGGTGCATCATCATGCGGGAGGCCGCCTTGCAGCAGAACACCGCGCCTTTCAGGTTGGTGTTAAGCACTGCGTCGTAGTCGGCTTCGCTCATGCGCAGCAGCAGGCCGTCCCGGGTAATGCCGGCGTTATTGACCAGCACATCCACCCGGCCGAACTGCTTTTTCACGGCGTCGAACAGATCGGCACAGCCCTGGGCGGTAGAAACGTCCGCCTGCACAGTCAGGACGGTTGCACCGGCTTCCCGGCAGAGATTCGCCGTCTCCTCGGCAGCCGCGGCATTACCCGCATAGTTGAGGCAGATATCATAGCCCGCCTTGGCCAGCCGCACACAGACAGCCCGGCCGATGCCGCGGCTGCCGCCGGTGACGACGGCAACGCGGCGGTCGGGGATCATTGCTTCCTTCATGTTCAGGCCTCCCCTTTCAGTTCGGCCACCGCGGCGGCCAGCTCCTGCTCGGTCTCCACCGGCAGGCACCGCACCGAGGTTCCCAGCGTCTTTTTCACGAAGCCGGACAGAGCACGGCCGGGGCCGATCTCTACAATGGTATCCACGCCCAGTTCACCCAGGCGGCGGATGGTGTCTTCCATGTAAACACTGCTCTGGACCTGGCGTTCCAGCAGGGCGGGAATGGTGTCCCCTTCCCCTTTTTCCCGGCCCAGGCAGTTGAACAATACGGGGATCTGCATCTCGCCGAAGGTAACGGTCTGGAATTTTTCCCGGAGGGCATCTCCCGCCGGGTGCATCAGGCTGGTGTGGAAGGGTCCGCTGACCTTGAGGGGCAGGCAGCGCTTGGCACCCGCCGCCTTGGCCAGTTCCGACGCACGGTCGACGGCAGCTTTCTCGCCGCCGATAACCAGCTGGCCGGGGCAGTTGTAATTGCAGATCTGCACCGTACCGAGGGCGGAAGCCTCGTCACAGCAGGCCTGCAGCTTGTCACGGTCGAGGGCCAGGACGGCGGTCATGCCGCAGTCGATGCCTTCCGCAGCCTTGGCCATGGCCTTGCCCCGGAAGGCTGCCAGTTCCACGGCGGTGACGGCGTCAAAAACGCCCGCCGCCTGCAGGGCGGAATACTCGCCCAGAGAAAGGCCTGCCACATACTCGGGACGAATCCCCGCCGCGTACAGTGCCGCGGTAACACCCGCCGCAAAGGCGACCATGCAGGGCTGGGTATACTGGGTCTGGTTGATGACCCCCTCGGGGTCGTCAAAGCAGACGGATTTCAGATCAAAGTCCAGCTTGGCGGCATCGAATGCCGCGCGGAAGTCGGCGTTGTTCTCGTAAAGGTCACGGCCCATGCCGGCGTGCTGGCTGCCCTGGCCCGCGTACAAAAATGCGAGTTTCATGGTGGTTTCCTCCCTTGTCTCAGGCCTTGGCCAGATCCTGCATCTGGGCGATGCGCCGCTGTGCGCCGGTCCAGAGTTCTTCCAGGATTGTTGCCGCCGGGCGGATATCGTGGAGCATGCCGCTGACCTGTCCCGCCATCAGGCTGCCTGTGTCGGTGTCGCCCTCAAAGACAGCGCGGCGCAGACTGCCCAGCGTAAACTTTTCCAGTTCCATCTTGTCGGCGCCCGCCTTTTCCCTGCGGACGTACTCCCGGCTCATGCGGTTTTTCAGCACGCGCACCGGAGTACCGCCGATGCGGCCGGTGACGATGGTGTCGCTGTCCTTGGCCTTGAGCAGAGCGGCCTTGTAGTTTTCATGGATGGGGCATTCGGCGCTGGTCAGCAGGCAGGTGCCCACCTGAACGCCGCAGGCGCCCAGGGCCAGGGCCGCCGCCATCTGACGGCCATCCGCGATGCCGCCCGCCGCAATGACCGGCAGGTCCACCGCGTCCACCACCTGGGGAACCAGAGCCATGGTGGTCATCTCGCCCACATGGCCGCCGCTCTCGGTGCCTTCGGCAATGACAGCATCCACACCGGACTTGGCCAGATGCTTTGCCAGCACCGCCGCCGCCACCACGGGGATGATGATGATGCCTGCTTCCTTCCACTTGGCAACATACTTGCCGGGGTTGCCCGCGCCGGTAGTGACCACGGGGACATGCTCCTCCGCCACCACCTGGGCGAACTCGTCGGCGCAAGGATGCATGAGCATGATGTTGACGCCGAAGGGTTTGTCGGTCAGTTCCCGGCAGCGGCGGATGTGGCCGCGCAGCTCATCGGCACTGCGGACGCCGCCCGCACCGATGATGCCCAGTGCGCCCGCGTTGGAGCAGGCTGCGGCAAACTCGCCGGTGGCAATGTTGGCCATGCCGCCCTGAATGATGGGATACTTGGTTCCGAGGATCTCATTGAGCAGTTTCATTCGTCTTCCCCCATGGATACGGTCAGCAGCACTCCGGCCCAGGTCAGGCCGCCGCCGAAACCGATGCACAAAACCGTCTGACCGTTTTTCAGCAGCCCCGCCTCGCGCATATCGCGCAGGGCCATGGGGATGCTGGCGGCGCTGGTGTTGCCGTAGCGGTCAATATTTTTATAAAACTTTTCGGGCGGTGCTCCCAGCTTTTTGACGCAGTGATCGATGATCCGGGCGTTTGCCTGGTGGCAGACCACCCAGTCCACCTCGTCCAGCGTCTTGCCCGCCTTTGCCAGCGTTTCATGCAGGCAGTGCGGGATGGCTTCCACCGCAAAGCGGAACACCGCCCGGCCGTCCATGCCGATCTTGCTTATCTCGGGCCCGGGGCCCTGGGCCACAATGGCCTTGCTGCCCCGGGCCCCCAGGCAGGACGCCAGCGGCTTGCCCGTTTCTTTACGGTAGACCGCCGCGCCTGCGCCGTCGCCAAACAGCACGCAGGTGCTGCGGTCGGTCATGTCCAGCAGGCGGGAGAGCTGTTCACAGCCAATGACCAGTGCATAGTCGCCGCCGCAGTTTTCCAAAAGTCCTGCCGCCGTGACGGTTCCATAGAGAAAGCCGGAGCAGGCCGCGTTGACATCCAGCACTGGGATGTCCTCCGGCAGCCCCAGTTCCGCCTGCACCATGCAGGCCACGCTGGGCGTGGCGTAGTCTCCCGATACGGTGGCGCAGATGCAGCAGGCAATCTGCTCCGGGGCAATGCCTGCATCCTGCATGGCCTGGCGCGCTGCCGCAACGGCCAAGGTGACGGTGCTCTCCCCTTCCCCGCAGAAATAGCGGTTGCGGATGCCCGTGCGCTCCGAGATCCAGGCGTCGCTGGTATCTACCGTCAGGCTCAGTTCATCGTTGGTCACGCAGCGTTCGGGCAGTGCCCGCCCGGTACCGATCAGTTGTAATCCTGTCATGGCTCCTCCTCTGCGGACCGGGTTCAGACCTGGCCCATCTGACGGAATTTTTTATACCGCTGGTTGGTCAGCGCATTGCCGCTCATCTTGCAAAGCGACGCCAGATTTTTGTCCAGCGCCACATCCAGGCAGGCAAACAGACGCTTGGGATCGGTCTGGGCACCTCCCATAGGTTCGGGGATGACCTCGTCAATGACACCGAAGCCCAACAGGTCCTGGGCGGTCAGCTTCATGACGTCGCAGGCCTCGGCATGGCGGGTGGCGTCCTTCCACAGGATGCTGGCAAAGCCCTCAGGGCTGAGCACACTGTAAATGGCGTTCTCCAGCATGAGCACCCGGTTGGCAACACCCAGCGCCAGTGCGCCGCCGCTGCTGCCCTCACCGGTGACGACGGCAATGACCGGGACGGTGAGCTGGCTCATCTCGGCAAGGTTGCGGGCGATGGCCTCGCCCTGTCCGCGCATCTCGGCCTCCATACCGGGGTAGGCACCCGGTGTGTCAATAAATGTGATGATGGGGCGGCCGAATTTCTCGGCCTGCTTCATCAGGCGCAGGGCCTTGCGGTAGCCCTCGGGTCCGGGCATACCGAAGTTATATTTCATGTTTTCCTCAAGGGTACTGCCCTTGCGGTGGCCGATAACAGTCACCGGGCGGCCCTTGTACAGGGCGATGCCGCCCAGGATGCTCTCGTCTTCTTTGCACTGACGGTCACCGCGCTGGACGAAAAAGTCGGTGAAGAGAGCGTCGATGTAATCGTCGATCTTGGGACGATGGGGATGGCGTGCCAGAAAAACCTTATCCTCCGCATGGAGGGTGGTGCAGCTTTCCAGCAGTTCCGCACGGTCGCGCTCGATCTGCTTGCGGCGCAGTTCCGCCTGGGGCGTGTCAACGCCGTCCAGCGTCACCAGTTCCTGTTCCAGCGCATCGGTCATGCGCAAGATATCTTTAATCAAGCTCGGCGTCCCCCTTTGGTATGCAGGCGCAGCAAACGCGCCAGAGTGGCTTTCATTTCGCTGCGCGGCACAATGTCGTCCACGAAGCCGTGTTCCTCCTGGAACTCGCTGCGCTGGAAACCGGCGGGCAGCTTCTGACCGATGGTCTGTTCAATGACACGAGGCCCCGCAAACCCGATCAATGCACCGGGTTCCGCCAGCATGATGTCTCCCAGGCTGGCAAAGCTGGCGGTAACACCACCGGTGGTGGGATGGGTCAGATAACTGATGAACAGCCCGCCCCTGGCGGAGAATTCCGCGATGGCGGAGCTGGTCTTGGCCATCTGCATCAGGCTGAAAATGCCCTCCTGCATCCGGGCGCCGCCGCTGGCGGAAAAGATGATAAGAGGCAGTTTTTTGGCCTGGGCGTATTCCACTGCGCGGGTGATCTTTTCTCCCACGGCAGTACCCATACTGCCCATAAAGAACCGGCTGTCCAGCACAGCTACGACCACCTGGATGCCGTCGATCTTACCCGTTGCGGTAATGGCAGCATCGGCCAGGCCAGTCTTGCGGCTCTGGATGGCCAGCTTCTCAGTATAGCCGGGGAAGTTCAGCACGTCCTTGGCGTGGAGTTTTTCATCCAGTTCCCGGAAGGAACCGTGGTCCAGGATCAGCGACAGACGGTAGTAACCGCCGATGGGCTGATAGTGACCGCAGTTGGGGCAGACGTACAGCGTTTCCGCCCAGATCTTACGGGTGGCGCGGCGTTTGCAGTTGGGGCAGGTCACAAAGGTGGGTTCCTGCCAGACCGGGGCAAGTTCGCCGCTTTCGGGCGCGGCCTTGCGGACCAGCACTCCCTGGCGCCCTGCTCCGCCGATTTTATCTAAAACGTTTGGCATGTCGGATCTCCTCGTTCTCTTTCCCGGCAACGCGCCGGACAAACCCATGAGATGTTACTGGCGCGGCGAATTACTCTGCGTGGGACTGCAGGTAATCAAAAATGTCCTTGACGGTTTTCATGTTGCCCAGCTCCTCATCAGGAATGGCAACACCGCAGGCCTCTTCCAGAGCCATGTTCAGTTCAACGGCATCCAGGCTGTCCGCGCCCAGATCGTCGGACAGAGAAGCTTCCATGGTGATTTTGGCTTCGTCGCAGCTGAAGGTGTCGGCAATGATCTGTTTGAGAGTTTCGAATTCCATGATATATGTCTCCTTTGATCGAGAATTTGCGTTAAATTCATTTACCTAAATTTATTTAGGTAAATATTATGAACTTATATTAGCAGAGTTTTCTATAATGTCAAGCATATTTTTTTGCTTTCGCTCTTCCGACCAAAACATTTGTCCGATTGCCACAAACAAACAGGCGCTTTTGCACAAAACGCAAAAAGGCCTGACTCCACATCAAAGCAATGGAGTAAGGCCTTTTATCCTGAGTATATATTGATTTTATCTAATCCTACATTGCGAACGGCACAAAAACACACAGTTCGTCGAAGTTTTTTCTCAATCGGAAAGACCAAGCTGTGCGCAGCCATTTACAGATCCGCTGAAAGAGCAGCTGTCATTGCTCTACTTTTTCGAATTATAACGCATCATTTTATTCTTTATCTCTCAATACCCCTCACTAAAATAATCAGGTCCGTACACGCGTTATCCCCTTTTTGGCACACAGATTTGATCCTACACTGCATCCACATTAATATATCTCACCAATGTCAAATCGATACAGCAGTACATTGCGCATTCCTTCCGCATATAGCTCGTTATCCTCCGGAACGGTCTCGATTCCGATGAAGCGTCCACCTGCTATTTCACAGGTCCGTGAGGATGCAAAGTTATCCGGGGCGCAAGTAATGATCAGATACTCCATCCCATGTTTGCGTGCCTGACGAAACAGCAATCGGCAGGCTTTTGCCGCATAACGATTCCCCCGGTAGGCTGCATCAATGCTGTACCCGACATTTCCGCCTATATAAGTTTTGTCGTTATGACCGACCCGCAGATCGCAGCGTCCGATAACCGTTCCATCTGACAAACAGATTTCAAAATAATAGGCAGGAAGCCATCTTTTTTCCGGCTGCGCCGGACTGGTTTTTGTAAGGTGCAAGAAAATCTCGTCTGTCTTTAAGTCGCTCGTATCGAAAAACATAGTGACCTCATTCCTTTATAAGATAGCACGGATGACATAATTTCTCTTTGCTTCACTTACGATGGCCCAAGGGTTTGGATTCACTTTAAACAAACATCAAAGCGTCTTTCGCTCCCCCGCGGTTGCGTGTTGTCATACTATTTTTCGATATAAACAACAAATCCGAACCAATCACCTTACGGTGAAAAGTTCGGATTTGTCTTTTTTGGTGACCCGTGCGGGAATCGAACCCACGTTAACGGCGTGAGAGGCCGCTGTCTTAACCGCTTGACCAACGGGCCATATAAAAGAGAAGCCGGCATCTACCTATTTTCACAGGTCGTTTCCAACCAACTATCGTCGGCACAAGTGAGCTTAACTTCTGTGTTCGGAATGGGAACAGGTGGAACCTCACCGTCATCGACACCGGCCGGTATACAATCTTTCGATCGCATATTCTCTTTTTAGAAGGCATGTGCCCTCAAAACTGAATAAGAACTGCTCTGGCAAATGAAG
>DXFO01000052.1 GCA_019114415.1 Candidatus Gemmiger faecavium | reverse complement strand
CCGCGTTATCGGGCTTTGCATTCCACCAAGGAGTGCTGCAGCCCTCTGCCTTGCATCTGCCGCCATGCAGCGATTTTGCGATGCTTCGCAGTTCTTGCAGAACCTTTGTTTTCTTATGTCACTCGCGCTTTGGGAAAAAATCCCGCAAAGCATCGGCCGTCGGGACGGGGCCCCGTCCCCTTTGCCTGGGCTCGGGCCCACCTGGCGATGTTCCGCCGGAGGAAGGAATCCTTCCCCGACAAAGCACGCCGTGCAGCTTTCCCGGTACGTCAGAAAATGTCTGCAGTCATTTTCCGCACGTCCGGCAAATTTCTGCCGGGTCATTACACGGGCCTGTGTCAGCCACTCTTCCGTCAGTCACATTGCTCCGGTCAAGTACATCATGCGTGGGAGCAGACATACGGCCGTCACAACGGACAGGATGGATTCCATCCCTGTGGGACCGCTGTGTCCGCGGACCAGGAGCTTCCGGCGGAAATTTCCGGATGACGTACATTCCGGCGGCCACAAAGCGGTCACAAAGTTTTGACGAGGGCAACGGAGCGGATTCTGCCGATGCTGTTATCACCTTCAGGGGTGCACGGACCACAGCCAGCCGGCTTTGGGAAGAAAGGAGTAAAGGCCCACTCTCAGCCAGCCAGGCCCGCCGCGGGCAGAAGCGTTGTCCGGGACAAAAGCCAGTGTTATAAAAAAGGTCTATGGAAGCTGTCAAATAAAGGCCCAGGCGGGCAGCTTCCGACCAGGAAGATAGCATAAGAAGATCGGCCGCGGCATTTTGCCGTTCGCCGTTTGGTTTTCTCTTGCTGCCGGGGCAGGGTTTCTTTTGCCGCCGCGCAGTTCGGTTCCATCATAGCGTCCCGGTATGGGACGGGTGTCCGCACAGCGGAGAAGCAGTCTGTTCCATGTGCGGTCTCAGGATCATCCGATCCCTCCTTTTCCGGAGTCCTCAGTTCTCCGCGGCAAACTGGCTGCGGATCTGTCTTTGCAGGTCCTGGAACCGCTTGCGGGCGTTGGACACCGCCGACGGCTTGACCTGCTTGTATGCGGCGATGGATGCATCCCGCAGGGGACGGCGCAGCCTGCCCATGACGATGTGATGGATGCTGTCGGGCCGGGGCGTTTCCTCAAACACAAAGCAGAGGTAGGGCTGTTCCAGAACCGCGCGGAACAGCACGTCCTCACAGTTTTGCAGCACCCGGGCATATGCCTGGGGGTCGTCCCGGGGTTCCGGTTCCTTCAGGGGGCGCAGGACGTCGTTGGTCATGAAAAGGCGGGGGTATTCTTTCTGCTCGGTCTCGGCCAGCAGGTCCAGCACGGCGGCCAGTTCCTGAATGACCTCCACCTGATGCAGGGGGTCCTCCTGCGGGGCAGCCACGCTGTTTTCGGGGGCTTCCTCCTCCCCGTCCTCGTTGCAGGCGGGTTCCACCAGGCGGATCATGCGCAGGGTGGCCAGCAGGCCCCGGAGCTGTTTGGTCGAAATGCCCATCTGTTCCGCCAGGGGCGCGCACAGACGGTCGGGCAGATTTTCCGGCGCGTAGGGCAGATTCTGGCGCAGGATCAGCTTGTCGAGCTGTTTCAGCAGCTGCAGGTCCTGCCGCTTGAGGGGGCCGAAGGCCTGCCGTTCCACAACGGCGATCTCCCGGGCATTGCTCCGCTGCGCCCGCTGCTGGTACAGGGTGTAAAAGTAGGTGGTGAAGGCTGCGCCCCGTTCGGCGTCGTACCACTTGAGGGCCTCCAGCAGCGTTTCCATAAAGGCAACGCCGTCAAAATGCTGCTGGATCTTTTTGTTTTTGCGGTAGACGCTGCGGGCGCTGACTTCGCTCTGATACAGAGCGCTGCCCTCGCTTTCGGGGGTCTGCAGCGTTTTTTCCAGCTGCTGTTCAAAGCGGTGGTAGCGCAGCAGCAGTTCCGCCAGTTCCATGCGCTGACGGGTCTGCTGCAGGCGTTCCTGAGGCGGCAGCGACAACAGCGGATGGTGGTTGATCTGTTCTTTCAGGGCCTCCCGTTCCCGGTCGGTCCGTTCCTCCTTCATGGTATTCATGGTCCGCCTCCGTCACAGTTCCAGCATGGTACGGATCATCTTGTCCTTGTCCTCGCAGTCCATACCGGCCACCAGATCCACCAGGGCGTTCAGGGTGAACAGCGCGGACACATCATAGAGTCCCGCCTCCTTGTCACGGCCTTCCTGCCGCCGGATCTCGCAGTAGTAAATGCCGCTGATCTGGGTGTTGCGGCGGATCTTTTCCGCGTAGGACAGGGCGCTGAACAGCACCACCGGGTAGGTCTTGGTGCCAAAGGTCATGCAGGCGTAGTAGCAGGCATCATCCTGCAGGCATTCGATCATGGCGGTGAACAGGCCCAGCAGCAGGTCCTTGTCCTGGCGTTCCGGCACGGTGAGTTCCCGGATGGTCCAGTTGGACCGGCCCAGGCTTTCCAGCTCGGCGCGCAGGATGTCCATATTTTTGTTCTGGGGGCTGTTCTGCTGGCGGACCGCCACGATCACGCCCTCGTCCCCGGGCTGCAGCGTGGCATCCACAATGGGAACGATGGGGAACGCCGCCTGCGTCAGCGAGGTGGACAGGGTAAAGTTGACCGGATTGACCGGTTTGGGGGTCAGGATAAAATTGCTCTCCAAGGGGACAGCGGTAAAGTAGATACGTTTCATGGCAAATGCCTCCGAGTCATTCTGTCAGGGCGGCGCCGGGCCTTGGCGGGGCTTCCGCGGAATGTTCCGACAGGTCCAGTATAGCACTGTCAAGAATCACCCGCAAGAAATCCTGCGCCGCAGCGCCGGTTCACCGTCGTGCCGGGTCACTCCGGCTGGTTGTCGGCCTCGGGCCGGGCCGCCTCGGAAGCAGCCTCAGGGGCCGCCTCCTCACCGGCGTCGCCTTCGTCCTCGGAAGCCTGGTCCGGATTTTCGGAGGCTTCGGGGGCCGCCTCCTCGGCGGCGGGAGCCTCGGTCACGTCCTCAGAGGGCGCGGGGGTCGCATCCGGGGTCTCGGGCTCGGGACCGGGCTGGGGTTCCGGCGCAGGCTCGGCGGCTTCCTCTTCGGAAGCACCGCCCTCCTGGGCATCCTCCGCGGGCTGCTCCGCCGGAGTCTCCTCCAGGCCGCTGCCGTGGTCGATGTCCTCACCGGCAGGGAGTTCCGGTCCGGCGGTCACGTCCTCGGCGGGCGTGTCGGGGGTGTCCGTGTCGGGGGTCTCCGCAGGGGCGGGAGTTTCCTCGGCCGCGGGGGCTTCCTCAAGGCTGGCGGTCTCCTCGGGAGCGGTTTCCTCGGCGGGAACTTCGCTCATGGTCTGGAGGTCCGCCGGGGCGGTGTCGGCCTGGGAGAAGAAGATCTGCACCGCGTAGACGTAGGTGCCGTCACAGGCCGTACCCACGACGAAGGAGTCATAGCTGCCGTTCATCATGTTGGTGAAGTGACCCGGAGAGTTGATCCAGTTCTCCACGATGCGGGAGGGCTTGTACATGGCGGAGACGTAGGCGATGTTCTCGCCAAAGGCGTCATACTGAGCACCGAGGGCATCCAGCGCGGTTTCGGGAGCGCTGCCGTCCGGGCGGGTGTGGGAGAAGCTGGAGATCAGCTCCTGGGCACGGGTATCGGCGGCTGCCTGGTACTCCGACGCATAGCGCAGTGCCGACTGGCCGCGGTCGGTGCGGGCCTGGTTGGTCAGGTTCGCGATGGTGTTGTTGTAGTACTCGCGGTCGTAGTTGTCGCCGTAGGAGGGGTGATAGCTGTTGTCCTTGGCGCCGCACATGGTGCAGTAGCCATCCACGTAGTTGTGGTCAAGCACGTCGGTGAAGTCGGTCTTGTAGGACTTGCTGGGGTCCTCGTTGCAGGTGTGCAGCGTGTAGCCCTGCTCGGTGCAGGTGGGAGCGACCACGCTCACCGTGTAGGTGTAGGTGGGCTCGGGGTTGTAGTCCGGGTCAGCCTCGCCGCAGCGGGTGCAGGTGCCGTCCACGAAGTCGTGGCCCAGAGCTTCGGTGTAGTTATCCTTGAAGCTCTTGCTCTCGTCCTCGTTGCAGGTGTGCAGGGTGTAGCCCTGCTCGGTGCAGGTGGGAGCGACCACGCTCACCGTGTAGGTGTAGGTCGGCTCGGGGTTGTAGTCCGGGTCAGCCTCGCCGCAGCGGGTGCAGCTGCCGTCCA
>DXFO01000051.1 GCA_019114415.1 Candidatus Gemmiger faecavium | reverse complement strand
CCTGGTGATCTTCAACGCCCCCTTCACCCTCCTCAAGGGCCTGCTGGACACCCTCCTGGCTTTCCTGATCTACAAGCCCCTCTCCCCCCTGCTGCACCGGTGACGCGGTGTCTAATTTCCCCTTTTCATCTGTCAAAGGATGTGGTATACTGCCGGTCAGTATACCACATCCTTTTTGCGGAGGGGGCCGCCGCCGTGGACCGGGTGATCCTGCACTGTGACCTGAACAGCTTTTACGCCTCGGTGGAGCTCCTGTCCCGGCCGGAGCTCCGGGAGCTGCCGGTGGCGGTATGCGGAGACCCCGCCAGCCGCAAGGGCATCATCCTGGCCAAGAACGAGCCGGCCAAGGCCTGCGGCGTCAAAACGGCGGAGACCATCTGGCAGGCCCGGAGGAAGTGCCCGGACCTGGTGCTGCTCCCGCCTCACCACGGCCTGTACCGGGAATTCTCCCACCTGGTGAACGCCATCTACGGCCAGTACACCGACCTGGTGGAGCCCTTCGGCATCGACGAGAGCTGGCTGGACATCACCGGCAGCATGCACCTGTTCGGCGGCGACGCTGCCGCCATTGCCGACGAGCTCCGCCGCCGGGTCCGTGGGGAGCTGGGCCTGACGCTGTCGGTGGGAGTCAGCTTCAACAAGGTCTTCGCCAAGCTGGGCAGCGACTACCGCAAGCCCGACGCCACCACGGTGATTTCCCGGGAAAACTGGCGGGAGATCGTCTGGCCACTTCCGGTGGGCAGCATCCTCTTCGCCGGCCCCGCCGCCCAAAAGGCCCTGGCCCAGTACGGTATCCGCACCCTGGGACAGCTGGCGGCGGCGGACTTAGGGCTTGTGGAGGGGCTGCTGGGGAAGATGGGCCGCCAGCTGTGGCGCTGCGCCAACGGGTTGGATGACGCCCCCGTCCGGCCCCAGCACGAAAAAGAGCCGGTGAAAAGCGTGGGCAACAGCTCCACCTTCCCGGACAACCTGACCACCCGGGACCAGGTCCGCCGGGGCGCCGCGCGGCTGTGCGACAGCGTGGCCGCCCGGCTGCGGCAGCAGGGCCTCTACTGCAGGGCGGTGCAGGTGGGTCTGCGGGACCCCTCCTTCCACAACATATCCCGGCAGAAGCATCTGGGCCACAGCACCCATCTGATGCGGGAGCTGCTGGAGGCGGCCATGGAGCTCATTGACGGCCTGTGGCGGCCCCCCAGCCCCATCCGGCTGATCAGCGTCACCGCCCTGGATCTGACGGACACCCGGGAGACCTACGAGCAGACCGATCTGTTCGCCCCGGATCAGCCCGCTCTGGACGAGAGGCGGGAGCGGCTGGAGCAGGCGGTGGACAACCTCCGGGCCAAATACGGCAGACAGATCATCTCCTTCGGCGAGGGGACCGCCGGGCCGCTGAGCCACGAGGGCGAGGAGGAGTCCCCGGAACTGAAAAAACCTTAACTGCATCTTAGCGGCTCTTCTGTTATAATGGCCCTGCCGGCCAGCGTTGGCCGGCTTGTTATGACTTTCTACTGCAAGAGAGGGATCATATGGCAAAATTCATCTCAAGGCTGGCGCCGGGGCGGATCATCGCCCTGGGATTCGCCCTTGTCATTCTGCTGGGTTCGGGGCTGCTGATGCTGCCCTGCAGCATCCAGGACGGCGTTACCGTCCGGTACATCGACGCCCTGTACACCTCCA
The DNA here is from genome assembly GCA_019114415.1 of Candidatus Gemmiger faecavium. GTDB lineage: Bacteria > Bacillota > Clostridia > Oscillospirales > Ruminococcaceae > Gemmiger > Gemmiger faecavium. The sequence continues at coordinate 34,733 of DXFO01000051.1, read as the reverse complement.
CCAGCGCCGTGTGCGTCACCGGCCTCATCGCCATTGACGCCGGGGACACCTTCACCCCTCTGGGCCAGTTCTTCCTGGCCTCCCTGATCCAGGTGGGGGGCCTGGGGGTAACGGCGGTGGGCGCCGGCATCATCCTGGCCATGCGGCGGCGTGTGAACCTGAAGGGCCGGAACCTGGTCCGGGAGGCCATGAATCTGGATTCCGGCCAAGGTATTGTCCGCTTCGTCCACCGCATTTTTCTGACCACACTGGCCTTTGAACTGGCGGGGGCCGCGCTGAGCTTCCTCTCCTTCGTCCAGGACTACGAACCCCTGGACGCCCTGGGCATCAGCCTGTTCCACTCGGTGGCCGCCTTCAACAACTCGGGCTTCGACATTCTGGGCAACTTCCAGAATCTGATTCCCTACCAGGACGATGTGCTGCTGAACCTGGTGACCTGTGCCCTTATCATCTTCGGCGGCATCGGCTTCCTGGTCATCCAGGAGGTCGTACGCAAGCGGTTCCGCTGGAGCAAATTTTCCATGCACACCAAGGTGGTCCTCACCGTCAGCGCCGCGCTGATCGTGGTGGGCACCCTGCTCATCAAGCTCACTGAGGACGTGACCTGGCTGGGGGCCCTGTTCCACAGCGTGTCCGCCCGTACCGCCGGGTTCTCCACCTATCCCCTGGGCTCCTTCTCCAACGCGGGGCTCCTGGTGCTGACGGTGCTCATGTTCATCGGCGCCTCCCCGGGCTCCACCGGCGGCGGCGTCAAAACCAGCACCTTCTTCGTGCTGCTCCAGGGCATCAAGTCCGCCGCCACCAACAAGACGGAAAAGGCCTTCCACTACTCTGTTCCCGCCGACGCCTTCCGCAAGGCGGCTGTGATCACCCTGCTGGCCCTGGGCGTGGTCCTGACGGGCACCTATCTGATGGTGATTCTGGACCCCGGCGTCACGCTGATGCAGGCGCTCTTCGAGGTCACCAGCGCCTTCGGCACGGTGGGCCTTTCCACCGGCATCACCCCCGGGCTCAGCGACGGCAGCAAGCTGCTGTCCATTCTGATCATGTACATCGGCCGTCTGGGGCCGCTGACCATCGCCTCCCTGTGGTACTTCACCAAGGGGGAGCGCACCCACTACCCCGAGGGCAATATCGCCATCGGCTAAACTAGGAGGAGCTTCCATGTTCAACAGATCCAAAAAAGACAAACCAATCTACGGCATCGTGGGGCTGGGGCGCTTCGGCACCGCTCTGGCTCTGGAGCTGGCGGAGTCCGGCGCGGAGCTGCTGGTGCTGGATAAGAATGAGGAGAAGGTCCGGGAGATGCGGGAGATCACGGAAAACGCCGTAGTCATCCACAGCCTGGACAAAAAGTCCCTGGCGGAAACCGGCATTCAGAACTGCGACGTGGCGGTGGTGTGCATCGGTGAGCAGATCGACACCTCCATCCTGACCACCCTTCACCTGGTGGCCCTGGGGATCCCCACGGTGATCGCCAAGGCCACCAGCGCCGAGCACGGCGAGATTCTGGCCAAGCTGGGCGCCGAGGTCGTTTACCCCGAGCGCGACATGGCCCTGCGCTTGGCCAACCGTCTGGAGACCACCCGTGTGCTGGACTTCATCCAGCTGAGCGAGAGCATCAACATCTCCAAGCTCATCGTGCCGGACAAGTTCGTGGGCAAGACCATTCTGGAGCTGGACATCCGCGCCAGGTTCGGCCTCAACGTCATCGCGGTGGAGAGCGGCGGCAAAGTCACCGACAATATCCGCCCCGACTACTGCTTCCAGCCCAACGACGTGATGATCGTCTCCGGCAGCCGGGACGCTCTGCTGCGCCTGAACGAGTGGGACGAAAACGACTGATTTTACCCCTTACAAAACCCAAAAAGGCCCGATGCCGTTTTGCAGGCATCGGGCCTTTTTCTGTATATTCTGGCGCTTGTCAGGCGGATTGCAGGTCCTGATAGGCGGGGTTGTCGGCCAGGAAATCGGCGGCGTCGATCATGGCCCACCGCTCGTTGACATCGGTGCCCACAAAGGTCATGCCGTCGGAACCCACGGCCACCGCGTCCTCCATCCGCTGCTCATAGCAGACCAGCAGCTTGCCGCCGCCCTGCCCCAGGATGCGGATGCCCTTGACGTGGCCGTTGGAAATGTAATGGAGGGTCAGTTCCCGGGCGCTGCCGTCGGCGGGGTCAATGGCTACGCGGCGGTCGCCCCCTTCCAGGGTGGTGACGTCGGCAATGACCTTGCCCTCCACCGTCCCCCTGATGGCGATGGTGTAGATCTCCTCCGCCGGGATGTCAAAGGGCCAGGCCACGGCGGTGGTCGTGCTCTTGCCCGTGGCGGGGTCGATGGCGGTCAGCTCCCCCAGGCTCCGGTCGGGCAGCAGATAGATGGTGCCCTCCGCCATGGCGCAGGTGCTGCCCGCACTGCCCAGAGCGGAGTTCCAGGCGGCCAGCTCCCGCTCGGCGCCGGTGTCCACGTTTTTGGCGTAGATGCGGTGGCTGCCCTGCTGGCTCTCGGCCCACCGGGTCACGGCGGCGTCGTACTCCTCCCGGGTCATGCCGTCAGTCATCTCGGGCATGGGGGTGTCGTCGTCCCCCCAATGGAAGGTGTAAAAAATGGCTTCCCGCCCGGTACACCCCAGCAGCCCGGCGTCGGATTCCACGGGATAGGGCAGGTCAAAGAGTTTTTCCGCCTCGCCCCCGGACAGGGAAACGCGGTACAGGGCGTTGGCGGCGGGGCCTTCCCCGTTTGCCGTCTCCTGCTCAAAGTAGAGCCACTCCCCGTCGGTCATGCGGGGGGACAGGTAGGAGGCACTCTCGTACAGTACCTTCGGGTCGGAGCCGTCCCCCTTCCGCAGGGTCAGGGTCATGGTGTCCATGCCGTACCCGGCGCAGAGCATATCGCCCCCCAGGACGTAGCTGCTCTCGCTGACTTCGGGGTCGATCCAGGCGGTGCAGACATCGCCGTCATGGGTGCAGTTGGGCTGGGCGCAGAGGATGGTCTCCACCGCGCCGCCGTAGTCCACCCAGCACCGCAGGCTGCTCCAGCCGCCCGCGCCGTCGCTGCGGATAAAGTTTGTGTACATGCCCCGGCCGTTGCCGGGGGCCAGCAGTTCCAGCGCGCCCGCCGGGGCGCTTTCCCTTGTGGCGTTGGCGGGGGTGTGGGTATTGCCCGCCCGGCTGGCGGGGCCGCAGCCTGCCAGGGAGAGCATCACGGCCGCGGCGGTCAGCCCGGCCAGAGGGCGAAACATAGCTTTCTTCATATCCGTTTCCTTTCCCCGTCAGCAGGCAAATTCGCCGTCAAAGCCTTCCACCGGGGCAATGTCCCGGTAGTCGGGCTGGTTTTGGAGGAACGCCTCCGGGTCGATGAGGGCCAGGCGCACCTGTTCGATGTCCACCGTCCCCACCGAGCCGTCGTCCTTTACCTCGTCCTTGGAGGTCAGGCGGTTTTCGTACTTGACCAGCAGGCCGTGGCTGCTCCGGGCCAAAATCTGCACGCTCTCGGAGCGGCCATTGCGGATGTAGCCCAGGGTCAGCTCATAGGCGGAGCCGTCGGCAGGGTTCACCGCCGCCCGGCAGGACCCCATGTCCCCGTACTGGTCCACAATGAGCTTGCCGTCCACCACGGCACAGGGGGTGGTCTGGTAGATGGTCCCGCATCCGGCGCGGCTGAAGTCCCAGTTCACGGGCATGCGGGATTCCTCTCCCGTTTTCACGTCCACCACGCAGAGGCTGCCCGCCGCGGGGTCGTACCAGTAGAGGGTGGCCCCGTCCATGTCCAGGTAGGGGTTGCTGATGTTGTCGGAGGAATAGCTCACATCCAGCAGCACCCGGGTGGCCCCGGTATCGATGTTGTACGCCGTGTAGGTCAGGGTGGTCAGGGCGGTGCCGTCGGCCTGCTCCGCGCTGCCGTAGACGGGGTAGAAAATTTCCCGGCCCAGGCAGCCCTCCACATCGTAGGCGTTGAGGGTGACCAGTTCTTCCGGCTCGCCCCCGTCCAGCGGCACCCGCCACAGGTTCAGCCCCTGCCCGGTCAGGCAGTAGAGCCAGTGGTCGTCCGCCATGGTGGGGATGTTGTTGTTTGCACTCCGGCACAGCGTTTTTTCCTCGGTGCCGTCGGGGGCGCAGAGGGTAAGCACATACACCTGCTCCTCGCCGGAGTCCTCCACCGTGTTGGTGACGATGTGCTCCCCGCCGGGCAGCGCCCAGGCCGACCCGCCCCAGACGCCCTGCCAGGCGGGACAGTTGCCGTCGCTGTGGGTGCAGTTGGGCTGGGCACAGAGCACCGCGGCCCGGGTCTGGGCGTAATCCACATAGCCCAGCAGGTCGGTGCGCTCCTCGCTGCCCCGGGTCAGGTCCATGAGGGACAGGTAATAGCCGTCGTCGGTGCCGTGGGAGAGCATCTGCAGCTCTCCCGATGCCGGGGCGGTGTCGGGGGCGGACTCCTGGGTGGCCAGGGGTTCGGCGTAGTCCTCATACCCCGGGGTGCACCCCGCCAGGGAAACGGCCAGGGCCGCGGCTGCCGTCAGGGCAACGGCACGGGGAAAACTCTTTTTCATACAAAGGCCTGCCTTTCTGCGCGGTTCCACAAAACAGCAGGCTTTGTCTGCCGTTTCCCTTGCGGCCGCGTGTTCTCGATTCCTGATTCAGACGCCGCCCGGGGGGCGGTATGCTGTCAGGGTACCACGGCCCCTTGTCATTTTTGTTTCACCGCGGGGATGTTTTACAACTTTGCCCCCTCAGCCCCGTTCCATCCCCGAAAGATTGGTCATGGTCAGGCGCAGGGAGTTTTCCTCCGCCGCGCAGTAGAGATAGACCTGGGCCTTGTCCGACCAGGAGGACACCCCCGTTTCGGTGCTCTCGTCCTGCCAGTCTCCCAGCACATCCAGCCCCAGATCCTGCCGCCAGGCATCCAGCACGGCGGCGGGGTCGGCGGCGGGCAGCTCCCCCGACAGGTTCAGGGAGACCACGTCCCCGGTGGCAGTGTCCCACACGGCGGAGACAAAACAGCTCCCGGACCCGCCGGCGCTGACCTGCACCCCCGCAAAATTGCCGGTGCGCTGGGTCAGGCAGGAGGTATCCTCCGCCCCTGCCGCGGCGGCGTCCAGGGCCGGCTGCACCGCGGCGGGCATTTCCCGGGGCAGCACCCCGCTGTCCGCCAGGCGGTCCAGGCATCCTTCCAGTTCCGGCAGCAGGGACATATCCCCCTCCTGCCAGCCGAAGTTCCCTGGCTGCAGCCGGGTGCGGTACAGGTCGTACAGGACGGGGATGGCCCGGGCTTCCTCGTCGGGCAGGCCCGCCACGGCGGGACGGGCGGCGGGGCCGTCCAGAAGGGCCGCTTCCTGCCGCGCACCCCAGATGCCCGGCAGCAGCAAAGACGCCCCGCACGCCGCCAGCACCCCCGCCGTGGCCAGAATGGCGGGGAGTTTTCCCCGGAAACGGGCGGAAATGTTCAGTCTGTGCATGGCGCGGCCTCCTCCCCCGGTCTCAGGTCCAGGGAGACGCAGGTCCCCCGTCCCGGTTCGCTGTCAATGACCAGAAAACTGCCGTGGGCCCGGGCGATGGCCGCGCACAGGCTCAGCCCCAGGCCGCTGCCGCCCCGGGCGCGGGTGCGGCTTTTGTCCGCCATGTAAAAGGCCTCGGTGACATGGGGCAGGTCCTCCGCCGGGATGCCCCGGCCGTTGTCCTGCACCCGCAGCCGCCAGGCTTCCCCCTGCCGCTCACAGGTCAGGCGGATGACCCCGCCCTCCGCCGGGGCGGCCGCCCCGGCGTTGAGGATAAGATTGCGCAGAAGATCCGCCAGCAGCGCCCGGTTGGCCAGCACCCTTGCCCCGGGCGGGCAGCTGCTTTCCAGCCGGACGCCGCCCAGGTCGGGCAGGCTGCGCACCGCGTCCCCGAAGATCCCCGCCACCGGCTCCGGCTGCAGGGCGGGGGGCGGGCCTTCCTCCACCCCCATCAGGGTCAGCAGTTCCCGGCTCAGGTGTTCCAGCCGGGCGGATTCGTGATAAATGTAGTCGGCGGCCAGCTGCCGGACATCGGCGGGCTGTTCCCCGCTGCGCAGCAGGTCGGCATAGCCCAGAATGGCCGTCATGGGGGTTTTCAGCTCGTGGGTGAAGGCCGCCACGAACCGGGTGCGGCTCTCGTTCTGTCGGCGCAGGGCGTCCATGTTGCTCTGCACCGCTCCCGCCATGGTGTTGAAACCTTCCGCCAGACGGGCGAACTCTCCCCCGCCCTTCACCTGAACCCGGCGCTCATACCGCCCCGCCCCAATGTCCCGGCTGGCGGCTTCCAGCCGGCGCAGGGGCCGGGTCAGCGCCCAGGCCAGCAAGGCCGCGGCGGTGAGGGCCAGGGCCAGGGCCACGCACTCCACCACCAGATACTGCCGGACCTGGCGGCGGTGCTCGGTGAACTGGCGGGTGACGTCGTAGCCCCCCACCAGGTAAAGTTCCTCCTCCGTTGTCTGCAAGGGGGAGGCCAGCAGCAGATACCGGGCGTCGGCGGTGCCGCAGTAGACCATGCCCCCCGTGCCGGCCTCCACCGCCTGCCACTGGTCGGCAAAGCGGACGGCGGCGGGCATGTCCGACCACACCACCACCCCCTGCCCGGTGAGCACCGAAAACCGGTAGTTGGTCCCACCGCCGGAAAGCTGCAGCCCCGCGGCGTAGTCCCGCACCGCGTCGGCGGCGTCGGGCAGGGTGTCCACACCGGAGAGCAGGTCCTCCACGGCATAGCGCTCCCGCATATGGGCCACGGCGGCGTCGGCGGCGGAGGCATCCAGGGCGGCGGAAAAGTTCTGCCCGATGGTCCACGCCCCGCCCGCCGACAGGGTCACGCAGAGCAGCAGCGCCACTGCCAGGGTGAGTTTGTGGGCAAAGTTCATGGCTCCCCCTCCAAAAGATACCCCACCCCGGATACGGTGCGGATCCTGTCCCCCCAGCCCAGCTTTTTGCGCAGGCGGGAGATGTACAGGTCCAGCGCCCGGGGCCCGGTGTCGCTGTCCAGCCCCCACACCCGTTCCAGCAGCACGCTGCGGTAGAGGGCGATGCCCCGGCTCTGGAGCAATACCATCAGCAGGTCGTATTCCTTGGGGGTCAGCTCCACCGGCCGGCCCTCCCGGGTGACGGCCCGGGCTTCCGGGTCGATGGATACATCCCACAGCGTAATTTTTGCGCTGCGGCGGCCGGTGTGGCGCATGAGCCCGTCCACCCGGGCCAGAAGTTCCTCCGGGGCAAAGGGCTTGACGATGTAGTCGTAGGCCCCCAGCCGCAGGCCCTTGACCCGGTCCTCCACACTGGAGCGGGCGCTGAGAAAGATGACCGGCGTGCCGGTGGGGGCGATGTACTCCATCAGGCCGAAGCCGTCGATGCCGGGCAGCATGACGTCCAGCAAAATGAGGTCGAACTTCCGGCTCAAAATCAGGTCGGCGGCCTGCTCCCCGCTGTGGGCCTGGACGCAGGTGTACTGCATCCGCCGCAGGGTCAGGTCGATGAGGTCGGCGATGGGACGCTCGTCCTCCACAATGAGAACGGGATACATGGGCTTGGCTCCTTTCCGGTCATGGATAAGGGAATTTTACCCCGGGAAATTGTCATTTTTGTTTCAGTCCCTCCGCAAAGGGCCTGTCAGCACTATGGTACAATATTTTGCCCCGGGACGCCACCGGGCGGCAGGCCTGCCGGGGAATTTTACACAGGGATGCCGGTACCGCCGGGCGGCGGAAAAACCGCGATGGATTGCGGTTCGGTAACATTTTGATGCCAAAAGTTCCCGGCATGGGGTGTTTTGGTTGATTTTTCGCCCATTGCCGTTATAATAAATATGTTGTCTATGTTGTCCATCATCAACAAGATGTACACCAAAAGGAGAATTTATCATGAAAAAGCTGATTTCTGCCGTCCTGGCGCTGAGCCTGACCCTGTCCCTGGCTGCCTGCGCGGGCAATCCTTCTTCCGAAAGCCAGTCCACCGCGGAGGAGTCCTCTTCCGTGGCCACCGACAGCTCTGAGGACGCCACCGCCGAGACCGGCGCCACCGGCGAAGTGCTGAGCTACGACGAGTACATGGCCGCCGACGTGGACACCCTGGTCACCGTGGAGGCTTACGTCCAGGCCAAGCAGTCCTGGTGGGAGGACAAGGCCACCATCTACGCTCAGGACGAGGACGGCGCCTACTTCTTCTATGACATGGCCTGCTCCGAGGAAGACTACGAAAAGCTGACCCCGGGCACCTGCATCCGCGTCACCGGCTACAAGACCATCTGGTCCGGTGAGGTCGAGCTGATGGAAGCCACCTTTGAGTTCGTGGACGGCGCCGACACCTTCGTTGCCACCCCGCTGGACGTCACCGACCTGCTGGGCACCGAGGAGCTCATCGACCACCAGAACCAGCTGGTCAGCTTCACCGGCCTGACCGTTGCCCCCAGCACCGACGCCAACGGCGAGGAAGCTGCTTTCCTGTACGGCTGGGACGGCTCCGGCACCGAGGGCGATGACCTGTACTTCAACGTTTCCTACAACGGCGAGACCTACACCTTCCTGGTGGAGAGCTACCTGTGCGACAGCACCACCGAGGTCTACTCCGCCGTCAAGAACCTGGAGATCGGCCAGACCATCGACGCCGAGGGCTTCCTGTACTGGTACGAGGGTGTCAACCCCCACATCACCTCTGTGACCGTGGCGGAGTGATCGTCTCCCGACCCCGAACGGGTTTCCCGGTTTGTGACCTGGATCTGTGAAAAGGACCTCCTGCCCGGATGGGCAGGAGGTCCTTTTTTTGATGGGGTGCGGGGCCGCCCCGGGTCAAGAAACAAAAAAATGACCGGTTCCGAAGAACCGGTCATTTTTGGTGGACGGTACAGGACTCGAACTATTCAGCGTTGAATTGCCGTGCCGGTACGCCGGGCAATGTGAGCAATAAGGCGGCCCGCCGGGCGGCCTGCATTTGCATAACAGGAACGCCACAGGCCGATGTAAAAACCAAAAGTGCGGTAAAATATGCGGTACGGCGGGGCTCTATTGGGCGGTTTTCAGCACACGCAGGAACACCCCGTTCACGGCCTGGGCGGTGGTCTCATCATCGCCGGTCAGGGCGTGGCCGTACACGCCGAAGGTGTCCATGTCCTGACTGTGGCCCACCAGCTGCTTGACCTCCCCGGCGGGCAGCGTCTTGACCACAGAAACAAAGGTGTGCCGCAGCTCGTAGGGGGAGCAGGGCGTCAGCCCGTTGGTCTTGCAGTACACCCGCCAACGGTGGTAATAATACTGTTCCGAGCCCAAGGCAAACACGCTGTCCTCGCTGCCGGTGACCTGGCGCTGATCTTCCAGCACCCGCCGGGCCATGTCTGACATCACAAAGGCACGCACCGCATTCTGGTTCTTGCCCTGGGTTTCCTCGCCGTCCACGTTGACCGAGCGGGCCACCTGCACCGTGTTGCCGTGAATATCTGCCCAGCGCAGGCCCAGCAGCTCACCAGGACGCAGGCCGGTCAGCACCTGGAAGCGGTACGCCTGGATGAAATCATCGTGTACCGTGCGGCCCTTATATACGGTCGTGTCAGTATTGAACAGCTTGACAAGGTCCGCCGGCTGCAGGACGGTTTTGCCTTTGTACCTGGCCCCGGTGGGAACGCGCAGATCTTCCGGCGTGTAACGGGCAAACTTTGACTTGCGGCAATACTTGCAAAACGCCCGCAGGTCTGCACAAAGCAGCTGCAGCGTCTTGCGGCTGCGCCCGGCGGAATATGCCTTGTTGACGATGTTCTGCAGGTCCTGGTCTGTCAGGTTGCTGACCCGCTTGCTGCCGATCTGGGGCAGCACCCAGACCCGCCAGCGGCTTTCCAGCGGGCGGTAGTTGGTTGAGCTGGTCGTGAGCTGCACTTCCTGCAGCCATAGTTGCCCGGCTTCGCTGACGCGGGGCGCTTTGGCCCCGATGCCTTCCTCCAGCCAGGCGTCCGCTTTGGCGTTTGCTTCCCGCTGGCCGGTGCGGCCGGGCTTGGAGCTGTAAAAGCTCTTGCGGGTGCCGTCCTTCTGCACGTCAATGCGCCAGCGCTTGCCGTTCCAGGCGGCTGTGTTCGTTCGTCTGCCCATACAAAGACCTCCTTGTGGGTATGCTTTGACAAGCCCACGCAGGAGGGTGTATAATTGCAGGTGCTAGGGCTGCTTATACACGTTGCTGTGTGAGCCGTTCTATTCAAAACCGTTCCCGGTTGCCGCCGGGGGCGTTTTTTTTATACTACGGTAAGGGGATGAATGGGTGTCGTCAAAACATTTTCCCAATCCGAAGGAAGCCCAATACAAGAGCAGTCGATGCGATCATATGCAGACAAAAGTGACTTTAGATCATGAATGAACAGCTCTTTGTCTGTATCGTTTTCTAGTAATTGGTAAATAACATACAGATAAGAAAATGCTCGATCTGAACGAAAGTGCCCTTTTACGGCGTTGGGGATGGTAGGTTTTGTGGAGATCGGACGATTATAAAAACGTCCGTTATGCGCGGCAATATTTCGCGCGATAACCACACAATGCATCCAGTTTGCAAGGAATCGGAGATGGATCGAATAATATTTGGCAATCTCTACCTGATCTTGATTATTCATGTTTTGCAGGCATTTGGAGGCCAGATCGAAAGTCATCACTTCGACAGCGACCCAAAATGGATATTGACCATCCAAATCATTGCGGTGATGGAGCACGAAGGCTTCCTTTGAATCGTTCAATAGCTTTTGCAGCCGTGACAAAAACAGTGCATGATACCAAGGATCTTTGAAGGTACTGCTGTCTAGATACCCCAACGCGCCGTGATTCTTTGAATGAATATAGGACATGTGTGCACGCAGCAAGACTTCGACTTTAGGGGTGTATTTAAGGACAAAAGATCGCAACCGTGCGTCAAAATTGTATAAGTAGTAAATGTCTTGCAGCTTCGTGTCTGGGTTAAAAACGTCATTTCGGCGAAGCGTTAATGAATAGGCACTGAAGCGGTAGTAATTAACAGAGGCTAACAGATTCTTTGCGTATTCATCATCTTCGATAATGAGACCTCTACTTTTTAAGAGTTCAACTTGCTTGTCCAGAGTAAGAAATGGTTTTGTTGGCATTTTACACATCCCCTAATAAACAAAAAGGCCCGCCTGTTGCGCATTAAATGTATCCGTACAATGACGAATATCACCTAAGAGGCTTGGCGGGATCTGTTGCTTTTATTATATGCCAGATTGGTCAAATCGTCAACCGCATTATATAGAGGGTTCACAACACGTCAAGCCAATATATTGCATTCTTCTAATCTAGAACTATATTTTTGTTTGGTTTATCGTACATTGTTAAAGATGTCTTTCTGTCTTTTTCCCATAACATGGTTAAACCGCGTTTTGGGATGTCACCAGTTTTCAGTTAATGCAGTTTATCCAGTTTAATGTCGTAATCTGCCCGGCGGGGTGGCGTTTCCTGGCTGGATTTTAGGTTTTATAAGGTTTTGGGGTGCGAGCCGCCCGCGCGTTATCGTGTCCAGAAATTCCCGCGCGTGTCGTGTTACAAAATCCTCCCCTTGGCGTCCCCGCCCTCGCAGAAAGGCCCCAGCGGGGCGCTGTGCGGCGTTCTGGCGTACGGGAATATAGTTTGCCGCCTGTGCGCCGGAACGCACCACAGGGGGGCGGAAATCGGGGCGCTGTGGGGCTTGTGTCCCGCTCCAGCTTCTCCACGGCCACCTTGCCGCCTTCGTATTCGTCCCCGCGCAGTTCGGCGGTGATTTTGTCTGGGTCTACGATAATTCCCAAGTCGGTGCGCTCGGCTTTGATGGAGCCGGTCAGACTGGATTTGCCACAGCCGTTTACACCGCCGATGATGGTATAGATCTTCATAGGCTTTGCCCTCTTTCTGCTATTAGGTTTTATCAGGTTTTCTCTTGCGCGTTTCGAACTCACCGATTGCTACGCGCTTGTATTGCACTCTCTTTTATACTCCCCGGCGAGTCTGAATGTGCAATAGTAAATATGCTCAGGTAGTCCCTGCCGGGCGCGATCTGGCCACCGGGGTCATATCAATTTGGTAGGATTGCGCTGCAGGGATAAAAAATGTGGAACTATGTGCCGGAATGGCTATGGATTCTTGGCTGAACTGAGTAGTTTTAATATGCATAAGTTGTACACATTAAAACTTGTCTTCATCGCGCCTATATTCTTGTATCTTGGCTAGATCCTCTACGGCGGAAGCAGCCTTTTCAGCTCCCAGGTGGTTTAAATAACCGAAAGCTTGAATCATTCTGGCATACTGATTGTACTCTTCTCCGTATTCATACCGGGCATTGTTGATATCCATAGTCATCATATTTGTTGCCAAATCGAAATCGGCCAAAGAGTAAGCGGAAAGGTTTAGTGCACTCGCTATTTTGCCTAAATCTTCAATATTGAGCTTTTTAGTGCCTCTTTCGTAGTCTTCCAACAACGAAACAGGTAGACCACTTGCTGAAGACAGGTCTTCTATGGACATTCTGGCGCGTATCCTTGTCGCCTTAATTAGATGCGCAGTAAGGGAGACGTCCTCATCTGCCCAGCCCATCAAATACGCGGGAGAACAACGCAGAGCCTTCGCCAAAATCTCAAGCTTATCCAAAGGTAAATTGCCGATCCCTCCGGTTTCATACCTTTGCAGCGTTGATTTGCTCATGCCAGTCAAGTCTGCTAAATTTTGATAGCTGTATCCCAGTTCTTCCCTTCGCTTTTTCATTCTATCGCGGATAACGCTTAGGTCTTCCATTGTCCAAACCTCCGGTTTCGTTTAAGACTATTATATACTGTTTGTTTCATTGCTGCAACAATTATTTTAATATCGTTGCATTATTGGGTTGACATGATGACTGAACGGGTGTAATATAAAGACGTCCTAAAAATGCAACGATATGAAAGGAGGTTACAGAGAATGGATTATAATTTTATACGTGGGAAGATTGCAGAAAAGCGTACAAGCCAAAAGAAAGTGGCGGCAGAAATGGGGATTTCCGGACAATCTTTGAACAGAAAATTAAACGGAAAGCGTGCTTTTACAGTAGAAGAAGCCACAAAAATTTGTGATATTCTCGAAACATCACCGCACCGAAGAGCTGAATTTTTTTTGCCATGTTCATCCCGAAAATGCAACGGCCGAAAGGAGTGAGCGGCTATGAAGAAGATGCCATTGCCTTGCAGGTTGGTACTTATCAAGCCCATTGGATCCCGCATGGAACCGTATACCACGGCGGACATTGTGGCGCAATATGCGCAGGTTCAGCGACAGACAGTTGAGCACCTTATCCGAAAGCACAAAAACGACCTTGAAGAGTTCGGGAGCCTGGGATTTGAAATCCGAGCGTGCCCCCACCGTACCGGATCTAGTGTGCAAAAGCTATACTACCTGAATGAGCAGCAAGCAACTCTGCTCATCACCTATCTGAAGAACACCGAGCCCGTGCGCCGGTTCAAAAAGTCCCTAGTTAGGGAATTCTTCAATGCCCGCCAGGAACTGGCCCGCCGGGATGCACAGAGGGCCGTAAAACTGCCGGTGCGCCGTAGTCTGACCGATGCCATCCGGGATAGCGGAGAAAATGAGCGTTTTCACGGTCATGCGTTTGCAGCTTACACCAATTTGATCTACAAGGCTGTCACGGGGCGTAGTGCTGCCAAGATTCGCAAAGACGCAGGGCTTCCCAGGGGCGCTGATGTGGTACCGCTGCTGAGTGCCGACACACTGGCCCTTGTGACCCGCCGGGAAAATCAGGTTGCCGCGCTGCTTGATTGCGGTATGCGGTACGACGCGATTAAAACTGTTCTGGAAGGAGGAAAAACCACATGAGACCGTTTTACAATCTGCGTGTCCGTTTTGCGGAATGCGAAATGAGTCAGAACGAGGTGGCCCGGCGGGCTGGAATGGCTCCCAGTACCATGACCGCCCGTATGACAGGGCAACAGCCTTTTGATGCCTGGCAGATGGATGCCATCGCTCAGGAGCTGGGTATTGACCGCGCCGACTACGGAAAGTACTTCTTTGAGAGCAACCACAAGAAAGGAAAGACAGCATGAACGAGCAGAACACTATGGCCACCAGTGCCATGAATGAGTACGGATTCCGGGCTTACACCTTCCCGGCGGAAATGGAAGAGCGCGGCGAGCTGCAGCGCATTGACCTGGACTTTTGTAAGTACGCCCAGGCCACCGGTAGCAACTACATCGAGACCTGCAAGCGTGTTGCCGCCATGCACGCCAAGCTAGCCCGCACCGGCCGATATGGCGGAGGGCAGTGGACAGCTTGGTGCAAGGCTAGGGGATTGAGCGAAGGGAACGCTCGCAAAATGGTTACGATCGGAAACAATTTTAATTCCGCACAGTGTGCGGAATTAAAAAATCTTGACTCTATGCCCAGATCGCTTCTGTATGCGGCCAGCAAGGTGCAGGCCTCACCGATCACGATGGAACTTCTGGCCAGCGGTGACCCGGAAAAGGTCAAGAAAGGCAAGAAACTGTTGGACGCGGAAAAGATGCTGCAGGAAGCCCGGGAAGAGTTCCAGCAGGCAACAGAGCAATGCTGGAATGCGGCCCGGAGCTGGGCCGATGAAGCCCGCAAGTATCCGGCCTTGTATCACGCGCCGGAGCACGCGGAAATACGGGAGGTTGGCGAGTGTTCCACATTGGAAGAAGCCAAGGATGTGATGCTCCGTCAGTTTGAAAACATGCTGAAAACCTCAACGCCGGAAGAAATTGCCGCCCGGATGCAGGCGGCTATCCGTGTGTGACCAGGGCAGCCGGAGAGCGGGAAGGGCCGCCCTCTGGCTGCTGCAGAAGGCTGTGGAGCTGGCCGCCGTTACACTGGGCGTTTATGCCCTGGCGGCGCTGGCCGCTCTCAACGTCCCCGCGCTTCTGGCCTGCGCGCTGCTGGAAAACACACTGCTTGGCCTGTGGTTTGCACTCGAATGCAAAAAGGCCGCCCCGGTGCTGGAACACCGGAACGGCCAAGGCGGTAAAGTTTGCTGCTGTTACCGCCTCCATCATACACGAATCGGAGGAAAATTGCAATGAAGTTTGAAAAGACCATCACCCTGACCGCCTACGAGGTGGAGTACATCGACCAGCGGCAGCCCAAGCCGCGCACCATACACCGGGAAACCGTCGTGCTTGACGGCGGTAAACTATCCGCCCTGGAGCGCCTGGGACTGCGCCCGGCGGGCTATCTGACTCAGCAGTTTGAGCGCAACGGCTACACCGTGGCCACGATCCGACGGGGCGAGACCATCAACGCCAATGTAGATCTGGCCGAGCTGTGGGACAAGACCCGGAAAAAAATCGAGCTGCAGCAGGTTGTGGCAGCGGCGGCCCGGCAGGGAGGTGGTAGCGATGCAGCGGAATAACCCAGAAGAATTTGTGGTATCAATAGATGATGCAGCACTTGAGATAGAACGTGGTATCAATGCTGCAATCGCCATTTACACGGCCATGATGGAAGGACCGTTTAATCCTGATGAGTTCATGGACGGTATGTATTTTGTCCTTGCAAGGTTGGAAAAGTGCAACAAGGACCTCCGCCAGCTTGTCAAAGACAAGAAAAGCCAAAGTTCGGTGTGCAAAGCAGAATGCGGAGGCCATGAGTCCTGCCATGATGTGCAGAAGATATAATGTGCATGGGTGCTACAGGGACTCTCATGGCTGGCATTGCCCACTCTGAATAAACTACTGTCGAGCAGCTCTGAGAATTGCAAAAGTGTAACTGGTACATGCCCGAATAAATCAATTGAGGAGAGTGATTGTATCATGGTTCTCTATACTCCGGACAAGCTGGCCGCCCTGCTGGGCGTCAGCAAGAGCACGGTGCTCCGGCTGATCCGCGCCGGAGAGTTCGGCCAGACCGTAAATGTGGCCAGACAGTACTTGGTTACGGAGGACGGCCTGGGAGAGTTTATCGCGGCTCATACGGGACCGCCGACCACGAACAAGAGCCGCCCCCAAAAGCCTCGGAGAGGTACGGCGGATCGCAACCCAGGGCCCATATGAAATAAGCGGCCTGAGCTTGTAATAGGCTCAGTTAAATAAAATGGGCAAAGTGCACCCGGATACAGAGATTAATATATTACAAACTGTAATAGCTACAGTTTACAATATGTATTATTTTTGCAGTTATAGGCCTATTTTTGCACGACAGCATTGACTGCAATTTTGCAGTTATAGGCCTATAAACTGCAATTTTGCAGTCCCTATATATACTACGTATATATATCCCGCGTTGTGTGTTTGGGTATCCCCCAAGTGTGGGGGGCATAAGCCGCCCCCACACTCGGGAGGAACCCTCCCAAACACGATGGCGCCGAAAAGTAAAAAACATAGTTGAAGTGGAAACGCTTTGTGCCCTGTGGGAGTCTCAGCCGGTTTGGCTATGATTCCGAATAGTTCCTCCATCTTGAGATTGTGCCTGACTATGTGGCGGGCAGGTGAGCCAACTGCCGATCTCGAAACGACACGACGCACGGCGTGATACTACACATTCCGGATATACAAAGACCAGATTGTAAGGCTTTGTTTTTGAGTGAGATATTGGAAACTTTAAGAATTCGTCAGGGAATAAAGGGGGAGATCTACCCCCCTCCCCCCTGGGGCCGGACTTCACTGCCGTCACTGGGAAAATTTTCACACGAAAAGGGGAATGTCATGGAAAACCGGAATATTGAACCGCCGGGAAGCGTGGCCTGCAGCGCCCCGAAAATCAATAGACAGGCAACCGCCGGGCAGCAAGAAGCCAACGCAGCCCTGGCCGCGTTGGCCGCCGCCGGCAACGCTTTTGCCCTGGGCCAGCTTTGGGAGATTAACCGGGGCTTGCTGCGCTCCATGTTCTGGAAATGGTACCCGAACCACCGAGAGCTGGCAGACACCCACGGCATGACGGTAGACGACTTCGAGCAAGAGGGCTATTTTGCTGTCCAGTACGCCGCCCAGACCTACCAGCCGGAGGCGGGCAGCTTTTCAAACTGGCTTAGGCAGGCCATGCAGCGTCAGATTAACCAGGCATTGACCGGCGGCCACCGTCGCAATGTGACCGATGCTGACGGTAAACAGCGCACCGTTTCTGCCGATCCGCTGAACCACTGCACAAGCCTGGATGTCCCCCTGGATGCAGGGGATGACGGCGCGGCCAGCCTGGGCGAGATCCAACCCGATCCGACAGCCGCGGAGGCGTTCCAGGATGTAGAGGAACGAATTTACCAGAAAGAACTGCACGCCGCTCTGGAGGAAGCCTTACATAAACTGACCCAGCGGGAAGAAACAATTATCCGGGGGCGCTTTTACCAGCAAAAGACCTTGCAAGACATTGCTGCAGAAGAAAGACTTTCTTTCGGGCGGGTGCGGCAAGTAATGCAAAACGCACTTAGAACGCTGAGCCGCAGTCCACGCCTACAGCGTTGGCATGATGATTTCATAAACACCCATGCATATCACTATATTGGGCAAGTTTCTTTTTCGAGTGGAGGCAGCATAGAAGAACGAATTTTGGAGGCCCTGGAATGTAGGAAACTACTTTGACCAATTCCAACAATAGCAAAGGCCGCCCGGCAAAGATCATCCGATCCGCCGGGCGGCTTTTGTTTTTGCAGTTCGGCAAGACTTTGTTGCCATAATATTTGCACGTACGCGCTGTGGCCCGTTTCCTGTGCGCTGTGAGCCTTTTCAAAAGCATTCGAGTAGTTTCATGCCTGACGCAAAAAAAGCAAAAATAGGGCCGTTTCCGGGGCCGTCACGATGTGGGGACTTCTAGCCGGGCTAAAACTGTGCTGCCAGGTTGTTCCACAGCTGCACACGTCCGCAATACTGTACAGCCGCCGAGCGGCCACCAGCTGCCGCCGGTCTCCCGCCTGGATGCCAACCGGGGGCGAGATCTAGCCGCCCTGGACGATCAGAGCGAGGCCGCAGGCCTGGCGGACCTGGAGCATCACTGCGGCAGCCGGGGCGCAGGCTTCGGCGGCCTCCTGGATAAAGATCAGAGCCGGTGATCCTGGACGGCGGCAGAAAGAACCGCCGGGCGCTCCTATGCATACACGGAAGCGGGTGCGGGGATACTCTTGCCCGCGCCAATTTGTCGCAAGCTGCCTGTCCGGTGTCCAAAATTTGGACGCCGGTAGCTCGTCGCAAATTGCGAAAACGGTGAGGGTGGAGTCGTCGCACCGTGCGACAACATGGTGAGAGTTGCCGAACAGTTCGGCAACATCTTTCTGTATCCTCCAGGTGGTGAAGGCTGCATTGAGGCTTTCCACCACCTGCCGCAGGGTGCCGATCTGGCCGCCGAGTTGTCCAAATTTTGGACGACTCCAGCTTTGAAGCATCCAGCAGAACGCCGGGACACGGTATGCGGACCGTAAAACCGCAACCGGCCCGGCGGGCGGCAACATCCTTGCCGGTATTATTCGCTGGGCTTTCCGGAGGCATCCCGCTCCATACGCTGCTTGACCGCTCCCACAATATAACCGTTGAGGCTCTCTCCTGCCGCATCGGCAGCGGCTTGCACTTCCTCTTTCGTGGGGCTGGCGTCCTTCTTAAAGAGCAGGTTTACGCGGTCATATGCCTTTGCGTTCCACTTGTTATTAGCTCTAGTTCTTGCGGTTCCCAAACTTTTATACCTCCCTTCCTTACATTTTCATTATACCGCATATCATGTACTTGCGCAAGTGTACATTTTACACTTATGCAAGTACAAATCTTTGTGCAAAACGTCCATTGAATGTACTTGCGCAATGGTATATAATGATAATGTCGAAAGGGACAAGGCACGGTGAAAACCTCAGGGGAACACCGGCAAGCGCCAGAGAACAGACTGCGCAACGGACTTGCACGCAAGGGTTAAACAAGCATCGGGCACTGGCCGCCTGCAACCGAGTAGGCAAAAGAAAAGGCACCGCGACGCCGACCAAAGCAAACGCGATGCCAACCCCACAAAGGGCAGCCTCATTATAGCACGGGCCGCCGCGATCTTCAAGGAGGTTTGTTCTATGAAAGTCTATGTTTACACCTTCCAGGACGGTTACTGCTGCTGGCAGTCCGGCATGAGCGCAGCCGAGCGCCGCGCAGAGGAACGCAAGCACGGCCCGCTGGTAAGCCGGGCCGCAGCGTGAAAGGGGGCGCAGGCATGAGCAGCGCAGAACTTCTTTCCCTGGTGGAACATTACAGGGAGGCGCAGCAACTGATTGAAGCGGCGCAGGCCGAAATGGACACCATCAAGGCCACCATTTCGGCGGAAATGGCCCGCCGGGACGTTGAGCGCATGGACGTAGGCACCCACAAAGTCACGTTGAAGGCCGTGACCACAAGCCGCCTGGACGGCAAGGCCATCAAGGCCGCTGCCCCGGAACTGGCCGCACGCTTCACTAAAACCACCACGACCACGCGCTTCTGCGTGGCGTAACCCACAGAGCTGTGCTACCAGGCTATACGGGCCTTCAAGGGAGGATTCAACAATGAATAAAACACCACAGCTTGCGCAACCCGCGCTGCCGTCCAAAATGGTGACGGTTCCACACCCGTCGGTTGCTCAAGTCATTCGGGCCAAGGAAGTTTTCGCATATGCCTTGCGCATGCATGCGAGCTACCCAGGTGAGAGCAAAAGAGTAGTCATTGCCAATGCTCTTGCCGCTGTTTGGACGGCCGGTCGCCTTTACCAAAAGGCCGAAGGTTCAACGGACAACCACGCGGATGCGATCCGCCTATATGATTCTATTGCAATCGGAGGCGCGGGGCTGCTGTGATATACAAATAATGCAGCTCCATCCCCGCCTGGTGCGCCAACACCAGACAGGGCAAAGGGGCAAGATCCATCAAGGCAAAGGGGCAACATCTGTTTGAGCACATGGACAGGGAAAGGACCTTCCATTTTACATTGGCTTGAATCGGCTTTTGCACTCGCCTGCAAAGCAAGTGCGGTCAAAAGTGCGGTAAAGCAAAAAGAAAAAGCCTAAGAACTTGCGTTCCTAGGCTTTTTTCTTTGGTGGACGGTACAGGACTCGAACCTGTGACCTCCTGCACGTCAAGCAGATGCTCTACCAGCTGAGCTAACCGTCCATGTCTCGCGACTTGATTATTATAGCAAAGCCCGCCCCAAAAATCAAGCCTTTTTGCAAAAAAAATCTTCCGAGACCCGATTTTTTTCGGGTTCGGAAGATTTTGCTGATGCTTCGTCTGTTTTTGCCGCCGGACAGGCGGCGGAAAGGGGCATAAAATCAGAAATAGCAGCGGATCTGGAACTTGTCCTCTTTCTTCTGTTCCTCCACCACCAGTTTTTCGTGGTTGAAGTCAAAGTGGACGCTGCGGCAGTCGTCGGTGTTGCGGGTCAGGCGCAGCAGGGTGTCCACCCGCTTTTCCTCCTCCCTGGTGTAGAAGAGGTAGCTGGCGCCCTCGCGGCGGGCGCGGCCGGTACGGCCGATGCGGTGGGTGTAGTGCTCGTTGTCCTCGGGGACGTCATAGTTGATGACGGCGTCCACATCGGAGACGTCGATGCCCCGGGCCGCCACGTCGGTGGCCACCAGCACCGCGATCTCCCCGGCGCGGAAGCGGCTCATGATGCGGTTGCGCTCCGCCTGGGACAGGTCCCCGTGCAGGCAGTCCACATTGAAGTTCAGCCGGGCCAGCTGATTGGCCAGCATGCCGGTATTGTACTTGGTGTTGCAGAACACCATCACCCGCTTGTAGTCCTCCGAGATGATGATCTGCGCCAGGTCGGACAGCTTGTCCCGCCCGGTGGTCAGCAGCTTGTACTGGGCGATCTTGGGCATGCTTTCCAGCATGGGCTGGACGTCCACCTCGGCGGCGTTTTTCTGGTACAGCCAGCCGATGTCCAGCACCTCCCGGCTGATGGTGGCCGAGAACATGGACAGGCTCTTGCGGTGCTTCATCAGGTCGATGATATGCCGCACGTCCTTGTAAAAGCCCATGTTCAGCATCTCGTCGGCCTCGTCCAGCACCACCGTCTCCACCTCGCTGACGTCGATGGCATGGTGGCGGTAATGGTCCATCAGGCGGCCGGGAGTGGCCACTACGATCTGGCAGCCCGCCTTGAGCTGTTTCTGCTGCTTTTCCAGCCCGGCGCCGCCGTAGACGCAGACGATGCGCACCCCGTCCATGAACTGGGCCAGGTCCTGCAAATCGGCGGCGATCTGCTGGGCCAGTTCCCGGGTGGGGCTGAGGATGACCGCCTGGGGCTTTTTGCGGGCGGTGTCAATCTGGGACAGGATGGGAATGCCGAAGGCCACCGTCTTGCCGGTGCCGGTGGGGGCCTTGGCGATCATGTCGTGGCCTTCCAGCATGAGGGGGATGGCCTTCTGCTGGATCTCGGTCATTTCGGTAAAGCCCATGGCCTGCGTGGCGCGCAGGATCTCGGGGCGCAGGGATAACTCACTGAACTGCATAGCCGTGTTTCTGCCTTTCTTCCGGGGCGGCCCTGCCCCGGCGCGGCGCGCCGCGCTTTTGTGGGAAAAACCGCCTGCTGTCATCAAAATTCTGTCATCTGTTCCCCATTATACCAACAATCCCACGGCAGGGCAAGCGGGCTTTGCGCGGGATATACAAGGCAGGGCGTCAAATTTTGGCAAAACTGCGCGTTGGTGAAATGCTATAATGAAACCAGATACAACGCGGGCTCCCCAACAGGCTGCAGATGCTGCCGCCCGGGACGGGACCGCGTGAGAAACGCCCGGCATTGCCGCGGCAAAGGAGGCAACACACATGAGAAAATCCGCACAAACCGTCATCCGGGAGGGCGCCTACTACACCATCGCCGCGGCAAACGGCCGCGTGCTGGAGGTTGCCGATTTCAACACCGAAAACGGCGCGTCTGTGCGCCTTTGGAGTTATGAGGGCCAGCCCTGGCAGCAGTGGACCTTTGAGGAAGCCGCCGACGGCCAGTACCGCATCCGCAACCGCTTTACCGGCAAGGTCATGGACCTGGCCATGGGCGGCGTGGCCAACGGCACCTGGGTGCACCAGTGGTCGGTGACTTCCGGCGCCAGCCAGCGGTGGCAGGTCATGCCCGCCAGCGGCGGCTGCGTCAAGCTGCGCAACGTCCTGGCCGACAAGGTCATCGACCTGGTGGGCATGCGGGTGGACAACGGCACCCAGGCCCAGATCTGGCAGGATGTTTTTGGAGAAAACCAGCTCTGGCGGCTGGACCCCGTGCCCGACAAGCTGCTCCAGAAAGACGCTCCCCCGCCGGTGGTGACCCGTGCTCCCAAGATCACCCGCACCCAGACCGGCAAGGGAACCCGGGCCAAAAAGACCGCCGGCAAGGGCGCTGCCCGTGCCAGAAAGGCAAAGTAAGGCCCCCGGAAAAACCGGCGTCATCCCCTGACGCCCCCGATGTTCCAAAACACAAAAGCGCGCGTCCTCCTTCCCGAGGGCGCGCGCCTTTTCTGTTATTTTGCGTAAAGTCAGCGGCGGGAGGAATCCTCCGGGCCGCAGGCCTTGCGGTAATTGCGGATGTGCATATAGATGGTGTTTTTGGAGATGCCCAGCAGGTCGGCGGCAATGACCACCGCGTCCTTGAGGCGGAACATCCCCTTGTCGTACAGTTCCTCCACAATGGCTTTGTTTTTGTTGGAGGGCAGGATGGAGGCATCCTGCATGACCCGGGCGCGGATGTCGTCCAGGGCGGCCTCGATCAGTTCCCCGGTGTTGGAGGCAAAGGTCTCCCGGGCGGGGGCGCTGACGCCGGCAAAACGGTCGGGGGTCAGGTCGGCCAGGATCTCGGACAGGGGGGTGTTGAGATACAGGTTGATGCACAGCAGGCCCACGATGCGGTCATGCTCGCCCCGGATGGCGATGGTGGTGGACCTGAGGGGCTCCCCTTTTTTGTTGGTGCTGAAATACGCCGTGGAGGGTTTGCCCTGGGACAGTACGTCCAGCATATCCAGAGCCAGGTCGGTGATGGGCGCGCCCACGGTGCGGCCGGTATGCGCCCCGTTGACGATGGCAATGACTGAATGGTCGTAATCCTCCAGGGAATGCAGCACGATCTCGTAGCTGCTGCCAAGGTATACGGCCAGATCCTGTACCACCGGGATATAGGATTCCAAAATCACTCGGTCTGTTTTTGTCAGCTTTACCTGTCCAGTACGCCCTGCCATATCTCTGTCCGATCTCCGCTTTCTATCTTAGATTCCATTCCATATTTTACACGGAAACCCAGATTTTGAAAAGACCTCTTTTTATCGCGCGGCAAACTCTTTCAGGGCGGCGCAGATGCGGCGCAAGGCGTCGTACACCTTCTCGTCGTCCCGGTAGACGCCCAGCACGATGCGCAGGTGTCCCGCACCGCCGGGGCCGTAGTTGGCGCCGTCGTTCACCGATACCCCGGCGTGTTCCAATAGCCAGGCCGTGATCTCCCCCGAGTCTCCCAGGGCGGACACGTCCACCCAGCAGAGGAAGCCCGACTGGGGCATCTGTACCGAGACCCCCGGCACCTGGTTGAGCAGTTCAAAGGCCATCTTGCGGCGGTTGTCGTAGGCGTGGGCAAACTGCTCCATGAATTCGGGGTGTTCCATGGCGGCCAGCACCGCTTTCTGGGCGGAGGTGGAGGTCGCCCCGATGACCGCCACCGCGTTGGCGTACAGCTTGTCCATGATCTTGTCGTCACAGACGATGTACCCCACCCGCAGGCCGCTCAGGCCCATGCCCTTGGAGAAGGAGAACACCGTCACGGTGCGCTCGAACATGCCGGGCAGGGCGGCGGGGGTGAGCATCTCATTGCCGAAGGTGAAATCCTCAAAGGCCTGGTCCACCACCAGCACCAGGTCGTGACGGATGACAAAGTCCGCCAGTCCCTGCAGGGAGTCCCGGTCGTAGACGGTGGTGGTGGGGTTGTTGGGATGGGTCAGCAGCACCATCTTGGTGCGGGGGGTGACCAGTCGTTCCATGGCCTCCAGGTCCAGCTGGTAGCCGGTCTCGGCTTTCAGCTCCACCGCCACGGGACGGCCGCCCATGATCTCCACGTCCAGAAAGTTGTTGGGATAGCTGGGGGACGGGATGAGCACCTCATCCCCCGGCTTGACGAAGGGCAGCACCGCAAAGTACAGTCCCGAGTCCGACCCCGGCGTGATGAGGATATTGCGCTGGGGGTCCACGGTCAGGCCGTTCTGGGTTTTCAGCTTGCGGGCGAGGGCCACTTTCAGGTCAGGGTTGCCGATGGGGGCGGTGTAGTGGGGGGCGGAATCCTCCCGCACGGCGTCCAGCCAGGCTTTTTCCACAAAATCCGGCATGGAGCGGTCGGGCATGAAAGGATCGGCCCAGCCCATCAGGGCAATGCCCCGGCGTTCCAGCTCCTGATAAGAGCCGCCCACGTCCGCCTTTTCCACGGCGGTGAACAGGCCGCCCTGGGCACGGGCAAAGGCGTCGTTCATTTTGGATTGAATGTCCATATGGTTTTCCTCCCGGTTGAAGGGACGGCAGACAAAAGCCGGACGCGCAGGCGCGTGTCCGGCTTTTGTATGTATGGACTGCCGCCCTCTATGAAAGATGATGGCATATCAGGGTCCCGGCTGTCAACCGCCGGGGGTCAGGATCACTGCTTGCTTTCTTCCGGCTTCCAGAACAGCACGGTGAGCACAGCCGCCACCACAAAGGCGATGACAAAGCCAGCCATGACCATGGCGCAGTTATACATGGGGTTCTCGCCGCCCATGAACATGCCGAAGCTCAGGAAGGAGGGGCCGCCGATGACGTAGGCCTTCAGATGGAAGAAGGAGGCAAAGGCACCGCCGCAGGCGCCGCCGATGCTGGCGAAGAGGAAAGGCTTGCCCAGAGGAACGTTGACGCCGTAGACAACAGGCTCGGTGATGCCGGTGCAGGCTGCGAAGGCAGCGGAAGCGGCATTGCCCTTGAGGGTCTTGTTCTTGCTCTTGAGCCAGACGCCGAAGGCCGCGCCGGCCTGGCCGATGTTGGCGGAACCGGAGGTGGGAGAAACGTAGTTGAAGCCCTGGGTGGCGATCATCTGGGTCAGGACGGGGACCATGCCGTGATGGATGCCCAGAACGACCATGGCAGAGTAAATGCCGCCGTAGACCAGGCCGGCAAAGACACCGCCGTACTCAAACAGCCAGTTGACGCCGCCGGCAAGTTCCTCGCCCAGCCAGTAGGTGAAGGGGCCGACGGTGAGCAGGGTGATGGGGGTGGCAATGAGGATGGTCAGCGCCGGGACCAGGATGATCTTGAGGGCGCCGGGGATGTACTTGTCCAAAAAGCGCTCCACGTAGGATGCCAGCAGGATGGCAAAGACGATGGGCAGCACCGAGGAGGAGTAGTCGATGACGCGGAAGGGGATGCCCAGGAAGGTGTAGGTCTCGACGCCGTCGGCGATGAGGCCGGACCAGGTGGTGGACATCATGGCCGCGCAGATGGTCAGGGCCACGAACTGGTTCATCTTAAAGACCTTGGCCGCGCTGGCTGCCAGCAGGAAGGGCAGGAAGGTGAACACCGCCATGGAGATGGCCACGATGACGTTGAAGGTGGGCTGGGAGGTGGAGGCGCCGAAAGCCATGAAGATGCAGATGAAGGCGGACAGGAAGCCGCAGCCTGCCAGCGCCGGGACGATGGGGTTGAAGATGGCCGCCACCGTCTCAAAGAAAGTGGTGAGCAGCTTGCCCTTTTTGTTGGCAAGATCCTGCTTGAGGTCCAGGTTTTCGTCGATGGCCGCTTCCTCATCGACGCCGGTGAGCGCAACGAACTCCTTGTAGACGTTGTTGACCTCCGCCCCGATGATGATCTGCACCTGGGTGGCGCCGTGCACCACGCCCAGAACGCCGGGGATCTGTTTCAGGGCTTCCTCATCCACCTTGGCCCAGTCCCTGGGGGTCACGCGAAGGCGGGTGGCGCAGTGTGCGGCCTGGGCAACGTTTTCCTTGCCGCCCACGGCCTGTACGATTTGGGATACCGGAATTTGCTTTGCCATGATCCTTCCTCCTTATTTAGAAGAATTTATTGAAAGGCGACCACTTCAACTTCCACAAGGGCGCCTTTGGGGATATCCTTGACCGCAACGCAGGAGCGCGCGGGCTTACCGGTGAAGTACTTGGCGTAGACTTCATTGAACTGGGCAAAATTGCCGATGTCGGACAAAAAGCAGGTGGTCTTGACCGCGTCGGCAAAGGTGTAGCCGGCGGCGTCCAGAACGGCGGCGATGTTCTTCATGATCTGCTCCGCCTGGGTGGTGATGTCGCTCTCCACCAGCTGATTGGTGGCCGGGTCGATGGGCATGACGCCGGACAGGTACAGGAAACGGTCGGCCTTGATGGCCTGGGAATAGGGGCCGATGGCTGCGGGGGCCTTTTCGGTGGAAATGGTTTCGAGCATATGAGTCCTCCTCCGAATGAATGAAATTTATTTCATCTCAATCATAGCATCCGCTTTCCCCGCTGTCAAGGATTTCAATGCATTTTATTTAATTAATTTTCAGACTACTACAAAATTTTTGGGTATTTTAGGGGACAGTCTTGCAATTTACCGGCCGGTATGGTATTTTTAAGGGGAAGACAGACCGCAAACCAGTAAAATTTATTTCATCATAAGGAGAAACCGCCATGAGCCAGCTCAAAGGATTCCCGAAAGACTTCCTGTGGGGCGCCGCCACCGCCGCCAACCAGGTGGAGGGCGCCTGGGATGTGGACGGCAAAGGCCCCAGCCTTGCCGACGCCATGGTCGCAGGCACCCATCAGGTCCCCCGCCGCATCACCCTGGACATCGACGACGGCAAATATTACTACCCCAGCCACAACGGCACCGACTTTTACCACCATTATAAGGAGGACATCGCCCTCTTTGCCGAGATGGGGTTCAAGGTCTACCGCATGTCCATCAACTGGCCCCGCATTTTCCCCAAGGGCACCGAGACGGAGCCCAACGAGGCCGGCCTGGCCTTTTACGACAAGGTCTTTGCCGAGCTGAAAAAGTACGGCATTGAACCCCTGGTCACCCTGTATCACAACGAGATGCCCCTCAACCTGGTCACCGAGTTCGAGGGCTGGTCCGACCGCCGGTGCATCGACTGCTTCCTGCGCTTTGCGGAGGTGCTGTTCCGCCGGTACAAGGGGGTCGTCAAATACTGGATCCCCTTCAATGAGATCAACGACCTGACCACCCCCGTGGGCAACTGGAACCACGGCGGCATCCTGAACCCCGGCACCGAATTCTTCACCGATCAGGCCGACGACCCGGACAAGCGCTATGCCGCCCTGCACAATCAGTTCGTGGCCAGCGCCAGGGCGGTGCTGCTGGGCCGGGAGATCGACCCCGAATTCCGCTTCGGCACCATGATCTGCCACATCACCGTCTATCCCCTCACCTGCCACCCCGACGACGTGCTGCTCACCCAGCAGGAGGACCTGCTGCGCAACTGCTTCTCCGGCGACGTGCAGGTCAAGGGCTACTATCCCTACTACATCAAGCGCTACTTTGAGCGCAACAACATCCACTTCCCCATCCTGCCCGGGGACGAGGAAGTCCTGCGGGCGGGCAAGGTGGATTTCTACACCTTCAGCTACTACATGACCAACTGCGTCACCGCCCAGAAGGACGCGGCCCAGGTGTCGGGCAACATCATGGGCGGGGCCAAGAACCCCTACCTCACCGCCACCGAGTGGAACTGGCAGATCGACCCGGTGGGTCTGCGCTACACCCTCAACCACATCTATGACCGCTACGGCGTGCCCATCATGATCACCGAGAACGGCATCGGCGCCCGTGACACCCTGGAGGCCGACGGCTCGGTGCACGACCCCTACCGCATCGACTACCTGAAAGCCCACATCGAGCAGATGCGCCTGGCCATCGACGACGGTGTGGAGCTGGTGGGCTACACTCCCTGGAGCGCCATGGACCTGGTCAGCGTCTCCACCGGCGAGGTTGAAAAACGGTACGGCTTTGTCTACGTGGACAAGGACAACCAGGGCAACGGCACCATGAAGCGCTACAAAAAGGACAGCTTTTACTGGTACAAGCACGTCATTGAGACCAACGGCGAAGAGCTGTGACCCCCGCGCCCCCGTAAAAGGCGCAAAGCGGCTTTGCGCTGCGCCGGGGGCGCCTGCCATTTTTTCAAGATTTCCTCCCCTTTTTTGCATTTGCTTATACACAGCAAAGGAGCCTTCCCCACATGGGGAAGGCTCCTTTGCCGTATATTGGTTTGTTGCTGTGCTTTACGCCTGCGGGTCATCCGCCCACAGCAGGGGGGCGAAGGCCGGCGCACTCTGCCACAGGTCCTCCGGCGGGCCCGCCAGGTAGCCGGACCGGTCGGTAATCCCCAGGTTTTCCGCCACCACCCGGCCGTCCCCGGTCAGGGCCCGAACCACGCAGGGTCCCTCCAGCACGCTCTGGCGGACCTCCCCTGTTGTGGGGTCGTAGTAGATCACCGTGTCGTCATACCACAACTGCACCCAGGGCAGGCCGCAGTCGGGCGCGATGTGGTAACCCAGGTTGGCATCGTCGCCCAGCACCCGCTCTATCAGGAGGTCGGGCAGGTCGGTCTCCTCCATCTCTCCGGTGCGCAGGTCCATCGTGTTCACACGGCAGACGCCGTCCGTGGCGACCCCCACCGTGACCAGTTTGTCCCGGGCGGAAACCATGACCGACCACTGGGGATACAGCTCGAAATAGTTCCCTGTGGAGACGGCGCGCCGCTCCCCCGTGGCCGGGTCCACCAGCTCATAGCAGGACAGGCTGGTGGTCTTCCCCGCCGAGCCCAGGGCGCTGCTCCAGTAATGCAGGATGTCAATGGGGTCCACCGTCCGCCGGATCAGCAGACAGCCGCCGTAACAGCCAAGCACTTCCTCGTACCGGAAAAACCGCGCCGGGCTTTGGGTGATCTGCCCGGTGGTCACATCGCAGACCAGATAGTTGTCCGCCGGTTCCTCGCTCTCCCGGTAGGCAAGGGACCGGGTAAAGTAGGCTTTGGTCCCGTCCACCGCCACGCAGGTCCAGTCCGATGCCGCCTCCGGCAGGTCGGCCACCGTCTCCCGAGTCAGGCCGTCGGCGGAAATGCGCTCGACGCCCACCCGCAGAAGGTCCCGGATGCTTTCCTCGGTGACTTCCCAGCCGTTTTCCATCAGCATCCCCACTGCCTGGTCCTCGGTATTGATGCCCTGCTCCCCTGAAAATGCCAGATAGACGCAGCCCTCCGCCGCAAACAGAGCGGGCGGACTGTACGCCATCTCCTCCCGGCTCAGCCAGGCGGGGCAGTCGGCGTTGTCATGGGTGCAGCCGGGCTTTTGGCAGACGCAGCCGTCGGTGTTGGCGGTGTAGTCCAGATACCGCACCTGGCCCGAACCGTCGTCCAGGTCGCGGATGTAATAGCCGGTATCCCCGTCGGAGTAGACCTTTCTGTCCCACTGGGCGGGCTGTTTCAGGGTTTCCCGGTCCAGCATTTCGCTGGTGATGGCGGAGTCCTCCGCCGAGGGGGCAAAGGTCCCCGCGGCCAGCATTTCGGCGGTGCAGGGCTGCAGTTCCAGCCAAAAGACCGAGCCGTTTTCGGTTTCACTCAGCCAGCAGATGGCCATGAGTTCTCCCCGGGCGCTGTACAGGCCGAAGTCCTCCCAGCAGGTGCCGGTGGGCACCGCCCAGTCCCCCAGGTCCTCCAGGTCGTTGAGGACGATCCACTGGTTCAGGATCTCCCGGGCATCGCTGAATTCCGCCAGTCCCGGCCAGGAGGTGCGGATGTACAGCTCCACCACCTTGCCGGTGCGGGCTTCCATGGTGATGCCCAGACGGCGGATGTCCCCCGCATCGCAGGCAATGGACAGAAAGCCCAGGGTATCGCTGGACCCGGACAGGTTGTAATCCAGGGTCAGGCCGTCGGCGGCCAGGTCCTGATAAAAGCCGTCCACCCAGCTGCTGTCCAGAATGCCCAGACTGACATACTCATCCATCACCTGCTCCACCTTGGGGGCCAGGTTGTAGTCCAGGGGCAGGCTGCCGGTGGAGGCATAGGTCTGGTAGTAAAAGCCCCCCTGGCCGCTGCCGTCGGACAGGCTGCTTTCATAGTTGGCGTCCCGGCGCTCATGAAGCATGCGCACCAGATAGTAGTCGCTGCCCTTGGGGGTCAGGGACTGGTAGCCGCCGTCGGTCTGTTCCCGGCTGGAAAAGAGGGTGGTATCCGCAATGGCAAACATGGCGGCGGGGGCCAGCGCCCCCAGCACCATCACCGCTGCACACCCCACCGCCCAGAGGGGGAACCGCCTGCGGGGGGCCGTATCCCCCACCGGCTCCCGAAGCCCCGACCAGTCCAGGTCTGCCTCCGGGGGAAAGTCCGTGTCCTCCGGGGATCGGCCTGCGTCCGGCTGCCCGGCAGAGGGGTCTCCCGCGTCTGCCGTCTTTTCGGTTTCCGGGGTGTCCGGGGCGTTTTGGGTCTCCGGCTTTTTGCGGCTGTCCGCCCCGGCCCTGGGGCGGCGGTTTTTGGGATGCAGGAATTTCACGGGTTGTCACCTCCTTGGGGCGGGCAGGGGGTCAGGGTCACGGTGATGCAGGTCCCCCGGCCCTCCCGGCTTCGGATGCGCAGTTCCGTCCCGTGGGCCTGGGCGATGCTGCTGCACAAGGCCAGGCCCAGGCCGCTGCCACCGCTTTTGCGGGCGCGGGATTTGTCCACCATGTAAAAGGGCTCGGTGACCCGGCTGACGGCCTCGGCGGGGATGCCGATGCCCGCGTCCGCCACCCCCAGCAGGATGCTGCCGCTTTTCTGGCGGCGGCAGATGACCTCCACGATCTGCCCCTCCCGGCTGGCCTTGACGGAGTTCTGGATCAGGTTGCAGAGAAGGTCGGTCAAAAGGTCGGCGTCCCCCCGCACCGTGAGGCCTTCCTCCCCGGGCATGCGCAGGGTGATCCCCGCCGCCCGGCAGACCGGGGCCATGGACCGGTGCACCGTCCGCAGCACCCCGTCCAGGGATACGGGGGTCAGGGTCAGCTCCTCGTCGCTGAGACGCAGCAGCTGCAGCAGTTTGCGGCTCAAAGATTCCAGCCGCTTTGCCTCGTGGAAGATGGCTCCGGCGGCTTCCTTCTGTTCGTCGGGGTCGCAGTGCATGCTGCGCAGCATGTCGGCGTAGCCGATGATGCTGGTCATGGGGGTTTTCAGCTCGTGGGTGAAGGCCCCCATAAAGTCGTCCCGCTGGCGCACCGAAAGTTCCAGCTGGGCCACCTTGTCCTCCACGGCGGCGGCCATGTGGTCAAAGCTGCGGCTGAGCTGGGCGATCTCGTCATCGCCGGGCACGGCGGTGCGGCGGTCGTAGGCCCCCGCGGCGATCTCCCCGCTGGCACGGTTGAGCAGAGCCAGGGGCCGGGTCATGCGCCGGCTGAGCAGGACCACCACCACCGCGGCGCAGAGCAATACCGCCCCCTCCATGGTGAGAAACCGCAGCAGGCTGCGGGTGCGGGCGGCGTACAGCGAGCTGACGTCAAACACCGAGAACAGCCTGGCCCCGTCCAGCAGGTCGGAGCAGTAGACGGCGCTGACTGTCTCCCCCGTGCGGACGTAGCGGATCTGGGAGGACTCCATCTCCATGGGCTGCACCTCCCCCGGCAGCTGGCCGCAGACCAGTCTGTCCTGATACCACAGGGCAAAGGTGCTGCCTTCCGGGGCGGTGTCGGTCAGTTCCCCTACCTCGGCGGCCAGGGCGTCCCCGGTGACGGCATCGCCCAGGCTGTACAGGGAAAGGATCTCGCTTTCCACGGCGTAGCAGGCCAGGGAGTGCTGGGCCTGGTTCTGGGCGTCGGCCTCGGCCAGACGGTCGGCAAAATCGCCGTAGAGCAGCGCACAGCCTCCCGCCGAAAAGGACACCGCCAGCACCAGCATCATGGCGCAGCCCAGTTTTTGGGCAAACTTCACGGGGATTCCTCCTCTTTTTTCAGGCGGTAGCCCACCTTGTACACCGTCTCGATGCGGTCCTGCCACCCCAGCTTTTTCCGCAGGCGCTGGATGTGCAGGTCCAGGGTGCGGGTCTCGGTCATTTCGCCGCCCCACACCCGCTCATACAAAACATCCCGGTAGAGGGCGGCTCCCCGGTTGCGCATGAGCTGTTCCAGCAGGCCGTATTCCAGCGGGGTCAGGTCCAGAGGTTTTCCCTCTTTGGTCACGGTGCGGGAGACGGTATCCAGCTCCACATCAAAGGCGGTGAGCACCCGGCCGCCCTTGCCGGTGCGGCGCAAAACCGTCTCCACCCGGGCCATGAGTTCCTCGATCTCAAAGGGCTTGACCAGGTAGTCGTCCGCTCCCAGACGCAGCCCCTGCACCCGGTCTTTCAGGGCGCTTTTGGCGGTGATGAAGATGACCGGCGTCCCCATGGGGCGCAGGTATTCCAGCAGAGAGTAGCCGTCCAGCCCCGGCAGCATGATGTCCAGAAGGGCCAGGTCAAAGCTGTTCTGCTCAATGCAGTTGGCGGCCTGCATGCCGTCGTTGATGACGGTACACTCATACCCCGCCCGGGAGAGACTCATCTCGATCAACCGGGCGATATTGGTTTCATCCTCAACGATCAGAATACGGTTCATGGTACGGCGACTCCTTTCCCTGTCTGCACAGCGTTCCAGATTACACAATAGCAGAGAGTTGTATCCGGGTTGTAACGTTTTGAGACAAATCCCTGCCGCGGCCCGGCAGCGGTGCGGGGATTTCCCGGAAAATCAAAAGGGACGGCCCCCGGACGGAAGGCGCAGCGTGATGCGCTCCGTCGACGGGCGTCCCCGGGATGGCGGCAGATGCCCCGGGCCGGGGCTTTTCTGCACGGCCGTATGAGAAAGCAAAAGGGCAAGGCCCGGATGCAGCCGCGCCCCTGCCCTGCCGGGCTTGGGGCCGGGCCTTGGGCGGGGCGGAGTCCGGGCGGAGGTCAGCGCCGCCAGCGGAGGATTTCCTCCAAAGGTTTGCGGGGCCGGGGCGCGGGGGATTCCTCGGGGTAGCCCAGGGCTACGGCGGCCACCAGCTGCCCCTCCTCCCCCAGCCAGGCGGACAGTTCCGGGTAGGCAAAGTAGATGTCGCAGATCCACAGGCTGCCGATGCCCTTGTCCGTGGCGGCCAGCAGCAGGTTCTGGATGGAGGCGCTGATGGACTGGATGCTGCAGATCTCCAGCACCCTCTCTTCCAGCGTCTGCGGGGCGTCCATTCCCCGGCCCAGAGGGTTCACCGCCAGCACGGTGACGGGGGCCTGTTCCATGATGTCCCCGGTGTGGGCCGCCGCTGCAAGATATTGTTTCCACTGGGGCGGGCAGTCATCCCGGGACCCTTCCCGGGCAAGGCCGCTGCGGTAGGCGTCCAGCATTTCGTTTTTGGAGTTTCCCGTCACGATGACGTATTTCCAGGGCTGGCTGTTTTTGGAGGAGGGCGCTTTGGCGGCGCTGTCCATCAGTTCCAGCAGGTCCCGTTCGTCAATGGGGCGGGAGGAAAATTTGCGGATGCTGCGTCTGTCGTAGATGGCGGGGATCATGGGATGGCACTTCCTTTCCGGGCGGTTCCATAAAAAACAAAGCCGCAAAACTCTGACCGCAAGGCGGCATCTGCCGCGTTATGGTGCCTTGCGGTCTATTCCGGGCGGTATTTTCCGGGTGATATTCATTTATGTTATAGCATATCAAAAAAGGGATTTTCAAGGATGGGCGGCACCGTGCAAAGGAAACCTTACGGGCAGAAGATGCTGCGGAAACAGACACCAGCCTTGCCTGCAAGGCGCCGGTCTGCGGGAGCGGACCGGCGCGCAAATACGGGAGGCCGGGTGACCGTGTATCTTGTGATGTACAAAAGGCGCCCCGCCGACCGGTCATCTCAAGTTGCAGGAGGCAATTCTCGGACGACCCACTTCTTGCCCCGGGGTTTCTTAAGGGGCCCGCAGGCCCCTTGAGCCGTGCCCCCCGCGGAGGAACCGCGCAGGCGAAACAAGGAAGCGAAGGTTGCGCAGCAACTGCGAAGCACCGCAAAATCGCTCTGGTGCGACAGATGCTAGGCGGAGGAGCGAAGGCAGTCTTTGTGACTGCCGAGTGACGACAACGACGCAGATGTTGTGCCAGAGACAGATTTGGCGGCTTTGCTGCCTTGTTGAGTGGCGCGCATCAGGGGCGGGTTTCTTGCTTACTTCTTTCCCCGGTGAAAGAAGTAAGGCTAAAGAAAAGCTACCGCCTGCCCGAAACGTCGTACCCAAACCACACATCGGGTTACCAAATAAAAATCTTAAATCCGGCGGGCCTCGCCCCGATCCCTCGTCCACCCTGCGCGCCTCACCTTCCCCACACCTCCACTTCAAAAAACAAAACACTCCACCAAAAACCACCTCCGCAAAGCAAAAAAGCTCCCCCTGCATCCCTTTCGGGACACAGGGGGAGCTCTTATTTCAGCTTAGGTCGGACGGATCCAACTATGCCGTTTTGCCAAGGTGCGGGCTGATTATTTGTACAGCTCGACCAGACGGGTCAGATGCTCGTAACGAGCCTCGGCGGCCTCCTGGTTCTTGGCGAACAGCTCCTTGGCACGCTCCGGGAAGGCGCGGCTCAGGCGGCTGTAACGGGTCTCGTTGGCCAGGAACTCCTGATACTTGTCCATGTTGCCAGCCTTGGAGGTGAGGGTGAACGGATTCTTGCCCTCGGCCTTCAGAGCGGGGTTGAAGGTGAACAGGTTCCAGTAGCCGGCCTCGACAGCCTTCTTCATCTCGTTCTGGCAGTTGGTCATGCCGCCCTTGACACCGTGCAGCTCGCAGGGAGCGTAGCCGATGATGATGGACGGGCCGGGATAAGCCT
>DXFO01000050.1 GCA_019114415.1 Candidatus Gemmiger faecavium | reverse complement strand
CATATCGACGGCGTTCTGCGCGTCGGTCGGGTTGTCGGCATTGGTCAGGACCTTCAGCTGGCGAGCCTCGTCGGCCCAGCCCATGAAGCGCTTGAAGTTGGTGTTCTCGGTGGAAGCAACGGTAGCGATCTGGCCCTCGTAGATGTTGCCGGTGGAGCCGTCGATGCTGATCCAGTCGCCCTCATGGAAGACATGGCCGTTGACGGTGATGACCTTGGCATCGTAGTCGATGGTGACATCGTTGTCGTTGCCGCAGCCGGAGACGCAGCAGGTGCCCATGCCGCGGGCGACGACAGCAGCATGGCTGGTCATGCCGCCGCGGACGGTCAGGATGCCCTGAGAAACCTGCATGCCGACGATATCCTCGGGGCTGGTCTCAAGACGAACCAGGACGACTTTCTTCCACTCGGCGTCCTTGACCTTCTCCTCAGCGTCCTCAGCGCTGAAGACAACACGGCCGCAGGCAGATCCCGGAGAAGCAGCCAGGCCCTTGCCGATAGCCTCGGCAGCCTTCAGGGCAGCGGCGTCGAACTGGGGATGCAGCAGGGTGTCGAGCTGCTTGGGCTCAACGCGCAGGACAGCCTCACGCTCGGTGATGACGCCCTCGTCGACCAGGTCGCAGGCGATCTGCAGAGCAGCCTGGGCGGTACGCTTGCCGTTACGGGTCTGCAGCATGAAGAGCTTGCCATCCTCGATGGTGAACTCCATATCCTGCATGTCGCGGTAGTAAGCTTCGAGGCGGCCGGCGATCTCGACGAACTGGTCGTAGACCTCGGGCATTTCCTCATGCAGCTTGCTGATGGGGGAGGGAGTACGGATGCCGGCGACGACGTCCTCGCCCTGAGCATTGATCAGGTACTCGCCCATCAGCTTCTTCTCGCCGGTGGCGGGGTTACGGGTGAAAGCAACGCCGGTGCCGGAACGCATGCCGGAGTTGCCGAACGCCATCTGCTGAACGTTGACAGCAGTGCCCCACTCGTAGGGGATCTCGTTCATCTTACGATAAACGTTGGCGCGGGGGTTGTCCCAGGAGCGGAAAACGGCCTTGACGGCGCCGATCAGCTGCTCTTTGGGATCCTGGGGGAATTCGCTGCCCTGCTTCTCCAGGTAGATGGCCTTGAACTCGGCAACGAGCTCTTTCAGGTCGTCAGCGTTCAGGTCGACGTCCTGGGTAACGCCCTTGCGCTCCTTCATGGCGTCGATGCGCTCTTCGAAGAAGCTCTTGCCCAGCTCCATGACGACGTCAGAGTACATCTGGATGAAGCGGCGGTAGCAGTCATAAGCGAAGCGGGGGTTGCTGGTCTTCTTGGCCAGGCCCTCAACCGCCTGATCGTTCAGGCCCAGGTTGAGGATGGTGTCCATCATGCCGGGCATCGACTGACGAGCACCGGAACGGACCGAGACGAGCAGGGGGTTGTCGATGTCACCAAACTTCTTGCCGGTCTGCTCTTCCAGGATGCCCATGTACTTGAAGATGTCAGCCTTGATCTCTTCGTTGATCTCACGGCCGTCAGCGTAGTACTGGGTGCAGGCTTCGGTGGTGATGGTGAAGCCCTGGGGAACCGGCATGCCGGCATGGGTCATTTCGGCCAGGCCGGCACCCTTGCCGCCAAGGATGTTCTTCATGCTGGTCTGATCGCCGCCAAAGGCGTCATGACCTTCCTTGAACAGGTACAGGAACTTTTTGCTCATAGTTACCTCCATACAAATACGGTTTCTTCCCGGTGTGCCGCGCACACCCGCGTCGCATGTATCATGTTCGGCAAAATCCATTATAACAGACTCTTGCGGGAATTTCCAGCAGATTGTTAAAAAAATGGGCAATGATTTGACTAAAAAATGCCGATTTTTTACAGCAGCAGGGTTGCAATTTGTATAAAAAATGCTAAAATTATAATGGGTTTAAAGTTCGGTTCATAAACATTTGGCAGGAAGGTGTACCGCTAAAATGCGGCACGCCCTGCTTTTGTTTGTCCGGAAAATCTGCTATAATACGCACGATACCGGGCGGCCGCCAACGGCTGCCCCACACGCCCGAACGGGCAGGGAGGCTACAATAAGGTATGGAAAACATGACTGCACGCCAGCGCTTTGAATCTGCACAGCGCAGCTTTGCCGAAACCTTTGAGAAACATCTGGACAACGGCGTCGAGTTTATCAGCCGTGACGTTTATATCGACCCGGAGGTGGAGATCGCCCCGGGCGCCGTGATCCTGCCGGGCTGCATCCTGCGGGGCAAGACCAAGGTGGAGGCGGGCTGCGTGATCGGCCCCAACACCCTGCTGGAAAACACCACGGTGGGGGAGGGCTCCACCGTCAATGCCAGCCAGTGCTATGACAGCAGCCTGGGCAAAAACAACCGCATCGGACCCTTCACCCATGTGCGTCCCGGCACTGTCACCCAGGAAGGCGTCCATCTGGGCGCTTACGTGGAGACCAAGAACGTCAACTTTGCTGAGGGCAACACCGTCAGCCACCTGACCTACATCGGTGATGCCGACGTGGGCAAGTACTGCAACTTCGGCTGCGGCACCGTCACCTGCAACTATGACGGCGAGGGCAAGTTCCGCACCACCATCGGCGACTACGCCTTCATCGGCTGCAACACCAACCTGGTGGCGCCGGTCAAGGTGGGCGACCACGCCTACACCGCTGCCGGTTCCACCATCGGCCACGATGTGCCTGCCGGGGCGCTGGGCATCGAGCGCGGCAAGCAGGCCGCCATCGAGGGCTGGGGCGAGAAGAAGCTGGAGAAATACATCGCCAAAAAGCAGAGGCTGGAGGCGGAAAAGAAAGGCTGAGCCCCAGACAAAAAGCCCGGGGCGGGTCCTTCCTTATAATATAGACAGGAATTTATCCCAATGAATCTGATCGGAAATATTTTGTGGTGTCTGCTTGGGGGCCTGGCCAGTGCGCTGAGCTGGTTCCTGGCAGGGATCTTGTGGTGCATCACCATTGTGGGGATCCCGGTGGGGCTGCAATGCTTCAAGTTTGCCTCCCTCAGCCTGTTCCCCTTTGGCAAGGAGGTCGTCAGCGGGGGCGGAGCGCCGTCCTTGCTGCTCAATATCATCTGGCTGGTGGTCACCGGCCTTCCGCTGGCGGCGGCCCATGCCCTGTGGGGCTGTATTCTGTGCCTTACGGTGATTGGCATTCCCTTTGGCCTGCAATTCTTCAAGATCGCCCGCCTGGCACTGATGCCCTTCGGCAGCCGCATCGTTTCGACCTGCTGAGTGCGGCCGGATACCTTAAAATAAAGGAGAACTCTGCAAATTTATGGCATTTTTCAGCAGCACGTCGGGGGCGGACTGGCTCATTGCCGGTCTGGGCAACCCCGAACCCAAATATGACGGCACCCGCCACAACACCGGCTTCGCCGCCCTGGATTACCTGGCCGACCGCTGGGGCGTCAGCGTGAGCAAATCCAAGTGGCAGGGCATGTACGGCGTCGCGGAGGTGGACGGCCACAAGGTCGTTCTGCTCAAACCCCTGACCTATATGAACCTTTCAGGCCAGAGCATCGCGCCCGCCGCGAACTTCTACAAGATCAAACCCGACCATGTCATCGTTCTGTGCGACGACATTGCCCAGAAGCCCGGCCATGTCCGCATCCGGCCCTCCGGTTCGGCGGGCGGGCATAACGGCCTCAAGAGCATCATTGCTTCCCTGGGCGGGGACGGCTTTTACCGGGTCCGCATCGGGGTGGGGGAGAAGCCCAACCCCCAGTACGACCTGGCGGCCTGGGTCTTGGGCAAGTTCCCGGCGGAGGACGCCAAAGCGGTGGCCGACCGCCTGCCTGACATTGAGGGCGCCTGCCGCCTGCTGATGGACGGCAAACTGGCAGAAGCCCAGAACAAGTACAACCACTGAGACGGATACGGGAGCCGCAATTCCCGGAAAGGGAGCATTATGTTCTCGCAACTCTTTGGCACCACAAGTGAATACAAACGTCTGGCCGGCGCGCTGGGGACTCCCGGTGCGGCGGCCCTCTTCGGGCTGCCCGGGGCAGGCCGCGCCCAGATGTACGCGGCTTTGCAGAAAGAGCTGGGCCGCACGCTGTGCATCGTCACCCCCGGCGAGGCCGAAGCCACCCGCTTTGCCGCCGACCTGAACACGCTGGGCGTTGCGGCGGCGGTGTTCCCGGCCCGGGACTACGTCCTGCGGCCCATTGAGAGCACCGCCCGGGAATACGAATACCGCCGCCTGGGCGTGCTGGGTGATATTGTGGGCGGGCGTCTGGCTGCGGTCTGCGTCCCCTGCGAGGGCCTGACCCAGTACACCATGCCCCGGCAGGAATTCTGCGCCAACACCCGCACCATCCGCCCGGGGGATCTGTTGCCCCGGGACGATCTGGCAGCCGCCCTGTATGCGGCGGGCTACACCCGGCGGGACCGGGTGGACGGTCCCGGCCAGTTTTCGGTGCGCGGCGACATCGTGGATATCTTCGCCCCGGATATGAAGGCCCCTGCCCGTATCGAGTACTGGGACGACGAGATCGACAGCCTGCACAGCTTTGACCTTGCCACCCAGCGCCGGGAGGACGAGCTGGAAAAGCTCTACCTCAGCCCTGCGCGGGAGGTCCTGTTCGGCGCGCCTGCCGACGCTGCCGCCCTGCTGCGGGGAGCGCTGTCCCATCGCCGCGGCAAAAAGAAAACCGCCATGGCCGCCTGCATGGAGCAGGACCTGGCCATGCTGGACGGCGGCGCCCTGCCCGAGGCCATGGACAAGTATCTGGGCATCCGTTACCCGGAACCGGCGACCCTGCTGGACTACTTTGACGAGCCCATCCTGATTTTGGAGGAGCCGGCCTCCCTCCACGAAGCTGAGCGGGCCAACCAGTTCCGCCGGGAGGAGGAAGCCAAAAGCCTGTACGAGGACGGCGTCCTCTGTGACGGACTGGATGTGCTTTACGCCGAGCCTGCCTGGCTCTGGGCTCAGACGGGGAAGTATCCCACCCTCTGCGCGGAGAATTTTGCCCGCAGTATGCCGGACATCCGGCTGAAGGAGATCGTCAACGCTCCGGCTCACACCCTGCCCGCCTGGGGCGGGGAGGTGGCCTCCCTGGCGGACGACGATCTGGTGCCGCTCTGCCGTCAGGGCTACGCCGTCACGGTGCTGGCCGGCACCGAGCGTGCTGCCAAGGGCCTGGCCCGGGACCTGCGGGACCGCGGTCTCAATACCACCGAATCCCCCGACGTGGACCCTGTACCGGGTATGGTGCAGGTGCTGCCGGGTCATCTTTCCTCCGGCTGCGAGTATCCCTTTGCCAAATATGCCCTCATTACCGGGCGGGCGTTCGGGGAATCGTCGGCCGCCAAACAGAAAAAGGCCCGCAAGAGCCGGGACGCTCTTGCCAGCCTGACTGACATCACCCCCGGGGATCTGGTGGTCCACCAGAACCACGGCATCGGCCGCTATGCGGGCATCCGCCGCATGGAGGTGCAGGGCGTCACCAAGGACTATCTGCGCATCGAGTACGACAAAAAGGACGTGCTCTATGTACCGGTCACCCAGCTGGACCTGCTCTCCCGCTACACCGCCCCCGGTGACAGTGAAAAAGTCAAACTCAGCCGTCTGGGCGGCGCCGAGTGGACCAAGACCCGCAAAAAGGTCCGGGCCGCTACCGAGCAGATGGCCAAGGAACTCATTGAGCTGTATGCCCGCCGCCGTCAGGCCAAGGGCTATGCCTTCCCGCCCGACGATACCTGGCAGACGGATTTTGAACAGCGTTTTGCCTACGAGGAGACCCCCGACCAGCTGACCTGCGCCGCCGACATCAAGCACGACATGGAACAGCAATGGCCCATGGATCGTCTGCTCTGCGGCGACGTGGGCGTGGGCAAGACCGAGGTCGCCCTGCGGGCGGCGTTCAAGTGCGTCATGGGCGGCAAACAGTGTGCCATCCTGGCCCCCACCACCATTCTGGCCTGGCAGCACTTCAATACCGCCATCTCCCGCATGGAGGCGTTCCCCATCCGCATCGGCCTGCTCAGCCGCTACCGCAGCGCCAAGGAGCAGAAAGAGACCATCCGCGGCCTGAAAGACGGCACGGTGGATATCGTGGTGGGCACCCACCGCCTGCTTTCCGGCGACGTCAAGTTCAAGGACCTGGGCCTTGTCATCATTGACGAGGAACAGCGCTTCGGCGTCAAGCACAAGGAAAAACTCAAGGAGAACTTCATCGGCGTGGATATGCTGACCCTGTCGGCCACGCCCATTCCCCGCACCCTCAATATGGCATTGTCCGGCATCCGGGATATGTCCACCATCGAGATGCCCCCCACCGAGCGCCGACCCGTCGAGACCTACGTCATGGAATACGACGACGGCATTGTGGGGGAGGCCATCAAGAAGGAGTTGGCCCGGGGCGGTCAGGTCTACTACCTGCACAACCGCGTCGAGACCATCGAGGAATGTGCCG
Organism: Candidatus Gemmiger faecavium; assembly: GCA_019114415.1. Lineage (GTDB taxonomy): Bacteria > Bacillota > Clostridia > Oscillospirales > Ruminococcaceae > Gemmiger > Gemmiger faecavium. Next base: position 30,213 of record DXFO01000050.1, on the reverse strand, counting down.
CCCATGTGGGCAAGCTGGCCCCCGGCGCCCGGGTGGGCATTGCCCACGGCAAGATGACCGAGGAGCAGATCTCCTCGGTGTGGCAGCAGCTGCTGGACGCCGAGATCGACGTGCTGGTCTGCACCACCCTGATCGAGACGGGCGTCGACGTGCGCAACTGCAACACCTTGATTATTGAAAACGCCGACCGCATGGGCCTGTCCCAGCTTTACCAGATCCGCGGGCGGGTGGGACGTTCCAGCCGCAAGGCCTACGCCTACTTCACCTTCCAGCGGGATAAGGTGCTGACGGAGATCGCGTCCAAGCGTCTGTCCGCCATCCGGGAGTTTACGGCCTTCGGTTCGGGGTTCCGCATTGCCATGCGGGACTTGCAGATCCGCGGCGCGGGCAATCTGCTGGGGCACAGCCAGCACGGCCACATGGAGGCCGTGGGCTATGAACTGTATGTCAAGATGCTGGGCCAGGCCATTGCCACAGCCAAGGGCGAACCGCCCGCCCCGGACAAGAGCGACTGCCTGATCGACATTACGGCGGACGCCTACCTGCCCGAGCGCTATATCCCCGACGCGGCAGGCCGTATCGAAGCCTACAAGCGCATTGCGGCCATCCAGACGGCGGACGACGCAACTGATGTGCTGGATGAACTCATCGACCGTTACGGTGATCCGCCCCGCAGCGTGCAGGGCCTGGTGGACATCTCCCTCATCCGTGTCACGGCAGCCCGTGCGGGCGTGGCCGAGATCGCCCAGAAAGGCGACAAGCTGCTGCTTTATTCCGATGTCATCGGCCCCCAGCAGCTGGGCGCGCTGTCCGAGAATATGCCCGGCCGGGTGCTGTACAGCGGCCTGGGACGGCCCTGCATTTCCCTGCACGTGGCAAAGGGGGAGGACCCCGTGGTCATTCTGCGGGACGCGGTGGCCCTGCTGCCGGGAGCAAAGGCGGCACAGGGGTAAAGGGGCGGTTCTGCCACACAATTTACACATCCCGCCGCAGCGTCCGGCTTGAAATGCCCCGGCAAAAAAGCTATAATGGCTTTATATCATGCGTTTTCGCATCGAAAGCTATATAAAGGAGAGAACCCACATCCATGAAGAAGAAATTCATCAGCCTGGGTCTGGCGCTGGCCATGCTGCTCGGCGTCGCGGGCTGTAACATCACCACCCCGGCCACCGTCGGCAGCATCGGCGGCGTTGAGATCCCGGCCGGCATTTATCTGCTGGCACAGTACAATGCCTACAGCACCGCTGCTTCCAATGCCGACCTTGCCACCGGTGAGACTTCCAATGATGTCTCCGCCGTGCTCAAGGCCGACGTCACCGGCACCATCGGCGACGAGGAAGTCACCACCGACGGCGCCGACTACATCTCCCGCCTGACCCTGCGTACCATTGAATACTACGCCGCAGTGGAAGCCAAGTTCGACGAGCTGGGCGCTACCCTGGAGGACGCCGCCACCGCCGAGGCTGCTGAGAGTGCCGATTCCATGTGGGAGTCCAACGGCGATCTGTACGAGGCCAACGGCATCTCCAAGGATACCCTGGAGAAGTACCTCCTCAACGCCCAGAAAGCCCAGGTCTGCATGGAAATGATCTACGGCGAAAACGGCCAGCAGCCTGTGACCGATGCGGAGTACGAGACCTTCCTGCAGGAAGAATGCCGCTACATTGACAGCGTCTACCTGCCCCTGGTGGATTACAGCACCTACAGCTTTGCTTCCAGCGAACAGGCAGCGGCCATCGATGCCATTGCCGACCAGTGCCTGAGTGATCTGCAGGCCAGCGCGTCCGCGGATGTGGATTCCACCGATGCCTACTCCTCCATGTACATGGCTGCATCCGAATACCTGCCCCAGGTCATGGAAGTGATGGGTTCCACCGACTTCGATGCTTCCCAGTCGGTCTACTACATTGGTTCTCAGCTGTACACCCCCTCCAACCTGTCCAGCTATGACGACGGCGAGGGCGGCAATCTGCTGACCGACGCCCTGGACGAGGCTGGTTACGGCAACTGGGTCAAAGTCAACCTGGGCACTGCCATCGCGCTGGTCCGCAAGGTCGAGCCGCTGAAACAGGGCAGCCTGTCCACCTATAAAGAGACCTACGATCTGCTGGGCGAAATGAAGAGCGACGCCTTCATGGACGAACTGTACGCGGAAGGCGCAGCCATGGAGCATCAGCTGGACGAGGGCGCCATGAACACCTACAAGGCGTCCAACATCAAGCGCGAAGTCTGAACTTCGGCATAATCTGAATGACAAAATGCGGAGCCGCAACAAGCCTGCGGCTGCCGCCGCGGACCCGGACGGTCCGCGGCAAAGGCCGGGGCATCTGCCCCGGCCTTTGCTTGTCTTACTGGATGTGCCATTTTGATTGGGAAGGGGGACGGCTGCAGCCGCCCCGAAAAAAGGAGGGACCCCTATGAAACCGATCCGATCCCGTCTGCTCAGCCTGGTGCTGGCGGTCTGCCTTGTTCTGGCAGCGGCAGCCCCGGTCTCGGCGCAGACCGTGTATGCGGTGCAGCCCGCCGGAAGCGTGCTGGAAACCTTGATGGATGTACCGATCCTGGGGAACATTCTTCGCTTTTTTGCAGGGGAGGATGAGCAGGAGCCGGCTACCTCGGAGGATGCCCAGACGTCGGAGGATGCCGCCACCGCCGAGGATGCCGCAACCTCTGAAGACGCAGCCACCTCTGAGGACGCCACCCCGGAGGATGCCGACCGCACCCAGTCTGTGACCGCGGAAAGCTGGCCTGACAGCTGGATGATCGGCGCGGTCTCTCCCAAGGGAAAATACCCGGCGGGCGATCTGCAGGCCGAACGCCAGCTGACGGTGAGCAGCCCGCTGTGGGCCTCGGTCAGCGTGGGGAACAGCGCGGTGCAGGTGTCCAACCGGGAGGAGACCAACTTCGGTGACCTGGTGGCGGACGCCATGTCCTACGCAGCGGCGTCCAGTACGGTCTGGCAGCAGAATACCGAGCTGTACGGCCTGCCGCTGGTCTCTCTGGTGGACGGTGCGTCCTTCCTCACGACGGTCCCCACCGGTACGACGCTGGACGAAAGCAACCTGGGCGAGTATCTGGAGGATGAGACCCTCTCTCTCGTGGTCATCACGGGGGACAAGCTCAACGATATTCTGAACATGGCTCTGGCCGGGACCTCTTCCGCCCAGAATGAGAATTACGGCGCCTTCTTCCAGGTCAGCGGCCTGCGCTTCACCTACCAGACCACCGACGGCGACTTCCAGGTCCGGGAAGCCTGGCTGGCCGGAGAAAACGGCGAGACCCCCGTGGACCTGCACGGCCAGACGACCCGCCTGGCGCTGGTCCTGCCTTCCGACCTGCTGGAGGCATGCGGCCTGGATACCGAAGAATACACCGACTATTTTGCTCCCGCGGATACCCAGGCCGCGACCCTGGGAGAAAACGGCACGGAGGAGACCTGGCAGCCTGCGGAGGATCTTTTGACCCTGCACGGCGCATTGTTGGATCTGCCCAAAACCTGTGACGCCGGGACCCTGGCTCTGCTGTTGGGACGGCAGGGAACTTCCGGGCGCATTCTGCCGGTCACGGCGGGGAACTATACCGTGACCCTCCAGACCGACGGCAAAGTCACAAACTGCGTAGTGGTGGTCTATGTGGATGGGGTGCAGATGCGCGGCACCCTGGACGGCAACGGCCTGCTGACCATTCAGGGCCTGTCCGCCGGTTCCCATACCATCCGCCTGGCAGAGGGCGGCACGGCCTGGTATGTCAGCAGCGTCACCGCGCTTGGCAGCCAGGGCGGCGTGCAGATCTCGGTGGGAGCGCTGCCGGAAGGCACCGTGACCGAGCCGCTGCCCACGCCTACCCCGGCGCCCACTGCCCCTCCCACACAGACCGTGACGGCGGAGGGGGAGACGGAGACCGACACGCCCACGCCGACGCCGACCCCGACGCCTGCCGTGAGCCAGACGGCAACCCCCACCCCTGCGCCGGCCCGCACAGCCGCACCGGTGGATGACCCCACCGCAGGGACCATCATCGGGGTGACGCCTGCGCCGACCGTGACCCCGACCCCGACGCCCTCGGCCACGCCGGAGGCGACCCTCTCTCCGGAAGAGCAGCAGAAAGCGGAGGAAGCACAGGAAATGTCCAGCCGTCTGCCGCTGTATGTGGGCATCGGCGTGCTGGCGGCGGGCGCGGCCGTGGTGGCCTTTGTGCTGATCCGCCGCCGTATGGAGGAAAAGCCCCGCAGCCGCAGGAAGTACAAGTCCAAACGCCGGTAAAAACACCAGAGATTTCTCCGTCAACAGAATAAGATGCAACAAAAGGGACGCTGCCGTAGAGCAGCGTCCCTTTTTACGGATTAACAGATGGACGGAGGAATATGTTTACCGCCCGTGGGTGGTGGTGAACTGGACCGCCATACCCACAAGACCCAGCACCAGGGCGCAGACCAGCCGAACATTGCCGCCCGGCAGAGGCAGGCCCAGCAGGGCCAGGCTGGACAGAATGCTGCTTGCTCCCGAAAGTCCCGTCACAATGATGAGCACCGGCCGCACGAACTGCAGCGCCAGGACACCGATGGCGATAAAGGCCGCCAACAGGATGACCAGTTCCAGCCACCAGATGAGAGCGAACTGTTCCAGCAGGGAAGAGACGAACAGCGCGCCGCAGGCCCCGCACAGCACAAAGATGCCCGCGTCGTACAGCCAGGAACACATCAGGGCCAGCAGCACCGCAATGACCAGGGCAAGAATCAGGGCGGTGGAGGGCGCCATGTAGCGCACGGCGATGTTGTGGGTGATGGTGTAGCCCAGCAGCGCTCCCGCCAGCATGATGCCCGCCTTGCGCAGGCGGTATCCCATAAAGCAGATCAGCACCGCCACCACCAGCGAGATGACCGCGGAGGGAATGTTGCCGATCAATGTCGTAAGATCCATAACAGAAAAGACCTCCCGTAAAACAGTCAGACCCCGCGCACGGCAAACCGGGCGGGGGAGAATATGCCCATTTTAGCACGCCGGGCGCTGCCTTGCAACAAAAACGGCGGCACGACAGGTTGCCGTGCCGCCGAAAACGGTCGCTATGGAAGGACGGATGCTCAGTCCGCCTTGCGGAAGATCCGCGGAGCAGCTTTGTACAGCAGCAGTGCGCCCACTACCGTCAGGATGGTTTCGGGCAGCATATAGCTGAAGTTGTAGGCAAAGCTGTAGAACCAGCACAGGGCGTCCTCGCCCAGGTTGGAGGTGAACCAGGCGGCCCAGCTGAAATTGTTCAGCCATTCAAGGGCATAGTCGTAGTCTTTCCAAACGATGTAGCCGGAGAAGAAGCTGCACAGGAAACGCAGCAGGCAGACCATCACCGTGCCCACCGCAACGCCGGCGGCGCTGGTCTTGAGGGCGCGGGCCGGCAGGCAGGCCAGGCCCAGGGCGGTGAACGCCAGCAGGTAGTCCAGCAGCACGCAGCCGATCTGGGCGGTGAGCGTCTGGCAGTAAGCCAGATTGTTGATGCCCATGACAAACTGGATCAGGCTGAAAATGAAAGCAGTGCCCAAGCCCCACTTGGGACCGTTGCGCAGGCTCATGAGAATGATGGGCAGCATGGACAGCAGGGTGACGGAACCGCCATGGGTCCAGGCCAGCGGGAACTCCACTTTGGACAGAACGCTGGCCAGGGCGATCATCAGGGCGGCTTCCACCAGGGTACGGGTCTTGGAATAGGTGGCAGACATGAAAAACGCTCCTTCAACGATACATAGTACATAAAAACAAAGAAAAACGCGCCTGCACAAAAACATGCAGGCGCGCAAAGTCGTCTATCTGGCAAAGATACCGCAAACTTCCTACGCCGGCATTACCCGGATCAGGTTCAAGGCGACCTGGGGCTGCAATTTGCCCCAATCTCAGCCGAGAAGAACTCTCAGCGCCCCTGTTCTTATGTCCAAAAACAGTATAGTCATTTTGTGCGAAATGTCAAGCACTGTCCGCATTTATTCCCAGGTCAGCACCGCGGCGCAAAAACCGGGCAGGTCCAGGGTCAGCCGTCCGTCCTCCACCCATACCGGCGGCAGCGGCCGGGCCGCCCCGGAAGCAAACACCTCCCGCATCCGGCCCCGCCAACCGTGCTTCCCCAGGTCCAGCGTCACGCCGGGGCGGTCCCGGGGCTCCAGATGGAACAGGCACAGCAGCGTATCCCCGCGGGCAGAACGCAGCCATGCCCGCACCGGCCCGTTGGCCAGGATCTGCCACCGGGCGCTGCCGTCCTGGCAGAACAGGGCGGGGTGTGCGGCGTAAAACTGCCCCAGCGCCCCGCAGTAATCGGCCAATGCCCGGTGGCCCTCCCCGGCCAGCAAGTGCCAGTCCGGTTCGCGGCCGGGATCAAAGGGGGACAGCTGCCCGAACTCGCAGCCGGAAAAAAGCAGCTGTTTCCCGGGCAGGGCGGCCTGGTACAGCAAAAACAGCCGTGCCTGGGCAAACTGCCGGGCCGGATCGCCGTACATGCGGGGCAAAAGGGCACCTCCCGGCAGGGTGCAGTCATCGTGGCTGAAGGCCTGGATGCAGCGCCCGCCTTCCGGGGCCAGGATGGGGCCCTCGCCCCGGGTGCCGAAGGGCCGGGACAAAGTCCCGGCCAGCTCGCGCAGGGGAGCGGCTTCCCAGACATAGTCAAAGCCCAGGCCGCCGGCCTCTATGGGAGCGGCGGAGGGGCATCCGGGCAGGCTGTCCTCCGCAATCAGCACCACCCCGGGGAACCGGGCGTGGAGGGTGGACGTGAGCAGCCGGAAAAAGGAGGCGGACTCCCCGCCGGGCCAGCGCCGCAAAGCCCAGCCCACCGCGTCCACCCGCAGGCCGTCGCAGCCGTAGTCGCCCACCCAGCGGCAGGCCGCGCTCAGCAAAAAGCTGCGCACAGGGCCGCTGGCCAGGTCAAAGGCAAGGCTGCCCCAGTCGCTTGGCCCGGCCTCGTACAGCGGGGAACCGTCGAACCAGACAAGGGCGCCGTCGTCCGGGGCAAAATGGGCGGGGACAAAGTCTGCCAGCACCCCCACGCCCGCCTCATGGCAGCGCTCCACCAGATGCACAAAGCGCTCTGCGCCGCCAAAACGGGCGGAGGGGGCAAAGTACCCCGTCAGCTGATACCCCCAGCTGCCGTCAAAGGGATATTCGGCAGGGGGCATCAGTTCGATGTGGGTAAAGCCCTGTCCCGCCACCCAGGGGATCAGCCGGTCGGCCAGGGCGTCAAAGTCATAGTAGCGGCCGTCCCAGTGCCGCCGCCAGCTGCCCGCGTGGAGCTCATAAATGCGCAGGGGGCTGTCCGGGCCGGCCGGACGGCTCCATGGCGGGGGAGGGCAGGGCAGGCGCATCAGCCGGGCCGCCGCCACGGCGGAAGGCTCATACCCGGCGGCAAAAGGATCGGTGCGCAGCCGCCAGCAGCCGTCGGCACAGAGAATGTTGTATTTGTACAGCTGGCCTTCCCGGGCGTCGGGGGCCTTGCCCCGCCAGAGCCCGTCCTCGCAGCGGGACAGTTCAGCGGCAGAGTACAGGTCCCAGCCGTTCCAGTCGCCCAGCACCTGCACCCGGCGGGCGTTGGGGGCGTAGACACAGAACAGCCAGCCTTGCCCGCTGTCCGAGGGCGCCGGACACAGCAGCCGGGGCGCTCCGGTGCTGACGCCGTTATAAAAATCCGCGATATCCGGCCGCATTGCCCGCACCTCCTGCATGACAGAATCTCTTTGTATGATAGCACATCTGTACAAAAAACGCGAGACTGCCTTGTGCAGAATCTACGCTTCCGAGCCCTCTCAGACCGTTGCGCCGGGAGGAAATCTCAGGTATACTGTTCACAAGGTTGCCTATGTGCAACTGCCAGGAGGTGTGGCGATGCAAAGGATGCTGCAATATTGCCGCAGGCATTGGGCCGCGGTAAGCCTGCTGCTGGCCGGCGGGGCGGGGCTTTGCCTGTTCTGGGCGGCACGGGGCCGCCGGGACTGGATGGATGCCTGGCTGCAGTATGTTTCCATGCCTTACAAACGGGCAGTGTCGGCGCTGGTGGACCCGCTGCCTTTCAGCGTGTGCGAGGCTTCGGTCACGGTGCTGATCCTGTTTGTGCTGTTCATGATCGGCCGCACGGTGTGGCTGGCGGTATGCCGGGGCAGATTCCGTTTCGGCGTGCTGGCGCTGCATTTCTGCACGGCGGCGGTCTGGATTTATCTGCTGGTGTGCGCCTTCTGGGGGACCCAGTATTACGGTACCACCTTTGCCGAAAAAGCCGGTATGACCGGCGGCGCGGTGGAGGTGGAGGACCTGGCCGCGGTGGCTGAATATTTTGCCCGGCAGGCCAACGCCACGGCGGACACGGTCCCGCGGGATGAGGACGGCGTGTTTGCTGTCAGCGTGGAGGAGATCCTGGCCGACAGTGCCGGGGTATACGACGCCGCAGCGACGGAATATCCCTGCCTGGACGGCCCGGAGCGCAGTGCAAAGCCTGCCTTTTATTCCAAGTTGATGAGTGCGGCAGGCTTTACCGGGTATCTCTGCCCGCTGTTCGGGGAGAGCACCGTCAACGTGGACTGCCCGGCGGTATTTCTGCCGGTGACCATCGCCCACGAATTTGCCCACCAGCGGGGCGTTGCCGCGGAACAGGAAGCCAATTTCTGCGGTATTTATGCTTCGGTGACCAGCGGAAAGGCGGCGTATGTCTATTCTGGATGGGTGTACGGTTATGTCCATCTGTTCAATGCCCTGTACTCGGTGGATACCGAGCGGGCAATGGAGACCTGGCAAACGCTTTGCCCAGAGGCCCGGGCGGACATCGCCTGCAACGATGCCTACTGGGCATCCTGGGAAGGTCCGGTGGAGTCCCTGGGAGAGACGGTCTACGAGGGCTTTCTGCAAAGCTATGATCAGGAGCTGGGAATGCGCAGCTACGGGGCCTGTGTGGACCTTCTGGTGGAAAAATATCTGCCCCTGGCCGGCTGAGGCAAAAAAGTTTTTCCGGCGCCTTGTGGATGCCGGTGGCGGACACTACAAAATGTAGATGGAACCGTCGATACAGCGATAAGATTTACAAATGTTTCCAGGCTATGCCCCTTGAACCCCGCAAAAACAGGGTATATAATGGGTACTGTATTTTGGGATACGTATGAGGTTAAGGTTTGCCGCGCCGACAGCGCGGAAAAGAACAGGAGCAATCAAACGGAATGAAAAAACGTGAAGTCATGAAATATTTCTCCGGCAGTACGTTCCAGCGGCTGCCGCTGTATAAAGTGGCCATGGGCGGCGTGGCCGTTCTGCTGAGCGCCAGCATCGGTGTCAGCGTTATGGCGTCGGCATTTTTGAGTGCCGCGCCCCAGGAGATGCCCACTACCGCCCCCACGGTGGAGACGGCCTCCACCCCCACGCCGACTCCCAGCCCCACGCCCACGCCTATCCAGGATGTGCTGTGCGACGTTTCGGTCATCCAGCAGGACATCGGTGTTCTGCTCTATACCCTGGCCGATGCGTCGGCGGAAGAGGCGGACGGCGCTTCCGATACCGATGCGGCAAAGGATACCGACAGCTCCGGCACCGACACGCAGGCCAAGGATTCCGATACGGATACCCAGTCAGAAGATACCGTCAAGATCCCGCTGACCGGTGTCGAGATGGATGTCACCGTCACTGACGCCGAGGGCAATGCCACCACCTACCCCGTGGACACCGAGTCCGGCACCATGCTGGCCGAGAATGTGGAACCGGGCGACTACGTGGTCAGCTTCCCCGAAGTGGAGGGCTACAACCTGCCCGACGACGTGGAAGTGACCGTTGAAGAAAAGGTCGAATACAAAGCCGACGTGGAAGCGGTCAAGGATAAGATCGTCCAGTCGTCGGAGGTTGTGGAAAGCCAGGAAGACTCCAGCTATTCCGGTTCTGTGGTCCAGGAAGAGATCACCGACACCGTCTCTTACGCCGAGTCCAGCCAGAAAGAGATTTCCCGCGTCACCGTCTACACTGCCAAGCTCAGCTCGGACGGCCATCTGATGATGAAGGACGGTTCCACTTCGGCGTACCTGCCTGTCTACGATAGCAACACCAAGGATCTGGTGGGAGCCAAGCGTGACAGCTCTGCCACCTACTCCGCTACGGGTGCTTCTTTCCAGGGACTTTCCCTGATGAGCCTTTCCGCGCTGACGACCCGTCACGGCACCAATGAGCCGGATGCGTCCTCCGATGTGCAGGTCCTGGATGAGAGCAGCACTCCCACCACCGAGCCTGAGGAGACCGCCACTCCGACCCCGGAAGTGACCCCCACTCCCGCGCCGGAGGTCACCCCGACACCGACTCCCACGGCTACGCCCACCCCCACCCCGACGGCCACGCCGACCCCGACGCCGACGGCAACCCCCACTCCTACTCCTACGCCCACCCCGACGCCGACTCCCACGCCCACCCAGAAACCCAGCGATCCCACGGCGGGCTGGCCCACCGAGATCAAGGCATCGGAGCTGTCCGGCTACGGCTTTGATATTTCTTCCAGCGAGCGCATTACATATGAGTATACCGGCTGGCAGAACATCGACGGCAAGAACTACTACTACGATCCCGCGACCCATCAGCCGGTCATCGGCACCCAGGTCATTCAGGGCAATGTCTACACCTTCGGCGCGGACGGCGTTCTGAACCAGACGGCCCGCGGCATCGACGTTTCCAAGTATCAGGGCAACATCGACTGGAACGCAGTCGCTGCGGACGGCATCACCTTTGCCATCATCCGCGTGGGCTACCGCGGTTACGGCAGCGGCGCTCTGGTCGAGGACTCCACCTTCCGCCGCAACATCCAGGGCGCTACCGCCGCCGGTCTGAAGGTTGGCGTTTACTTCTACAGCCAGGCCGTCAACGAGGCCGAAGCCGTGGAGGAAGCCAGCATGGTCCTGAGCCTGTGCAGCGGTTACAGCCTGCCTCTGGGCGTCTACTACGACACCGAAAAGGTCGCCGGTGATACCGGCCGTGCGGACGGCATCTCGGCAGCCCAGCGCACCGCCTGCGCCGTGGCCTTCTGTGAGACCATCCGCAATGCGGGTTACTCCGCCGGTGTTTACTCCTACGCAAGCTGGTTCTACAACTCCCTGAACTACGCAAACATCAGCAAGTACCGCATCTGGATCGCCCAGTACCGTGATTCGCTGGACTTCAAGTACCGCTACGATATCTGGCAGTACACCAGCACCGGCAAGGTCAACGGCGTTCCCGGCAACGTGGATATGAACGTCGGCTGATCGCCCGTTCCTCATAACCAGTAAAAAGCCCTCACGCATGAGAAATGCGTGAGGGCTTTTTGTATGCCGTATTTGATGGGCAGGCGCCGGTTTTTCCAGCGCTGTGCCGTATCCGGTCAGCAGCAGGGCGTCTGCAGCTTGGCGGAGGCACCGCCGCGGGTCTGGCCGCTGCCGCGGATGATGTATTTGTAGGTGCACAGCTCGGCCAGGCCCATGGGGCCGCGGGCGTGGAGCTTCTGGGTGGAAATGCCCATCTCGCAGCCCAGGCCGAACTCTCCGCCGTCGGTAAAGCGGGTGGAGGCGTTGACATAGACCGCGGCACTGTCCACGCAGGCGGTAAAGCGTGCCGCTGCGGCATCGTCCGCCGTCACAATGGCGTCACTGTGGTGGGTGGAGTGGACAGCAATGTGGGCGATGGCGTCGTCCAGGCTGTCTACCACGCCCACGGCCAGAATGTAGTTCAAAAACTCGGTGTCAAAGTCGCTGTCCGAAGCGGGCGTGCCGGGAATGATGGCCGCAGCTTGGGAATCCAGCCGCAGCTCCACGGGGGTTAGGTCCTCGGCGGCGCGGGCGTCCACCAGGGCTGCCCGCAGCATGGGCAGGAACTTGTCCGCTACATCCTTGTGGACCAGGCAGACTTCCTCGGCGTTGCAGACGCTGGGGCGGGAGGTCTTTGCGTTTTCAATGATGCGCACCGCCATTTCCAGGTCGGCAGCAGCGTCCACGTAGACATGGCAGATGCCGGTACCGGTCTGGATGCAGGGGACGGTGGCGTTGCGCACGCAGGCGGAGATCAGCCCCGCACCGCCCCGGGGGATCAGCAGGTCCACCAGCCCGTCCGCGGTCATCAGCTCGTTGGCGGAGGCGTGGGTGGTGTCCTCGATCAGGCTGACTGCCGTCTCGGGCAAACCTACGGCCGCAAGACCCCGGCGCAGCGCGGCGACAATGGCGTGGCAGCTCTGCCAGGCGTCGCGGCCGCAGCGCAGCACGCAGGCGCTGCCCGCTTTCAATGCCAGCGCGGCGGCGTCGGAGGTGACGTTGGGGCGGCTTTCGTAGATGATGGCGATAACGCCCATGGGGACGGCCCGCTTTTCAATGACCAGGCCGTTGGGACGGACGATCTGCCGCAGCAGCGTACCCACCGGATCGGGCAGAGCGGCGACTTCCCGCATGCCTTTGGCCATGTCGGTCAGGCGCAGCGGGGTCAGGGCCAGGCGGTCCAGCATGACCTCGGACACCTTGCCCCGGGCGGCTTCCAGATCCTTGCGGTTGGCGGCCAGGATCTCATCGGAGGCGGCGGTCAGGGCGGAGGCCATGGCCTCCAGCGCACGGTTTTTCGTGTCGGCGTTGGCCAGCGCCAGGGGCTGACGGGCCGCCTGGGCTGCAAGCAGGATCTCATGTGTCGTCATGGGAAAATCCTCCTTCTTTGTCTGCAAAACGCATATGGAAAATTCGGAACGGTTCGGTATCCTGATAAATTCAGTGTTTTTTCTTGCCCAGAAAACGGGTGCCTACCGGTTTGCCCTCCACGATATCGTACAGCAGGGCGGGGTAGGAGCCGTTGGCAATGACCATGTCCACCCCCGCGCCCGTTGCAATGTGGGCGGCGGTGAGCTTGGTGGCCATGCCGCCGGTACCCAGGCCGCTGTGGGTCCCTCCGGCCAGAGCGTCGATCTCGGGGGTGAGTTCCTCCACCAGCTCGATGCGTTTGGCATCGGGATGGGTGTGGGGGTCGGCGGTATACAGGCCGTCAATGTCGCTGAGCACCACCAGCAGATCGGCGCGGGCATATTTGGCCACCAACGCGCCCATGGTGTCGTTGTCGCCCACGGCAATTTCTTCGGTGGCGACGCTGTCGTTTTCGTTGATGATGGGGATGGCCCCCAGCTGCAGCAGACGATAGACGGTGTTCTGCAGGTTTTTCAGCCGGGTCACCCAGTCAAAGTCCTCCCGGGTCACCAGGATCTGGGCAACGGTGTGGTTGTAGGCGGAAAACAGCCGGTCGTAGGTGTACATCAGTTCGCACTGGCCCACCGATGCGGCGGCCTGTTTGGTGGGCATATCCTTGGGCCGGGCGATCTGCAGTTTGCCCGCGCCCATGCCGATGGCTCCCGACGAGACGACGATGAGCTCATGGCCTGCATTTTTCAGGTCGCTTAAGGTTTTGACCAGCTCCTCGGTGTGGCGGATGTTCAGCCGCCCGCCCTCGTGGGCCAGAGTGCTGGTGCCGATCTTGACAACGATACGCATGTTACTTTCCTCATCCCTTTGCGCGGGGCATCAGCCTTTGCCCATCTCGCGCGTTTTATCAAAGGCGGCCAGCACCGCATCGGTCACTGCGCCGCGGAAGGCGTGCTCTTCCAGCACGCGGACACCCTGGATGGTGGAGCCCCCCGGGCTGCACACCGCATCTTTCAGGGCGCCGGGGTGCTGGCCGCTTTCCAGCACAAGGCGGGCGCTGCCCAGCAGCATCTGGGCGGCGTACATCTGGGCCTTGGCCCGGGGCAGACCTGCCGCCACACCGCCGTCGGCCAAAGCCTCGATAAACTGGTAAGCCCAGGCGGGGCCGCAGCCGGAAACGCAGCTGGCCGCGTCGATCAGGTGTTCCTCAATGGGGTCCAGCAGCCCGGCGGGGGCCATGGCAGTCAGAAATTCCTGTAAATCGACATCGCTCACGTCCAGCGAGCAGTACTGCACCATTCCGGCGCCCACAGCGGCGGGGGTGTTGGGCATGATGCGGATGACAGGGTATTTGCCCCCGGCCATCTCCCGGATGCGGGCCATGGTCAGCCCGGCGGCCATGGTGACCAGTACAAAGCTGTCCTTCCGTTCGGCCAGCACCGGGGCAATATCCGCCAGCATGCCGGGCATTACCTGGGGTTTTACGCCCAGAAAGATAAAATGACAGTCCGACGCCACCCGCAGGTTGTCCCCGGCGGAGCAGCCCAGCTCGGCGGCCAGGGCCTCGGCCTTGGCGGGGGTGCGGTTGGCCAGCAGAACCTTTTCCGCTCCGGCTCCGCGGCACACGGCCCGCGCCACCGCGCCGCCCATGTTGCCGCATCCGATAAACCCGTAACGCATATACAATCCCTCTCAGTCAGTGCTTTGCCCCGTGGGGCAAAAAGGTTTGCATTTATGGTATCGCACGGGGGCGGCCTTGTCAATTCGCGGGGAGCAAAAATCGCGGGCGCGCGCGGGAAACCGGCGGATACCCCGCGGCGCGGATGCCGCCGGCTGCCGGGACGGTGGATTTTTGCCGCCGACCTGCTATAATGGTATGGTGAATCAATGAAAAAAGGCCGGGGTGCGGCTGTCACCCGGCCCGTCAGGAAAAGCACGGCGGAAATGCCCGTGCACAAACAGGGAGGAAAGAACTATGCAGTATGTTATGCTGGGCAGTACCGGGCTGAAAATTTCCCGTCTGGGCTTTGGCGGCATCCCCATCCAGCGCATCGACCAGCCGGGTACCCGCGCCATGCTGGAAGCTGCCCATAAGGTGGGCATCAATTATATCGACACGGCCCGGGGCTATACCGTCAGCGAGGAATGGATCGGTCAGGCCCTGGAGGAAAGCGGCCTGCGGGACGAGTTCGTGCTGGCCAGCAAGTGCCGCGCCATCACCAAGGAGGAGATGGAAAAGGAACTTGCCGCCAGCCTGAAGAACCTGCGCACCGATCACATCGAGCTTTACCAGTTCCATAACCCCAGCCCGGCGGACTTTGACAAGATCCTGGCTCCCGGCGGCGCCATGGAGGCCCTCAAGGCGGCCAAGGCGGCGGGCGTCGTGGGACATATCGGTGTCACGGCCCATCTGACCGCCACCTTTGAAAAGGCTCTGGACTGCCCTGATATTGAGACGATCATGTTCCCCTATAATGTTGTGGAGCAGCAGGGCGCGGACCTGATCGCCCGCTGTGCGGCATCGGGCCGCGGCTTTATCGCCATGAAGCCCCTGGCCGGCGGTGCGCTGGAGGACGGTCGTCTTGCGGTGCGCTATGTGCTGAGCAACCCCGACGTCACCGTTGCCATCCCCGGCATGGCCGCGCCGGAGGAACTGGACCAGAACGTTGCCGCTGCCGCCGATGCCTCCCCTCTGACGGAGGAGGAACTGACCCGCTGCGACGAAGTCCGCCGTGCCCTGGGCACCCAGTTCTGCCGCCGCTGCAACTACTGCGCGCCCTGCACCGTGGGCATCCAGATCCCCAACTGCTTCCTGTTCCATGGCTATCTGGACCGCTACGGCCTGGAAGGCTGGGCGCGGGAGCGCTATGCCACGCTGAGCGTCAAGGCCGGTGCCTGCGTGGAATGCGGCGCCTGCGAGACCCGCTGCCCCTATCAGCTGCCCATCCGTCAGATGCTCAAAAAGGTTGCCGCCGACTTCGGTGCGTGACCGCTGACTTTCCAAAAACTGCCGCCCGCCGGGACGCAGGGATCTCCCTTGCGCCCCGGCGGGCATTTTGTACGCGGTACAATATTTTTCACTCTGCGCATCCTTGTGTTTGCTCCGGCAAACGTGTATAATCTATTCTGTATTGGTTTGTACATTTTTAAGCGCCGGAACGCTGTCCGCCCTGCGGAAGGACCCGGTGCAATCGAGGGGAAAAGAGGAACCGCAAGGTATGCGAACAAACGCCGAACTGCATTATCTGGACAACGCCGCCACCACCATGGTGGACCCGGCGGTGGCGGATGCCATCGACCGCACGGTGCGAAACTGCTGGGCCAACCCGTCCAGCCTGTATGAGCCGGCGATCCTGGCCGAGCAGCAGCTGGCCTCCGCCCGGAGCAAGGTCGCCCGCAGCCTGGGCTGTGCCGCAAAAGAAATTTATTTCACCGCCTGCGGCAGCGAGAGCAATAACATTGCCATCCTGGGCGCGGCCATGGCCCGCAAGGCCTGGGGAAATAAAATCGTAGTCACCGGCTTTGAGCATCCCAGCGTCCAGCGCCCCATCCGCGCTTTGAAAGACCAGGGTTTTGAGGTGGTGGAAATTCTGCCCGAAGCCGACGGCCGCCTGAACGTGGACCGCCTGGTCGCCGCCGTGGACAAAAACACCGTACTGGCCTGCTGCATGGCGGTCAACAATGAGACGGGCGCTTTGCAGGACATCAAGCGCTTTGCCGACGGGGTCAAGGCCAAGAACAGCCGGACCGCCGTCCATGTGGACGCGGTGCAGGCGTGGCTGCGCATCCCCCTCAACATGAAGAGCCTTTCCCATGTGGACACCCTGGCGGTGTCCGGCCACAAGGTTCATGCCCCCAAGGGCATCGGCGCGCTGTACCTGTGTGAGAACCAGCGTCAGCATCTGGTGCCGCCCTACCTGGGCGGACATCAGGAGCGGGGCATCCGTCCCGGCACCGAGAACCTGCCCTATGCGGTGGGCCTGGGCGTGGCGGCAGAGCAGGGCACCAAAAAGATCGCCGCCAACGCAAAAGCGGCGGCTGCCCTCAATGCCCGGCTGCGGGCGGGTCTGGCGGAGCTGCCCGGGGTGACCATCCACTCCCCGGAGGACGGCGTGCCGGAGGTGCTCAACTTCTCCACCAACTGCGTCAACAGCCAGACCTTCATCACCTATCTCAGTGACCGCAGGATCTATGTGTCGGGGGGCAGCGCCTGCGACAAGGGCGAGCCCAGCCACACCCTGCAGGCCATGGGCTGCGACGCCGCGGCCATCGCCACGGCCCTGCGGGTCAGCTTCTGCGCCGACAACGACGAAGCCGACGTGGACGCTCTGCTGGCTGCGCTGCGCACCGGCCTGGCCGAACTGCAGCATATCTGAACACAAGAGTAATAAAAGAAAAGGTAGTTGCCAATTATGAAAGAGATCATTCTGGCTTACCAGGGCGAAATGACCCTGAAAGGCCTCAACCGCGGAACCTTTGAGGCCAAGCTGTCCAAGGCCATCCGCGGCCGTCTTGCCGACCTGGGGGAGTTCAACATCCGTCAGGCCCAGAGCACCGTTTTCATCCAGCCCAAGTCGGACGACATCGATATGGACGAGGTGTTCCGCCGTGTTTCCAAGGTGTTCGGCATCGTCAAGCTCAGCCGTGCCGCCGTCTGCGACAAGGACTTTGACAGCATCTGCGCCACCGCCGAAGCCTACCTGGGCCAGACCCTGCGGGGTATCAAGACCTTCAAGGTGGAGGCCAAGCGCTCGGACAAGACCTTCCCCATGAAGAGCCCGGAACTTTGCCGGGAACTGGGGGCCTTCCTGCTGTCCAAACACCCCTACCTGCGGGTGGATGTCCACAATCCCCAGCTGGAGATCATGGTGGAGATCCGGGACTTCGGCGCATATATCCACGGCCCCAAGGTCCCCGGTGCGGGCGGCCTGCCCGTGGGGACCAGCGGCCGTGCCCTCAACCTGCTGTCCGGCGGCATCGACAGCCCCGTGGCGGCCTGGTGCATGGCCCGGCGT
The DNA here is from genome assembly GCA_019114415.1 of Candidatus Gemmiger faecavium. Classification (GTDB taxonomy): domain Bacteria; phylum Bacillota; class Clostridia; order Oscillospirales; family Ruminococcaceae; genus Gemmiger; species Gemmiger faecavium. The sequence goes on along the minus strand of DXFO01000050.1, from coordinate 12,570 downwards.
GGTCTGGCGCTGCATCACATCCACTTTGCTTCGCCGCCCTACACCAGCCTGCGTGCCAAGCTCAAGGTGGTGTCGCTGGCCCGGCTCATCAGCGAGTATACCGGCAACTGCGTGCTGTTCGTGGTGCCGTACACCAAGCCCCAGGAGTATATACGGGACAACGCCCCCGATGTGCTGTTCACCGTCCTGATGCGCCGCAGCATGCTGCGCATTGCCAAGCGGGTGGCGGACACCACCGGCATGGAGGCCCTCATCACCGGTGAGAGCCTGGCCCAGGTGGCCAGCCAGACGCTGCCCGCCCTGGCCTGCACCGACGCGGCCCAGAGCCTGCCGGTGCTGCGTCCCTGCATCGGCATGGACAAGACCGAGATCATTGCCCGGTCCCGGGAGATCGGCACCTTTGAGACTTCCATCGAGCCGTACGAGGACTGCTGCACCATTTTCACCCCGCCCCATCCCAAGACCCGGCCTTCCCTGGCGGAGATCGAAGCCGCCGAGGCGGCCATGCCCGGGCTGGAGGAACTGGAGGCCGAAGCAGCCGCCAATGTGGAGAAGATCCCCATCCAGATCGGGGACGAACCGGAATTTTAACAGGGAGGCGGGCGTATTTTGAACGCCGAGATCATTTGCGTAGGCACGGAACTGCTGCTGGGGGACATCGTCAACACCAACGCGCAGTTTTTGAGCCGGGAACTGGCCGAGCTGGGCATCAGCGTGCTGCACCAGCATGTCATCGGGGATAACGTGGGACGCCTGCGGGACCTGGTGCGGGAGGCGAAGGACCGCAGTGAGCTGCTGGTCTTTTCCGGCGGCCTTGGTCCCACCGAGGACGACCTGACCAAGGAGACGGTGGCCGAAGCCTTTGGCGATACCCTGCGCTTTGACGAGGAAGAATGGCAGAAGATCGTGGATTTCTTTGCCCGGACCAACCGCCGTCCCACCCCCAACAACCGCAAACAGGCCATGGTCCCGGTGAAAGGGCATAAGCTGCCCAACGCCCACGGCACTGCCCCCGGCGCCTGGTTTGAGGACGAAAACGGCCACTGTGCCGTGCTCATGCCCGGCGTTCCCCGGGAGATGAAGGCCATGTGGGCGGAACAGATCCGCCCCCGGCTGGAAGCAGGACAGAACTGCACCATCCGCAGCCGGACGCTGCGGGTGCTGGGCGGAGAGAGCAGCATCGCCTCCAAGGTGGGGGAACTGTTCGACAGCGAGAACCCCACGGTGGCCATCTACTGCAAGGTAGGGGAGAGCGAGATCCGCGTCACCGCCCGGGAACCGGACGAAGCATCGGCCCAGGCCGCCTGTGACGCCGCGGTGGCTCGCCTGCGCCAGCGTCTGGGAGATAACGCTTACGACGTGGATGTGCCGGGACTGGAATACACCGTGGTCCGCGCCCTGCGGGAGCAGGGGCTCCACGCCGCCACGGCGGAAAGCTGCACCGGCGGTCTCATTGCCGAAAAGCTGACCAACGTTCCCGGCTCCAGCGAGGTATTCGGTTACGGCTTCGTCACCTATGCCGAGGCCGCCAAGACCGCCCTGCTGGGGGTGGCCCCGGCGTTGATCGAACGCTTCAACGTGGTGTCGGGGCCTGTGGCCGCGGCCATGGCTCTGGGGGCACAGCGTGCCTCCGGCGCCGAGCTGGCGGTGGGCATCACCGGCATTGCCGGCCCCGGCGGAGCCCTGCCTGGCAAACCGGTGGGCACCGTCTACCTGGCGGGCGCCGACGGGCGCAGCGGCAAAGTATGGGTCATGCGCCTGACGCTGGGCGGCTACCGGGAGCGGGCCATCATCCGCACCCGAGCCGCATTGTATGCCCTGGATCTTTTGCGCCGCATGGCGCTGGGGCTGGAAGTGCCGGATGCGCTCCTGACCGATTCCGACTGTCTGACCAGCCCCGAGACCCTGGATTTTTGATGAATACTTCCCGCCGTTCCATGGGGGCGGCGGATACCCGAACCCAACCCAAGCAATGACTTTGGAGGTGTTACCATGGTGTCGACACAACTGCGTATTCTGCGCGTGTTCGGCCTGACCTCGGCGGAGGTCACGTCCATTCTGCGCGCGGCGCAGGACGACGGATGCCCGGGGCTGCGCCTGCTGGAGCGTGACGGAGAATTTGCCGTCTGCGTGCAGGCATCGGCCCCCACACAGGCAATGGCGGACGAACACTGCGACAAGTGGGCGCAAAAGCTGCGCGCCCGTTTCGGCGATGCCTTTTACGGTATGGGGGAGATCAGCCTGGCCCAGGCCGCGCTGGACGCCCTGGTCAAAAAGCGCCGCCTGATCGTTGCGGCGGACGAGACCACCGGCCGCCTGCTGGGCAATCTGCTGCAGCCGCTGGACCACAGCGAGGCGGTATTTGATTTCGGCACCCAGACCTATGCCAACGCGGCAGCGGCGCGCAGGATCACCACCCCCCAGGCCCTGATGAAAAAATTCCCCGGCGATGTGCTTCAGGCCGCCGCCGGGCGCGCCCAGGCCGCTCTGCAGGTGGGCCAGGCGGATTACGCCGCCATGTATATGCCCGCCACGGTGGGACAGGCCCCCTTTGTGCTTTTGTGCGATAAGCGGGGCGCGGTGGCCTGTGCCGTCACCCCGGAAATGAGTGACGCCGCCATCGGCAACAACATCCTGGACCTGGCGCGCCGCCGCGCGCTGGGGCTCAAGTTCAGCCAGGGGACCATCCAGTTCCGCCCCGGGCATGAGCGGCCGCTGCTGCTTGTGTCCCAGGCCGGGCAGCAAAAGCCCGGGGATACCACCCGGTTCTCCCTGCGGCGGCGTTCCCGGTCCAACACCGGCACGAAAGCCGATTTTGAACCCATGCTGGACTTTGATACTGCCCAGATCCCCAAAGCCGCCAAAATGGCTGCCGCCGCTGCGGTGGGCGCTTCGGCGGCGCGTGCAGCGTCCAAGGCGGCGTCCAAACGCCCCACGCCGGATAACGCGGCCTCGGTGGCGGCGTCCGCCTGGGCTGCGGCGGAGCAGGACTGGAACGACACCGCCGACCGGGCAGAACCCGTCATGGCGGGCGCCCGGACTGCTGCCCCCACCGGGACCATCACCTTTGAGACCCCCACGGACATCGACGCATCGGTACCCCGTCCCCGGGCTTCGGCTTCGGCCCAGACCCCCGGCGACGAAGGGGAGACGCCGCTGACCTTCACCACCGGCGGCGCACAGAATGCCGCGGCTTACCGGGCGGCCCGCGCGGGCCAGACCCGTTCCGCCGGCACGGCGCGCCCTGCTCCGTCTCAGGCCACCGGAACTGTTCAGATCCCCACCGGAGTGACCGGTGCGGGTCAGGATGCCTCCCGCACCCGCCAGCATTCCATTCTGGATGACGACATCCCCGATTTTACCGCCTCCCTGGACCCGGAGACCATCCGCGCCGCCCAGCAGGCGGACGACGCCCAGGAACCCCGCAGCCTGGAGGACTTCCAGGCCGCAGCCAAACAGCTTTATGACTCCGGTTCTCCCGACGACGTGCTGAACCCGGCCAAAAACCGCAGTCTGGCCGCCATTGAGCGGGCGGAGCGCAAACAGCGCAGGACCATGACCGTCGTGTTCGTGCTGTTCCTTGTTCTGATTCTGGCGGGGGCCGTGGGGCTTTGGTACTATTTCAGCAACCATATCGGCAGCAAACCGTCCCCTAAGGGCTACGGCACCGCCCAGTTTGACGAGAGCGCCGGGGAATACCTGGCCAGCGCTCAGCAGAAGAAAGAAAACGTGGTAGGCTACCTGGCCTTCCCGGGCTGGGAGGGACAGCTGGTCTACACCACCGGGGCTACCTCCGAGGACGCCGCCGAGGCCCGTCCTCAGATCCGGGGGACCAGCTATCTGGGTTCCGCATCGGCTTCCAACACAGTGCTGGATCTGGACAGCGTTTCCATCGCGGACATCACCAGCCTGGATACCATGCGGGACAACGCCGGCTTTACCCTGTATCTGGCTGACGGCACCTACCGCTACAAGGTCATGGCCGTCTATTATCAGGACCTGGCGGAGGACGGCGGCTTTGACCCCGCCGGTTACAGCGACCTGTCCTCCTATTCCGACTACCTGTCCTTTGTGCTGGGGGCGCATATGCGTTCTCTGTACGATACCGACATCGACGTGGAGGACGGCTCCAAGTTCCTGACGCTGGTCGCGGCGTCGGATGTGGACGGCATCAACCTCTGCGTGACGGGCCGCCTCATCGAGGAAGGGGAGAACGCCCAGCTTGCGGCGGCTCCCATCAAAATGCAGGAAAATCCCCTCCTGACCGCCGCCCAGTATGCGGCGTCCGGGCAGGAGATGCCCGACACGGCATCCCTGCTGCAGACCCAGCTGGAATGGTACGCCGGTGTCAGCACCATCCGCACGGCAACGGCTTCCGGTGAGGAGGACGGCGCCGAGGGAAGCGAGACGGTGGCCCCCAATCAGGAAGGCCAGCCGGGGCAGGACACCAGTTCCGTTGATCTGGGGCAGAGCATTGAGGACCTGCAGAACCAGACCGATAACCTGATCACCAGCGCGGACAAGCTGCTGGCCGGTCTGACCGACAAGGCAGGCGAGGCGGGCGCTTCCGAGTCCGACCTGAACCAGGGCGCCGAAGGTTCCCTGCCCGAGCAGGAAGTCCCCATTGACAGCATTACGGGCGGCAACTCGGGCGGAAGTTCCGACAGCAGTTCCAGCAGCTCTGACAGCAGCACGGGGGGCGACTCCTCCTCTTCGGACGGCGGTTCCAGCAGTTCCGGCGGGGATTCCTCCGGATCGGGCGGCGGTTCCTCCACTGAGGGTGAGACCATCAACGTTACCATGAACGGCACCCAGCAGACCATGGACCTGGTGACCTGCCTGGCCATGATCGCACAGAACGAGCTTGGCCCCAACGCCCCCGCCGAAGCCTACAAGGCACAGTGCGTGGCGGCCCATTGCTGGATCTTGAGCCAGGGCGGATATCCGTCGGTTGCAGGCACCACGCCCGGTGCGGCAGCCACCGCCGCCGCCCAGGAGGTCGCGCACGTTCTCATTACATACAATGGCAACGTCTGCTTTACCCCGTACTTTGCATCAGCCTCCAAGGGCACTGCATCCTCCGCCGATGTGTGGGGCGGTGAGCGCGCCTGGCTTCAGGCCGTGGAAAGCCCCTATGACGAGACCACGGCGACCAACTGGCATACCAACGGCGCCACTTCCGGTACGGCCCGCTTCTCCCGCGCCACGGTGCAGCAGCGCATCCTGGATGTGCTGGGCATCGATCTGTCCGGGGTGGACCCCAACAAGTGGTTCAAGATCTTGTCTACCAACCAGTACGGCTGGGTCACCAAAATGCAGATCGGCCCGGACGAAGGCCCCAACACCACCTGCCGCGGCACCTGGTTCCGCGAGACCTTGCTCGCCCGCCAGAGCGTCGACGGACGCAGCCTGCGCAGCCAGTGCTTTACCGTATCCTACGATTCCAACACCGACTGCTTCATCTTTGACGTGTACGGCTACGGTCACGGCTGCGGCATGAGCCAGTGGGGCGCCGTCGGCTATGCCCAGAACGGGTGGAGCTATCAGGACATCCTGCTCCACTACTATCCCGGCACCACGTTGACCACCTACTGATCCCGGCAAGTCAGACCCATAAACACAAGACGGCCTGCCGCCCTGTTCCCGGGGCGTGCGGGCCGTCTTTTTGCTGTGGAAAACCAGCACAAAAGAAATTGCCCGATCTGTGAAAAGTACCTCATTCGCCCGGCAAGGCGACTAAAACTCCCGCCCCCCGCGTACAATAGACAGGACGATCTGTTGCGGGAAGGGAGGCGGACGCCATGGCGCAGATGTCAAAGCGCAGACCTCTGGGGAACGGCGCCCTTGCGGCAGCAAGGCGGCGCATTGCGGAGGCTCCCGCGCTGGATATTCCTTTTCTTGTGATTTTGCTGCTGCTTTTGTGCTACGGTCTGATCATGCTGTTTTCCGCCGGGTACGCGGTGGCCCTTTATCGGCGGGGGGACGCCTATACCTATATCCGGCCCCAGCTGCTGTTTGCGGTGCTGGGGGTCATTGCCATGTATGCGGCGTCATTCATCGACTATCACATCTGGCACAAGCTGGCCTGGCCGATGATGGGCGTTTCCCTGGTGCTTTTGACCATCGTGCTGTTCATGCCGGAATACAACGGCTGCAAGCGGTGGATCGTGCTGCCGGGGCTGGGGACCCTGCAGCCCAGCGAGATCGCAAAGTTTTCGGTGGTGCTGGTGTTTTCCCACATCATCTCCCTCAACCATGACCGGATGAAAACCTTTTCCACCGGGGTGCTGCCCTTCGGCGTCATTCTGGGCGTGGTCACGGTGCTCATGCTGCTGGAACCCCATCTTTCGGGAACGCTGCTGATCCTGGGCATCGGGGCGGTGCTGATGTTTGTGGGCGGCACCGGACTCAAGTGGTTCGGTCTGGCGGGCGGCGCGGCGGCGGGGGCCATCGCGGCGGCGGTGGTTCTGCTGCCCGAGCTGGTCCCTTATGCCACCGATCGCCTGGAATCCTGGCAGAACCCTTTTGCCGACCCTCTGGGGGAGGGCCACCAGACCATCCAGAGCCTGTACGCCATCGCGTCGGGCGGGCTGGCCGGGCTGGGCCTGGGAAACAGCCGCCAGAAATATCTTTATGTCCCCGAGCCGCAGAACGACTTTATCTTCTCCATCCTGTGCGAGGAACTGGGCTTTGTGGGGGCGGCGCTGGTGATTTTATTGTTCCTGCTGCTTTTGCTGCGGGGGCTGTCCATCGCGGTGCGGGCCAGGGACCGCTTCGGCGCGTTGCTGGTGGTGGGCTTTGTGGTGCAGGTCATTCTGCAGGCGGTGCTGAACATTGCCGTGGTCACCAACACCATCCCCAATACCGGCATCAGCCTGCCCTTTTTCTCCTCGGGCGGCACCAGCCTGATGATGCTGCTGGGAGAGATGGGCATTGTGCTGTCGGTCTCCCGTCAGGCAGATTAGCCGCGGTTGAAGCCGGCATGGTTTTCCTTTATAATAAGAGGGCAGCGGAGACCCGCCTGCCCTCTTTGTTTTTGGGGCCGGGCCGCCGCGAGTTTTTCCTGACGGAAAAAAGGAGGGGCCTGTATGCCCATTCCCAACCGGCCGCGCCATGCTGCCCTGCAGTTTGCGGGGCGGGCAGTCCTGTCTGCGGCCATTGCCCTGGTACTTTTGTTTTTGCTGCTTCTGGGCGCTTATGCCCTGCCGGGAGAGCCGGTGCGCGCCAACATTGAACGGTCGGTGCCGCTGCTCCAGGAGGAAGGCCTTTACCCGGAATTTTTCGGCTTCAAGCTGTTCCAGATGGACAACTACACCGACACCATCATGCTGTTTGAGGCGGCCAGTGCCGACGAGACTTCGCCCCTGCAGGCCATGATGACCTCCACCGCCTACAATGTGGATAACTTTGAAACACTGCCCGATGACCTTGCCGCCTATCTGGATGCCCGTGCGGAGGGCAAGAACGGTGCGGACACCGGGCTGGAACCCTTCTCCTATGCCCGGTACTGGCACGGCTATCTGATCTGGCTGCGGCCCCTGCTGCTGTTTCTGACTTACGGTCAGGTGCGCGTTGCCAACTATCTGCTGTTTGCGGCGCTGGCCTGCGTGCTGCTGTGGCAGCTTGGGCATGCCTGCGGATGGCGGGCGGCAATCTGGTTTGCCGTCAGCCAGATTTTGGTATCCTGCTTTTTTGTGCCCCGTCAGATGCAGTTCTTTACCTGCTTTGCGGTGGCCTATGCAGCCTGTATCTGGGTGCTGGCCCGGCCCCGCACCCCGGATTCCCTGGCTGTGGGGCTGGTGGTGACCGGCATCTGCACGGCGTTTCTGGACCTGCTGGTCACGCCCATCCTCACGCTGGGGCTGCCGCTGGCTGTCTGGCTGCTGGACAGCCGCGTCCGGGAGGACACCCCCCTGCGCCGCTGCGGGGTGGTCTGCGGCGGCGCCCTCTGCTGGGGGGCGGGGTACGCCCTGTGCTGGGCATCCAAATGGGTGCTGGCCAGCCTTGTGACCGGTCAGGATATCATCGGGGATGCCCTGCATCAGGCTTCCGTCCGCACCTCCGCCGATACCTGGCACGGTATGGAGCTGACCTGGGGCAACATCATCCGCTTTGTGTGGGATACGCTGTCCTCCCACGGCCTGCTGATCCCGCTGCTTCTGCTGGCGGTGATCTGCATTGGGGCCTTTGTGCTGTGCCTGCGCAGCAGGGAAGCCCTGCTCCGCGCCCTGCCCCTTGCCCTGACGGCGCTGTCCGCCCCGGCCTGGCTGTGCCTTCTGCGCACCCACTCCATCCAGCACGGCTGGTTTACCTGGCGGGCGCTGGGTGTTACCCTGTTTGCGGGCTTTGCCTTTGTCTGGCAGGCCTGCAGCCTGAAATCCGGCGTCGGCCGGGTGGGGCGTCTGCTCCGCCGCTGAGACCGGACCTCTCCCCATCAAAAACAAAAAGAACCCCGGACGGGCAGTCTGCATGGGACTGCCCGTCCGGGGTTTTATTATTTTAGAATGTGGCAGGGAATCAGACTTCCAGTTCTTTGCCGTCCAGGACCGCCCTGACCAGGGTGTCGCAGTCATAAAAGAGTTCCAGGTGGAAAAAGTCCGCGCCCCGGTCCAGCAGGTCGAAAAAGAGTTTGTCCCCCTGCCAGATGGGCAGCGACTGGACCTTGTCCTTGGCTACCCAGACCAGGTCGCCCTCGTTGCAGGGGTGGGGCGTGCCGGTAAAGGTATCGCAGGTGTACAGGTGCATCCGCTCGGGCTGCCAGGGCGGACAGTAGAAGTCCACAATGGCCCGGTAGCGGGGGCCCTGCATGGTGTAGCCGGTCTCCTCCTGCACTTCCCGCATGACGCAGGTCAGGGCGTCCTCTCCCGGCTCAAACTTGCCGCCCACGCCGATCCACTTGTCCTTGTTGACATCCTTTTTCTTTTTGACGCGGTGCAGCATCAGGTAACAGCCATCCTGTTCCAGATAGCACAGCGTTGTCTGCAAAAGCTCTTCCATGGGGCAAAGCCTCCCGTGTGTGATCTACCGCTATTATACCTGTCGGCGCCCGCCTTGAAAAGCCCCGCCGATGAACCGCCCGAAACCACAGGTATATTTTGGCTGTGCCACGGCACACTAGAAGGGAAGCCAAACTCCCGGCCGACAGACCGGGCTGATCCAAAGGGAGGGTACCATCATGAGAGCAACAGGCATTGTGCGCCGCATTGACGAACTGGGCCGCGTCGTCATCCCCAAGGAGATCCGGCGTACCCAGCGCATCCGTCAGGGCGACGCCCTTGAAATTTTCACCGAGGCGGACGGCAAGGTGATCTTCCGCAAGTATTCCCAGATGGCCGAGCTCAACGAGCTGGCGGGCGTCTATGCCGAGGTGCTGGCCAAGCAGCTCAGCGCGCCGGTCATGGTCTGCGACCGTGACACGGTGGTGGCGGTTTCGGGCGGGACCCGGGGCGAGCTGCTGGGCAAACACATCACCCCGGAACTGGAAAAGCTGCTGGCGGCCCGGGGCGTTTACACCGCGCCCCGTGACCCCGACCGCCGTGTGGCTGCCGTGTCGGGGGTGGAAAGCCGGATGCTGGGCTGCGCCGCGCCCATTGTGGTGGGCGGCGATATTGAGGGCGGCGTCTGCCTGCTGGGCAACGCCAAGGCCGACCCGCCCGATGAGACCCAGACCGGGGCCATGCGCATTGCCGCGGCCTTTCTGGCACGCTGGATGGAGGAATGACAGCCAGCCATCCTGCGCGTCCCGATTTCCCATAACTCTGCTCCCGCACCGCGGCAAAGCCGCCGGCCGTGCTGCCGCCCCAAAGGTCCCCCGGACCTTCTGGGACGGTCCGGCCGGCGGTTTTGCTGTTTACAGCGGACTTTGCGGCGGGCGGGGAACTTTGCTAATCGGGAGCCTGCGCAAGACCGGGGCAGGGCGGCCAAAACCGGGGACAGCCCGCCTTTGTGACGAAACTGTTAAACTTTCAAAGATTTTTGCAAAAACCCTTGACAGCACCGAAGGTTGGAATATAATAAACTTAGCACTCGGGAACATAGAGTGCTAAAAACACCGAAAACATGAGAACAGGAGGCGGGTAAGATGGCAATGGATGCACGCAAGCAGCGGATCCTGGAGGCCATCGTCGCCCTGTATGCTCTGGACGGCGAGCCGGTTGGCTCGGGACTGCTGGCAAGTTACTTTGACATGGCAGTGTCCAGCGCCACGCTGCGCAACGAGATGGCAGCGCTGACGCGGCTGGGCCTGCTGGAGCAGCCCCACACCAGCGCGGGCCGCGTACCCAGTGCCAAGGGCTACCGCTACTATCTGGATCATCTGCTGGAAGGCCCCGAAGCCACCACGCTGGAGGACATCGACCGTATCCGCATCGATGAGCTGTTCGCCACCATGGACGTGGAACCGGAAAAGCTGGCCCCCGCGGCCGCGAGGGCGCTGGCCGATTACACCGGCTGCGCCGCCGCCGCGACCACGCCCCGGGCCGACGACCTCTGCATCGCCCACTTTGAGGTGGTGCAGGTGGGACGCTACTCGGCGGCGATCCTGGCGGTGACCAGCGCCGGCGGCGTTCGGACCCGCGTGGCCCGCGTGGACACGGGACTTTCCCGCAGCGACGCGGCAGCGCTGGCACAGCTGCTCAACCGGGGACTGACCTTCGTCTCCCCCGAGGACCTGACCCCCATGCTCAGCGCAAGCCTGCGCATGGCGGCAGGACAACGGCTGGCCCCCGTTGTGGCGGCGGCCGAAGCCCTGGTCCGCACCGGCCCCCAGGCTTACCTGGAGGGAGCCCAGTACCTGGCACAGGATGTGGATGCCCGCCAGAATCTCGGCACGCTGCTGGAAGTCTTTTCCGACAACCGGGCGGCCACCGAGCTGCTGCAGCCGGAAGGCGGACGCATCACCGCCAAGCTGGGCGAGGATCTTGAACCCGAGATGCCGGGACTGTGCATCGTCTGCAAGCGGTATCTTGCAGGCGGCGGCCTGACCGGTACCATGGCGGTGATCGGTTCCAGCCGGATGCCGTTCAGAAAACTGATTCCCATTTTGGATTACTTTACCGGTAAGCTCGGACAGAGCATGTCCGGCAAAAGACAGGAGGACCAAGAATGAGCGAAGAAACCAAGGCACGCGGCGCCCAACAGCCGGAACCCGACGGAAAGCCCGCACCGGAGGAGCAAGCGCCCACCACGGCACAGGAAACCGAAGCTGCCGCCGAGACCTCCCAGAAGGAAGAACCTGCTGATAACAAAGCTGACAACAAGGCTGACCAGTCCAAGAGCTCCGGTAAGGAGAAAAAGGATTGGTTCGGCGGCAAGGCTCGGGAGCTGGAGGCCACCAAGGCCAAGCTGGAAGCAGCGGAGAAAAAGTCCGCCGACCTGCGCGACCAGCTGCTGCGCACCGCGGCCGAATATGAAAACTACCGCAAGCGCTCGGCACGGGAAGCCGACCAGAAATTCAACGACGGCGTTTCCCACGCCGTGACCCAGATCCTGGGGATTCTGGATACTCTGGATATGGCCGCCAACGCGCCCTGCACCGACGATAACTATAAAAAGGGCGTCACCATGACGCTGGACAAAGCCACCAAGGCACTGGAGACCCTGCACGTGGTGGAGATCGAAGCCCTGGGCAAGCCCTTTGACCCCAACTTCATGAACGCCGTCCAGCAGGTCCCGCCGGAAGAAGGCCAGGAAAGCGGCAGCGTCGTGATGGTATTCCAGAAAGGCTACAAGATCGGAGACCGCATCATCCGTCACGCGGCGGTCGTCGTGGCCGAATAAAACAAGCCGTATCGGTCCTTCGGGGCCGGTCATCATAAACAAGCAATCACCAACATTTTGAATATGCAATCAATCGAGAGGAGATCATTATCATGAGCAAGATCATTGGCATCGACCTTGGTACTACCAATAGCTGTGTCGCCGTTATGGAAGGCGGCGAGCCTGTCGTTATCGCGAACTCCGAGGGCGCGCGCACCACGCCTTCCGTCGTCGGCTTCACCAAGACCGGCGAGCGCCTGGTCGGCCAGGTGGCAAAGCGCCAGGCCATCACCAACCCCGAAAACACCATTTCTTCCATCAAGCGCAAGATGGGCACCGCGGAGAAAGTCCATGCCGGCGGCAAGGACTACACCCCCGAGGAGATCAGCGCTATGATCCTGGCCAAGCTGAAGGCTGACGCCGAGGCTTACCTGGGCGAGAAGGTCACCGAGGCGGTCATCACCGTTCCCGCGTACTTCAACGACAGCCAGCGCCAGGCCACCAAGAACGCCGGCACCATCGCGGGCCTGAACGTCAAGCGTATCATCAACGAGCCCACCGCTGCTTCCCTGGCTTACGGCATCGATAAGGAAGCTGACCAGAAGATCATGGTCTACGACCTGGGCGGCGGCACCTTCGACGTCTCCATCATCGAGATGGGCGACGGCGTTACCGAAGTTCTGGCCACCAACGGCGACACCCACCTGGGCGGCGACGACTTTGACCAGCGCATCATCGACTGGATGGCCGACGACTTCCAGAAGGAGAACGGCATCGACCTGCGCCAGGACAAGATGGCGGCCCAGCGGCTGA
>DXFO01000005.1 GCA_019114415.1 Candidatus Gemmiger faecavium | reverse complement strand
GCATCATCAACGAGCCCACCGCCGCCGCGCTGGCCTACGGCCTGGACAACGGCCGCACCCAGAAGGTCATGGTCTACGACCTGGGCGGCGGCACCTTTGACGTATCGCTGATCCAGATCGGCGACGGCGTGGTACAGGTCCTTGCCACCTGCGGCGACAACCATCTGGGCGGCGACGACTTTGACGAGCGCGTTGTCTGCTGGCTGGTGGAGCAGTTCCGCACCGCCCACGGGGTGGATCTTTCCTGCGATACCGTGGCCATGCAGCGCATCCGCGAGGAAGCGGAAAAAGCCAAGAAGGAGCTTTCCAGCGCCACCGTCACCGAGATCAATCTTCCCTTCATCACCACCGGGCCGCAGGGGCCGCTGCATCTGCAGGAGACCCTGACCCGGGCCAAATTTGACGAACTTACCGCCGATCTGGTGGAGCGCACCGCCATGCCGGTGAAAAACGCCCTGTGCGATGCCGGTCTGGCCGCCAACGACCTGGACCAGGTGCTGCTGGTGGGCGGTTCCACCCGCATCCCCGCCGTGCAGGCCAAGGTCATGCGGATGATCGATCTGGAGCCTTCCAAGACCCTCAACCCCGACGAATGCGTCGCTTTGGGTGCTGCGGTCCAGGCAGGCCGTCTGGGCGGCGAGATGCTGTCCGGCGGGCAGGATCTGCTGCTGTTGGACGTGACCCCCCTGACCCTGTCCATCGAGACGGTGGGCGGCGTGGCCACCCATCTGATCGAGCGCAACTCCGCCATTCCCACCCGGTTCTCCAAGATCTTTACCACCGCCGCCCCCTTCCAGAGCACGGTTGAGATCAAAGTGCTCCAGGGCGAGCGGGAATTTGCCCGGGACAACAAGCTGCTGGGCAACTTCACCCTGCGGGGCATCAAGCGCGCCTGGGCGGGCGTGCCCCAGATCGAAGTCACCTTTGACATCGACGCCAACGGCATCGTCAAGGTCAGCGCCCGGGATCTGGACACCGGCAAGGAACAGAGCATCACCATCTCCGGCAGCTCCAACCTCAGCGAGGAGGAGATCCGTCGGGCCATGCACGATGCCGCCATGTATGCCGGTCAGGACAAGGCCCGCAAGTCCGCCATTGAGGCCCTCAACGCCGGCGAGTCCGCCGTCTACCGGGTGAACAGTGCTCTGGGTTCCAAGGCGGGCAAGGCCCTGGACCGGGACGCCAAAAACCGCATCAAGGATGCCGAGCGTCAGCTGGAACGTGCCATGAAGCACAAAAAGCCCGAAAAAATGACCCCCGACGATACCGCGCAGATCAACGCCGCGCGGGAATCGCTGGAAGCCGTGGCGGCGGAGCTGCTCTCCGTGTGGGAAGCCCAGCAGAGCGCCCAGCCGCAGAAATAACTTTTCCCATTATGACGCTGTACGACCCGTGCTCTGTCCGCCATGACCGGCGGTGTGGGCACGGGTCCTTCGCGAGCCTGCCGTTTTCCCTGACGGCGGGCATTTCCCGCCCCGGCCAACCCCGGGGCGGCCGCACCATCCCGGGCCGTCACCCTGCAGGACGGCCCTGTTTCCTTTTTCGCCCTCCTGCAAAGCCGCTCCCTGCGGCGGAGGGCGAAGCGCGTTCTTTGTTTTGTGGAGGTAATCGTTATGTCCCAACTGCCCAAAAATTCCGTTCTGCTGCTGGAGGGCGGCGCCTTCCGGGGCTGCTACACCAGCGGCGCACTGGATGTCTTTATGGAGGAAGACCTGTATTTTCCCACGGTGGCCGCCGTGTCCGCCGGCGGGCTGAACGCCGTCAACTATCTGTCCCGCCAGCCCGGCCGCAGCGCCCGCATCAATCTGTGCTACCGCCACGACCCGCGCTATGTGGGGCCTCTGGCTCTGCTGCGCAGCCGGGGCGTGGTGGGGTTCAACTACCTGTTCGACAACCTGGCCGAGCGGGAGTCCTTTGACTATGACACCTTCAATGCCAGCTCCCAGCGGCTGTTTGCGGTGGCCACCAACGTCAATACCGGCAAGGCCGAGTTCTTTGAAAAGGGCAACTGCTCCGACTTTACCCGGGCGGTCATTGCCTCCGCCTCCATGCCGCTGTGCAGCTGGCCGGTGAAGATCGACGGCAAACCCTATCTGGACGGCGGCTGTTCCTGCCCCATACCCCTGGACTGGGCGCTGGAACAGGGCTTTGAGCACATTGTCGTCATCGCCACCCGGCAAAAAGGCTTCCGCAAGCCGGCCACCTCCCAGCGGATGGTGGACCTGTACAGCGACTTTTACGCCAACCATCCCCGCTTTTTCGCCTCGCTGCTGACCATGGACCTGCGCTACAACGACCTGATGGACCGCATGGACCGGCTGGAGGAGGAAGGCCGCATCTTTGTACTGCGCCCCGGCCGTCCCGTGGATGTGGGCCGCTTTGAGGGCGACACCAAAAAGCTGCTGGCCCTCATCAACGAAGGTCGGGAAGATGCCCGGGCCGCACTGCCCGCCCTCCGGGAGTACCTGGCGGCAAACCACTGAGCCATCATGCCCTGCGGGCATGGCGGGGCGGTCAAAACAGGCATTTTACATTGTTATGAGGCAGGTCTACAATACAGGTAGAACAACCACCAACGCAAGGAGGCCTGCACCATGGCAAACAAGATCGAGCATGAAGTCTTTCCCCGCGGCGGAGAAAACACCGCTTTTGCACAGTATTTTATCGGAAAATCCTGGCTGAATATGCTCACCACCCAGGGCGTGAGCATCGGCAACGTGACTTTTGAACCGGGCTGCCGGAACAACTGGCACATTCACCACGCCAAGAGCGGCGGCGGGCAGATCCTGCTGGTCACCAGCGGGCGCGGCTGGTATCAGGAATGGGGCCAGCCCGCCCGGGAACTGCACACCGGCGACGTGGTGGTGATCCCTGCCGGGGTCAAGCACTGGCACGGCGCCGCCCGGGACAGCTGGTTCGTTCACCTGGCCGTGGAAGTCCCCGGCGAGGAGACCCGCAACGAGTGGCTGGAGCCTGTAAACGACGAGCAGTACGGCGTGCTGGACTAAGCCCGGAGGTTTCCCCTTCCCCGCAAACCGAATAAAAGTACCGCATCAAGGCGGGACCGACCCAAACCGTCGGCCCCGTCTTTTTCTTTTGCCGCCCGGCCTGCCAAGGCGGCAAAATCCCGCAGCGAAAAATATTTTGCCGGGAGAAAACCGGCAGAACCCCACGCCCGGCATCAGGTTTCACAAAAGTTTTACGTCCTTCTGCAGCAGGTTGCCCAAACTCCCGGGAGAGACGGTTCATCCCCTGCAAAGGCCGCCGCCATGCGGGCTTTGGGGGATTGCTCCCTTTCTCCATGTTCCCGCAGGGCCGTGGTGCAGCGTCAAATCTCACGGTATTCCGGCAATTTTTGTCAAGGCGGAGCTGGTGAAAAATTCCTGTCGGAGCTGGCCGTCCGCGTTGCGGTTTTCGGCAAAAGCGTATATAATAGGATAAATACTGCCATACGCAGAGGGGAGGCATGGGCTTGCAGCAACAGCAGCGTTGTTCAGGCGGGATCACCTTTACCCTGACGCGCCGCCGGGTGAAAAACCTGAACCTGCGGGTGCGTGCCGACGGCAGTGTGGCCGTCAGTGCGCCGTCCGCCATGCCGCTGCGGGAGATCGACGCCTTTGTGGCGTCCCAGGCTGCATGGGTGACCCATGCCCAGGAAAAGTTTGCCCGCCGCCGCGCCGCGGAGGCCGCCGTACCGCTGCCCGCCCGGGAGGAAGCCCTTGCCGGGATGCAGGCTTTGTGCCGTGCCTGGTGGCCGTATTTTGAAGGCCGGTGTCCCGGCCCCATGCCCGCTGTGCGGGTGCGTGACATGCATACCCGCTGGGGCAGCTGCAGCCTGCGGACCCGCACCGTCTGCTTTGCCCTGCGGCTGTGGACCATGCCCCCTGCCGCGCGGGAATACGTAGCGGTCCATGAACTGTGCCATCTGCTGCATCCGGACCATTCCCCCGCCTTCTGGGCGGAGGTCGCCCGCCTGCTGCCGGATTACGCCGCGCGGCGCGCACTGCTGCGCACCGGAGAGACCCGATAGGGAGGGAACGTTTTGCCCGACAACAAACGATATTCCACGCTGATGAACAACACCATCCTGTTTGCCATCAGCAATTTCAGTTCCAAGCTGCTCAGCCTGATCAGCCAGCCGTATCTGAGCTACGTGCTGGACGGCCCCGACGTCATGGGCGTCACCAAGCTGATGCAGCAGGTAGCCAATCTGCTGATCCCGGTGGTGAGCCTGGGCGTCAGCTATGCCATCATCCGCTTCGGCCTGGACAAAACACAGGATAAATCCTCGGTGTTCGTCAACGGCCTGGCCACCATCGCCCTGGGCTTTGCAGGCATGCTGCTGTGCTGGCCTCTTGTTGCCATGATCCCCAATGCCGGGGAATATATGGCGCTGCTTTACCTCTGTGTGTTGATGAGCTGCCTGCGTACCCTGTGTACCCAGTTCATCCGGGCCAGGATGCTCAACCGTCTGGTCGCCATAGACGGCGTATTGACCATGGCCGAGCTGCTGGGCGGGTACGTGCTGTTTTTGAACATTATGAATCTGGGCGCTGTGGGCTACCTGCTGGCCATGGCCCTGAGTGACGCCCTTTCCACTGTGTTCGTCTTTATCGCGGGCGGGTGCGCCAAATACCTGGATTTCCGCAAGTTCAGCGCAAAGCTGTGGAAGTCCATGCTGCAGTACTGCGTCCCCATGATCCCGGCATCCATCAGCTTCTGGGTCATCAATGCCTCCGACATGTTCTTTGTCCAGTATATGTGCGACGGCATGGACGGCCGCTCCGGCAACGCCTGGGCCGGACTATTGTCCACCGGCTACTACCTGCCCCAGATCCTGACCATCGTGGGCCAGATCTTCTACGAGGCCTGGCAGCTTTCCGCCGTCAGCGAAGAAACCGACCGGCAGGCGTTCTTCTCCCGGGTGTTCCGGGTCTACGCCAGCGTGCTGTTCTGCTGCGCGGCGGGCATTATATGGCTCTGCCGCCCCCTGATG
The DNA here is from genome assembly GCA_019114415.1 of Candidatus Gemmiger faecavium. Taxonomy (GTDB): domain Bacteria; phylum Bacillota; class Clostridia; order Oscillospirales; family Ruminococcaceae; genus Gemmiger; species Gemmiger faecavium. The sequence continues at coordinate 32,919 of DXFO01000005.1, read as the reverse complement.
CTGGTGTTCCAGCAAAGCTACTTCGACGCCTGGCAGTTTGTGCCGTTCCTGGTGCTCAGCTCCATGTGCACCTGTCTGAACCAGTTCACCAACAGCGTCTATGTGGTGTTCAAGCGCTCGGTCAGCTCCCTGTACACCATGCTGGCGGGCGCGGTGCTCAACGTGATCCTGAACTTCTTCTTCATCCAGATGATCGGCCCCGTGGGCGCGGCCCTGGCCAGCTTCCTGTCCCTTTTCCTCGTGTTCCTTCTGCGTGCCTACTCCACCCGCGGCCTGCTGGAGATCGATTTCCGCCCCGCCTGGATGGGCCTGAACCTGGCCATCGTCCTGGTGGAGACCGCCCTGCTCTACCTCTTCCCCGAGCAGTCCTTCTGGCTGTGCATCATCCCCACCGCTGCGGTCATCGCCATCAACTTCCGCGATGTCTGGCAGATGTTCATGATGGTGGTGGGCCGCTTTATCCCGCGGCTGGCCAAAGGCCGCAAGTGATTTGCCTGCCCCTGGCACGGTCTTATAAGAAAGCAGGGCTGCAAAGATCCGGCTGCCGCACGGCAGATGCCCCGTGACCCGGTAAAGCCTTCCGTCATGCCCTGACCTGTCCCATAAAACAAAACCCCGTCCCGGATGCCCTGCATCTTGCAGAGCCGCCCGGAGCGGGGTTTTTTGATGGTGATTTTCCCCGGCAGGGGGATTATATCGCCATTATAATATACAATTTGTATTATTCCATTCTATAATACAGTTTTCGGGAATTTTTCAGTGGAAATCGCCGGGGATTCAGATCAGATAAAAGCCCCAGCTTGGCAGCCAGAGGGTACTGGCCGCCCACCAGGTGGGTACCGGCAGACCCGACAACACCGGGTAGAACCAGACAAACAGCACTGCCGACGCCACACACAGCCCGATGGCCAGACGCTTGGCAGCCCGCTGATTCTTCATGTCGGCCAGGACTACGGCAATGGCCGCCAGGCAGAACATGGAACTGGGGAAGTAGTGATACAGGAAGGTGCACCGCGCCACGAACACCCAGGGCACCAGCTGCGCCGCATACAAAATCAGTACCCCCACACCGCGCCGGCTGCCCCGGCCGGAGAGCTGCCGCCAGGCAAGGGTGAGGATGCTGACCAGCCCGGCCAGCCAGAGCACCGGCCCGCCCATGCCCGCAATGCTGCCCCGCATGGTGTCGGGCAGGGAGCTGTTCTGATAGTACCACACCGGGCGCAGATCCAGCAGCCAGGTATACCAGCGGCTTTCAAAGGGATGGGTGGCGTTGAGGGTGGAGTGGTATTCGTACATATAGACCTGGCAGTTCCACCAGTCCCCGACGCCGAAGCCCGGGTCCCGCCAGCAGTAGGGCAGGTAGGCCCCCAGATAGATCACAAAGGGCAGCAGCACATAGAACAGCACCCCGCCCCAGGCTGCGGTGACGAATTCCTGGCGGAAGCCTTCCCGGTTGCGGCGCCAGCGGACATACAGCACGCCGAAGTAAAGGATGGCCAGTCCCACGCCCGCATAAATGCCGGTCCATTTGGCCGCACATCCGCAGCCGAAGGCCACGCCGCCCAAGGCCATGGGCAGCAACGCCTTGTCGATGCCCTTTTGCAGGGCGGTCTGGGCGTACCACACCATGCCGTGCGCCCCCAGCAAGATAAAGAAGGTCCCGTAAATATCGATGGTGGCAATGCGGCTCTGGGAAAAGCGCATGAAATCCAGTGCCAGAATGCAGGCAGACGCGGCGGCCACCCAGGGTTTGCGGGTCAGGCGGCGGATAAAGCACCAGGCCAGCGGCACCAGCAGGACACCGAACAGAGTGCCTGCAAACCGCCATCCAAAGCCGGTCATGCCGAAAATGGCAATGCCCAGCATGATGAGATCCTTGCCCAGGGGCGGGTGCGTCGTCTCATAGACGGTCATGCCGTGGAGCATCTCGTACCCGGTGCGGCCGTGGTAGATCTCGTCAAAGTACATGCTGTTGAGCTGGCTGATGGTATCGGGGACGGCATCCTGCTCGTCAAACAGCCCTTCCCCACCGGACACCGGCAGGGCGCTGCCATCGGCGGCCCGCAGGGACAGCTCGAACACCTGTCCCCCGGTCAGCTCCGCCGTCCAGTGGGTTCCGGAGGATGCGGGCAGCGACACGCTCTGCCAGGTGAACACCGAGCCCAGCGTCTCACTGTACACAACGGTGCCCGACTCATCGGTGATGGTCAGCGTTGATCCCGAGTGCACCCCGGGATAGATCCAAAGGGTTGCCGGTTCCAGGTCGGAGTCGATGGTGAATTCCACCGTCCGGGCGCCGTCCTGCGCTTCCAGAGGGTTCTGGGGCGCGGTCATTTCGCCCAGATAGGCAAAGCTGACCACCGCCGTAGCCAACGTCAGCAGGCCCAGCCCCAGCAGTTCCCGCCGTGTCCAGACGGGCTGGACCGCGGCGCCGGGACGGGCATTGCCGGTCCCCAGCTGACGGGGTGCACGGCGGCGGGCTTTTGCCAGGGGCAAGGTCTCGCCGTGGACGACGATGTCGTACACCGCCGCCAGCAGCAGCACACAGCAGGCGGTGGCGGCCAGGCTGACAATGCGGGTCAGCAGCACACTGGTGGCGGAAGTCAGCCACGCGTCGTCCGTCTCGTTCTGGGAGTAGACCGCCGACAGGTTGATCAGCCCGGTCAGGGTCAGGCCCGCCCCCGCGCCCAGCAGGCGCCGGTCATTCCAGCGGGCAGCCGCCAGCAGGGTCAGCAGCACCCCCGGCACCAGATAGCGCTCGTGCATATTCTGGGCAAAGGTGAAGATGCCCACCAGGTAGGCCGCGGCCAGCAAAACCGGAGAAAAACGCTGTGCCCGCACCCCAATGACCGCAGCCACCGCCAGTGCCGCCGTGAGCAGCACGATATGGGCGATGCCCAGCATCTCCCAGGTGATGGGGCCGATGACCGACCCGTCCTGGGAGACCCAGTTGCCGCCCAGGGCCGCAAACCAGTTGAAGGCGTTGACCGAGGCATAGGGATAACTGCCCGCCGTGCCAAAGTATTTTTCCAGCAGGGAGGGCACCAGATCCGCAATGCCGAAAAAGGGAATGCCGGCCAGCAACGGCGGCACCAAGGCCAGCACCGCCGACAGCAGGGTCTTGCCCACTGCCCGCAGGCGCTGCTGTACACCGCTTTCCTGGGCGATGCCCACCAGAAAGCAGACCGCCAACACCGGCCCGGCGATGAGGGCCTGGGGTTTGATGGCCAGCGCCACGCCATACAAAAGGGCGCTTTGCAGCCAACGGCGGTCCTCCAGCAGGACAAAGCAGGCGATGAGGGGCAGGCTGAAGGCTCCATCCACCTGTTTCCACACCGCAGTGTCAAACAGCAGCAGCGGACTGAAGGCCGCAAATGCCGTCAGGCGGCGGCAGGCGGCGGGATCTTTCAGGTGCCGGCAGGCGGTCTGCCAGATCAGGGCCGCACAGCCGCAGTCGCACAGGGCGGGGATGAATGCCAGCAGCATCCGTCCCACCGCACCGTCCCAGGCAACGCCCAGGGCGCCGCGCACCGCCGCCACCAGCCACAGCACATACATATAGCCGGGCGGGTAGTCGGCAAAATATCCCTCGCTGTAAAACGCGCCGGGCCCCTGGGACGCCAGCTTGTCACCCCAGGCGGCAAAGCAGCCCACATCGTAGGCATAGCCTTCGGTGGCCGCAGCCATGAGCAGGCGCAAAATCAGCGCAGCCAGGAGCAGGAGATACAATCCCCTGCGCCGGTTTCTGCGAGTGGTGGCGGTTTCGGGCATGAGCCGCCCTCCTTTCGGTAGTGTGTCTGCCGTGAAAAAGTTCCTTCTCGCACAAAAACGGCAACCGCCCGGCGGGCCGGGCCAAACCCCGGTTGGGGTAGGTCCCGCCGCAGGGCAGCTGCCGCTTTGTGTATCGCGGGCGGTCCGCCATGGAGGCGTCCGCTCGGTATCAACGGTTTGTCGCAAACCGTTCCTTTTGTATCTCACCGGCGGGATTCCTTCCCGCGCGGTTCTGTCCGTTTATGCCAGTGCCGTCAGCAACCGGATCACAGGCGGTCCACCTTGGGACCCTGGGCGGTGTCGGTGACAGCCCAACCCATCTCGGTCAGCTGGGCGCGGATGGCGTCGGCGCGGCCCCAGTCCTTGGCCTTCTTGGCGGCGGCGCGCTCCTCCACCAGGGCCATGACGTCGGCGGGGACATCGCTCTTCTTGCGATTGTAGAGCAGGCCCAGCACGCCGGTCAGCTCGTCAAAGACTGCCGCAGCCTGTTCCAGCGCAGCGCGGGAAGCGCTGTCGGACAGGGTGTTGATCTCCTTGACAAATTCGAAGATGGCCGCCAGGGCGTCGGGGGTGTTCAGGTCGTCGTCCATGGCGGTGATGAACTTCTGCTTTGCCTGCTCTGCCTTTGCTACCAGCTCGTCGCTGTCGCCGTGGGCGTGCTGGATGGCAAAGTCCAGGTTATCCCGGCAGGTGTACAGGCGCTCCAGGGAGTTCTTGCAGCTTTCGATCAGCTCAACGGTATAGTTGAGGGGCATACGGTAGCCCGCCGTCAGCATGAAGTAGCGGATGGGCTCGTAGCCGTACTTGTCCGCGATCTCCCGCACGGTGAAGAAGTTGTTGGCGCTCTTGGACATCTTCTGGTTGTTGATGTTCAAGAAGCCGTTGTGCATCCAGTAACGGCTGAAGGTGCAGCCGTTGGCGCACTCCGACTGGGCGATCTCGTTTTCATGATGGGGGAAGATCAGGTCCTGGCCGCCGCAGTGCAGGTCGATGGTATTGCCCAGATGCTTGCGGGCCATGGCGCTGCACTCGATATGCCAGCCGGGACGGCCATGGCCCCAGGGGCTTTCCCAGTAGGGCTCGCCGGGCTTGGCAGCCTTCCACACCGCGAAATCGGCGGGGTCTTCCTTGAGGTCGTCGTCCATCTGGCTGCGCAGAGCGCGGTTGCCGCTCTCCAGGTCATCCAGATTGAGGTGGCTCAGCTTGCCGTAGCCGGGGTCGGACTTGACGCGGAAATAAACGTCGCCGTTGCGGGCCGCATAGGCGTGACCGGAGGCCACCAGGTCCTTGACGATCTTGATGATCTCGCCGATATGCTCGGTGGCGCGGGGACGGACGGTGGGTTCCAGAACGTTCAGGCCCTCGGAATCCTTGATGTACTCCGCCTCGAACTTGCGGGCCACCTCCTGCATGGAGGTCCCCTCCTGCTGGCCTTTGGCGATGAGCTTGTCGTCAATGTCGGTGATGTTGGAGACGTAGTACACCTTATTGCCCCGGTACTCCAGGTAGCGGCGCAGGGTGTCAAAGACGATCATGGGGCGGGCGTTGCCAATGTGGATGTAGTTGTACACCGTGGGGCCGCAGACATAAATGCGGTATTCGCCGGGCACGGCGGGGATGAACTCTTCCTTCTGGCGGGTCATGGTATTGAAAATCTGCATGGCGGAACTTCCTTCCTGTTTCGCAGCGTTATGCGATGAACACTTGTATTATACCCGCATGGCGGGCGGCTTGCAACCAAATTACTTCGCCTGCATAAAACAGCTGCGGTTCTGCCACAGGTAGATGCCGCCGGACAGCACCGTGACCGCCGCCACCAGCCAGCACAGCGCCTGGGTGATGATGCCGAAGGCCATGATGTCGGTGGCGTCCATGAAGAAGGGCGCAATGTAGTAGTAGATGATGGTGAGCATCTGCAAAACCGTCTTGACCTTGCCCCACATGTTGGCTGCAATGACGGTGCCGGACTCGGCGGCGATCATGCGGACGCCTGCCACGGCGAACTCACGGAACAGGATGATGGCCAGAACCACGGGGTGGCACAGGCCGTCCACCACCATGTAAATGAAAGCGGCGGTGGTCAGCATCTTGTCGGCCAGAGGGTCCATGAACTTGCCGAAGTCGGTGACCAGATTGTTTTTGCGGGCCAGGTAGCCGTCCAGGAAATCGGTGAAGCTGGCAACGGCAAAGATGATGCCGGCCACCAGCTGGGCGGTGGGATTGTACTCGGCGGTGCCAATGCGGCCAAAGGCGGCGAACACCATAAAGACAGGCACCAGGATCACGCGCAGCAGCGTCAGTTTATTGGGCAGGTTCATTGTTTATTCCTCCACCTTGTTTTCCACATAACCGTACAGGTCGTAGGTATCGCTGTCGGTTACGGTCACATTGTAAAAGACGCCGGTCTCCAGCGGAACGTCGCCGGGGGTCAGCACACAGCCGTCGATCTCGGGACAGTCGCCCTTGGAGCGCAGCAGGTACATGCCGCTCTCCTCGTCGATGCCGTCGCAGACACATTCCAGCGTCTGCCCCACCCGCTCGGCCTGCTTGCGGGCGCTGATCTCCGCCTGGATCTCCATGATATGGTCGGCGCGGCGCTGCTTGGTCTCCTCGTCCAGCTGGTTTTCCATGCGGGCGGCCACGGTGTTCTCCTCGGGGGAGTAGGCAAAGCAGCCCAGACGGTCAAACTCCACCGTGCGTACAAAGTCGCACAGCTCGGCGTACTGTTCCTCGGTCTCGCCGGGGAAGCCCGCGATCAGGGTGGTGCGCAGGGTCAGGTTGGGGATGGCCGCCCGCAGCCGGGCGATGGCGTCCTCGATCTCTTTGCGGCCGCCCCGGCGGTTCATGCCCCGCAGGATTTCATCGTTGCAGTGCTGGATGGGCAGGTCCAGATAAGGCACCACTTTCTCGTTGCGCTGCATGGCGGCAATGAATTCGTCGGTGATGCGCTCAGGATAGGCATACAGCACCCGGATCCAGCGCAGGCCCTGGATGGCGTTGAGCCGGTCCAGCAGTTTGCACACGGCGCCGGGCTTGCCCCAGTCCTCGCCGTAGGCGGTGGGGTCCTGGGCTACCACGATGAGCTCCCGGACGCCCTCCCCTGCCAGCCATTCGGCCTCGGCGACGCAGTCCTCCAAAGGACGGCTGCGCAGCGGGCCGCGGATCAGCGGGATGGCGCAGTAATGGCAGCGGTTGTTGCAGCCCTCGGCGATCTTTAAGTAGGCATAATGCCGCGGGGTGGAAATGACCCGGCGGCCGCCCAAGGGCATATCGGCCTTGGGGCCGTAGCTTTCGATCTGGTCGGCGCCGTCGGCACAGACCCGGCGCAGAATTTCCGGCAGGGCCTTATTGGAGCCGATGCCCACCACGGCGTCCACCTCGGGCATCTCCCGGGCGATCTCGCCCTTGTAGCGCTCGGCCAGGCAGCCGGTGACGATGACCTTCAGCTCGGGGTTCTGCTGCTTGTAGCCGCAGGCCAGCAGAATGTTCTCGATGGCTTCCTCCTTGGCGGACTGGATAAAGCCGCAGGTGTTGACGATGATGGCATCCGCCTCGGCGGGGTCGGCCACCGTCTCGTGGCCGTCGGCCAGCAGGGCGTGGCAGAAAACGTCGGCGTCCACCTGATTTTTGGGGCAGCCGAGGGATACAATGGCGATTTTCATGGGCAGTTTCCTATCTTTCGGTCGTTTGCGGTCGTATCAAAAAAGGTCAGGGCAGGTCGGAAAAGTCGTCCTCCCCTGCATCGTTTGCTTCCAGGGCGGTGCGGATGACGGCGTAGGAAAATCCCCGCCGGGCCAGGGCCGCCATGACCTGAGGGCGCTTGCCCTCGGCCAGCTTGCGGGCATACTGGCGCTGCACCAGAGCGCAGGCGGCGGCGACTTCGGGATCGGGGCCGTCCTCGGGGGCATAGAGTTTCTCCAGCACCTGAGCGGCAGTATCCCGGTCGATGCCCTTGGCGGCAAGGTCCTGTTCCACCTCCCGGCGGCTCTTGCGCTTGCGCATGAGCTCGGCGGCACGGCGGCGGGCAAAGTCGGCGTCGTTCAACAGGCCCAGTTCCTCCGCCTTGGCCACGGCAGCCGCAGCGCTGTGGGGGTCAAACTTGCGGCAGAGTTTCTGGTACAGCTCCCCCGCCGCGTGGTCCCGCAGGGCCAGAATATCCAGCGCCCGGTCCACCGCCTTGCGGGTGTCGCTCTGGCGGCGGAGTTCCTCCAGCCGGAAGGACTCGATCTCGTCCTCCTCATGCAGGTCGGCGTCGGCAAAGGTCTCGGGGTCCAGGGAAAAGGCAAACTCCCCGTCCACAAACAGGGCCAGACGCCCCCGTTTGGTCTCCTTTACGGCGGTGATCTGGGGCATCAGTCATCCACCATGATGTCCAGGTCCACCTCGCTGCCCGTAGTCTTGGGGGCGGCGGGGGTCTCGGCGGCAGGTTCCGCCGGGGTCACGGGCTTGACCACCTCGATGGGCTTGACGGTGCCTTTCTTGCCGGCGGCCAGCAGGCGGTCGGCGTTGTCGCGCACCAGCTTCTCGATCTCGTCGGCGGTCTCGGGATGCTCTTTCAGGTAGGTCTTGGCGTTGTCACGGCCCTGGCCCAGGCGGATGTCGCCGTAGTTGAACCAGGCGCCGCTCTTCTGCACGATGCCCAGCTTGACGCCCAGGTCGATGAGCTCACCGATCTTGGAAATGCCCTCACCGAACATGATGTCGAACTCGGCCTCCTTGAAGGGCGGAGCCACCTTGTTCTTGACGATCTTGGCGCGGGTGCGGTTGCCGATGAAGTTGCCGTTGGAGTCCTTGAGGCCCTCGATACGGCGGACGTCGATACGGACCGAGGAGTAGTATTTCAGCGCGCGGCCGCCGGTGGTAACTTCGGGGTTGCCGTAGACCACGCCGACCTTTTCACGCAGCTGGTTGATGAAGATGCAGACCGTGTTGGTCTTGCCGATGATGCCGGTGAGTTTGCGCAGGGCCTGGCTCATCAGGCGGGCCTGCAGGCCCACGTGGGAGTCGCCCATCTCACCCTCGATCTCGGCTTTGGGGACCATGGCCGCCACCGAGTCCACGACCACCGCGTCGATGGCGCCGGAGCGGACCAGGGCTTCACAGATCTCCATGGCCTGCTCACCGGTGTCCGGCTGGCTGACCAGCAGGCTGTCGATGTCCACGCCCAGGGCGCGGGCATAGGCAGGGTCCAGCGCGTGCTCGACGTCGATGAAGGCGACCTCGCCCCCGGCTTTCTGGGCTTCCGCCAGAACGTGCAGGGCCAGGGTGGTCTTACCGGAAGATTCGGGGCCGTAGACCTCGATGACGCGGCCGCGGGGCATACCGCCCACGCCCAGCGCCAGGTCCAGGCCCAGGCTGCCGGTGGAGATGGAATCCACCTGCATGGCCACGTTGGCGCCCAGCTTCATCACTGCGCCTTTGCCGAACTGTTTTTCGATCTGGGCCAGGGCCGTCTCCAGCGCGGCCTTTTTATCTCCGCCCGGCACAACGCGCTTGGCCGGGGTCGCTGTCTTCTTTTCCGCCATGTTGTTCTCCTTTACTCAATGCCGCAAACACCGCGCGGCTGCTGCTTGTGGCCGCAGGTCACCCGCCCGCGGCATCTGTATCCTATTATATACGGGTCTTGTCCAAATTACAACCATAAGTTGTCAATTTAACAAAAATCCTGATTCAATTTGTCCGGGGACGGCACATATACACCGCCCGGGGATTTCCGCCGTAATCCTTGCGGCAGTCAATCTCCTGCCAGCCGGCCTCCCGGGCAATGGTCTCCACCGCTTTCTGCTGCTGCCAGCCGATCTCAAAGACCAGCCAGCCGCCGGGGCGTACCCGGGGCAGGGCCGCGCGGGCAAGCAGGCGGTAAAAATCCAGGCCGTCCGCACCGCCGTCCAGGGCTATAGCGGGCTCTCTGGCTGTCTCGGGCTGGAGGGCTGCCATCTCCTCCCCTGTCAGGTAGGGCGGGTTGGAGACGATAAGGTCCAGGCTGTCCATCGGCTGTGCCGCCATCCAGGCCGCCGCGTCGTCCAGCACGGCTTCCACCGTCAGGCCCCGGTCCTTCAGGGCGGAGACGGCGTTTTTCGCCAGATAGGCAAAGGCATCGGGGCTTTTTTCCACGCAGGCGACCTGCGCCCCCGGCACAAAGCGCTTGATGCCCAAACCCAGGCAGCCGGTACCGGCACAGAGGTCCGCCACCCGTGGGGCGGGGCCGCCCCACCGGCGCAGCAGGTCGATGGCCGTCTCGCAGACGACCTCGGTGTCGGCCCGGGGACACAGGACCCCCGGCCCCACCTGGAGGGTAAAGTCCAGAAAGTCCCACTCCCCTGCGATATACTGCAAGGGTTCCCGGGCGGCGCGGCGGCGGGCCAGAGCCTCCAGTTTTGCGGCGGCGTCCGGGGAAAGGGGTGCATCGTCCAGGCGGGGGTCACGGCCGGTGGCCAGGGTGTACAGCACCCCGGCGTCATAACCGGCATCGGGACAGCCGGCAGCTTCCAGATGGCGGGCGATCTGCCGCACGGCGGCGCGGGGGGCAAGCCCCGTCAGGCTTACCATGCGCCGTCCTCGGGACGTTCGGGCAGGACCGGAGTGACCGCTGCGATGGCGACCTCGATCATGGAATCGTCCGGTTCAAAGGTGGTCAGGCGCTGCAGCCAGAGCCCCGGCCGGGACACTGCCCGGGCCAGCACCGAGTTGGAACGCCCCGCCCACTTGATGACCTCATAGCTGACGCCCACCAGCACCGGCAGCAAAGCCAGCTTGTACACCACGCGAAGGGCGGTGCTCTCCCAGGGGAGGACGGCGTACAGCACGATGCCGATGAGGATGACCAGGAACAGGAAGCTGGTGCCGCACCGGGGATGGAAGCGGCTGTGGCGGCGGATGTTTTCCACCGTCAGCTCCTCCCCCGCCTCATAGCAGGCGATGGTCTTGTGCTCGGCGCCGTGGTACTCAAACATGCGGTGGATCTCTTTCATGCGGGAGCAGAGGAACATATAGGACAGGAAAATCGCCAGCTTGATGACGCTTTCCAGGATGACCCGGGGCCAGCGGCCCAGTTCCACCACGTTGCCCAGCGCCCCCGTCAGGAAGGTGGGCAGGAAGGCAAACAGGAAAATGGCCAGCGCCACCCCTGCAAAGGCGGAAATGCCCATGAGCACATTCTGGAAGGCGGGGCCGGTGTGCTCGTCCAGCCATTTTTCAAACTTGGACTCCGACTCCTGCTGTTCTTCCTCGGTCATGGCGACGTCCGCCGAGTGCATCAGGTATTTATAGCCGTTGTACAGGTTGTCCGCCATATTGCAGACGCCCCGCAGCAGCGGAACTTTGTTGTACCAATGGGTGTGCACGTCGGAATAGCTCAGGTCGATGGTGCCGTCGGGACGGCGCACGGCGCAGCAGATCTTTTTGGGGCCGCGCATCATGATGCCTTCCATCAATGCCTGGCCGCCCACACTGGTGCGGAATTTTTCGGTAGGACGTTTTTCCAAATCCATAGGTAATGATACTCCTGTAAACGTTTTGGGTCAGGACTGCGCTCCGCTTTCCGGGGACGATTCCGGCAGATGCAGCGGGTCATGCAGGTGTTCCTGTCCGGCGCGGTAAAGGGGCAGCGTCACGCTGACGGTGGTGCCTTCCCCCAGGGTGCTGGCGATGTCCAGGGTGCCGCCCAGGGCGGCGACGATCTCATCCACCACGGCCAGGCCGATGCCCGACCCCCGCACCGAGTTTTTGCCCTTGAAGAATTTGAGACGGACCTTTTCCAGGTCGTCGGGAGAAATGCCCCGGCCCTGGTCCCGGATGGAGGCGGTGACCGTCTCGGGCGTGCGGGACAGGATGATGGTGATGACCCCGCCGGGACGGGAATACTTGATGGCATTGTCCAGGATGTTGACAAACACCTGGCGCAGCCGCCCCGGGTCCGCCCACACCGGGTAGGGTTCGGGCGGTTCCTCGTAGATCAGGCGGATGCCTTCCTTCTGCATCCGGGCCTCCACAAACAGGGCGGCGTCGGTGGCTTCGGCCACCAGGTCCAGCACCTGACAGTTGAGCTTGATGCCGTTCTGCATGCGGGAGAAGTCCAGCAGGTCCTCCACCATCTCATACAGGCGGTCGGTCTCGGCGCTGATGACCGCAATGCCCCGGCGGTAGATTTCATCGTCGGGGGCAGCCCGGGTGGCGATGGTCTCCACCCAGCCCTTGATGCTGGTCAGCGGGGTGCGCAGCTCATGGCTGACCGAGGAGATGAAGTCGTTTTTCATCCGCTCGGTCTCGGCCAGAGCCTCCGCCATCTGGTTGATGGTATTGCACAGGCGGCCGATTTCATCATTATAGCGGCTGTCGGGCAGACGGACGGTCAGGTCCCCCTTGGCAATGCGGGTGGCGATGGTCTCCACCTGGGCCACGGGGCGGACGATGGACCGCACAAAGAACAGGCCGCTCCAGGCGGAAACGCCCAGCACGACCAGGGCAATGCCCAATGAGAACGCCACATACTGCATCATACGGCGGTCCACCAGCGTCAGGCTGGTGACCATGCGCATGGCGGCGATGCCGTCCGCCGCATGGGGGACCAGGGCCGTGACGGCCATGACCTTTTCCCCCTCCGACGTACGGAAGGTGGACACACCGATGCCGCTGGCCCCGGTCATGGCGTCATAGACGTCGGTACCGCCCAGCAGTTCACGGGAAAAGGTACCGCTGGAAGTGGCGATGACCGCACCGGAGGAATCCAGCAGCATAAATTCAAATTTATCTTTTTCGTCAAACAGTTCCACCGCCCGGCGCAGAGCCATGCCGCGGCTGGCGGAGGCGTTGCTCTCGTCCCCCGCCGTGCCTGTGGCGCTGAGCTGGCCCTCGATGGTGGAGAAGCGGCTGAGCACCGCCTGCCGCACGCCGCCGTACAGGTCCTGATAGCTTGAATACAGGAACAAGGTCTCGGCCACCACCACCAGGATGGCGGTGATCAGCAGGCTGCCCCGCAGCCAGCGCCGGGTGATACTGGTGAAACCCGCGTTTCGTTTTGCCATGCGACCCTCCGTGGTCCGGTCAGGCGTTCCACCGGTAGCCGTAACCCCAGACCGTCAGGATATGTTCGGGGTTGCTGGGCTCGTCCTCCACTTTCATGCGCAGGCGGCGGATATTCACGTCCACGATCTTGACGTCGCCGAAATATCCCTTGCCCCAGACGCCTTCCAGGATCTTTTCCCGCACCAGAGCGGTGCCGGGGTTCTTGAAAAACAGCTGCATGATCTGGAACTCCACCTGTGTCAGGTCGATGGGCCGGCCTGCCTTGTACAGCACGCGGCTCTTTTCATCCAGAACAAAGGGTCCGCTGACCAGCTGATCCGGCTCGGCCACGCGGCCGTCGGGAGCGCTGCGGCGCACCCGGCGGACAAGGGCCTCCACCCGGGCCACCAGTTCGGACACCGAGAAGGGCTTGGTGATATAGTCGTCGGCGCCGATGGACAGACCCCGGATCTTGTCCTGTTCCTGCCCCTTGGCCGACACGATGATGATGCCGATGTCCGGGTCATCCCGCCGGATGGTCTCGCACAGGGACAGCCCGTCCATGCCGGGCAGCATGATGTCCAGCAAAGCGGCGTCACAGGGTTCGCCCGCGTGGATCTGTTCCAGCGCACGCTCGGCGCTGGGGGCCTCGACTACGTCCCAGCCTGCCAGCTTGAGATTGAGCGCCACCATCTCGCGGATGCTTGCCTCGTCCTCGACTACCAGGATGCGTTTCATTGGGATCTCCTTTCCGGTTACGCGGGCTCCGAATGGCCCGCTCCTGTTTTGTGATCCGGTATGACCGGTCATTCAAACAGCACAACGCCTTTTTGCAGCTCCACCACGTCCAGTCCATAATAGCTGCGGATCAGACGGAACTGCAGCTGCTGATTGCCGATGTTGGCGATGCGGCTGTAATTGTCGCTGTTGACCTCCGAGGGGTCCACCACCCGGATCTCACAGTAGATGGATGTGCCCTCGGCATTGCAGATGAGCCATCCGGTGCCCGACCCGTTGGAGCGGATCAGGATATTTCCGTGCATTGACTCGGGCAGCGGAATGAAATAACGGTACTCCGAGTCATAGATGCCGAAGCAGTCGCTGCTGCCGTCGCTGTCGTCATAGTCCCGCCAGAGCAGGAACTTGAGACGGCTGTCCAGGGGGGATACCAGCTCGCCGCCGTCGTTGAGCTCCATGGGAATGTCGATGGAGCCGTTGCCGTCCACGTCGGTGCTGACCAGCGCGGTGTCGTACCGCAGCGTCGTGCGGGAAAGGTCCCCCGCGCCGGGCGGGTCGTAGCTGGACAGGAAGCCGGTCTCCTGATCATAGACGATGATGCTGGTGGCAATGCTGTTCTGGGCGGTGCTTGTCCACCCGTCCATGATGAGCCAGGGATTGCCGCCGGTACCTGCGTGCAGGGCGGCGCAGCCGGTATAGCGGCCCGACCCGACTTTGGTGGTCTGGGCGGAGCGGAAGCCGTCCGGGGTGTTGGTGAGCAGCTGCAGGTTGACGCCGTCCTCGCTGTCGCTGGGCAGAGCCAGGACCAGGTCCTCCGTCTCGTCGGAGCCGGTCATGTCGGCCACGATCATGTGGGTGTACTGCTGGCTGATGACCGTTTGCAGCGTTTCTTCGTCATACAGATAGACCACCAGGTATTTGTCGCCCTGGGCGCTGCCGTAGCCCACCAGGATCTGCTGGGACTCCGAGTCCCGCAGGTGGGCGTAGGTGACCGATTCCACCTCGCCCGAAAGGCCCTCGATGGTCTGGGAGACCCGCCAGCTGTCCTCGTCGGTGGCCTCCAGGATGGCCAGCCAGACGTTGGTGCTGGCATCCGAGGTGTAAAGCACCGCGGCCTCGCCGTCGCCGTCCCAGTCGCCGAACAAAAACGGGGAGAGGAATTCTCCGCTGGCGGGATAGCGCAGGGTGGCGCTGATGCCCAGATAACTGTTGAGCGCGTTCTGCACCGCGGCGGTCTGACCCGTCAGCTGCGGCGCGCGCAGAAGTGTTTCAATGTCTGAGGAAAGCGGCGAGGCCGAACACCCCGCCAGCATGACGGCCGCCAGCAGCGCGGCCGCAAGTTTTTTGTCCCGCACGGGCAGCCCTCCTTCCCCGCAGGCTGAAATTCCGGGAACGGAAAAGGCTGTCCCTTTCCCGCTCCGCCGCGCCGGACCGGCAGTCCCGCCGGGGGTCTGTCCGCGGGGTTTCCTCCCGTCCGGGCGGCATGGCATACTGTGTTTAGTATACCACACTCAGGGCAGTGCCGCAATGCCGAGGAGCATCGCCAGGCATCCCGCGGCGGCCCCTGCCGCCCCCGCCGTGCCCGCTTTCAGGGCCTGGGGAAGAAGCTGCGCCAGGGAGACCCACAGCATGACCCCCGCCACCAGCACGACAGTGCCGTTGACCAGTCCTGGCGTCAGCACGCCGCGCAACAGCAGCCAGGCGGCCACCGCCCCCAAAGGCTCCGCCAGCCCCGAGGCCAGCGCCGCCGCGGCGGACTTTCCCCGCTTGCCTGTGGCGTAGACCAGGGGCGCGGCCAGGGCCAGCCCTTCCGGGATGTTGTGCATGGCTACGGCAAGGGCGGTGCGCAGGCCCATTTCCGGGTCGGCGGAACCTGCAAACAGGGTCAGCACCCCCTCCGGCAGATTGTGCAGGACCAGTGCCGCTCCCGTGGCCAGCGCAGCCCGCAGCACCGCCGCCCGGGAGGCATCGCCGCTGCACCGGGCGGCCAGGGCGGCTTCGTCGGGCAGCGCACGGGACAAAAACGCCGCCGCGCCGATGCCCGCCAGCAGGATCAAAACCACCGCCGCCCCGCACTGAAAAGGCGGCAGGTAGGCCGCATAGTAAGCGATGGCCTGGGGCGCCAGGTCGGCCAGGCTGACGGTGAGCATGATGCCTCCGGCAAAGCCCATGCTCACGGCCAGCATCCGGGGCGTGGGGCGCATCCAGACCGCCAGGATACCGCCCAGCCCGGTGGACAGCCCCGCCATCAGGGTAAGTACAAACGGTGTCAGTTCCATGGTCATCCCTCCCGCCTAACCCTATGCGGCGGGCAGAGGATTTAGAGCGGCTTTTGCGGCCGCTCCCTCTGACAGCCGGGAGGAAACACAAAAGCCCTCCCCTGCTGCGGCATGAGGCAGCACGGGAGGGCGGAAAATCAGGAAGTTTTGTCGGGTGCGGCGGATTCTTTCCGGGCAGCGGAGGAGCGCCCGGTGGCCAGGGTGGAGCCGACGATGGCGGCGAACATCAGCAGGCAGCCGGCGATCTCCACCGGGCTGAGCTTCTGGCCCAGCAGGGCCCAGCCGGCCAGGGCGCCGAACACACTTTCCAGGCACATGGCAAGGCTGGCGATGGTGGGGTCCAGCCCCCGCTGACCGATGATCTGAAGGGTGTAGCCCACACCGCTGGACAGAATGCCGCAGTACAGGATGGCGATGCCTGCCCCCTTGATCTGCTGCCAGTCGGGGTGTTCCGTCAAAAACATAAAGACGGTAGACAGGACCGAGGTGGTCAAGAACTGGTACAGGCTGAGCAGCACGCCGTCCACCTTGGGGCTGTAATGCCCCACCAGCAGAATCTGCACCGCGAACAGCAGGGCGCAGAGCAGGAGTTTCAGCTCGCTGACGGTCAGGGACAACGTGTCATGCCCCGCCATGCAGAGCAGGTAGAGGCCCGCCACACTGGCCGCCACGCACAGCCAGATGCGGCGGTCGGGACGGCGGCCCAGAAAAATGCCGCACACCGGCACCAGCACCACATACAATGCAGTGAGAAAGCTGGCCTTGGCGGTGGAGACCTCCCCCACGGCCATCTGCTGGGCCGCGGACGCCGCAAACAGGAAAATGCCGCACAGCACACCGCCCCGCAGCGCCGTCCCGGGGGCGGCAGGGGTCACCGCCGGGCGGACGTTCCGTCCCGCGGCCAGACGGCGGCGCACCAACAGCAGCACCACCAGAAACCCGCAGGCCAGCCAGCTGCGGCAAGCCAGGAAGGTGTATGCCTCCACATAGCCGCTGCCCACCGACTGCGCCGCAAAGGCCAGTCCCCAGACCAGCGCGCTCAGGACCAGCAGCGCGGTATTGCGCACCTGTTTCACATCCATTGTCCTTTTCTCCTTTTCCTCTCCCGGATGTCAGCCCCCGCCGGGGCGCAAAAAAGCCGCCGGCCTCGGGGCGGGATACGCGCTGTGGCGTTCCCCCGCCGGAGCCGGCGGCCAAGCATTTTCAGAATCGAGGGATCAATCCTCGTCGGTCTCGGTCTGGACCAGCGCGTCGTCGGTCAGGCCGGTGACGGTCATGCCGCCGGTGATATAGGCAACCGTAGAATCAAAGCTGATGGTCGCCTTGTACTTTTTGCCGGGGGTCAGGCCGCTGATGTCGTAGGTGTAGCAGGTCTCATCGGAGGACACGGAAAAATAGATGGTGCTGCCCTTCACATAGGTGGTGGTCTTTCCGTCGTCGGAAAGCTCCCACAGCGCAACCTTGTAGGTGTCGTAGCTGGTCTTGGTGGCGTCGGTGGAACCGTAGGAAGTCACCGTCACGCTGTCGCCGGCCGCAGTAAAGTAGTCGGTGTTGTAGCCCTGAATGTTGTTGAAGGAGATATACAGCGTGCCTTCCTGCAGCAGGGTATTGGCGCGGCTGGTGGTGTCAAACCCTTCCGGGAAAGCGATGGAACCGCCTGCGGTGGCCATGGTCTCGGTGGCTTCCTCCTCCTCGGAGTCGGCGGTGGTGAAGCCCAGTGCCCGGACCACACCCAGGACCATATTCTGTGCGATCTCCTTCGGGCTGCAGGCCGTCAGGGAAAACGCCAGCGCCACTGCCAGGACCAGCGCCAGAACGCGATGATGCAATTTCATATAAAAACCTCCACGGGGAACGTTGTTTGTCAGCTCACCGGCGCCGCGCGCCGGTTGTCTGTTCCATTATACCCCATTTACCGCCCATCCACAAGCGAAAGTTTTGTAAACCGCCCGGCACGGCGCTCTGCCATAGGTTTTGGCTATCCCGCCCATGCAAAACAGGTATTTGTCCCAAAGCCCCGCCCGTGCTAGACTGAAACCGGAACCTCGCCCCGCCCGCCGGGCGGCAGATCAAAAAGGAGCCGACGCCTATGAACGCTTTTGCCGCCGGAGCCGTCAGCGCGGCCATGCTGCTCCTGCTGGGCGCAGGGGCACAGTTTTCCCCGGCGCAGCAGCCGCCCGCCGGCACCACAGAAACGGAGGAAACATCCATGCAGATCGAGATCCTTGTGAACGGTCAGAGTTTTCCGGCCGAACTGTACGACAATGACAGTGCCCGGGAGCTTGCCTCCCGCCTGCCCCTTGAACTGGAAATGCAGGAGCTCAACGGCAACGAGAAATACTGCTACCTGGACGACAGCCTGCCCGCCCATGCCAGCCGCCCCGGCAAAATTCACGCTGGGGACCTGATGCTCTTCGGCTCCGATTGTCTGGTGCTGTTCTACGAAAGTTTTTCCACATCCTACTCCTACACGTCTTTGGGCGCGGTGGAAAACGTCCGGGGCCTGGCCGACGCCCTGGGCAGCGGCAGCGTACAGGTCACGCTCCGGCTCTCCTGAAAAATCGCACAGTATCAGCAAAGCAGCCCCGCCCTGTCCGGTTTTTGGCCGGAGGGGCGGGGCTGTATGATTTCACAAAGAGTTTGCTGCTGTCACAGAGCGGCATCCGGGGTCCCGCGCAGATCCTCCAGCGTGACACTGTCGGCATAGCGGTTGATGACGTCGTTGAGCCCGGCCCAGAACCCCAGCGTCAGGCACTGGCCCCGCCGGGGACAGATCTCGGCATTGGAGGCCAGGCAGGGAATGGAGGTCAGCTCCCCCTCAATGGCCCGCAGGATCTCCCCCGCCGTGTACTCCGCCGCAGGACGGGCCAGACGGTAGCCGCCCTGGCTGCCCCGCCCGCTGACCACAAGGCCCGCCCGGGACAGCGGCGTGATGATCTGTTCCAGATATTTCAGGCTGATGCCCTGATGTTCGCTGACGGTCTTGAGGGGTACAAACTCATCCGACGGGTGATTGGAAAGTTCCAGCATCAGCCGAAGGGCGTAACGGTCCTTGGTCGAAAACTTCATCCGGTAAACAACTCCTGTACTGCAGAAAATCCCACGCCCCGCGGGCATCCGTATACCGCCGCGGGTTATTTCAACACATTGTCCTATTTGATGGTATCTATATCATAGCAAGGTTCTATGTGTTGTGCAAGAGTATCCGCTCAATTTGAACACCGCGTCAAAAAACAACGTTTCCCCATGGATTTTATCTGCAAAATTTTGCCAAAAAGCGGATATTTTGACACAAAGCGCATGTTTTTTGCAAAATTGCGGTTGACAGACGGTGCGGGGGTTGCTATACTCTAAACCATGAAAACCGCCCGGCACGGGCGTTAGGGAAGGAGATGCCGTCGATGTACCGTCGTGATGCCATGATGATGTGCATGTACAGTATGCCGCGGCAGCCTGTGCTTGCTTCCCTGTGCGCCTTTACGGGTGTATGACGGGACATTCAAGGGGCAGGACGCCGCAGGCGTCCTGTCCTTTTTCTTTTGCCCGTATCTGCTGCCGTGGGTTTTCAAACTTTGGAAAGAGGAGGTTTCTGCAATGAGGACCGGCCCCGCCTGCAAACAGCCCGGTATCCGAATGTGCCGCACCGCACATTGCCCCGCACCGGTTACTTTGCAGAAACACAAAAACAGGAGGATTCCATCATGAAAAAGCTGATTTCCGCCGCGCTGGCCGCTGTGCTGGCGCTCAGCCTGGCCGCCTGCGGTCAGGACACTTCTTCGTCCGCCGCTTCCGACACCACCGCCGACGCTTCCCAGGGCAGCCAGACCGCCTCTGACGAGACGGCAGGCACCTTCACCGGCGACGGTTTTGACGAGAGCATCGACTACGCTTCCCTGAACGGCACCACCATCAAGGTCGCCGCCTCCCCCACGCCCCACGCCGAGATCCTGGCCGTGGCCGGGGACATTCTGGCCCAGGCGGGCATCAAACTGGAAGTCGTCGAGTTCACCGACTACGTCCAGCCCAACATGGTCACCGAGAGCGGCGAGGTGGACGCCAACTACTTCCAGCATCAGGATTACCTGAACAACTTCAACGAGGAAAACGGCACCCATCTGGTCTCCGTGGCTGAGATCCACTACGAGCCCCTGGGCCTGTACCCGGGCAAGACCAAGAGCATCGACGAGCTGGCCGACGGCGCCAAGATCTCCGTCCCCAACGACACCAGCAACGAGGCCCGCGCCCTGCAGCTGCTGGCCGCCCAGGGCCTGATCGAGCTGGATCCCGACGCCGGCCTGACCGCCACCAAGAACGACATCACCTCCAACCCCAAGAACCTGGAGATCGTTGAGATGGAGGCTGCCCAGCTGCCCCGCACCCTGGCCGACGTGGACATGGCCGTCATCAACGGCAACTACGCCACCCAGGCAGGCTTCTCCTCCGCCAAGGACGCCCTGGCCGCTGAGAGCGCCGACTCCGAGGCCGCCCAGATCTACCCCAACGTCCTGGTCGTCAAGGAAGGCCGGGAGAGCGATCCCGCCATCCTGGCCCTGGCCGCCGCCCTGCAGAGCGACGCCGTCCGCAGCTTCATTGACGAGAACTTCGGCGGCGCAGTCGTTCCCCTGTTCTGATGTCCCCGGCCCTGTGCCGGATACCTTATAATAATAGCCGGTCCCCCCGGCACCCCATGCAGGAGGTCCTTTGCAGATGATCGAGATACAAAACCTGACCAAGCGGTTCACCACCCAGGGCGGCACCGTCGTGGCGCTGGAGGACATTTCGCTGACCATCCGGGATGGAGACATCTTCGGCATCATCGGCATGTCCGGCGCAGGCAAATCCACGCTGGTGCGCTGCATCAACATGCTGGAACGCCCCGACGAGGGCCTTGTGGCCGTCAACGGCAAGGAAATGCAGACCCTCTCCCCGGCACAACTGCGCTCCGCCCGGCGTGAGATCGCCATGATCTTTCAACAGTTCAACCTGCTGATGCAAAGGAACTGCCTGAAAAACATCTGTTTCCCGCTGGAACTGGCCGGCCGTCCCAAGGCGGAGGCCGAGGCCCGCGCCCGCCAGCTGCTGGAACTGGTCGGCCTGCCCGACAAGGCGGAAGCCTACCCGGCGCAGCTTTCCGGCGGACAGAAGCAGCGCATCGCCATTGCCCGCGCTCTGGCCACCGATCCCAAGGTGCTGCTGTGTGACGAAGCCACCAGTGCCCTGGACCCCAACACCACCCATTCCATTTTGCAGCTGATCAAAAAGATCAACCGGGAGCTGGGCATCACCGTGGTGGTCATCACCCACCAGATGAGCGTGGTGGAAGAGATCTGCAACCGGGTCGCCATCCTGGACGGCGGCCACGTAGTGGAGCAGGGCGACGTGGGACAGATCTTCTCCAACCCGCGCACCGCAGCCGCCCGCAAGCTGGTTTTCCCCGCAGGCGCGGCGCAGAGCGAGCTGGTCCCCGGCCGCCGGATGGTCCGCGTTGCCTTCAACGGCACCCAGACCACCGACAAACCGCTGGTGGCAAGCCTGGCCATCGAGTGCAATGCTCTGGTCTCCATCATTGCGGCGGATACCCGCATCGTCAACGGCCAGACCCTGGGCAGCATGCTGCTGGCCCTGCCCGAGGATGAAGCCGCCGCACAGCGTGCCATCGACTATATCGCCAACTATCCCGGCCTGAGTTTTGAGGAGGTGAAGCAGGCATGAGCGCTTTTTTTGCATCGGATGAATGGCTGACCCTGGTGGACAATCTGCCCAACCTGCCCTTTGCCACCTGGGAAAGCCTGTACGCCACCGTGCTGTCCACCCTGCTGGCCATGGTCATCGGCCTGCCTTTGGGCGTGCTGCTGGTGGTGGGGGAAAAGGACGGCATCCTGCCCCTGCCCCGCTGGCTCATGGCGGTCATCAACACCGTCATCAACCTGCTGCGCAGCGTTCCCTTCCTCATCCTCATGATCGCGGCCATCCCCCTGTCCCGGCTCATCATGGGAACATCCATCGGTACGCTGGCTTCCATCGTACCGCTGGTGGTGGCATCCTTCCCCTTTGTGGCCCGCCTGGTGGAGACCAGCCTGCGGGAGGTGGACCCCGGCGTCATTGAGGCTGCCCAGAGCATGGGCGCCACCCCGTTCCAGATCATCTCCCGGGTCATGGTCCCCGAAAGCCTGCCCAGCCTGATCGCCAACGTCACCATTGCCCTGACTACCATTCTGGGCTACTCCGCCATGGCCGGCATCATCGGCGGCGGCGGTCTGGGCCAGATCGCCATCAACTACGGCTACTATAAATACAAGTACCTCATCATGGTGGTGGCCACGGCGCTGCTGGTCATTCTGGTACAGATTTTCCAGTCCCTCGGCACCCGGCTTTCCGTCCGGTGCGACAAGCGCCTGCGGCGGTAATTTTCCCCATACAAGCAAGCCCGGACGGCGGGAACGCTCTTTTTCAAGAAAGCGTTCCCGCCGTCCGTTTTTGTTTTTCATCCCGTATTCAAAGGCTTTTCCAGCATTTTTGATAACAGGTATCCAAAGTAAAAATTTATTCAAGGATTCTTGCCAAATTTTTCAAATTCCTTTTATAAGTTTTCCATATGCGGCATATATACTTTAGGCATAGTCAAACAAGACTTACGGCAGCAAGCGCCAATGCCGATACATTCACTGGTACTTCCGCCATGCGAGGGCAGCAGCCCGGCGGCGGCCAGACAACCAACAATGCCGAAAGGCTTTTTATATAGATCGCATACTTCCCCCGGTATGCCCCCAGAAGGAGGATGCCGCCGCGTCACACCGATCCGGCCGCGCTCCTCCTTTTGGGCGGCACAAACAAACCTTCCTTCTTTTTCATCCTTCCTATATTCCCCCTATTCAAAAAGCGGCAGCTCCCCGGTCAGGAGCTGCCGCTTTTGTGCTGTGCAATCTTGCTTTCCGCGCCCCGCGGGCCGTTTACTGGCCGCCGTGCTGTTTCATGTGGGCGCGCAGGCAGTCCATGGTCTCCTCGCTGACCACATGCTCGATCCGGCAGGCATCCTGGGCGGCGATGGTCTCGTCCACCCCCAGGGAAGTCAGCACGCTGGTCAGCAGACGGTGCCGGTCATAGACATGCTCCGCCACGCTGCGGCCTTCCTCGGTGAGGGTCAGGGCGCCGTCGCGGGGGTCCATCCGGATCATACCGGCGGTACGCAGCAGGCTGATGGCGCGGCTGACACTGGGCTTGGTCACGCCGAGGCGTTCGGCAACGTCGACACTGCGCACATAGGGCTTTTCCTGGCTGAGGACCAGGATGGTTTCAAGATAATCTTCACGGGACTCAGTAGAGCGCATGGGCAGAGAGCCTCCTTCCGGGAACTGCACCTTCCGCGGCCTGTCTGCAAAATCTCATGGCAGGCCGCAAATCATAAATTTATAGAATATTGTATACTTTTTTGCTGCTTCTGTAAAGCCCGCGCCCCTCTTTCGTCATGCCCGAAAAATCCAGAAAAATCCGGCCCGGACGGCACGATTTTCCATTGCCGCCGCGGCCCTCAGCCAGTATCATTAAATCAAAGATTTGTGACCTGCCGGATGTGCGGCAGGCGGACAAGGAGACAGGCATATGCAATTTTCCGAGACCATGCTGGCCGATCCCGGGGTCTTTGCCCTGGGACGCCTGCCGGCACATTCCTCCCACCGGTTCTGCTTCGGCAGCGGGGAAAGCTGTGAACTGCCCCTGGACGGCCTGTGGGACTTCCGCTGGGCACCCCGCCCCGACGGAGACTTTACCCCCTGGACGCAGATCCGTGTTCCCGGCCACATCCAGCTGCAGGGCGGCCCCGACTATCCCTTCGGCACGCCCCAGTACGTCAACAAGCAGTACCCCTGGGACGGGCATGAGTCCATCCGCCCCGGCCAGATCCCCCAGCGCTGGAACCCCACCGGCGAGTACCGCCGCACCTTTGTTCTGCCCGAGACCTGGCAGCGCTGCCGCATCCGTTTCGAGGGTGCCGACAGCGCCCTGGCCCTGTGGTGCAACGGCGTGTTTGCGGGTTACTCGGAAAGCAGCTTTGACACCGCCGAGTTTGATCTGACCGAGCTGGTACATCCCGGTGAAAACGAGCTGGTGGCCCGGGTCTACCGGTTCTGCTCCGGCAGCTGGCTGGAGGATCAGGATTTCTGGCGGATGAGCGGACTGTTCCGCCCCGTCACCCTCTTTACTACGCCCGACGCCCATCTGGCGGACATCCGGGTGCAGACTGCCCTGAATGCCGACGGCAGCGCTGCTGTGCAGGCGGACTGCCGTCTGGAAAATGCCGGTGCAGCCGCCGCCCTGCGTCTGACCCTGGACGGCCACAGCTGGCAGCTGCCCGCCGGGGAGACCGTCTGCGTCAAGGCAGGCATCGACCATCCCCGGCTCTGGAGCGCTGAGGCTCCCAACCTGTATCCCCTGTGTGTCGAACTGCTGGACACCGACGGAAACGTCATCGAGCGGAGCAGCCTGGACATCGGTGTGCGGGAATTCGGCATCCGGGACGGGGTCATGACCCTCAACGGCAAGCGCATTGTATTCAAAGGCGTGGACCGCCATGAGTGGAGCGCTGAGCACGGCCGTGCCGTCACCTATGAGGAGACGGAATGGGACATCATCAACCTGAAACAGCACAACGTCAATGCCATCCGCACCAGCCATTATCCCAACCGAAATTTTTTATACGACCTGTGCGACCGGTATGGCCTGTATGTCATTGACGAGACCAATCTGGAGACCCATGGCAGCTGGGAAAAGCCCGACGGCATCCATCCCGACGACCGCACTCTGCCCGACGGTCATCCCGAATGGCGGGACGCCGTGCTGGCCCGTGCCGAAGCCATGTATGAGCGGGACAAAAACCATGCCTGCGTGCTGATCTGGAGCTGCGGCAACGAGAGTTACGGCGGCGAGACCCTCAAAGCCATGCATGACTATCTCCGTCAGGCAGACCCCGGCCGCGTGGTGCATTATGAGGGCGTTGCCCACGACCGCCGTTACAACGATACCAGCGACATCGAAAGCCAGATGTATCCGCCTGCCGCCAAGGTACGGGAATTTTTGGCCGAGCACCGGGACAAGCCCATGATTTTGTGCGAGTACGGTCACTCCATGGGCAACTCCTGCGGGGCACTGGAGGAATACACCGAGCTTGCCTGGCAGGACCCCTTGTATCAGGGCGGATTTTTGTGGGAGTACATGGACCATTCCCTGTGGCGGCAGCTGCCCGACGGACGCCGGGTGCTGGTCTACGGCGGCGATTTTGGTGAGCGGCCTCACGACGGCGAGTTCTGCACCGATGGTCTGGTCACCGGTGACCGCCGCAACAGCGCCAAAATGCAGGCGGTGCGCGGAGTCTATCAGGACTTTGTCATCCAGGTGGATGCCGACGGCATCCGGCTGTGCAACCGCTGCCTGTTTACCGATCTGGATCGGTATGACCTGCGTGTGACCCTGAACTGTGACGGCGAGCTCCGCCGCTCCGCCACGCTGCGGCAGGCACTGGCTCCCAGTGAAAGCTGCACTCTGCCCCTGCCTTTCCCCCTGCCCCAGGGTGACGGCCTGTGGACGGTGGACGTGACCGTCTGCCTGCGGGAAGCCACGTCCTGGGCCGATGCCGGGTTCGTGGTAGCTCAGGGACAGAGTATCTTTGACCGGCGTCCCGCCGTGGACAGCGTCCCCGCCGACGACGCCCTGTTTGCCGACTGTGACTTCAACTACGGTGTGACCAACGGCGACTACGGGTTCATCATCAACCGCAACTCAGGGCGGCTTGTCTCCCTGCGCCGCCGCGGGGTGGAGCTGCTGGACGGCCCCGCTGAGCTGAACTTCTGGCGCGCCCCCACCTGCAACGACGACGGTGCCGCCATGCCCTTCCATTTTGCCAAATGGGCGCAGGCAGGCCGTTACGCCCAGGCGGATGCCGTGGAGCGGGTGCGCGGCGGCGTGCGGGTTCACTACCGCCTGGCCACCGCGGAACAGGAAGGCGTGGAAGCCCTGTGGAAGTTTGACAACCAGGGCCGCTGCACCGTGACCCTGACCTGGGAGGGCGGCGACGCCGAGGTCCCCGAGTTCGGCCTGCTGCTGCCCCTGACCGCCCGTCTGGACCGGGTGTCCATTCTGGGTCTTGGCCCCGAGGAGACCATGCCCGACCGGGAGCGGGGCGCCATGTTCGGCCGCTGGGAGTATCCCGTGGGCAAGGACGAGGACATCTACATGGTCCCCCAGGAAAACGGCGCCCACACCGGCGTGACCCAGGCGACCCTTTCCGGGGACGGCGTGCCCTCCCTGCACCTGTCCACCACGGGAGAGATGATCCTCTCCGCCGGGCACTGGACCCCGGGCGAGCTGGAAAATGCCCGCCATTTCTGGCAGCTGCCCCCCGTGACCCGCACCATTGTCCGCTGTGCGGCCGGAATGCGCGGCGCGGGCGGTGACGACAGCTGGGGCGCTTTGCCGCTGGAAGCCTACCGCTACACCCTGCACCGGGGCGACAGCTTTACCTTTACCTTCTGGACCGAGTGACATCTCTTTAAATTTCACGATAAAACGTAAAATTTCATAATATCACAAAGCAAAACCGCCCCGGAGCGCACAATGTGCTCCGGGGCGGTTTCGTTGTCCGGGAAAGCTCCCGGCCTGTTATAGGCCATCACTGACGGATGGCGCGGACGACACGGACCATGTCGTTATCATTTTCGCAGACGATGTTCACCGGGCTGCTGTAATCCAGGCTCATCATGCCCAGAATGCTCTTTGCGTCTGCGATGCTGCCCCGCATGTCATGCACGCCGACATCGTTTTCGCACTTGGCGGCGGCAGACACGATCCCCTGGACTTCGGAGAAGCTGGAAACCTTGACTTGTCTCACCATAATTCATTCCTCCATGATTTAAGGGCAAAGGGCCGGGCAACCGATTGTTGCCTTCCTGCCTTGCAATCCTATTATAGCACAAAACTTTTCAATGATGATTTTGACCAAAAAATCTTCAACAAATTCGTCACACTGACCAAAACCCAATTTTTCCCTCTCACAGGATTTGGATTAGAAGCACAAAATTATTTAAGTATTTTTTGCAATTTTTCGCTTTTTCGGTACTATCCATTTCATTTTATTGTATTTTCAGATTCAAATCCCCATTTTAAGGTCCCGTTTGTCTGCATTTTACAGACATTGGGCAGTCTGACCAAGGGGCCGGGAGCGGATTTGTAAAAATGTTGTATTCCGGTGCCGTACACTCCCTCTTTTGAAAACTACGAATCCACGCACATGGCACCAAAAAGGCATATTCGGGGGTAAATTTTGTGTCAAGCACAGGGCGGATTCGTACGATGTTTTTTTACGGTGATTTGACTGCCGTATGGTTTCGCCGGGAAACGGGCGAAACTATAATAAAATCGCTGCGGGACGGAGCCCTACCCCGAAACCTCCGCCCCGGCAGCAACATACCGAATCTGCTAACATCAAGGAGAGAGGATCTACATGAAAGACCTGACCAAACGCGCTGTTGCCCTGCTGGGCGCGGCCTCCCTGACCTTCAGCCTTGCGGCATGTTCCACCCCCGCCAGCGAGGCTCCCGCCGACGACAGCGCTTCCGCTGTTGCCACCGCCGCCCCCACTGCGGAGACTGCTTCCACCGGCACCCCAAAATACATTTTCCTGTTCATCGGCGACGGCATGAGCTATCCCCAGATCCAGAGCACCAACTATTACCTGTCCGCTCTGGAAAACGGCACCAGCATGGGCGGCGACGGCGCCGTCCTGCAGCACGAGAACGCCCTGAGCTTTGTGGATTTCCCCGTGGCAGGCAGCGCCCAGACCTATGACAGCACTTCTTTCTGCCCGGACTCCGCTTCCACCGCCACCTCCATCTCCACCGGCCACAAAACTTACAGCGGCACCATCAACATGGACGAGACCGGCACCGTCGCCTACGAGACCATCAGCGAAAAGCTGAAGGACCAGCTGGGCTACAAGATCGGCGTCATCTCCAGCGTCAACCTGAACCATGCCACTCCCGCCGCCTTCTACTGCCATCAGGTCAGCCGCAATAACTACTACGACATCGGCCTGGAAATGATCGACAGCGGCTTTGATTACTTCGCGGGCGGCGCTCTGCTGCAGCCCACCGGCAAGGAAGAGGACCAGACCGACCTGTACACCCTGGCTGCCGAGGCCGGCTACACCGTGGTCAAGACCCAGGCGGAAGCCGAGGCCGTCACCGCCGACACCGGCAAGGCCATCCTCATCGACGAGCATCTGGCCGACGGCGACTCCATGCCCTACGAGCTGGACCGCACCGACGACATGTGGAGCCTGGCCGACTATGTAGAAAAGGGCATCGAGTGCCTGGACAACGACACCGGTTTCTTCATGATGGTGGAAGGCGGCAAGATCGACTGGGCCTGCCACGCCAATGACGCCGGTTCCACCCTGCACGACACCCAGGCCCTGTCCGATGCCGTCCAGAAAGCCATCGACTTCTACAACGAGCATCCCGACGAGACCCTGATCCTGGTCACCGGCGACCATGAGACCGGCGGCATGACCATCGGCTACGCCGGCACCAACTACGACACCTTCCTGCAGAACCTGGCCAACCAGAAGATCAGCTACGCCAAGTTCGACAGCGATTACGTCGCCTCCTACAAGGAGAACAACACCAGCTTTGATGAAGTCCTGCAGGACGTTTCCGACCTGTTCGGCCTGGTGACCGAGGAAGCCTCCGGCCAGCAGGGCGAGAGCGGCGTCACCACCGATAACGCTGACAGCCATCCCACCGGTGTCACCTCCGGCAGCCTGGTCATGACCGACTACGAGCTGGGCCTGCTGGAAGACGCCTACAACATGACCATGACCAAGACCGACGACACCGAGCTGACCCAGGCCGAGTACGTCCTGTACGGCAGCTACGAGCCGTTGAGCGTCACCATCACCCACATCCTCAACAACAAGTCCGGCATCGACTTCACCAGCTACAGCCACACCGGCCTGCCGGTTGCCGTCTTTGCCATGGGCGAAGGCCAGGAACTGTTTGAGGGCTACTACGACAACACCGACATCTACAACAATCTGGCCCAGCTGACCGGCGTGGCCTGATTGCAAGCGCAAGGGATTTCCTGCGCGGTTTCTTCTGCCGGCGTCTCCGCCAGGGCGTCCCTCCGCCCGGCGGAGACCTTTTTCTGTTCCCGCACATCATCCGCTTTTGACAAAGGAGAGTACACACAACCATGCGAGCAAAAATCCTGGGCTTTTTCAAACGGATCTGGGGCGAGCAGCCCTCCGCCTGGCGGGTGCTGGTCCCGGGCCTGATCCTGACCGCCATTCTGCTGGTGCTGCCCACCGGTTACGAGGGCGCGCAGATCTATCAGGGCACCGACAAGGTCCGCGCCACCATCCTGGAAACGGACAACAGCACCATCATCAGCACGGGGCTGATCCAGAACGGCGAGCAGCGCTGCACCCTGCGCATTGAGGAAGGCCGGTTTGCCGGTCAGACCGCCGAGGCCGTCAACCTGCTCACCGGCAGCCTGGAACAGGACAAAATTTTCGCCCCCGGGGACAGCGCCCTGGTGGTGGTCAGCCATGCGGACGGGGCCATCACCTCGGTCACCATGATCGACCATTACCGCATCAGCTGGGAGCTGCTGCTGGCTGCCGTGTTCACCCTGTTCCTCATTCTGTTTGCGGGGCCGGGAGGACTGCGGGCCATCCTCTCCTTTGTCATCACGGTGCTGGCCATCTGGAAGATCATGGTCCCCGCCACCCTGCGGGGCGCCAATCCCATCCTGGTGGGTCTGCTGCTGGTGGCCCTGCTGACCGTAGTCATCATCGTCTTTGTCTACGGGTTCGACCGCCGCAGCCTCACCGCCATCCTGGGCAGCATGCTGGGCGTGGGCACCGCCTGCATCCTGGGCGTGGCCTTTACCAGTGTGCTGCACATCCACGGCGCGGTCATGGCCAACAGCGAGTCCCTGCTCTATGCCGGGTACCAGGACCTTAACCTCACCCGCATTTTTATGGCCAGTATCTTTATCGGTGCTTCCGGCGCCATGATGGACCTTTCGGTGGACATCACCAGCGGCATCTGTGAGGTCGTGCGCAAAAAGCCCGGCGTCCGCCCCTGGGAGGCGGTGGGCAGCGGCATCCGCATCGGTCAGGCCGCCATGGGCACCATGACCACCACCCTGCTGCTGGCCTACTCCGGCGGATACCTGGCCCAGCTCATGGTCTTTATGGCCCAGGGCACGCCCCTGGTCAACATTTTCAACTACAAGTACGTTGCCAGTGAGCTGCTCCAAACGCTGGTGGGCAGCTTTGCCCTGGTCACCGTAGCTCCCTTTACGGCGGTGGTGGGCGGTTTCCTGCTCACCCGCCGGGGCGCGGTCCCCGCCGAGCCGGCAGAACCTGCCGCCGTGGACTCCCAGTCTCCCGCCGCCTGATCTTCCCTGTCACGCAAAACCACCCTGACGGACCACAGCAGTCCGCCAGGGTGGTTTTTTATTATGTACCGGTCAGGAAACGGGCGGCAGCTCGGTCACGGCCCGCAGCACCGCCTTGCGGTGGAGACGCCGCACCCAGCGGTATTCCAGGTGCATCTGCTCCGAAATTTCGGTCAGGGTCTGGCCCAGCAGATACCGGCGGCGCAGCAGTTCCCGCTGGGTGGGGTCGAACACCGTGGAGATGGACCACTGCACCTCTGCGCGGATACGGTGGGTGTCGGCGGCGGCCGCGGCACAGCGGGTCTCCGCCCGCATCAGGCGCTCGGCGGCCCGCTCGGTCTTATCCCCGTGGCCCGACGCCCGGGGCATCCCGTCCACCGGCCGGGCATGGCAGAGCACCGTCCCCCGGGCCTGCTCCAGGTCCAGCGCCAGCAGCTCCTGACGCCGCAGCGCCCGGCGGTAACGGCTCAGCCACTGGATCTTTTCCTCCACCTGTTCTCTCTGCGTTTTCTCCATAGGTTCCCTCCCTGTTTGTCTTTTCCTCGTCGATCACCCGGGCCAGACAGCGCGGCCACAGGCAGTAGCCGGTCCCGTCACACCGCCAGCGGCAGTGCCGGCAGCGTTCGCCCCCCGCCCTCATGCCCGGTCCTCCCGGCGGCGGGTCCCGCACCGCACCGACAGCGGCTGCTCCCATACTTCCAGCTTCACCGTCAGCCGCCCGGCCAGGCAGAGTTCCCCCTCCCCGTCGGGACATGCTTCCCGCAGCGCCTGAACGAGCCGGGGCAAAACCTCCTGCCCGCCCACTTCAAATGTACCGTACCGGTCCGCGCGCACACAGCCCGCGCCCTTCATCCGTATGGTTTTGTGCATCACAGTGTCCCTCCCAAAAACTCAAGATCTCCTCCCCGTACAGGGTCACAAACTCCCGCCCCGCACGGGCATCCCTCAAAATATCGTCCAGCGCGTCGGCGGGGTCGGGGAGCGTCCCTCCCCGGTCGTACCAGCGCACCTTGCGGCCTTCTTCCAGAGCGGCATCCCCCTTCCGGTGCGTTTCACAGAAGTTTTGCTAAACAGTCCCATTTATCGTCCTCTCCCGGAACTATAATAAAAAGCACAGGGTTTTCCCGCGCAGGACGGCTTTGTCCGGCGGTGCACACGCCGATGCAGCCATCCCGGCAGGCGGACGGCGCCGGGGATGCTTTGCAGGCTTGCCGCCCGCAGTGTCCCCCGTGCCGCTTTCCCCCTTTGGGCATCACCGCGGCGATTTTTCAAAAAAGTCGCCGCATGGTGAAATTTCGTCTTGACATTTACGCTATTGCGTAATATAGTAAATGCAAGACATTGAAATTACGCGATCACGTTACGTTGTTCAGTATAATTCGCAATGATGCAAATTTCAAGTATTATTTTCATTTTCGCGTAATTTCAGCGAAATTGCCATGGAAAGGGTGGTTTTTGTTGTGAACCTTTATCAGCGCATCGAGACCCTGTGCAATGCCAGGGGGATCACGGTCACGGAACTTTGCCGGGAGAGCGGCGTGAGCCGCAGTTCGTTGTCCGACCTCAAGACGGGGCGCAAGCAGTCGTTGTCGGCGCAGGCGCTGGCCAAGATCGCGGGGTATTTTTCGGTGAGTGTGGACAGCCTGCTGGGCTGTGAGAACTCGGACGAGATCGGGTTTGACGATTTCACCTACGCGCTTTTTCACGAGACAAAGGAACTGACCCCGCAGAATAAGGAAAAGCTGCTGGAGATGGCGCGGTTTTTCCGCGATCAGCAGCAGAAAGGGAAATAAGGGTATGCAGCTTTGCGAGGTATATGATGACGCCCGGCGTGCGGGTGCGAGAATCTATGCCTATGACATCGGGTTTACCGACGCCGCCACCATTGAGATGAACGGGGCCTACGGTATCTTTGTGGACTTTTCCCGCGGGAAGGACTGGCGCAGGCTGAGCTGGCAGCTGGCCCACGAGGTCGGCCACTGCGCCACCGGATGTACGCACAAGCTGTCAAGCCGGCATGACCTGATCGCCCGGCACGAGTACAAGGCGGACCGCTGGGCGATCACCCGCTATTTGAGTGTAGATGCGCTGCGCCGTGCCATGGCCGCCGGTTATACCGAGCCGTGGCAGCTGGCGGAATACTTTGACCTGCCCCAGCAGGCCATTGAGCAGGCGCTGCATTACTGGACGCAGTGCCGCGGGGTGGATTTCAACACGGCGGCGGGTGGCGAGGCCTGCGCGGATGTATAAAATTAGAGGTTGGCAATCCCGGGCAAACCTGATATAATAAGGAATAGTCTTGGCAAAACCCAGGTTTTGCCGATGCGGGCCATTAGCTCAGTTGGTCAGAGCTGGCGGCTCATAACCGCTTGGTCCCGGGTTCAAGTCCTGGATGGCCCACCAATAAAAATGCCCCGGCTTCGGCCGGGGCATTTTTTAATCAAAGGGCCATCCAGGACTTGAAAGCCCGGCGACGGCAAAGCCGGCGTAAAAAACAGTCCTGCGGACTGTTTTTTAGGGCGTGGGTCAGGTCAAAGGATGGCCCACCAATAAAAATGCCCCGGCTTCGGCCGGGGCATTTTTTAATCAAAGGGCCATCCAGGACTTGAAAGCCCGGCGACGGCGACGCCGGCGCAAAAAACAGTCCTGCGGACTGTTTTTTAGGGCGTGGGTCAGG
>DXFO01000049.1 GCA_019114415.1 Candidatus Gemmiger faecavium | reverse complement strand
CCGCGTTATCGGGCTTTGCATTCCACCAAGGAGTGCTGCAGCCCTCTGCCTTGCATCTGCCGCCATGCAGCGATTTTGCGATGCTTCGCAGTTCTTGCAGAACCTTTGTTTTCTTATGTCACTCGCGCTTTCTGCTCTCCCTCCTGTATTTGGTATGGAGGTAAAACCGGGAAAAGGATCAGGCGTCGTCCTCGGCCATGTTGCCCAGCGCCTTGGCCTGCTCGATGACTTTGGCTTCCAGCATCTGGGGCAGCTGTTCGTAGCGGACGAAGTCAAAGGTGAACCAGCCGCGGCCCTGGGTCAGCTGACGCAGGAATGCAGTGAAGTCCTGCATTTCCGCCATGGGGACCTCGGCCTCCACGATCTGCTGGCCGTCCTCATCGGGGGTCATACCCAGCACGCGGCCGCGGCGCTTGGTGACCTCGCCCATGATGTCGCCGGTGTTGTCGGCGGGGACGTGGGCCTTCAGGGTGCCCACCGGCTCCAGCAGGACGGGACCTGCCTCAGGCACGGCCGCCTTGTAGGCCAGCTTGGCCGCCATGATGAAGGCCATTTCACTGGAGTCAACGGGATGATAGCTGCCGTCCAGCAGGGTGGCTTTCATGCCGACCACCGGATATCCGGCCAGAACGCCGTGCTGGGAAGCCTGGCGCAGGCCCTTCTCGACAGCGGGGAAGAAGTTCTTGGGAACGCTGCCGCCAAAGACCTTCTCCTCAAAGACCAGTTCTTCGCAATCCCAGGGCTCGAACTCGACCCAGACATCACCGAACTGGCCGTGACCGCCGGTCTGCTTCTTGTGGCGGCCCTGTGCCTTGCACTTTTTGCGGATGGACTCACGGTAGGGGATGCGCGGCGCTTCCAGAGTGACTTCCACGCCGAACTTGTTCTTGAGTTTGGCCACGGCCACTTCCAGATGCTGGGTGCCCAGGCCGCTGATGATCTGCTGTTTGGTCTCGGGATCGACCACAAAGCCGATGGCGGGATCTTCCTCGATCAGGCGGGTCAGGGCGCCGGAGACCTTGCCCTCGTCGCCCTTCTTGGCAACCCGGACGGCCATGCGGTAGCTGGCGATGGGGTAGGTGGGAGCGGGCAGCTTGACCACACGGGCGGGATCACACAGGGTGTCGCCGGTCTTGGCGGTGGTCAGCTTGGCAACGGCGCCGATGTCACCGGCGGGAATGGCCGCAGTGTCGGTCTGCTTTTTGCCGCAGACAGTCAGCATCTTGCCCAGGCGCTCGGGCTGGCCGGTACGGGCATTGATGACGTTGGAGGTGCTGGTCAGCTTGCCGCCCAGGACCTTGACAAAGCTCAGCTTGCCCACAAAGGGATCGGCCACGGTCTTGAACACGTAAGCGCAGGTGGGGGCGTCGGCGTCGCAGGCGACCTCGACGGGCTCGCCCTTGTCGTCCTCGGCGACCACGGCGGCGGTGTCAGCGCCGGGCAGCAGCTCTTTCATGTTGTACAGCAGCATATCCAGCGCCTGCTGGTTGACGGCACTGCCGCAGAAAACGGGAGTGATCTGGCCGGTGCGGACGCCCGCGGCCATACCGGAGACGATCTCCTCGGTGGTGAAGTTCTCGCCCTCGAAGAATTTCTCCATCAATGCCTCGTCGGTCTCGGCGATGGCTTCGTTCATGGCCTGGATCAGGCCCTCGAACCGGTGGCCGATGTCGGGCAGCTCGATCTGGATCTGCTTGCCGCTCTCGTATTTGAACGCCTTCTGGCTGAACAGGTTGATGTAGGCGACGGTGCCGTCATCCAGACGGGAAGGCACGACGCAGGGGCAGATGGTGGGGCCAAAGTCGATCTTGAGCTGTTCTAGGATCTTGAAATAGTCGGCGTTCTCCAGGTCCATCTTGGTCACAAAGACCATGCGGGCGCGGTTGTTCTTGACAGCCAGGCGGTAGGCTTTCTCAGCGCCCACCGTCACGCCGGAACGGCCCGAAACACAGATCAGCACGCTCTCTGCGGCGGAAACACCTTCGCAGGCGCCGGTCTCGAAGTCAAACAGGCCGGGAGCATCGATCATGTTGTATTTGACACCCTGATATTCCACGGGGACAACGCTGGAATTCAGCGAAGCCTTGCGGCGAACTTCCTCAGGATCAAAGTCGCTGGCGGTGGTGCCGTCCTCGACGCGGCCCATGCGCTCGGTAGCGCCGCTGGTGTACAGCAGGGCCTCAATCAGCGTCGTTTTGCCGCAGCCTGCGTGGCCGGCGACCAGAATATTGCGAATGTCTTTGCTGGCGTATTCCATCGTTATCAAACCTCTTTTCGCGCCGGAGCCGAATGTTCGGGATCTCCCCCTCCGGCGTATACTTACTGGTCGGGAAAAGCTATGGCTTACCCGGCATAATCCTACTTTACCACACAATTTGAAAAGATTAAACAGTTTTTTATCAAATGTCTGTAAAAATATTGTGCAAGAGTTTTGGTCAATGTGTCAAAAGAATCACAAAAGCCGCGCTGCAGCGTGCAGCGCGACATGGGCCAAAATGGTGTGAAAAGGGGAAAATCTCACGGCCTGTCCAGGCGCAGGGCGGCCACGGTGATGTCGTCCCGGCGGCTGCCCGCCCGGCGCACCGCCGAATCCGCCAGAGCTGCGGCCGTCTGGGCGGGACTGTGACCCAGCCGGGTGCTGAGCTGCAGCTGCTGCAAGATCCAGTCGGTGCCGTCGCACAAAACCCCGTCGGAGACCAGCACCACCAGGTCGCCTACCTCCAGGGTGAAGCTGCTGGAGCGCCCCACTACCGAGTCCAGGATGCCCATGGGCAGGCTTGCGCCCTCCATCATGCGGGGCTCGCCATTGCGGACCAGGAAACTGGGGGCCGCCCCGGCCTTGAAAAGCCCGGCCCGTCCGGTAAACAGATCCACGGTCAAAAGGTCCAGGGTGGCGCCGGACTCCTGTTCTCCGTTTTTCAGGCCCAGGGCCACGTTGACCAGCCGGGCAGCGCTCTCGGCGGCAAATCCTGCCCGCAGCAGCTGCCCGGTCAGGCGGGCCGCCATCTGGCCGTCCACGGCGGCGGGACGTCCGGTGCCCATGCCGTCACAAAGCAGCATCTGGGCGCGGCCGCAGGTATCACAGAACTGGTCGCAGGCGTCGCCGCTGATCTCCTCGGCGGGTCGGCTGGCCATGCCGAACCGGGCGCTGAACAGCGGCCGTTCCCCAAAGGAAAGCATGGTCACCGTGCGGCAGTGGGCGATCTCAGGCAGGGCCAGGTCCCTGCGGCAAAGGCGGCTGACCTCGTCGGTAAGGGCGCGCAGCTCTTCGGGAGTGAAAGCGGTGCGGGCTACCGTGACGTTGACGGAGATGCGCCCCGCCACATCGGTGGTGACGCTGCATTCCAGCGTTTCCAGCCCGATGGAGGCAAACAGCTGGGCCACCCGGCTCTCCCGGCGGGGATCGGGCAGACCGGCCTGCCCCAGACGGGCGGACAGCTGCGCCAGGGCCGAGGCAATGGCCCCGTACTGCTCGGTCAGGGCGCTGCGCAGGACGTTGGCCCGGGCGCGGGTCTGGCGGCGGCTGCGCCACAGCCGGTATCCGTGGTTGAGGGCGTCGCACAGGTCGGAGGGATGCTCACAGACGCTCAGCTGACCCGGCATGTGTTCCAGGTCGGCCACGCCGGTCTGCTCCAGAATGGGCTTGAACTGGTACATGCCGTCCATGGCGCAGGAGTAGCCCTTGATCCAGCAGCGCTCCCGGCGGGCGCAGTCCTGGCAGACCCGGCGGGCGGTGTACTCCACCACAAAGTCGAAGGTCTCGCCCCGGGGCGGGAACTGCCGTTCGCACACGGCGTTGACGGTGGAGGCGATGTCGGACAGAGTGTCGGCAATGGTGGACAGCCGGCGTGCTGCGCCCGAAAGGCTCTGGGCCGAAGCCGGGGGCGCAGGCTGGGGAAAGAAGGACTGCAGCGTGTGGGGCGGCACCAGCAGATAGACGGTCAGCCCGCACAGAGCGGCGGTTCCCAGGGCCAGCGCGGCATTGACGGAGGGGGCGGCCAGTGCGCCCAGGCAGCAGCCGGCGGCAAAGACCCCGGCGCAGCGCCAGCGTTCACCGGGAAACAGACAGGAAGCTCCCAGCGTACCCAACGCCACAGCCAGGGCCGCAAAGCAGAGGTCGGGGCTGGCGGCGGTGAAGGCGGCAGCCAATGCCACGGCCAGCACGGCGCTCTGTTCCAGGCTGGCGGCAAAGGCGGTGCACAGCCCGGCCAGGGCGAAGAGGGCCAGACCGGGGGCAAAGACGGGCAGGGACAGCCGCTGCAGGCAGGCGACTCCCATGGCCAGCCACAGGCAGACGCCCCGGGGCTTGTCCGACGGGAGGCTATGTATGGCGCTGCCGAATCCCGCAGCGATGACTCCGCCGCACAGGGCGTTCAGCAGGTCGGCGGGGGCAAATCCCACCGGCAGGCCGGACAGCAGCTGGGCCAGGGGCAGGGCGGCGCAGCCGGCGGCCGCACCCAGGCGGAATTTGCCGGGGGCCAGCTTGCGCACCGCCAGCACGATGCCGATGGCGGCGGTCAGGGGCAAAGCCTGCACCAGGGGCTGAAAGGCCAGGACCCCGGCAATGGCGCCCAGGGCGGCGGACAGCAGATACCCCGGCGCACAGCCGATGACCAGTGCCAGGCCAAAGGGGGCCGCACCGCCGTAAATGCGCCCGGCCCCCAGCAAAATGCCGGTGCAGGCTGCGCCCAGCTGCCAGGCAAGGGCGGAAGCCCGGACCCCGCCCGGCGGCAGGCGGAGCCTCCGGTCAGGGGGCGCGGAAGGTGGCGGCGGCGGTGGACAGACGGTTTCCCGCTGCGGTGCGGATGCGGCGGCTGGGCCGCGTCGTGCGGTGGTTTCTTTGACGGTGTTCGGCATTGCGATTCCTCCCCGGCGGATGCCTGCCCCGGATCATCTGCGCGCCGGAAAGGGGCCATGCCGGTGCGGCGGCGCCCCCTGCGGGCGCTGCAAGCAAGAGTATACCTTGCCAGCAGCGCGCTTTTTGTTGCGATGCAGCGAAATTCCAAAACCGGCCAAAAGGGGGCTGCTCGTGCCAGAGTGCGCGGCAAAACACCGGCGTCCGGCCCGAAATCCCGGCATCCGGCGCAAAGCGGCCCAATGCCCCGGCAAGCGGGCAAAAGCCGGGCGCTTTGCGGCGAACGACCCCATTGCCCGACAACATCCGGTCGGGACAAGCCTTCGCCCTTGACAGGGGTGGAAATCCTGGAGAAATGTTGAGGGGTGAACCAGAAAATCAGATCGTCGGGAGAAAGGGGAGAAAGGCAGTTTTCGTTGTTCCCTCCGCAGCCTGAAGAAACCGGAAAATCCTGACGAAACAACTGATTTTGGAAAATCAGGCTTCGGCGGGATATGACAAAGACCGGCCGTGGAAAGCGGGAACACTTTCCACGGCCGGTCGGTCAGAGATTATGGAGTTTTGAGACAGAGCAGAGGGAACGGCGTCAGCTTGCGCGCAGAGCGTCCAGAGCGGCGTTCAGGCGGCGCAGCGTTTCCTTGCGGCCCAGCATGGCGGCCAGATCGGTGCCGCCGCCGGGGGTGCGGCTCTTGCCGGACAGAGCGATGCCCAGCGGGTAGAGCAGCCAGCCGTTTTTCTTCTCCATCTGCTCGGCCAGAGCCTTGCAGGCGTCAAAGATGGCGTCACGGGACCAGTCGGTCTGGGCTTCCAGCAGGGGCAGCAGGGCGCTCAGGGCTTCCAGCGCAGACTCGGGGGTCGTTTTCTGCTTCTTGTTGCGGTAAAGCTCGGCGTCAAAGGGCACCACCGCGTCAAAGAAGTCCAGCTGCGGCGGGATGTCCTCCAGCACTTCGCAGCGGGGCTGCAGGTTGGCGCACAGCAGGTCCCGGTCGATGTCCACATGCACGGCGCTGTCGATGAAGGGATCGGCCAGACGGCGGAACTCCTCGGCGGGCAGGGCGCGGATGTAGGCCGCGTTGATGGCCCGCAGCTTGAGGGGGTCAAAAATGGCAGGGGACTTGGACACGCGGGTGGGGTCCCAGATCTTGATCATCTCGTCCAGGGAGAAAATCTCCTGCTCGCCCTCGGGCGCCCAGCCCAGCAGCAGCAGATAGTTCAGCACCGCGGCGGGCAGGTAGCCCTTGGCCACCAGATCCTGATAGCTGGCGTCGCCGTTGCGCTTGGACAGCTTGTTCTGCGCGTCCTTCATGACGGGCGGGCAGTGGATGTAGGTGGGGATCTCCCAGCCGAAGGCCTGGTACAGCAGGTTGTACTTGGGGGTGGAGGACAGGTATTCGCTGCCGCGGATGACATGGGTGATGCCCATCAGGTGATCGTCCACCACGTTGGCAAAGTTGTAGGTGGGCATGCCGTCGGTCTTGATGAGGATCTGGTCGTCCAGCTCGGCGTTTTCCACCTCGATGTGGCCGTAGACCATGTCGTCAAAGGAGGTGGTGCCCTCTTTGGGGATCTTCTGGCGGATGACATAGGGGGTGCCGGCGTCCAGCAGCGCCTTGACTTCCTCGGGGGAAAGGTCACGGCAGTGGCCGTCGTAGTGGCTGACCTCACCGGCGGCTTTCTGGGCGGCATGCAGTTCCTCCAGGCGTTCCGGGGTGCAGAAGCAGTAGTAAGCCTTGCCCTCGGCCACCAGCTGCTCGGCGTACTGGCGGAACATGCCCATGCGCTGGCTCTGGATGTAGGGACCCACGGGGCCGCCGATGTCGGGGCCTTCGTCCCAGGTCAGACCGGTGGCTTTGAGGGTGTTGTAAATGATGTCGGTGGCGCCTTCCACAAAGCGTCCCTGGTCGGTGTCCTCAATGCGCAGGATGAAAGTCCCGCCCGAGTGCTTGGCCTGCAGGTAGGTGTAAAGGGCGGTGCGCAGGTTGCCCACGTGCATATAGCCGGTGGGGGAGGGCGCAAAACGTGTACGGACGGTGTTTTCCATATTGGGTTATGCTCCTTTGGATGCGAATTTTTTCAATCTGCCGGGGAAACGGGGGCCCGGAACAAGGTCCGGCGGCAGGCAGCAGCCTGCGGACCATATCTCTCAAAAGTCTACCTGCCGTTGGAAGGTTTGTCAACCGTTTGAGGCTCAGCCGCCGCAGTCTTTATCGGGCTGCTGGCCGTCATGGGCCTGCCACTGGCACTCGGTCAGCTCCATGTGGCTGAATACTGCCCGGAAGCTGGAATCCTCCGGGCTGGCGGCGTAGATGCCGAAGGACACCGGACCGCTGCCTTCCCACAAATGGCAGATGCGCATCTGATGCCAGTCCTGACCGTCCTGGGAACAGTCGATGCGGAAATCGCTGCCCCTGCGGCTGAGCCGGTACCACATGGATTTGATGTCGGCAGGGATCTCGGTGGTGGCCCAGTCCGAATAGCCGTGATTGGTTACCACGCTGCCCAGATGCTGGAAGGTCTCGTTCTCATACTCAATGGAGCCTTTCAGCCAGTTTTCGCTGTCCAGATACAGGACCACGCCGCACTGATCGAACCGGTGGCCGGAAGCAAACTCGGTTTTGACCAGGAAGGAAAAATATTGTTCCCGGGTGGTCATCTGCAGCACAGGGGCGGTGTCGTTGCGGAAATGGTAGTAGGTGCGCTGCCACAGATCGGTGTGCGGGGCCGTGACAATCTCGATGCGGTCGGGACGGATCTTGCATTCGGCAGGTTCCCGGGTCCAGACCAGGCGAGAGGAATCAAATACGTCCATAAAGATCGCTTCCTTTCCGATTTCGCCGCATAAATACATTTTATTATATGGTATCATACCGCGGGTACTGCCGCAAGAGTATGGACTCAAGAGAAAGGGGAGGGCTCTTGACAAATGTTATTTCGTGTGCTTGAATACCTGTATAAAGGTGCAGATGATGCGCCTCGTTGAGAAACCGCAGATGCGAAAGTAAAACTGCGCCATGCCCCCACAGAGAACCCGGATGGCTGAGAACCGGGTGGGAAACAGGACAGACAAATGGTTCGCAGAGGGCGGCGGGGAACGGCCATATGGCCTATTATCCGTCGACGGCAGCCCCCGTTACAGGGCGGAAGCGGTGATTGCCGCTTCACTGAGCGGCCGCGTTCGCGCGGCAAACAAGGTGGTACCGCAGGAGATTGACCTGTCCTTGTACAAATTTCTGTACGGGGGCAGTTTTTTTGTACCCCGCCAAAAGGCAAAGGAGCGTAAAATCATGGCAGAAAACATTCAAAGCCCGCAGGCTCAGCCCAAACGCAAGCGGATTCTTTCGGGCATTCAGCCCACCGGCACGCCCACTCTGGGCAATTATATGGGCGCGGTGCGCAACTGGGCCCTGCTGCAGCAGGACTATGACTGCCTGTATATGGTGGCCGACCTGCATTCCCTGACCGTGCGCGAGGAGCCTGCCGCTCTGCGCCGCCGTACCCGGGAGCTGGCTTCGCTGCTGCTGGCGGCGGGCATCGACCCGGTGAACAGCGTTCTGTTTGTGCAGAGCCATGTTCCCGCCCACACCCAGCTCAGCTGGGTGCTGGCCTGCAACACCCAGTTCGGCGAGCTGTCCCGTATGACCCAGTTCAAGGACAAGAGCGCCAAGCATCCCGACAACGTCAACGGCGGCCTGTTCACCTACCCGGTGCTCATGGCGGCGGATATCCTGATCTACAATGCCGACCTGGTGCCGGTAGGCCAGGACCAGACCCAGCACCTGGAGATCGCCCGGGACATCGCCCAGCGTTTCAACAATGTGTACGGCAATACCTTCACCCTGCCGGAGGGCTATGTCCCGGCGGCGGGCGCCAAGATCATGTCACTGGCCGAGCCCACCAAGAAAATGAGCAAGTCCGATCCCAACGTCAACAGCTTTGTGCTGATGACCGATGACCGGGATGCCATCGTGCGCAAGTTCAAGCGTGCGGTGACCGACTCGGATGGCGTGGTGCGCTTTGATGCGGCGGAAAAGCCGGGCGTTTCCAACCTGATGACCATTTATTCGGCCTTTACCGGCAAGACCATGCCTGAGATCGAGGCGGAATTCGCGGGCAAGGGCTACGGCGACTTTAAGATGGCCGTGGCAGAGACCACCGCCGATGCCCTGGCGCCGGTCCAGGCCGAGTACGGCCGTATCCTGGCGGACAAGACCTATGTGGACGGCGTGCTCCGCGACGGTGCTGCCCGTGCGTCCCGCCTGGCGGACCGCATGGTGGCGAAGGTTTACCGTAAGGTGGGCCTGCTGCAGCTTGACCGCTGAGCGGAACCCTGACCAAAGTACGATATTAAATTGAAAAGCAACGTTCTCCGTTTGTTTGAGCGGAGAACGTTGCTTTTCAGGTTTTTTGGGCAAACTGTTGATAGTAAAAAAATGCGGATTTGGAAAGGAGCATCTGAAATGCAGCATGACAAAATTCTTGCCTATCGCCGCTGGCTTGAAAACCGGGAATACAGCGCAGCCACCATTGAAAAGTATACCCGTACGCTGGGGCGATTTTTTCGCGAGACAGGAGCACAAGAGCACCCTGTCAAAGAAGTTGTGGCTGCATGGAGAGATTCTCTGGTCCAAAAAGGATATTCGGCGTCCGGGGTCAACGCCATGTTGGCGGCGGTCAACGGGTATCAGGAATTCTGCGGGATGCCCCAGAACAAAGTCAAACCGCTCAAATGCCAACGCAAGGTTTTTTGCGATGCCGAGCGTGAACTGGACAAGGGGGAATACTTCCGCCTGCTCAATGCCGCGCGTCAGAGCAGAAAAAAGCGGATCCTGCTGATTTTGCAGACCATCTGCTCCACAGGGATCCGTGTTTCGGAACTGAAATATATCACGGCGGAAGCCGTCAACAAACGGCGGGCCAGCATCCGGTGCAAGGGCAAATGCCGCGAGATCCTGCTGCCCGGCGAGCTGTGCAAACGACTGAGCAGATGGTGCGCCCGCCGCAGAATCCGCAGCGGACCGGTGTTCACCACCCGCAACGGGAAACCGGTGGACCGTTCCAACGTCTGGAAAGAGATGAAGGCCCTGTGCAAACAGGCAGGCGTGGCGTGGAAAAAGGTGTTTCCACACAACCTGCGGCACTTGTTTGCAAGGACCTTCTATCAGCTGGATCGGGATTTGTCGAAACTTGCCGACGTGCTGGGACATTCCAGCATTGAAACGACCCGCCTTTATATCATGGAGTCCGGCGCACAGCATGAAAAGCTGCTGAACAGAATGCATTTATTGCTGTAACCACAACGAAAGTGCGGTTCTGTTGTTTTGGGTTCAAAGAAGCAACCTGTTTGCGCCTTTTTTTCGATAAAAGACAGCAAGTACATATTAAAATTTCTAATACATATTATCACAAAGAAGCTGATAAATCAATAGATTGCGTCTTGAAGCGCAATATTTGCTAAAAAAGCACACGGGAAACTACTTGGACAGAAGTGCCTGTCCAAGTAAGGCCGTGTGCTTTTTTGTTGCTAAAAGTTATTGGTATCGTCTGCTTGCGGGCGACCCACCACCGTGCGATTTACCATGCAACAGAACCGCACTTTCGTTGCGGATGGAAAGGAGGCGGTGGAATGCAACGCAGGAACGATGAAATTTTGGCTGGGTTTTCCATTTCCAATTTTGTCTGCCAAAACGAAGCGAAATGGAATACGGCAACACGCAGCAGCTACAGTCGCTCGTTGTGTGAACTTTATGAGTTCATGGGAGTGCATGGCCCGCCTGACCTGGCAAGCCTCCAGCAATGGGTGGAGCAGCTGAAAGAGAAAGGATACGGCGGCCGCAGCATTAATCTGAAGATCTCGGCGGCAAATAATTACTTCCGCTGGTGCGGCAGGCCCGATTTGCTGATGCATCATCAGCACACCGACGCCGTGTCGCAGAGCCCTGAAATGACTCGCAGCGAATATCTCCGCCTGCTGTGTACGGCACGGGCCATGAGGAAACGCCGCTTGTATCTGCTGATCAAATTGTTTGCAACTACGGATCTCCCGCTTCAGTGCCTGGAGCAGGTCACGGCGGAAGTGATTCGCGCGGGCGAAGGGACGTTGGAGTTCCGGGAAGGCAGCGTTCAATTTCACTGCCCGGAGGGGCTGCGAAAAGAACTCCTCGATTACATGGCGGATAACGGCATTGTCCGGGGGCCTGTTTTTCTGACCCGCGGCGGACAGGCAGTCAACCGCTCCAATCTTTGCC
This sequence comes from Candidatus Gemmiger faecavium, assembly GCA_019114415.1. Classification (GTDB taxonomy): domain Bacteria; phylum Bacillota; class Clostridia; order Oscillospirales; family Ruminococcaceae; genus Gemmiger; species Gemmiger faecavium. The sequence goes on along the minus strand of DXFO01000049.1, from coordinate 23,941 downwards.
GTGAAATGCAGGAACTTTGCCGCAAGGCAGGGATTCCGGAACAAAAAGGCAATCCACGAAGTCTGCGCAAGCTGTATCAGTCCACCCAGAGTGAACTCCGCTCCGGACTGGAACGCATGATGCAGCAGGCATATGAGCAGCTTCTGCAAGCCGAACAAGCTTCAGCCGGATGGAAGGAGGGAGCTTGAACCCCGAATCATCGGGCGGCTTTTTATATACATCGCAGTTTTGCAATCCAAGATTCAACCAAGGAGGACTACGGATGAAAATCCAATTCAAACGTATCGTCAGTGCAGTATGTGCGCTGGCCTTATGCGCAAGCATGATGCCGGCGTCTGCGTTGGCGGAACCTGTGGTATCTGGCGGAGATACCGCCATTGTCCAGCAGGTGGAAGAAGATACGTCTGTGCCGGTGACGGAAACCACCGACGAGACTACGGAACCTGTCGATGTGGCAGATACGGCAGAGACTGAGACGGATACCGCCCAGCCTGCTGAGGATGACTCTGAGAGGGAAGCAACCGAACCGGAAACGAGCACGCAGCCGGAAGAGACGGAACAGAGCTCTGCCGACGCCGAACAGCCGGCAGCTTCCGATGTCTCTGAGCCGGAAGCTGCGGCAGCTGACGAACAGGCCCCGATGGCGCTTGCCAACGGCGTTGAAACCTATGCCAGCTATAATATTAAAAAAGTTTATGACATTAAGGTTGGAGAAACCCTGACGATCAGCGGCGTAGATGGCTGGGATGTTGTCAGCCATGGATGGTCTATTGAAAAAGGCGATAGATCGGTAATTTCGTTTATTGGTGAAACGGATGAAAGAAATGTTACCATCAAGGGTGAAGCAGCTGGAACTGTGATCCTGTGCCATAGCTATTATTCGTGGGGTTCTAAAAAAGAGTATTTCCAGGTCAATGTTGACAATGGTGGTCAGGTGTTCCTTTTTATTGCGAAACCCAGCAACACGACGCTGAGCAGCAACGGAAGCGATTACTACTTCCTGACTTACGGCGGAAACGCTTCCGAAGAGGCATCTGCTGATATGAAGGAAGTTATCGATCAGACCAACGAGGAGAAAATCACGAAGTATGTCTCTTCCTGGCCTACTGATTTGAAAACATCCATCACCAATACCAGCAGTGACCCGGTAGGCTCCGGAAGCACGTGGAAGATCAATCCGACGACCGGCGCGGTCGAATCGTTTACCCTTGTTTTGGGAGACAAAAAATATTCCAGCTCTGCGGAAAACAGTACGGATCATAAAGCATATGGTATTCGCTGGGCAAAGTTCAGCTACGCTTCTACCGGTGATTGGGGCGATCAGTATCATGCGGATGCCATTCTGTACGAAAAAGTTACCGTTGAAGATGTTATTGTTAAAGAATTGCAGGCGGCAAAACAGCTGTCCGAATTCTCCCTGAATGCATCCGGCGTAGCCAATGCCAGCGAAACCTTCAAATTCAAGCTGATTTCTGTCGATACCAGCGGCAACCAGATCACGGGCGGCGATGCGGTCGACATTGAGCTTACTGCTACTGTGAATGCAGAGCAGCTGAACACTCGGGTGCTGCTTGACGCAGGTAAAGACAATGAAAAAGAACTGGTACCCGGCCGTTACAAGCTCTATGAAGATCTGAGCGACTATGCTTCCGGTGTGTGGCAGACCCCCAACGCGGTCATTTTTGAAGTCAACACTGACGGCAGTTTGAATATCATCAGCGGCGGAAGCGCAGACTCCGAAATCACAATCACCAATACCCTCGCAAAATATACTTTGTCCTATGATTTGAAAGGTGGAAATGCGAACTCTGCCTTTGACCAGGTCACTGGACTGAAATACAACGAAAAGCGGAATGTCACCGCAACGATCCCGACCAAAGACGCTTCTGTCTTCCTGGGCTGGAGCACCGATCCCAATGCCACGGCCGGCGATCCTCAGTATGCGCCGGGCGAGGAGATTACGATCAAAGGTAATGTGACGCTGTATGCCGTTTGGGGCAGAGCCAGCGCTGCGAAATCTCCCGTTACGGGCGGAACGGATGTTTCCGGAACCAGCATTGACCTGGATGACTATGCGGATATCAGCCTGGTGAGCGAAGGTTATGTCAGCTACACAGCCGATAATGAAGCTACCCTGCTGTACCAGATCAAGGTGAACGGCTATGTGGGAGCTGATCTGACCATCAACGATACCCCCGATTCCACTGATGAAATGGTGAGTGTGTCTCCGGCTGCTTTTGTTGCGGTAAAGGGCGCAACGAAAGAGGATGACGGCAGCTTCACCATGACCGCGGCAAACGCAACACTGTATTACAGTGTTACGGTATCGAATCTGGATCAGACCAGCGAAGTCAGAATCCCTGTCTCCAACAGTGCGACTTGGACGATCTCCAGTGGTACGGATACCCAGACCGGTACTGTTGAATCGCCTGTAGTTACGATTATCAAGACCGAAAACAGCCTGTCGCTTACCAAGAAGATCAGCAGTGTTCTGCGTGATGAGCGGGAACTGGATTCCAGCAAATCTTACAGCAACAACACCATCCTTCGCGCCAACGACGTGGTTACTTATGAAATCACCATTACGAACAACGGCAAAGCGAAGAATGATGCAGTAATCGTTCAGGATACCTTCAATGGCGTGGCGACCAGTCTCCCGGCGGAGATTACCATCAAAACCGGCAGCGGCGCGACCATCATCCTGAATAATACTGTTGTGACCCCGGACGCTAACGGCTGCTACTGGGTTCAGAACTGGACGAATGGTTCTGCTCAGTGGTGCGTCGGTGAACTGGACGTGGGTGAGACCGCTACTATCACCTACACCTACACGGTCCAGTCTGGCGATGTGAGCGTCAAGGATGAGCATGGCGATTACAGCAAACTGACCAATGCTGTTGCGACGATCGATGCCTCCGGCCTTTCTCAGTCTACTTACAACTTTGTGGAAGGCGCATCCATCGGCGTTGATAAGACAGGTACTGTAGCGGATAACGGTGCAAGTGCGGACGGCGGCATGCTGATCAACTATAAGGTCACGGTCACCAACAACGGCAATACCAATCTCAAGACCATTGAGCTGACCGATGCCAAGTTCCCCGCCGGCAACGATGCCTCCAAGGTTACCGTCAAGGCAAATGATCAGACCGTGTCGAGTGTTAGCCTCAGCGGTACCAAACTGACCGTTGATCTGACCGGAAAGGAATTGCAGCCCGGTCAGGCAATGACGGTTGAATATACCTACGCTGTCCGGAGCACTGACGGTGATACCGTCAACAACAAAGTAGACGCTACCGCCACTACGGTAAATGGTTTGGCAACCACCGGAAACAAAGAAGTGGACGTCGAGGTTTATGAGGGCACCATTACGGTAGCACCGGCTTCCATTGTCATTTACACGGGTGGTACCGGTGGTCAGTCGGTGGTCGACGACGACGGAAACATTGTCTCCAGCGAAGGCATCCCCACCCTGGGCTTTACCTTCAGCCTGAACGGCAAGCTGGTAGAATTCAGTGCGGAAGATACCGATACCTCGGTTTTGACTCTGATCGACATTTCCGGCGGTACCCGTGCCAACTATTCCTGGACCGGCACGCTCTATAATGATAATGCAAAGACCCTTCTTCAGTTGGATCCCACAGCCGGTGCGGCAAATAAGGACCCGGTCCGTATCCAGCTGACGGATCCGGAAACCGATGAGGTTTTCACGAACGATAGCTTTGAAATTGGTGAGGATCTTTACAAGGTCTACAACACTGCCATCTTTACCAATACCCCTGACGGTCAGACCATTGACGTTGTGGCCAAGATTGACGGTAAATATTATAAGGTGCAGCTTGACGATGCCGAGCTGAGCATCCGCGGAACGACTTCCCGTGCGGCTTCCACCGTTGTCTCCAAGTCCGAGGAAGAGCTGAAGGACGATGTGTATGTTCCTCAGGCCGTTGTTCCGGGAGATGCCAAGTTCTACTATGTTGGCGCCAACGGCATCACCAATAACGGCGACAACGAAGGAAGCCTGGCAGTTGCGGACACGTCCTCTGTCTCGCTGCTGGTAGACGAGATCGTTGACCAGACGGATGAAAGCAAGCAGGAATATGTCCAGATGATGAAGGACAGGGTTGAAGCGGATAGCAGCATCCTGGGTGCTGTTCCCGCAGATACTGCCCGCCTGTGGCGCTTCTACTACATGGATCTGGTTCTGGCAAACAACGGCAACGCTGTTCTGACCACGGATAAGGACGTCGAAATCTACTGGCCGTATCCTGACGGCGTCACCTATCAGGATGTGGTTGACGGCAAGTACACCTTCACTGTCCTGCACTATACCGGACTTGACCGTAACTATGAGTCTGGAAATTTTGATCAGGAGCTGAAGGATTGCAGAGTTGAAAAGTACACCGTTACTCCCACCGAGAACGGCCTGAAATTCACGGTTCCGTCTGCGGACGGCTTCTCTCCCTACGCTCTGGTGTACCAGTACTCCACCAAGGGCCCGGATCAGACCGTGACCGTGGAGGGCGACGACCATCCCGATATCGCGGAAGCCATTGCCAACGGCACCTGGGGCCAGCCCACGCCGACTCCTGCGCCTGCGGTCATTCCGCAGACCAGCGATGATATGCCTCTGGGCATGCTCATCGGTGTGGCCGCTGTTGCTGCCGCTGCACTGGTCGTGCTGACGGTTCTGCGCCGTCGCCGCCGCAAACAGTAAAATACTGACCGGGTAACAATTATCCCGGAAGAATTTCTGAATCACGGCCAAAGCGCCGGGGCGTAAGCCCCGGCGTTTTTTGTCATATCCAGCAGTTTCACATTGTATACAAAAACAATCCATGGTATAATAGTACAAATATAATCCAGTGGCCGCGTTTGTCCCTGTACACCATGGCGAGTGTGCGGAAAATCCTGCGGCAATTTGTTTGAACGGGAGTGTAGCCTGTGATTCCCTTTCTTTCCCGTGCGGAAAATCGATTTATACGGCAGCGGCTTTCCGCTGTGCGTCATGTGACCCTGGACCCCGGCGGACCCGGCGTGGTGCGCATCCATCTGGTCCCCTGCAAGACCCGGGGCCGTGATGTTCCCTTTGTGGCCATCCTGAACGGCCGGGACATCCTGCCCCTGAATGTTTCCTGGGCCATTTTGCTGGCCAATCTCATTGACGCCCTGCAGCCTTATGAGGGCCAGGAACTCCAGACCGGGCAGTGGAACGATGTGGCGGACAAGGCCGTGGATGAAACGGTGGCCGTGTACACCCGTACCCCCCGGGAGCAGATCCGCGCCGACCTTGATGCAATGCTGGAGGCGTTCCGCGATATTGCGGCCGGGCGGGGCACCGAACTGCCCGTCCGGCAGATGAACCTGGGAGAGTACGCCCCCTACATGGTGGCTCCCCACCGCATGGACCTGATGGTCAGCTCCATGCAGAAGGACGGCACCTGGCAGTGCAACCAGAAATGCCTGCACTGTTACGCGGCCAACCAGCCTTACGGCTCCACTGCCGAGCTGGACACCGACCAGTGGCTGGCGGTCATTCAGAAATGCCGGGCGGCGGGCATCCCGCAGCTGACCTTTACCGGCGGCGAACCCACCATGCGCAATGACCTGGTCAAGCTGGTCCGCGCAGCCCAGTGGTTTGTGACCCGCCTGAATACCAACGGACGCCTGCTCACCACGCCCATGTGCCGGGAACTGTACGAGGCCAGCCTGGATGCGGTGCAGGTGACGTTGTATTCCTGGGATGCGGCGGTGCACAATGAACTGGTGGACGCACCGGGATTTGAGGATACGGTCAGCGGTATCCGAAACGCCCTGGCGGCGGGGCTGAGCGTCAGCATCAACACGCCGCTGTGCAGCAAAAATGCCGACTACCGCAAGACGCTGGAATTCATCCATGACCTTGGGGTGCGCTATGTGACCTGCAGCGGGCTGATCCCGGCGGGCGGCGCCAAGACCGAGAAAAGCCGCACCACCCGCCTGTCTACCGAACAACTGACGGACACCCTGCGGGATGCCATGGAATATGCCGTGCAAAACGGCATGGAGCTGGAATTCACCAGCCCGGGCTGGCTGCCGGAGGACACCCTGCGGGATCTGGGCTTCCGCCTGATCCCCAGCTGTGGTGCCTGCCTGTCCAACATGGCCATCGCTCCCGACGGTACCGTGCTGCCCTGCCAGAGCTGGCTTTCGGGGCCGGGACTGGGGGATATCCTGCACGATCCCTGGAACAAGATCTGGAACGCGCCTGCTTGCCGCAAAGTCCGGCGGGTCAGCGCGCGTATGGAACATATCTGCCAGCTGGGGGACCCCCGCCGGCAAAAGGAGGACGCATGAAAAGGATACCGCTGCACCGCCTGGCCTGCCTGCTGGCGGCGGTGATGCTGGCTGCCCTGTGTGTACCCGCAGTGTCGGCCGACGAGGGCGATTACGATGAGATCCAGAGCTATGTCATCACGGTGGACCCCCGCCAGGACGGCAGCGCGGACATCACCTACGAGATCGACTGGCAGGTGATCGGCGGCGGCTCGGGGGATTACCTGTCCTGGGTCAACATCGGCCTGGCCAACAGCTACGCCGACGAGATCGAGATCCTGACCCCGGATACCGTGGCGGATGTCTCCCTGACCACCGACAACGGCAGCTATGCCAAGGTGACCTTCCACGACAAGTATTACGCTCCGGATGTGGCGGCGGCCAACGGCGGACAGAGCCGGGTGGAGTTTGCCTTCCGGGTGCACCAAAGCCATCTGTTCACCATGAACGACGACGACACGGCAAGCTTTTCCTTTACGCCGGGATGGTTTGAGGATATCTGCGTGCAGAGCCTGACGGTGCGCTGGCGCAATTATGACGGCTTCCTGGCGGACAATCAGTCGGTGGACGGGGATTACCTGGTCTGGGAATTCGGTCCCCTGGAACACGGCGAGCGCGTCAATGTCAACGTCACGGTCCCCATCGTGACGGCGGATGGCTACGCCGAGGAAAACGAGAGAACCTCCGCTGACACGGCTTTCCCTGTTGGGGAAATGGTGGTGGAGGATTCCGACTCCGACGGCGCCTTCCTGGGAATTTTTGTTCTGATCCTGGTGCTGGTCCTGGTTTACAGCATGACGGCTCGGCCGGCACGCTGGCGCGGCGGCATGGGGGCGGATGACGCCGCGGCGTGGATCTGGTATTCCAACAACCTGCACACCATCCGTATGCGCCGGGGCGCACGTCCCCCGGCTGGGTATCATACCGTGCCGCCTCCCCGGGACTTCCATACGGGCGGCGGCTCCACCCGCGGCGGCGGAGCGGGGCGCTCCGACACCAGCCACCACAGCGGATGCGTCTGTGCCTGTGCCTGCGTTTCCTGTGCCTGTGCCTGCGCCTGTGCGGGCGGCGGACGGGCAGGATGCAGCGTGAAGAACTTCTACCGTATCCGGCTGCCCCAGACGGCAATGCCGGACAAGGAGCAAGACCATGAGCATTGAGGAACAATACGACGCCTGGGTGCGGGGCCTGATGGGCTCCACCCGCGCGGGCAGCAAGCGGGATGCCGAGGAAGCGGCCCGCAGCGTTGAGGAAATGCAGCGGGCGCTGGAACAGTTCTCTGCCCCGCGCAAGGACCCCACGGAAGCGGTGCAGCGGGCGGCTGGGGCTACGGCCGAGAATGTCCGCCGTATGAGCAGCGAACTGACCCGCTCCCTGCAGCGGGACGGTCTGCTGGACCATGTCCCGGAACCGCGGGAGAACCCCGCGCCGGCGAAAAAAGGAGACTTTGTCGGTCTGGCCGACAAGGTCCGCGCCCGTGTGCTGGGGCAGGATGCCTTTGTGGGAGCGCTGGTCAAAGCCTTCCGACGTCCCTTTGTCATGGGCGTGCCCCGGGATTCCTCCCATGTGCGGGGGCTCATGCTGCTGTGCGGCACGGAAGGCACCGGCCGCCACTATGCGCTGAACTGCGTTGCCGAGGAAATGGCGGCGCGGGGACTGTTGTCCTGCGCCCGCATCGAGACCATGGACCTGTCCCTCTATCCGGGCCCTGCCCAGGAAAAGCTGTTTTTGCAGGATCTGTACGCGGCGCTCCAGTCGAAGGCCGAGATCCTGGCCTTCGACCACTACGAGAGCTGCGCGTCCTCGTATCTGAATATGCTGGCCACCCTGGCCATTGACGGCACGCTGGCCCTGTCCAGCCGGTATGTGCTGCAGCGGGGCATTCTGGTGGACGTGGGCACCGCCCTTGCCCCCGGCGCGGTGGGCGAGCTGGAAGCAGGGGGAAAGTATTTTGTGTTCTTCTCCCACAAAGGCCCCGAGGCCCTGGCCGAGCGTTTCGGCGCCCGGTTTGTGGATGCCCTGTCGGGGGATATCTGCTCCACCCAGCCCTTCACTCCCGAAAGCCTGAACGCCATTGCCGCCCGGGAACTCAATTCCCTGGCCCAGAAAGTCCGCGCCCAGTGCGGGCTGGTCCTTGCCATGGACAGCACGGTGCGGGACCTGCTGGCGGCACAGTACGGAAAAGCCCGGGGCATCGAGGCCATCCAGGAGTATGCGGACAACGCCTACCGCGCGGTGGTGGAGTACGTCCTTGACCACGAGGAACCTCTGGCTGCCGGAACGCCGGTACGGCTGAGCGTGGCCGACGGCCGCCTGATGGCGGCGGTGGGGGACGGGGAACCCTTTGACCTGTTCGGGCTTCTGCCCCAGCAGTACCGCGGTGACGTGGCTGCTGTGGAGGCGGAACTGGATGCCATTGTGGGACTGGATGAGGTCAAGACCTTTGTGCGTGACATTGCCCGGAACGTGCAGGCCCAGCAGCGCCGCAAAGCTCAGGGCATGACCGCGGCCACCGTCAATATGCACATGATTTTCGCGGGCAACCCCGGCACCGGAAAGACCACCATTGCCCGCATTCTGGCAAAGTATCTCAAGGCCATCGGCGCCCTGCGGGGCGGCCAGCTGGTGGAAGTCACCCGGGCCGACCTGGTGGGCCGCTACGTGGGCCATACGGCGCCGCTGACCAATCAGGTCATCCAGAGTGCGCTGGGCGGCGTGCTGTTCATTGACGAGGCGTACAGCCTGTACCGCGGACAGGACGACAGTTTCGGCCTGGAAGCCATCGACACGCTGGTCAAGGGCATCGAGGACCACCGGGATGACCTGGTGGTGATCTTGGCGGGCTACACCCGGGAGATGCAGCAGTTCCTGAGCGCCAACTCGGGACTGGAAAGCCGCTTCCCCAATCAGATCGAATTCCCCGATTACAGCGGGGAACAGCTGTGGAGGATCGCCCAGTCCATTGCCGCCGGCAAGGGATATGTGATGGACCCCTCCTGTGAAATGCCGCTGAAAACCTATTTCGACCGCAAACAGGCGGAGGACGCGGCCCAGAACGGCAACGGCCGTATGGCGCGCAATGTGCTGGAACGGGCCATCCTGAACCAGTCCAAGCGCCTGGTGGCGGACCCGTCCGCCTCCCTGGAACTGCTTCTGCCGGGCGATTTCGACCTGGACGACTGAGCAATTTCAAGCGTTTCGCAATTCCAATCAAACGACCCCCGCAGGGCTGCCCATGGACAGTCCCCGCGGGGGTCGTTGTGTTTGATGTTAAGTTGTTTACTCCACGTCGGTGACGACGGTCAGCAGCGTGTCAAAATATTCTCCGGCAGCCGCCGCATCCTCGCGTCCGGGCAGGAAGAGTCCAACGTCGCTAGAGAAGGGGCTGTCCTCCCCGTTGAGGGAGATCCAGGTGTCCTGGCTGAAAGCATCCGGCAGGCATTCCCGCAGCAGTGTGTAGTCAAAGGTGCGGTTGTTGGGCGTGTTGGAGGACGTGCTTTCGTCGGAAGAGACATACAGCACCGCGATGTTCTCCACCTCGCCGCGCACCGGGGACCCGGAGCCGTTCAGCAGGGCGGCAAAGGTTTCGTAGCCGCTTTCGCCCTTGCCCACGATGGAGGTGGAGGAAGCCTCCGCCAGGCTCAGACAGCCAAAGAAGCGGGCATCCTCGGGCAGGGCATCCACGGCGGCGCAGAAGGTATCATACATGGCCTGTGCATACTCGCCGTCCACCGGGGCCTCCGTTCCGGCGTAGAGGGCCTCTGCGCTGTTTTCGCAGAACAGCTCCACCATGGAGAAGTTGTCACCGAACAGAGCTTCCAGCAGTTCGGGGTCATCGTCCAGGACCTGCGTCAGGCGGAGAAGGACGTATTTGCTGCCCGTTTCGGTGGCGGAAGCATCGTTGCGGTCCATCCAGTACAGGATGTCGGAAAGGCTGTCGTCAACCTCCGCGTCGGGGTCGCGCAGCAGGGAGAGCGCCCGCACAGCCAGCGCCGGCGAGGTGTCGGTCCCCAGACCGATGAGATGGATCTTGTCGCCGCTGCTCTGGGTGGCGTTGTATTCCCGCAGCCACGCGTAGAACTGCAGATCACCGGTGTTGGCGTCCCCGTGGAGGGCCAGATACTGGTCATACAGGGCTTCGTCGCCGCCGTTGATGTAGTTGTCCAGCAGCAGCCCGGCGGCAAAGCCTTCCTCGGTGAGCAGGTAGTTCACGCCGTCCTGCTCGTGCAGGCGGGTCAGTGCGGCCTGACGGACGGTCAGACTGTCGCTGGCGGAGGTGTCGTCGCCCATCAGGCAGACGCGGGCGGCGATGGGCTCGGATACGGTCTCTTCGCTGTCCTCCGTCTCCTCGGCTTCGTCGGTGTCGGCCGGCCACATTCCGCCGCCGTCCGCAAGATCCACGGCGGAGCTGTTTTCCGCCAGATATTCCCCAAAGGATTCCAGCTCTTCTTCAGAGTAATCCTCCAGCGCCGTCTCCACCGTCTCGCCGTTGGGGTAGACATCGCTGGTGCTGTCCACACCGTACAGGAACTTGTGCAGGATGGCGATATTCTCTGCCCAGTCGGGGTCATACATCAGGCGGTCGTCCATGCCGTAGCGGACGCCGTAGGTGCCCTCCGCGGGCAGGGACAGCTGTTCGGCGGTAACGCCCAGGAAATCGGGCAGCTGCACCAGCAGCGCGGCGATCTCCGACTTGGTAAAGTTGGTCTGGACCAGAGGCAGAACGGTGTTCAGCAGGTTGTCCAGCTCCATGGGCGTGGCATTTTGAATCTGATCCAGCACGGCCTGAATGACAGTGCGCTGACGCTGGATGCGGACCCAGTCGTTGTCAATGGAACGCAGGCGGGCATATTGCAGCGCAGTGTAGCCGTCCATGTGGTTGAGACCCGGTTCGACCTTGTCAACGATCAGCATGGAGTTGGAGGGAACTTCCCAGTTGAGGGCCGCGGCTTCCTCCTCGGTCAGGTAGATGTCAACGCCGCCCACGGCATCGACGATCTGGACAAAGGAGTTGAAGTTGATGCGGACATAATGGTCCACCGCCACATTGAAGCAGTCTTCCACCGTTTCCATGGTCAGCTTTGCGCCGCCGTAGCGGAAGGTATGGGTGATCCAGTCGTACTCGCCCTCGTATCCGTCCAGCAGAATGGGAACGCCGGTGCCGCGCTCGATGGAAACCAGCTTGATGGTGTCCTCCTCAATGTTGAGGGAGACCAGGATCAGGCTGTCGGCGCGGGCATCCTCGCTGAATTCGGTGGTGGCGCTGGTGCCGTCCAGATCGTTCAGGTGGGTGAAAGCGTCCCAGTCGTTGACGGCATCGGTGCGCTCGTCGGTGCTGATGAGCAGGATGTTCAGCACGTTGGAATCCTCAAAGGGACTGCCCTCGGGCATGATCATCTCGCCGGTGTTTTCCACCAGACCGGTGCCGTCCAGATCCTGGTCCTCGTCCGCGTCGATGGTGCCGATGGAATCCACACTGCCGTCATCGTAGCGGATCAGATCCAGCTTGCCGTTGATGTACAGGGCTGCGGCACCCATCAGGACCAGCAGGACGCACAGGATTCCCAACAGGATCTTGCCCCACAGCGGAATACGGCGCTTCTTTTTGCCTTTTTTTCCACCGCTCTGAGGAGCGGATTTGTGGTCATCAGGAGACGGTTCCGCCTTGCCCGGCTCTTCGCCGGAGTCATCTTTGGCGGTGTCTGGGGACGGTGTATCGGAAGAAGCGGTTTCGTCGGAGGTTTTTTCCTCTTCGGCGGGGGAATCGGACTGAGCGGCCGGGGCGGGGGAGGACTCCGGTGCGGCGGAGACGCCGGCAGCGGCCGTTTTGGGCTCGTTATCTTGCTGTGTCATAATATTCCTCTAAATAAAGACGATATATCGCCTGAATTTTGGAAATGCACAGACGGCTGTGACAAAAGAAAAGACAGCCTGCCGCCGAGCATTACACACTTCATAATACCATACTTTCTGACATATTGCATCAAATTTCGCGGAGCTTTCACATTTGGAAAAGACAGCTAAATCAGAAGATAGGAAAAGCGCCGGAACCTGGGCTCCGGCGCTTTTTACGATCCTGTACGGGACCGATTTGGGATTTACTGGTTGCGCTTACGCTTGCGCAGGATCACCAGCACAACGATACCGGCCGCTGCAATGCCGGCTGCGCCGATCAGCAGGGTGATGGGCATGTCGTCGCTGGTCTGGGGAATGACCGCAGGCGCGGGGGTCGGCGTGGGCTGGCCCCAGGTGCCATTGGCAATGGCCTCGGCGATGTCGGGGGTGGTCGTCCGAGGTAGAAACAGGTCCGGGCGTGGGAGTGCCAATGACCGTTGTGGTCTGCGTGTCGTCCCACAGCAGGACGTAAGGCGAGAAGGTATGCGTGGTGAAAGAAATGCCGTATTCGTCCGTCTGCACATTGTCGATGACGATGAGATTGGCATTCTCGATGCTGGTCTCAATCTCATTTAGGTTCAGCTGACGATCCAAGCCATCAAAGTGCACGATGGTAAAATCGGTGTCGGCATCGGTTCCTTCAGGATAGGGCCAGTAAATCGTAACATCTTTGTCGGTGGTAAGCCAGACATTGCCGTTGTTGGAGTCAACCAAATCGAGGTATTTGGCTTCATACTTTACATTTTTGAAATCAACACCAGTATCCTGAACGGCATCAATCGCGGCTTCAGCGAGATTGGACTCGTAGCCAGGTACAATGCTGTCGAAAAGCAACGAGACGTCAGCGAAATTTCCTTGCTCATTGACGTCAATGTGGCTGCCATTGATGTAGAAAGGCGTATCTTCATCACGGATGACATAGGCTTTGTTGAGGGCGTCCTGACCTTTATCGTCGGCGTCGGACGCAGCCGCAACCGAGTTGAAGGAGTGGGTGACGACTTCATCCTGAGAACCGTTTACATAACGCACGGTCATATTGCCTGTATCAGTAGTCATCGTGCAGCGATAGCTGACAGCCTGAGTGGTCGAGGTTGCAGGGATGGAAACATCCACATAAACCTTGCCTGCTTGAACGAGTTCCTGATAGATTTGAATCGTATAAGTCTGAGAGAGGGAAGTGGTCAGATCAAAATGATCCTCGTCAGAGACTTCCTTGTTACTGTTATTGATGAAGTTCAGACGGAAAGATTGGGTATCGGTATCCACTTTGGGGACAAAGGCATAAATAAATTTACCGTTCGCGACAGAATAGGTGTCGCCGTAAGGAGCAAGTGTCCATTCATAGGTGTCGCTGCCGTCCTCAGCACGGATTGTGATATACTTGGAAAGATCGACAGGGGTATCACCTGTGACCGCACCAGCGGCTTTCAATGCATCGTTGACTACGGAAGGAAGCTCGATATAGTAACCAGGCTCGGGCAGAGAATTGTTGCCTGTAATGGCAGTGCCGGATTCGTCAGCAGCTCCCGCGTAACCGTTCTCACCGCCCATATAAATAGTAATATCGGCAGGCCAGACCTTTGCGGAATAGGTGGGAGTAGGAGTGCCGCCGTTTTCTTCCCACTGTGCGTAAAGAATCAAATCGTCTTCACCATTTGAACCGTAGGCGGAGTCAACGTCATACCAGGTGCCAGTGCCATCAGCTTTGGTATTCCAGCCGATGAAGTCGAAGCCATCACGGTCGAACATGGAGTCGAGGATGACGGTGCCATAACCGGTGCCGCTCAGATAATAGAAATACTGAACATGATCTGCGGGAGCGCCGGTATAATTGCCCTTGTAGGTGATCGTACGGTGCAGATCTTCAACCAACCCGCCGTCAGTCAAATACAGACCAATCTGGGCATTTTTATAGCCGAGGGCGCTAAAGTTCATGCCCATTGTCTGAGAAAAGGCAACACGGCCATGCTGGAGACTGGCAATACCGGTAGTTTCCTGACGCCAGGTGCCGTCGGACAAAATGGTGAACAGGTCGTTGCCCTCAGTCCAGCCATCTTCGGACATCCAGTATTCAAAATAGAAGCCGTCCTTGACCTGGGCCTCCACCGTGATATCGGTGCTGCTGGACAGATAGACGGCACCAATCTGGGACCAGCTGTCGTACGGGAAGGCATAGTCGGTGCCCTGATAATTGAAGCTGATATTCAGTGTATCGCAGGCTGCGTCAAGACTGGGATGCGCTGCATTGGTGTTGATGTAGCGGGTGAAATCTGTTTTGATGCCGTCGTTATAGTTGAAGAAGTAGAGACGGACGGTGTTCTTGCCGGAGATCAGCGATGGGACCATACCAAAGTTCAGCTTGGTATACTGGCCAGCGGTCGACTGATAGGTGAAAGTCTGTGCTTCGATATCAGAATCAAAGGTGATATCCTGCATATTCACGGTATCAAAGTAATAGCCGTCCTTAACATCCAGAATAAAGTTGCCCAAAGCATTGGAAATGTTCAGATCGGGGAAAGTGCAGACTTTCTCATAGTTCAGATACACTTCCACGGTAGTCTGCTGTTTGCCGCCGTCCTTGTAGGTGATGGTACCCATGTCGATGCTGCCGTCGTCGTTTTTCAGCTGGAGCACATGAGTAGCTTCCGTTATGTTGAGATAAATCGTGGCTTCTTCCTTATTGATCGCGCTCCAGGTAAAGGTGATCTCATTGGAGGATGTGAAATCGCCGCTCCATTCAGTGATCAGAACACCTTGTTTTCCATGTTTGCATGTGGAATTCCTCCTAAGAATTATATTATCAATGCGATCGGCCAAAGGCCAGATCTGAGTGGATACAGGCGGACACTATCCCATTACGTACCCTCCTTCCATCCAACAGCGGCTTGTTCGACCTGCAAAAGCTGGTCATACGCCCGGCGGAACATTTGTTCCAAATTGGCGGTAATATCATTTTTTGTGGTCTGGTACAGCTTGCGCAGGCTGCGGGGATTGCCTTTTTCTTCCGGGATTCCGGCTTTGCGGCAAAGCTCCTGCATTTCCTTGCAAATATTGGAACGGTTAACGACCTGGCCGCGGCTGGTGACAAACACAGGGCCGTCCCGGATCGAGTGATAAGAAATGTAATCCAGAAGTTCCTTTTGCAGGCTTTCGGGAAAGCGGATGGTCAGCGGGCTGTCATGGCAGTTGACCGTGCAGCTTCCGTCACGCACCGCGCTTACGGTGATCTGGTCGAGACATTGAAGGGGCAAACCGGTGAGAGCAAACAGCTTGATGAGCAGATACAGCCGGTGCCGCCCCATATCCCGCGCGGTACACAGCAGACTCAGATATTCCTGACGTGTGAGCTCGGGACCGGTAGGCGTATTGTCTGTTTGGTGGTGGCGCATCAGCAGATCGAAACGCCCGCACCAGCGCAGATAATTATTTACGGACGAAATGTGCAGATTGATGCTGCGCTCACTGTATCCCAGATTATTCAGATCAAGCTGCCATTGGGTCAGAAGGGAAGGGGCGAGTTCGCCTTTTCCTTCCAGATAACGGCTGAATTCGCGCAGGATCCTCAGATAGCACTGCCGGGTGTTTTGGCTCCAGGAGCCGCCTTTGCTTGATAAAAACGCCGAGACTGAATATCCCGGCAGGATCGGGTTTTCCTCTGCCATCGTCCCACCCCCTCGCAGCAGCGTAATTGAAGAAACACAGAATATTAGTTCTGTTGCTGTGCGAGGGATAAAAATGAAATACCGGCGCCTGGAGGAAAAACACAATAAAAAAGGCGCATAGAAAACCGGCTGAGAAGAGTTTTGGGGACTTTGCTCAGTCTGATTTGCTATGCGCATTTTCCCTAAGACAAGAAAAAAACAGAGGAATTCTTGATTTTTGGGGTCCGATGTGATAATATATATTAAATAATTCTGGCAAAAAATGTCATGGAATCGATATGTAATGGAGTGGTCCGCGACTGCTTGGCAACAGAACTAATAATATGTTGATTTACAGCAGCAAGTGCATCCGGTTGAGCAGACGTTCATGTTCTGCACCTGACTCCATAATATAGATGCGCGTCGTTTCGATGCTGGAATGTCCCAGCATGTCTGCCAGTTTGGACAGATCGTGTTCGATGCGGTAAAAGGTCCTGGCAAACAGGTGCCGGAGATTGTGGGGAAAAACTTTTTTCCATGCAACGCCGGCCTGTTGGCACAGGGCCTTCATTTCTCTCCAGATGACAGAGCGGTTTAACGGATTGCCGTTGCGTGTCACAAAGACCGGCCCGCGGTAAATGCGGCAGCGTGCGCACCATTTGGAAAGCCTCCGGCACAGTTCTTCCGGCAGCAGGATCTCCCGGCATTTGCCCTTGCAGCGGATGGCTGCACGGTGCCGGCGGAGTACTTCCACCGTGATATATTTCAGCTCCGACACCCGGATGCCGGTGGAACAGATGGTCTGCAAAATCAGCAGAGTCCGTTTGCGTCCGCTGCTGCGGGCAGCCTGCAGCAGGCGAAAATATTCCTCCCGGTCCAGTTCCCGGTCAGAGTCACAAAAGACCCGCCGCTGACATTTGAGTGGTTTCGCCTTGCCCTGCGGGTTGCCGCAGAATTCCTGATACCCGTTGACCGCCGCCAGCATGGCGTTGACGCCTGTTGCGGCGTATCCCTGACGCACCAGCTCGTCGCGCCATGCGGCCACAGCTTCCTTGGCGGGGCGGGGACCGCTGCCGCTGTCCCGGAAAAAGCGCTCCAGTGTGCGGGTGTATTTCTCTACCGTTGCGGGGCTGTATTCCCGTTCTTCCAGCCAGGTGCGGTATTGCTGACAGCATATATTACAATTCATATTACGCCCTCCTTTTCCTGTGTTGCCATATTGGTAAAATAAAAAGAAATGCCGCGGCCCGGTAAAAACGGGCCGCGGCATTATTGTGCCGCAAAAAAGAGGACCTTACTCGTTGGGACGCTGGTAGAAGCGGCCCAGAATCTGTTCGGTCTTGATGACGTTGATGAACGCCTTGGGGTCGGCACGCTTGACGGCGTGGATGACCGACTTGGCTTCGTCGCTGGAAACCACCGAGTACACGACCTTGCGTTCCTCGTGCTGGTAGGAGCCTTCGCCGTCCATCACGGTGGCGCCGTGGTGGCTGATCTTTGCAATCTCCTCATACACGTCCTGGGGACGGTTGGTGACAACGAACAGGGTTTTCTGCTGGTAGCGCTTATAGGTCATGTGAAGGACCTGGGTGGAGGTGAACTGGAAGATGATGGAGTAAAGCGCTTTATCCCAGCCGAACAGCACGCCGGCCGCCGCCAGGATGAACACATTGAGCACCAGGACCATGTTCCAGGCGTCGATCTCTTTTTTCTCCGAAAGATAGATGGCGATGAAATCGGTGCCGCCAGTGGTGGCGTTCATGGCAAGGCAGAGACTGATGACAAAGCCGTTGATCAGTCCGCCGAAGATGCTGATGAGCAGGGTGTCGTAGGTGATGGGGAAAGCGGGCAGCAGGTCGGTGAGCAGGTTGGTGAGCATGATCATCAGGCAGGAATAGAGGGTGAACTTTTTGCCGATGAAGCGGAAGCCCAGATAGACGGGAAAGGCATTGAGGATGACGTTGACCAGGGTATAGGGCAGCTCGACATGGAACCAGAGCTCAAACACCCGCTGCAAAAGCAGGGTCAGGCCGGTGGCGCCGCCGGGATACAATCCGCCCGTGCGGACGAAAGATTTGATGTTGACTGCCATGATCAGGGCAGCAAGACAGATGGCGGCCAGCCGCAGGCCGTCTTTTTTTATGTCAAATTTCATGGATACGATACCGCCTTTACTATGTAGCCGACGCCCTGCCGGTAGAAGAGAGCGCCGCTGGATTCGACTCCATTATACTAAATCCATACCCGCTTGCAAAGTTTTTTTCGGACGGGGCTGCATAATCCCCGGAAACAGGCGCCACACTAAGGACAGCAGTACCGCGCGGGGACCGCCCGCGCAGAATCTTTCGCGGAAAAGGACGGAGGACAATGGACAGCTTGAAAGCATTTTTTAGGGAAAAAGGCCTGTACTTGATCTGTTTGGGCCTGGTCCTGGCCGCCACGGTGACCAGTATCTGGGCGATCCGCAACGTCGTGCGCGGCGTTGAGAATCTGAACAACACGGAGACCACGCAGGAGGGATCGACATGGAATCAGCCCGACGCTGCCGTAAACAATCCGGCATCCGATGTGCCGCAGAGCACGCCGAAGCCGTCGGAGGCGCCGTCTGTCTCGTCGTCGTCCTCTGGGGCGTCGTCACAATCTGCCGCCGTGCAGGGCGGGTCTGGCGGATCTGCCGCATCGTCGGCACCGTCAGCAAGCTCCTACACTGCGCCGGTGGATGGTGAGATCTCCCTGGCTTTCAGCGGGGACGACCTGGTGTACAGCGAGACACTGGGGGACTGGCGCACTCACAACGGCGTGGACTACGCCTGCAAGGCCGGTGACGCGGTCAGAGCCTCGGCGGCAGGCACCGTCTCGGCAGTGTACAGCGATGCCCTGTGGGGCAGCGTGGTGGAAGTGACCGACGGCTCCGGCAACGTGTGGAAATACTGTGGTGTGTCGGAACCCACCGTTGAGACGGGGGATAAAGTCTCCGGCGGTGACAGCATCGGCCGTGCAGGCAGCATCCCCAGCGAGTCGAAGGACGGCGTGCACATCCATCTGGAGTGCATGCAGGGAGAAACCTGGGTGGACCCCACCAAGGCACTTGCCGGGTAAATTCTTCATACAAACCAAAACAGTGCGTCGCCCCGTTTTTTCGGAGCGGCGCACTTTCTGTGCCGGGAAAAGCGGGACTGTAGGTCACCGCGGATAAGAGTTTCGCACCCTGCGGTGGGCAGGGACGGGAATCAAGCAAAGTGGTTGGAGTTATCCTGTCAGGTGGCGGTGTGGGTGAAAGACAGGGTGCGGGAGGTTCCGTCGGCGTAGTCCAGAACGACCTCATAGGTGATGCCGATTTGCGGAGAGCCGGAGGCGGCCCCTGCGGCAAACCAGTTTTCCGGCCAGTCGTGGCCTTCGCTGTAGGTTTTGCCGAATTCAATCTCACCCAGATCTTTGCACTGTTCCTCCAGCAGGCCGGTATCTCCGGAGACATCTGAAAATCCTGCCTGTTCCACCCGAGCAGTGGCGTTATGCACTCTGTTGTACGGGGCCATGGTATAGATTTCCCGGTCCAGGCGGAACGAGATGAGATCATACTTCCGGAGACCGTCCTGCCCATATTGCACGTTATACACCAGGGTGGTGGTATACAGGATGCAGCCGGGGTCGCCAAAAGTGGATTCTCCGCCATTGCCCGACGGCGCGGCAAAATGCTCCCGCTCCCGGATGCGATTTATGGATTCGGCACTCTGCTCCGGGGATTCCGCAGTCATATCCGGGACCAGGACCTGCAGCGTCTCGGTTACGCTGCAGGCCGACTGTACCGTTTGCCGTGCGACAGGGAGTTCAACGGTTGTATCACCGCTGGTGACCGTTGCCAGGCTGCAGGTTCTCGCGGCATCCATCAGAGAAGCGGGGAAGGGGGTGTTTGTGGCCATTGTGCATAGCAGGCATATCGCTGCCGTGCAGGCAATCAACTTGTGAGCTCGTCTAAACATTTTACAGCCCTCCTTTTTGCGTCGCAGGAGTGCGGATCCTGCAAGGAATTGAGAATATACTGATAATGATTTGCTTTTTTGATTCCATGATATAGGATGCACAAAGAGTTGTCAATCAATTGAATGCAAAATTGAACGATGCTGCGGCGAGTGTAAAGAACGCGCAGAAGCAGCGGAAAAAACATTTCAGCCTTCCTGTTTGTGCGGCGTACTGCCTGCTAACAGCAACAGCGCTGCCCGGCGGGAACTTCCCGCCGGGCGGCGCTGTTGCTTCATTAAGGTTTATCTCAGTAGACCTTGGCTTCCTCTTCGCCAGTCACGACGCGCAGGCCGCCCTGTGCCAGGGCCAGCAGCTCGTCCTCACCGGGGTAGATGGTGATGGGAGCAATCCAGCCCAGGCTCTCGGTCAGCTTGTCCTTGGTCAGCTGGGCGTAGGCGATGCCGCCGGTCAGGATGATCTGGTCGACCTTGCCGTGCAGCACAGCAGCCATGGCGCCGGCGTCCTTGGCAATCTGGTAGTAGAAAGCGTCCTGGATCAGCTTGGCGTAAGCGTCGCCCTCGTCCACCATCTTCTCCACCACACGGGCGTCGTTGGTGTGCAGGTAGGCGTTGAAGCCGCCGTTGCCGCAGATCTTCTTGTAGATCTCCTGCTGGGTGTACTTGCCGGAGAAGCACATCTTGATCAGGTCGCCCACAGGCACGGTGCCTGCGCGCTCGGGGCTGAAGCAGCCCTCGCCGTCCAGGATGTTGTTGACATCCACGACCTTGCCCATGGAGTGAGCGCCCACAGAGACGCCGCCGCCCATGTGGATGACGATGAGGTTGAGGGCATCGTAGGTGGTGCCGTGCTCCTTGGCATAGCGGCGGGCCACGGCCTTCTGGTTCAGGGCGTGGAAGATGCTGCGGCGGGGCAGCTCGGGCATGCCGGAGATGCGGGCCACATCGGTCAGCTCATCCACGACCACGGGGTCAACGATGTAGGAGGGCTTGCCGATGGCGTCGCCGATCTCACGGGCCAGAATGCCGCCCAGGTTGGAGGCGTGCTGGCCCTGGACGCCCTTCTTCAGGTCGGCCAGCAGCTCGTCGCTGACAGCGTAGGTGCCGCCGGGGATGGGCTTGAGCAGGCCGCCGCGGCCGACGATGACATCCAGAGAATGAACGTCGCAGTTTTTCTCCTTGAGGAAGTCCAGGATGATTTGCTTGCGGAAGTCCTTCTGGTCGATGATGGAGGCATACTTGGCGATCTCCTCGGTGGGATGGCGCAAAGTCTCCTCAAACAGCAAGGTCTCGTCCTCAAAGACGCCCACCTTGGTGGAGGTGGAACCGGGATTGATAATCAGGCTTTTGATAGACATGGAATCGTACTCTCCTTTATGCACGGCGAAAACTGCGCGTCAATTACTGCTCATTGCTCAGGCCGGCGGCCACCACGGCTGCCAGCGCGATGGAGTTGACCTTGGTCTGGAAGGAATCGGAACGGCTGGTCAGAATGGCCGGGACCTTGGTGCCGGTCAGGATGCAGCCGTTCTCGCACTGGGCGGTGTGGACCAGAGTCTTGTAGACCAGGTTGCCTGCCTGGATGTCGGGGAAGAGCAGAATGTCCGCATGGCCGGCAGCAGGACGGTCCTGGGCACCCTTGTGAGCGGCAGCCTCGGGATCGATGGCGATGTCCATGGACAGGGGGCCGTCCACCACGCAGCCGGTGATCTTGCCCTCCTCGTTCATCTTGCGCAGCTCGTCGGCATCCACGGTGCAGGGCATCTTGGGGTTGACGACCTCAACGGCGGCCAAAGGCGCGACCTTGGGGCAGGCAACGCCGCAGGCATGGGCCACGGCGACGGTGTTCTCGATAATGTTGACCTTGTCCTCCAGAGAGGGATAGGTGACAAAAGCGACGTCGGTCAGGAAGAGCAGCTGCTCGATGCCCTCAACCTGGAACACGGCCACGTGGGACAGGGTCTTGCCGGTACGCAGGCCGACTTCCTTGTCCAGAATGCTCTTGAGGAAGGTCTTGGTGTCCAGCAGGCCCTTCATGTACATATCGGCCTCGCCGTCGTGGGCCAGCTTGACGGCCTTCAGGGAAGCCTGGACCTTGTCCGGCTCGTTGATGATGCGCCAGCCGGTCAGGTCGATCTTCAGCTCAGCGGCGATCTCGCGGATCTTGGCCTCGTCGCCCACCAGGATGGCGTCGGCGATGCCCTGCTCACGGGCAGCGTTGACGGCTTCCAGAACGGCGTCGTCCTCCGCAGCGGCAACGGCAACGGTCTTTTTCTCACACTCTTTGACACGGGAAATCAAATCGTCAAAATTCATTGTTACTCCACCTCGTTTAGCTGTTTACCCTGAAAAAAAGCGGCTGACGCAGATCTGCGTCAAAAAAAGCCGCTATCTGTTAAAAGAATAACACGCGGCAGGGAAAGGGTCAAGAGGAAGCAGGGAAAAATAGCGAAAACCCGCAATATTGTATGCGGCAAAACCCGGATTTTGGCCTTTTTGCACCCCGCAGCGCCATATTTCGCCCCAGATGCCATTATAAATAGGTAAAGTAGGGCTTTCCCCAGTGCAAAGAGCAAAACCGCAGGAAACAAGGCATAAAGAGCCGGCAAAAACAAAATGTATAAAAAGAACAATAAAAGTGGAAAAAACGCGAGCATAACAACGAAAAACTGCCAAGGGGACGCCAAAAATCAAAAAAAAACACATCTTTCCATTGACAAAACCTTAACGAAATAGTAAAACTATAAATGAGGATGGCGTAAACCGTCCGTATCAGGCACCAACCTTTCCCACGTAATACCCAAACACGCACGGATTGAACCTCGGTGCCTTAAGATTTTGCCCTGACCTGTTACATTTTTAACAGCGAAGGCGGCGACTGTGAGGTCGATCCCAATGCCCATAGCCATGTATCCCGGCAGCTTTGATCCGGTCACCAACGGTCATCTTGACATCATCAAACGGGCTTCCCGGATGTTTGACAAGGTCATCGTGGCGGTGCTCATCAACAGCGCCAAGCATCCGCTGTTCACAGTGGAGGAGCGCGTGGAACTGCTCAAAAAGTGCTGCGCGTCCATGCCCAACGTGGAGGTCAAGTCCTTTGACGGGCTGACGGTACATTTTGCCAAGGCAAACAATGCCGCCGTCATGGTGCGGGGCCTGCGGGCGGTCACGGATTTTGAAAATGAGATCCAGCTTGCCCACACCAACCACGCCATCATCCCCGGCATCGAGACGGTGTTCCTGGCCACCTCCATCCGCTGGAGTTACCTGTCCAGCACCGTCGTCAAGGAGGCTGCCCACTACGGGGCGGACATCTCCAAGTTCGTGGCGCCCTGCGTAGACGCGGCGCTGCGGGAAAAAGCCGCGCGCGGCGAAGTCTGAGCGCGCACAACCAAGGTCCACGCCGCGCAAGCGGCTTGCGATAAGCATAGGTTCTCGATAGTCCTATCCATACATTCAAGGAGGCTGTTTTCATGAAGAAGATCGTCATTGCCAGCGCCTGCCGTACTGCCATCGGCAAGTTCGGCGGCACGCTTTCCAATGTCCCCGCGGCAGAACTGGGCTCCATCGTTATCAAGGAAGCCATCAACCGCGCCGGCATCACGCCTGAGCAGGTCGACCATGTGTACATGGGCTGCGTCATCCAGGCCGGTCTGGGCCAGAACGTCGCCCGTCAGGCCAGCCTGAAAGCCGGCCTGCCCGTCACCACCCCGGCAGTTACGGTCAACGTTGTCTGCGGCTCCGGTCTGAACTGCGTCAACATGGCTGCTCAGATGATCGAGGCCGGCGATGCCGACATCGTCGTCGCAGGCGGCACCGAGAACATGGATATGGCTCCCTTTGCCATGATGAAGGGCCGCTACGGCTACCGCATGGGCTACCCCATGGGCAAGAGCGAGCTGGTCGACACCATGGTCAACGACGCTCTGTGGGACGCTTTCAACAACTACCACATGGGCATCACCGCTGAGAACGTTGCCGAGCAGTGGGGCCTGACCCGTGAGGATCTGGACAACTTCGCTTTCTCCAGCCAGACCAAGGCTGACGCCGCCATCAAGTCCGGCGCGTTCAAGGACGAGATCGTTCCCGTCGTCATCAAGAACAAGAAGGGCG
>DXFO01000004.1 GCA_019114415.1 Candidatus Gemmiger faecavium | reverse complement strand
ATCTTCATGCCCATGTGGATGTAAGCGGGGTTGTGGCAGGCAACGAAGTCAGCCTGGTTGACGTAGTAGGGGCTGCGGATGGGCTTGTCGCCGAAACGCAGGTGGCTGATGGTGACGCCGCCGGTCTTCTTGGAGTCATACTGGAAGTATGCCTGGATGTACTTGTCGGTGTGGTCGCCGATGATCTTGGTGGAGTTCTTGTTGGCGCCGACAGTGCCGTCGCCGCCCAGACCCCAGAACTTGCACTCCTTGGTGCCGGGAGCGGAGGTGATGGGGGCGGGCTTGACCTCGGGCAGGCTCAGGTTGGTCACGTCATCGACGATGCCGATGGTGAAGCGGGCCTTGGGAGCGTCCTTCTCCAGTTCCTTGTAAACAGCGAAGACAGAGGACGGCGGGGTGTCCTTGCTGCCCAGGCCGTAGCGGCCGCCGGTCAGGACAACATCGTTCATGCCGGCCTCACGCAGGGTAGCGGCAACGTCCAGGTACAGGGGCTCGCCCAGGGAGCCGGGCTCCTTGGTGCGGTCCAGGACGGCGATCTTCTTGACGGTCTTGGGCAGGACCTTCAGCAGGGCCTCGGAGACCCAGGGACGGTACAGACGGACGAGCACCAGGCCGACCTTCTCGCCCTTGGCGGTCAGGTAGTCGATGACTTCCTCGGCAACGTCGCAGATGGAGCCCATGGCGATGATGACGCGGTCAGCATCCTCAGCGCCGTAGTAGTTGAACAGATCGTAGTTGGTGCCGATCTTGGCGTTGATCTTGTCCATGTACTTCTTGACAACGGCGGGCAGCGCCTCGTAAGCCGTGTTGCAGGCCTCACGGTGCTGGAAGAAGATATCGCCGTTCTCATGGCTGCCGCGGGTCTTGGGATGCTCGGGGTTCAGAGCCTCGGCACGGAACTGGGCAACAGCGTCCATGTTGCACATTTCCTTCAGATCCTCGTAGTCCCACTTCTCGATCTTCTGGATCTCATGGGAGGTACGGAAGCCGTCGAAGAAGTTGACGAAGGGAACGCGGCCCTCGATGGCAGACAGGTGCGCAACGGGAGACAGGTCCATGACTTCCTGGGGGTTGGATTCGCACAGCATGGCGAAACCGGTCTGACGGGTGGCGTAGACGTCGCTGTGGTCACCGAAGATGTTCAGCGCCTGGGTAGCAACGGTACGGGCAGACACGTCAAAGACGCAGGGCAGCTGCTCGGCTGCGATCTTGTACATATTGGGGATCATCAGCAGCAGGCCCTGGGATGCGGTGAAGGTGGTGGTGATGGCGCCAGTGCCCAGCGAACCATGCACAGCGCCGGCAGCGCCGGCCTCCGACTCCATCTCGACGACCTTGACCTGGTTGCCGAAGATGTTCTTCAGACCGGCAGCAGACCACTGGTCAACGGTGTCTGCCATCGGGCTGGAGGGCGTGATCGGGTAGATGGCCGCCACGTCGGTAAACGCATATGCTACATGCGCAGCCGCGGTATTGCCATCCATGGACTGTTTTGCTCTTGGCATTTTTCTTCCTCCGTTTACTTCGGTGGTGCCGAAGGCTCCCCGCCTTTTGACCCACCAGGATTGAGCCTCTCTCCTTATATTTACCGGCATGCGGGCGTTTGGTGCCTTTATGCCGACACATACAGCAAACGTCCCGCCCGCAATCCCGGGCGCATTTTCCGGCATTGCAGACGAAACTCTTTTGGCTCGTTTTCATTTTACCAAATTGCTTCCCGTTTCGTAAAGTAGTATTGCATAGAATGTTGTACAATTTTTTTGTTGAAATGTGAGCACAATGACGATTTTTATAATTTTTCGTCTGTGTTTTGTACAAAGGGTTTTTTCCGCTTTTTCGTTTTTTATACAATCTTGCCAATACTTTTGCCGGTTTTGATGCCCCGCCCGTTTTAACGCCGAAGAAACACCCGAAAATCCTGTTTTTCGGCTTGCATTTGTCCAAAAAAGTGGTACAATAACCTCGGCAATGTTAGCTAACGCTAACCAAATAGTTTGTGATATAATTGCCAATGTTGCTCCCGCGGCGGCGGTTTGTTGCCGTGACAACAGTCCTGTGCGCCCGCCCGGGGTATCCTTGAGATACAGCCCCGGCATGGTCCGCAGCTGATCTTGTTCAGGCACGTTTTTGCGTGTTTGGAATATATTTTCTTTTTCCGTTTTGATTTTAATAAGGAGGTCAAACCGATGCACAACTATCCCCAGTGGGAAGGCTTTGAGGGCCGCATCTGGAAAGAAGAAGTCAACGTCCGGGATTTCATCCAGAAGAACTACCGTCCCTATGACGGCGATTCTTCCTTCCTGGCCGGTCCCACCGAAGCCACCGACAAGCTGTGGGGCGCCCTGCAGGCCCTGCAGAAAGAGGAGCGCGCCAAGGGCGGCGTCCTGGACATGGAGACCGAAGTGGTTTCCAGCCTGACTGCCTACGGCCCCGGCTACATCAGCGAGGATCTCAAGGATCTGGAGCAGATCGTCGGCCTTCAGACCGACAAGCCCCTCAAGCGCGCCTTCATGCCCTACGGCGGCATCAAGATGGCGGAGCAGGCCTGCACCACCTACGGTTACACCCCCAGTGAAAAGCTGCACGAGATTTTCACCAAATATACCCGCACCCACAACCAGGCCGTGTTCGATGCCTACACCCCCGAGATGAAGAAGGCCCGCCACAGCCACATCGTCACCGGTCTGCCCGACACCTACGGCCGCGGCCGTATCGTCGGCGACTACCGCCGCGTTGCCCTGTACGGCATCGATCACCTGATCGCCGCCAAGCAGGAGGACTTTGCCAACTGCGGCGACGGCACCATGGTGGATGACGTCATCCGTCTGCGCGAGGAGATCGCCATGCAGATCAATGCCCTGAAGGGCATGAAGGAAATGGCCGCCATCTACGGCTATGACATTTCCGCTCCCGCCAAGAACGCCAAGGAAGCCGTGCAGTGGCTGTACTTCGGCTACCTGGCCGCCATCAAGACCCAGAACGGCGCTGCCATGAGCGTGGGCCGCATCTCCACCTTCCTGGACATCTACATCCAGCGCGACCTGGACAACGGCACCCTCACCGAGACCGAGGCCCAGGAGCTCATCGACCATCTGGTCATGAAATTCCGCATGGTCAAGTTTGCCCGTATCCCCAGCTACAACCAGCTGTTCAGCGGCGACCCCGTCTGGGCTACCCTGGAAGTGGGCGGCATCGGCATGGACGGCCGTTCCATGGTCACCAAGACCTGCTACCGTTTCCTGCACACCCTGGAGAACATGGGTCCCGCTCCCGAGCCCAACCTGACCGTGCTGTACTCCTCCAAGCTGCCGGAGAACTTCAAGAAGTACGCCGCCGAGATCTCCATCAAGACCAGCTCCGTCCAGTATGAGAACGACGACGTCATGAAGCCGGTCTGGGGTGACGACTACTCCATCTGCTGCTGCGTTTCCGCTACCCAGACCGGCAAGGAGATGCAGTTCTTCGGCGCCCGCGCCAACCTGGCCAAGTGCCTGCTGTACGCCATCAACGGCGGTATGGATGAGAAGCTCCACGAGCAGGTCGGCCCCGCCTACGCCCCCATCACCGGCGAATACCTGGATTACAACGAGGTCATGCAGAAGTATGACGTGATGATGGACTGGCTGGCCGGTCTGTACGTCAACGTGCTGAACCTGATCCAGTACATGCACGACAAGTACTACTACGAGGCTGCCGAGATGGCCCTCATCGACACCGACGTGCGCCGCACCTTCGCCACCGGCATCGCCGGCTTCAGCCACGTGGTGGACAGCCTGTCCGCCATCAAGTACGCCAAGGTCCGCGTCATCCGTGACGAGACCGGCCTGGCTGTGGGCTACGAGACCGAGGGCGACTTCCCCAAATACGGCAACGACGACGACCGCGCCGACGATATTGCCGTCTGGCTGCTCAAGAGCTTCCTGGAGAAGATCAAGCGCCGCCACACCTACCGCAACTCCGAGGCTACCACCTCCATCCTGACCATCACCTCCAACGTGGTCTACGGCAAGGCCACCGGCGCCACCCCCGACGGCCGCAAGGAGTTCACTCCCTTCGCCCCCGGCGCTACCCCCAGCTACGGTGCTGAGACCCACGGCCTGCTGGCTTCCCTGAACTCGGTGGCCAAGCTGCCCTACCACTGGG
The DNA here is from genome assembly GCA_019114415.1 of Candidatus Gemmiger faecavium. Taxonomy (GTDB): domain Bacteria; phylum Bacillota; class Clostridia; order Oscillospirales; family Ruminococcaceae; genus Gemmiger; species Gemmiger faecavium. The sequence continues at coordinate 27,421 of DXFO01000004.1, read as the reverse complement.
CTCTGGACGGCATCTCCAACACCCAGACCATCAGCCCCGACGCCCTGGGCCACTCCGACGGCGAGCGTACCGTCAACCTGGTGCAGGTCATGGACGGCTACTTCGATCAGGGCGCTCATCACCTGAACGTCAACGTGTTCGGCACCGAAAAGCTGCTGGACGCCATGGAGCACCCCGAGAAGGAAGAGTACGCCAACTTCACCATCCGCGTTTCCGGCTATGCGGTCAAGTTCATCGACCTGACCCGTGAGCAGCAGCTGGACGTCATCGCCCGTACCTGCCACAAGCAGATGTGATCCCGTACCCGCTCACACGGCGTACATGCCCCCGCGCCCGGACGGGATCTCCCGCCCCCGGCGCGGGGGCCTTTGTCTGGGCGGTGTCCCGCCCGGCATTTTGCGCATCTCTGTATCAAGGAGGAAACATTCCATGTCCCAAACCGCCCCTTCCACGCCCATGGGGCATATCCACTCGGTCGAGACCTTCGGCCTGGTGGACGGTCCCGGCGTGCGCTACGTCCTGTTTCTGCAGGGCTGCCGCATGCGCTGCCGCTACTGCCACAACCCCGAGACCTGGGCTTTCAGCGACAAAAACGCCCAGACCCCCAGGCAGGCTTTCGACGCCGCCTACCGCTACCATAATTATTGGAAGGACAACGGCGGCCTGACCGTCAGCGGCGGCGAGCCTCTGCTGCAGATCGAGTTTCTGACCGAGCTGTTCCGCCTTGCCAAACAGAAAGGGGTACACACCGCCCTGGATACCTGCGGCCAGCCCTTTACCCGGGAAGAGCCCTTCTATTCTCAGTTTGTGGAGCTGATGCGCTGCACCGACCTGGTCCTTCTGGACATCAAGGAATGGGACAGCGCCCGCCACAAAGCCCTGACCGGCCACGGCAACGAGAACATCCTGGACATGGCCCGGTGGCTGTCGGACAACGGCAAGGATATGTGGATCCGCCACGTGCTGGTCCCCGGCCTGACCGACGACGAGACCGCCATGGCGGAGACCGGCGCGTTCATCCGCAGCCTGTCCACCGTGCGGCGGGTGGAGGTTCTGCCCTATCACACCCTGGGGCGCTTCAAGTGGGACAATCTGGGCATTCCCTACACGCTGGACGGGGTGCCCGTCCCCACGCAGGAACAGGTCCGCCGTGCCGAGGAGCTTCTGGGCGCCTGCACCGAGGGCTGATCCTGTTTTTCATTGTTCCATACCGAAAGGCGGAGCACCGGTTTGCCAAGGCCGGGGCTCCGCCTTTTTTGGCGGTTTTGTTTTCCCATGGGACCGCCCTTTTCCTGCCGGGGCTTTTCTTGACAGTGTCCCCGGCCCGCCGTACAATAGCGGTACAAAATAATCTGCGGACCGTTTCCGGCCCGAAAGGAGCTTGCATCATGCCTCACAGTGAAACGACCCTTGACAGCAAGGAGATCTTTGCCGGCCGCGTCATCCGTGTGACGCTGGATACCGTTCGGCTGGAAAACGGCCACACCTCCACCCGGGAGGTGGTGCATCACCACGGCGGTGCCTGCATCATGCCGGTGACCGACAACAATGAAATTTATATGGTGCGCCAGTTCCGCTATGCTCTGGGGGAGGAAGTGTGGGAGCTGCCCGCCGGCAAGCTGGAAAAGGACGAGGACCCCTTTGCCGCCGCCAAGCGGGAACTGGAGGAGGAGTGCGGCCTGACCGCCGACGAGTACACCTCCCTTGGCGTTTTGTACCCCACGGTGGGCTATGACAGTGAGAAAATCTATATCTGGATGGCCCGGGGCCTGCACAAGACGGGTCAGCACCTGGACGACGACGAATTCCTGGATGTTCACAAGGTACCTTTTGAAAAGGCCCTGGCCATGGTGGAGGACAACACCATCCGGGATTCCAAGACCATTGCCGGCATCCTGCGCTATGCGCTGATGCGGAAGGGGCAGTGACCGTGGCGGGCAAGACGGTCCGTCTGGGGTTCTGCGACCTGGCCCCCGACTGGGACCCTCAGGACAACTATTTTACTCAGACCCTGCGGGCGGGGGGCTACACCGTGACGGTCTGCCGCAGCCCGGAGGAAAATCCCGACTTTGTCATCAGCTGCGGCTTCGGCAAGGCATACCTGGACTATGCCTGCTGCCGCATCCAGTTTTCCGGGGAGGACAGCTGGCCCGACCTGAACGTCTTTGACTATTCCATGGGCTTTCCGCTGCTGGAATACGGGGACCGGTATCTCCGCCTGCCCCTCTACGCCATGCGGGACAGCTGGGCCCCGGCCCTTGCCAAGCACACCCTGCCGGAAGAGGATTTTCTCTCCCGGAAAAAGTTCTGCAACTTTGTGGTGAGCAACGATTTCAGCGCCGAGCGCAACGCCTTTTTTGAGGCCCTGTCCGCCCGGCGCCCGGTGGACAGCGGCGGGTCCTACCGCAACAACATCGGCGGGCCGGTGGCGGACAAGCTGGCGTTTCAGCGGCAGTACAAGTTTTCCATCGCCTACGAGAACAGCCGCGACCCCGGCTACTGCACCGAGAAAATTGTGGACGCCTTTGCGGCGGGGACGGTGCCCATCTACTGGGGCGACCCCCGCATCAAGGAGGAGTTCAACCCGGACAGTTTCCTCTGTGCCGACGACTACCCGGACAACGACGCCCTGATTGCCGCCATTGAGGCCATCGATGCCGACGATGAGCTTTACCTGCGCTACTGCCGGGCGCCCATCCTGACCCCCGGCTGCCGGGCTGAGCGCTACACCGACGGCAAGGCCTGCTTTGATTTTCTGGACGCCATCTTCTCCAAAGGTCCCGAGGGCGCCCTCTGCCGCAACCGCAGCTGCTGGGGCGGCATTTATGAAAACGACCTGCGCTACTACCGGGACCTGGCCGAACAGGCCAAGCACCCCAAGGGCCTGCTGGCCCGGCTGGGCTTTGGCCGGTAAGTTTTTTTCACTGCCCGCTGAACTTTTTTCGGTCTGTCAAAAGTGTTTTTGGCTTTTGCCGCCGTCCCAAAAGGCGGCGCATTGCTCCGGGACACGAAAGAACCGCGCAGCATGCCGGGAAGTTTTCCACGAGGATGTGGAAAACTTCCCGGGTTTCGCCGCTTTTTCACCGTCCGTTCCTTTTCTCACGATTTTTTGGTGATACCATGCCCGATACCGAAGTTTATTCCATCCATCCCATCGCCCACATCCAGAGCGACTTTGCCGAGAAGTTCGGCATCCCCCGCCAGAGCGGTCTGGTGGACGGTCTGGAAGCCCGGGTGGTGTTCACTCCCGACTACCGGGTGGCCGAGGCCCTGCGGGGCATCGAGCAGTACAGCCACCTGTGGCTGGTGTGGCAGTTTTCCCAGGCGGCGGGGCGGCCCTGGCGGCCCACCGTCCGCCCGCCCCGGCTGGGGGGCAACGTGCGCATGGGGGTGTTTGCCACCCGCAGCCCCTGCCGCCCCAATGCCCTGGGGCTTTCCTGCGTGCGCCTGGTAGGGGTGGAGTGGGACGCCCCCGACGGCCCCGCCCTGCGGGTAGCGGGGGCCGACCTGCTGGACGGCACCCCCATCTATGACGTCAAGCCCTACCTGCCCTATGTGGACAGCCACCCCGACGCGGTGGGAGGATTTTCCGACGTCACCGCCCACCGGACGCTGGCGGTGGACTTTCCCCAGCCCCTGCTGGACAAGGTCCCGGCAGAAAAGCGGGATGCCCTGCGGGGGGTGCTGGCCCAGGACCCCCGCCCGGCCTACCAGCACGACCCCGGCCGGGTCTACGGCATGGCCTTTGCCGGGCTGACCGTCCGCTTTACGGTGGACGACGACCCGGACAAAATGCAGCTCACCGTGGTGGCCGTGAAGTGAGGAGAATTACTCTTTTGGATGCAGTTTTGTCTCGTTGATTCTGCCCGGCACACGCTGCCGGGTGTTTGGCGGTATTTTCGCCGGATGCTGCCCGGTTCCTGCGGGAAAATCCCGGAAAGTTTTCCACACCCGGAGGGCCGGTTGTGGAAAATCTGCTTTGTTTTTTTCCGGTGAGGCAGGTTTTCCCGCCCAGCCCCGGCGCAGGCCTGGCCCACCCCGCCGCTTCTCACCTTTTTCTTGATTTCGATTTTTTAACAGGAGGTTTTTGTGATGACCCATCATATCGTTATGTGGAAGTTCAAACCCGAGATCGCCGACGCTGACAAGCCCCGTCTGCTGGCCGACATGGCCGAGCATCTGGAGGGTCTGGTAGGCCAGGTCCCCGGCCTGGTGGAGCTGCACTTTGTGGCCGCGCCCCTGGCTTCCAGCACCCACGACATGGCTCTGGTCTCCGTGCTGGAAAAGCCGGAGGACGTGGCGGTCTACGGTTCTCATCCCGCCCATGTCAAGGTGGCCGACACCTACGTCCGCCCCTTTGTCTGCGACCGCGCTTGTCTGGACTATTGATACAGAACATTACTCCTTAAATCCATCTGTCTGAACCGGTCGTTTTTTCACAAATCCGGCAGGCAGAAAACAGAAAGCCCGGAAGTTTTCCACGAGGTTGTGGAAAACTTCCGGGCTTCTATTTTCTTTTGTCGGTGGCTCCGGTTCAGCCCTCCCCGTTGGCACGGCGGAGGATGGCATCCAGCTCCTCCGGGGGGAGGGCATAGCGGACGGGCTCGGGGGCATCGCTGCCTTGCCGCAGGGGCAGCACCCAGTAATCCAGCCCCAGCCACTGGCCGAACTTGTACCCGGTGCGGGGCTCCCGGCCGTAGCGGGTAAAGCCCATGGCCCTGTGAAAAGCCGCCGACGCCGGGTTGGGGTCGGCCACCAGGGCGATGGCGTTCCAGTAGCCTTTGGCTTTCAGGATTTCCAGCACGGCGGTGTACAGCCGTTTTCCCACCCCCAGGCTCAGGCGGTGGGGGTCACAGTAGACGGTGGTCTCGGCATCCCAAGCAAAGGCCTCCCGGGTGTGCCAGGGATGGGCGCAGGCGTAGCCCGCCAGCTTTCCCGCCCCGTCCACCGCCACCACAAAGGCGGCTTTTTCCAGGGCAAGGCACAGGTCCGCCCGGGTCTCCTCCACCGTGGGGCGGACATACTGGTAAGTGGCCGTGCTGTGGCCCACATACCAGCCGTACAGTTCATTGATGGCTTCCGCGTCCTCCGGGGCGGCCGGGCGGATGGTGATTTTGTTTTCCACTGCCCAGGCCGCTGCCAGGGCTTCCTTTTCCCCCTTGGACAGCTTTTTCAGGGCGGCTTCCCGGCGCATGGCGGCGGATTTATCGGCACAGCGCTGGGCATAGGCCAGGGTACCGCCCCCGTGGGCGCGGGTGTAGCGGGCGCCGTGTCCGCCGCCGTTATGGGCGTGCAGACGCCGGGCCAGGTCGTTGGTCCATCCCGAGTAGAGACTGCCGTCGGCGCAGCGCAGCATATAGGCCCAGGCAGGCGGGTCCGCGGGCAGGCGGTCGGCTTCGCTGCTGGGGGCAGGGCCGGTCATGGGGGACATCATTCGCCCTCCACCGGGTGGCCTTCCGCCCGCAGCGCCCAGCGGCAGGCTTCGATGGCCTGCTCCTTGTCGTCTGCCGTCACCAGAAAGCGGCTGGGATGGCAGAACCGCAGCCCCAGGCCGGAAATTTCCCGCAGGGTCTCCTCCGGTTTGCCCGCCCATGCGGCGGGGAAGGGCACCTTGCTGCGGCGGGTGCGGTAGTCGGTGACGCACTGGGCGCTGTATCCGCCCCGCTGGCTGGGATAGACCACAAACAGGGCGTCGGTCTTGTACAGGCCGTTTTTCCAGGGCATATAGCCGGGCAGCACCACAATGCCGTCTTTGGCGTTTTTATAGGCACGCTGGACGGCGGCGTCGGCACGGTTGACGGCGTTGGCCGCGGCGATCTCATTTTCCAGCACCGCCTTGGCAAAGGGGACGGCTTTCCAGAAGCAGGCGTCCGGGTCGTCGCCGGAATCCCACACCGGGTTGAAGCTGCCGATGGCGTCGGCCAGGGAATTCTGCTCCCCGGTGTTGTCGTTCAGGTCCAGGGGCTGGACAAAGTTTTCGTCCAGCAGCCGGGCCTGATGTTCCCCCACAAGGCCGGGGCCCAGCACCCGCCACAGCAGGCCGAAGGCCGCGTAGGGTACGCCGTTGGGCCGGGTCTCCCGGGGTTCGGAATGGTGGTCGAACATGCCGCCGCCCACATCGTACACGATGCCGTCAAAGTTGTCGGGTACGGTAAAGCCGCGGGTGATCTTGATATCCGGGCGCAGGATCTGCAAAAGCGCCGTGGAAAACACGTCGTCGGCATGGAACTTGCCGCCGTGGGTAAAGCCTCTGGCAGGTATTTTCATCGTCCTGATTCTCCTTGTTGATTCAAAGCCGCCCGCTCGTGATTGTGCCCGGGGCCGCGGAATTTTCCACAAGGTCCCGGCTCACCGGGGAAAACTTTCCCGCGGCGGCTGTTGTGTTATTATAGCATGTCGCGGCGGCAAAGGGATATGCCCTTTTGCCTTTCGCCCGGCCTTTCTGCCGGGCCGGCAGGGCGCACTGCTCCTGTCATAGCCGCTTCTTGCGGCTATTATACCATGATTGCCCGCCCGTTGCCAGTTTCCCGGCAGGGGGGAGGGGGCCCTGTCCCGGGCAGGTTTTTCCCCGGTGGCAGGGCTGTGGTTTCAGGGTCCGGGTCAGCGGGTCCGGGGGCGCCCGGGGCGGCAAGGGCGGGGGCGGAATCTTACCCCGGAAACAGGGTGAAAACCCGGTGTTTTTTTGCCGTTATGGGGTCAAAATCCGGCATTGGACAGGTGTCAAAAAAATAACGCCCTTTTATATATATAATATTACATATATTATTTGTATTGTACAGCGTTTTGTGCTATACTATATTCGTATTGTTATGTGCAAAATTCCGATATGAAGTGGGGAATACAATGGACTCTTTCAACGACGTTCTGGACGCGGCAAAGGAATACTGCCGGGTCCACACGGCGGACGCCGCCTATGAGTATTACATCAGCGGGCTGAAAGCCGTCAGCTTTGAAAATTCCAACTGCGTCACCCTCTCGGTGCGCAACGACTTTATCCGCCAGATCGTCTCCGACCGGTACACCGCCCTCTTGAAGGAAGCCTTCAAGTCGGTGCTGGGCTTTGACATCGAGGTGCAGTTCGTGGTGCCGCAGCCGGAACCGGAAAAGCCCGCCGCGCCCGCTACCGAGGACGAGCTGCCCTCCGGCCGGTATGACTTCACCTTTGAAAACTTCATCAAAGGTCCTTCCAACCAGTTTGCCTACGCGGCGGCACAGGCGGTGGCGGCCAACCCCTCCGGCGCCTACAACCCGCTGTTCATCTACGGCCCCTCCGGCCTGGGCAAGACCCACCTGCTCAACGCCATCGAGATCGAGATCAAGAAAAATCATCCCGATTTCAACATCGTCTACGTGGACTGTGAAAAGTTCACCAACGAGATCATCACCGCCGTGCGCACCAACACCACCGAGCAGTTCCGCCAGAAATACCGGGAGGCGGACGTGCTGCTCATCGACGATATCCAGTTCATCGCCGGCAAGGAAGCTACCCAGGAGGAGTTTTTTCACACCTTCAACACGCTGCACAACGCCGGCAAGCAGATCGTGCTGGCCTGCGACCGTCCCGCCAAGGAGATCAAGAGCCTGGAGGAACGTCTGCGCACCCGGTTCGAGTGGGGCCTGACCGCCGACATCCAGCCGCCGGATTTTGAGACCCGCGTGGCCATCGTCAAGCGCAAGGCGGAACTTCTCAACCTGGATTTGCCCGACGACGTGGCGGAATACATCGCCAACCACCTGAAGCAGAACATCCGCCAGCTGGAAGGCGCGGTGAAAAAGCTCAACGCCTACTATATGCTGGAGGGCATCGCCCCCTGCATCGGCGTGACCATGACCGCCATCAAGGATACCCTGAACGACACCCAGCCCATCCCGGTCACCATCGAGAAGATCATCAACGAGGTGGCCCGCACCTACAACGTGCTGCCTGCCGACATCCGGGGCAAAAAGCGCAACGCCAATGTGAGCACCGCCCGCCAGATGGCCATGTACATCATCCGGGAGATCACCGGCATGAGCATGGAAGCCATCGGCTCCGAGTTCCAGCGGGACCATTCCACCGTGGTGTACAGCCTGAAAACCATGGAGGAAAACATCCAGCGGGACCGCCACATCAAGGAAACGGTGGACGACATCATCAAAAACGTCCGCACCTGACGGGGTCAAAAGGGCCGGTTTTCCGGTCCAAAACCCCCAAAAAACAGCCCGAAAAAGGGCCGTTGAAAAGTATCAACAGTTTCAACCGTTTTTTCAACAATTAACATTGGTTTTCCACAATGCGAGTTGAAAGCCCCGGTTTTTCACAGTTTCAACATTTTCCCCACAAATTGTCAAAAACAGATTCGTGCCCGTTTTTCCGCACCGTGAAGCGGTTTCGCCCGTTTTTCCACAGTTTCCACGGCCCCTACTACTACTACTATCAACGTATCTGTTTTCTGCATCTGTTTTGAAAGTTCCTCAAAAAATCAAAAGCAACTTCTCAACAACAGGTACAAGCCAATAAAACGGGCATCTTCTCATTTGAAACCATCGGCTGCCTGAAAACAGGTATCCCGATTTGATCCGACAGGAGCAGACAGCTTATGAAATTTGAATGCGAAAAGACTCTTCTGACCTCCGCCATTGAGGGCGTGTCCCGTGCCATCACCAACCGGGCGGCCATCCCCGTTTTGGAGGGCATCCTCCTTAAGGCGGAGGGTTTCTCTCTGACCTTGACCGGCTACGATATGGAAATGGGAATCACTACCACCATTGAGTGCAACGTTCTGGTCCCCGGCGAGATGGTCCTGGATGCCAAGCTGTTCGGCAGCATGGTCAGCCGGATGCCTGCGGGCAACGTCCACGTGGAGCTGGACGACAACGGCACCGCCACCATCCGGGGCGGCGTGGCCGAGTTTGAGATCCCCGCCATGATGGCCGGGGAGTATCCCACCCTCCCCAACCCCGGCGCCGAGAATACCATGACGGTAAAATGCTCGATGCTGCGTGAAATGATCGAAAAGACCATCTACGCGGTGTCCCAGGACGACAAAAAGCCCGCCCATACCGGCGAGCTGTTCGTCATTGAGCCGGGCAGCCTGACCATCGTGGCCCTGGACGGCTACCGTCTGGCCATCATCCAGCGGGATGTGGAATGCACCCGCGATATCCGCATCATCATCCCGGCCAAGACCCTGCAGGAACTCTTGAAGATCATGGGCGGGGCGGACGACGACATCAAAATCGACGCAAACCGTCGATATGTCGTCTTTACGACAAATGGCTACACCATCATGAGCCGCCTGATCGAGGGCGAGTTCCTCAATTACAAGAGCGTCATCCCCGACGGCAGCCGTACCCGGGTGACGGTGGAGTGCAAGCAGTTCATCAATACCATTGAACGCGCCTCCCTCATCATCACCGAGCGTCTGAAGAATCCCCTGCGCATCAGCTTCGCCCCGGATAAGATCACGGTGCGCTGCCAGACTGCCCTGGGCAAGGTGGTGGACGAGTTCGCCCCCGAAAAAATGGAAGGCGACGCCGTGGAGATCGGCTTCAATAACCGCTATATGCTGGAAGCCCTGCGCAACTCCCGCTGTGAGCGGGTGGTGCTGGAGATCAACGGCCCCTTAAGCCCCGTCAAGATGCTGCCGGAGGACGGCAAGGACTTTATCTACCTGGTCCTGCCCGTCCGCTTCAAGAACGAGTAACGGGGGAATTGGTCGAAATGGAAAACATTGACAAGGAAAACATTTCCAATACTTCCACCGAGACGGTGCGCATCCACACCGATTTCATCAAGCTGGAAGCGCTGCTCAAGTTCTGCGGCTGGTGCGAGACCGGCGGCGAAGCCAAGGAGCGCATCCAGGACGGGGAAGTGGCCCTGAACGGCGAAGTCTGCACCATGCGGGGCAAGAAATGCGTCCCCGGTGATGTGGTGACGTTGGACGGCCGCAGCCTGCGCGTGGCGGAGGGCCGCTGATGCGCTTAAACAGCCTGAAGGTGACGGATTTCCGCAACCTGGAATCGGCGGAACTGACGCCGTCGCCCGTTTTGACGGTGATCTGCGGCCCAAACGGCCAGGGCAAGACCAATTTATTGGAGAGCATCTGGCTGTTGACCGGGGGCAAGAGCTTCCGCGGGTCCAAGGACGCTGAGCTCATCCGCCGCGGCGCGCCCTTTGCGGCGCTGGAGGCGGAGTTCACGGCGGGGGACCGGGACCAGACCCTGCGGCTCACCGTGGGCGGCAGGGATACCAAGCGCCCGGGCCGCACCGCGCGGCTCAACGGCGTGGACCGGGGCCGGGCGGCCAGCGTAGCGGGGACCTTCACCGCCGTGGTGTTCGATCCCAACCATTTGAGCCTGGTCAAGGGCGGGCCGGAGGGCCGGCGGCGGTTTCTGGACGCGGCGCTGTGCCAGCTGTACCCCGGGTATCTGACGGCCCTGCGCCGCTATGCCCGCACGGTGGCCCAGAAAAACGCCCTGCTCAAGGCCTACGACATCACCCCCCGGGCGGGGATGATGCTGGATACTTTCAATGAGGCTTTGTCCGTCTGCGGCGCCGACCTGATGGCGCGGCGGGCGGCCTATCTGGAGCGTCTGGCCCCCGCGGCGGCCAACAACTACCGGGACATTTCCAGCGGGGCGGAGACGCTCTCTGTGCGGTATCAGCCCTGCTGTGACCCCGACCCCGCCGCTCTGGCCCGCAAGCTGGAGGAAGTGCGGGGCGCCGAACTGCGGGCGGGCTTCTGCCTGGCGGGACCCCACCGGGAGGACCTGGAGATCGACATCGACGGCCAGCCCGGGCGCATCTACGGCAGCCAGGGGCAGCAGCGCAGCGCGGTCTTGAGCCTGAAACTGGCGGAAGCCAGCACCGCGGGGGAGATTTTGGGGGAGCATCCGGTGATGCTTCTGGACGACGTGCTCAGCGAGCTGGACGACAGCCGCCAGGCTTATCTGCTCACCCGCATCGAGGACAAGCAGACGTTCGTCACCACCTGCGACTCCGCCGCCTTTGCCCGGACCAACGGCAAGCTGGTCTTTGTGCAGGGGGGCAAGACCTCCGAGACCCCCTTTGACGGGACGGCGGTCCCCGCCGCCATGGCAGCCCGGGGGACAGAGACCGGAGAGACCGCACAGGCCGGACAGAACAACGAGGGGGCGTAAGGATGTACCTGCACGCAGGCCGGGATTTTATTCTGAACACCCGGGATATCATCGGCATCTTTGATCTGGATACCACCTCGCCGGGACGCATCACCCATGAGTTCCTGGCCCGGGCGGAGAAGGAGGGCGCCGTCGTCGACCTGTCCGACGACCTGCCCAAGAGCTTTATCGTCACCGATTTTCCCATCGACACCGTCTATGTGACCCAGCTGTCCACGTCGGCGCTGAAAGGCCGTGCGGAACACTTTTCGGTCAAGTGACGGCGGAGGGCGGCGGCACAAATACAACAGAGTACCCAGGCCGGAAACGGCCTTTTTACCAAAGGATAGAGGGAAAGCGCGGAAGAACGCCGCGCACCGCGCACACTCCGTCAGGAACGTGGTTTTTGGAGACTGCGATTTTGAGGATGGGGCCGCGCAGAACGCGCGGGTGAGATAAAAAACCGCGCGGAAAGCGCGAGCGACATAAGAAAACAAAGGTTCTGCAAGAACTGCGAAGCATCGCAAAATCGCTGTGCAGTTAAAATTTTGCGGCTTTGTTTTCTGATGGAACCGCGCAGAAAATCCTGCTTTTTTTTGAAGGGAAGGATGGCAGCCAAATGGCAAATGAGATCATTACCGAAACCAACCGCGAGACCGTGACCGATCACGAGTACAGCGGCGCACAGATCCAGGTCCTGGAAGGCCTGGAGGCGGTGCGCAAGCGCCCGGGCATGTATATCGGTTCCACCGGTCCCCGGGGTCTGCATCACCTGGTCTACGAGATCGTGGACAACTCCATCGACGAAGCCCTGGCCGGTTACTGCACCCATATCGAAGTAACCATCAAGCCGGGGGACATCATTGAAGTCAGCGACAACGGCCGCGGCATCCCTGTGGACATTCAGCCCAAGATGGGCATCCCCGCCGTGACCGTCGTCTACACCGTGCTGCACGCCGGCGGCAAGTTCGGCGGCGAGGATTCCGGCTACAAGGTGGCCGGCGGCCTGCACGGCGTGGGCGCCTCCGTGGTCAACGCCCTGTCCGAGTGGCTGGTGGTCCGGGTGCGCCGGGACGGCTTTGAATATGAGCAGAAGTTCACCCGCGGCAAGGCTGACGGCGACCTGAAGAAGATCGGCTCCGCCACCTCCACAGGCACCACCGTCACCTTCAAGCCCGACCCCCTCATGTTCACCGAGACCACGGTGTACGACTACGATATCCTGCTCAAGCGCCTGCGGGAGGAATCCTTCCTCAATGCCGGCGTGCGCATCACCCTCACCGACGAGCGCGTCACCGAGGAAAACCCCGAACCCCGCCGCGAGAGCATGTGCTACGAGGGCGGCATCCGCAGCTTTGTGCAGTACCTGCATGAAAAGCGCGACCTGACGGTGCTGCATCCCCAGGTCATCTATATCAAGGGGGAGGCCAACGGCGCCATTGCCGAGGTGGCCCTGCAGTACAACGACAGCTTCAATGAGCTGCTTCTCAGCTTTGCCAACAACGTCCATACCCCCGACGGCGGCACCCATGAGGAAGGCTTCAAGACGGCCCTGACCCGCGTGTTCAACGAGTTCGGCCGGGCCAAGGGCTACCTGAAGGACAAGGACGAGAACCTTTCCGGCACCGACGTCCGGGAAGGCCTCACCGCCGTTATCAGCGTCAAATTGCAGGAAGCGCAGTTCGAGGGCCAGACCAAGGCCAAGCTGGGCAACACCTATATCAAGACGCTGGTCAGCCAGATGGTCTACTCCAAGCTGACCGAATACTTTGAAGAAAACCCCGCCGTGGCCAAGACGGTGTTTGAAAAGGCCACCCAGGCGGCCCGCGCCCGCGCCGCCGCCAAGAAGGCCCGTGACCTGGTCCGCCGCAAGAGCGCCCTGGAAACCAGCCGTATGCCCGGCAAACTGGCCGACTGCCGCGAAAAAGACCCCAGCAAGACCGAGATCTACATCGTCGAGGGTGATTCCGCCGGCGGCTCCGCCAAGCAGGGCCGTGACTCCAACATCCAGGCCATCCTGCCGCTTTGGGGCAAGATGCTCAACGTGGAAAAGGCCCGTGTGGACCGTGTCTACGGCAACGACAAACTCACCCCGGTCATCACCGCTCTGGGTACCGGCATCGGGGACGAGTTCGACATTACCAAACTGCGCTATCACAAGATCTTCATCATGGCCGATGCCGACGTGGACGGCAGCCATATCTGTACCCTGATGCTGACCTTCTTCTTCCGCTATATGCGGCCGCTCATCGAGCACGGCTACGTCTACGTGGCCCAGCCGCCGCTGTTCAAGCTGCAGAAAGGCCAGACCGTCAAGTATGCCTACAACGACGACGAAATGAAGGCTCTCTCCGCCGAGATGCCCGGCGCCAAGATCAACCGCTACAAAGGCCTTGGTGAGATGAACCCCGAGCAGCTGTGGGAGACCACCATGAACCCCGACAACCGCGTCATCGTCCAGATCACCATCGAGGACGCCGAGCGCGCCGACGAGGCTTTCACCGTCCTCATGGGCGACCAGGTGGAGCCCCGCAAACGCTTTATCGAACAGAACGCCATCTACGCCAATCTGGACGTGTGATGGTTTTTCTGCGCGGTTCCATAAGAAAACAAAGCCGCAAAATTCTAACTGCAAGGCGGCATCTGCCGCGTTATCGGGCTTTGCGTTCCACCAAGGAGCGCTTCAGCCCTCTGCCTTACATCTGCCGTCTTGCAGCGATTTTGCGATGCTTCGCAGTTTTTGTGAAACCTTCGTTTTCTTATGTCGCTCGCGCTGTTTTCCCTGTACCTGTTCGTTCTTGTGATTAACCCGATTAAGGTGGTAAACAAATGGAAGAAAATATCGTGATGGTGCCGGGGTCCGGCACAAAGGTCATCGTCCGTGACGTCAAGGAAGAGATCGAGTCGGCCTTTCTGGACTATTCCATGTCCGTTATCGTCTCCCGCGCTCTGCCCGATGTCCGCGACGGCCTGAAACCGGTCCACCGGCGCATCCTCTACACCATGCATATCCGGGGCAACGACCCCCAGCATCCCTACCGCAAGTCCGCCGACACCGTCGGCGCCGTGCTGGGCTCGTTTCATCCCCACGGCGACGCCAGCGTCTACGACGCCATGGTCCGTCTGGCCCAGGACTTCAGCCTGCGGTATCCGCTGGTGGACGGCCAGGGCAACTTCGGTTCGGTGGACGGCGACCCCCCGGCTGCCTACCGTTATACCGAGGCTCGCATGAGCAAGATGGCCTGCGAGATGCTTACCGACATCGACAAGGAGACCATCGACTGGGCCCTGAACTTTGACGAGACCAAAAAGGAACCCAGCGTCCTGCCCAGCCGTTTCCCCAACCTGCTGGTCAACGGCAGCCAGGGCATCGCCGTGGGCATGGCCACCAACATCCCGCCCCACAACCTGCGGGAAGTGGTCAACGGCATCGTTGCCCTCATTGATGACCCCGATATCGACCTGCCCGGTCTGATGGAGTATGTCAAGGGTCCCGATTTCCCCACCGGCGGCATCATCATGGGCCGCTCCGGCATCCGTGCCGCCTACGCCACCGGCCGCGGCAAGATCACCCTGCGGGGCCGCGCCGAGATCGTGGAGAAGAAAAACGGCCGTTTTGAGATCATCGTCACCGAGATTCCCTATATGGTCAACAAGGCCCGCCTCATCGAGTCCATTGCCGATTACGTCAAGGACAAGAAGATCGAGGGCATCAGCGACCTGAACGACGAGTCCAGCCGCAAGGGCATGCGCATCGTCATCGAGGTCAAAAAGGACGCCAACCCCCAGGTGGTGCTCAACCAGCTCTACCGCTATACCCAGCTGCAGGACACGGTGGGCGTCATCATGCTGGCGCTGGACAAAAACGTCCCCAAGATCATGCCCCTCAAGAGCATGATGCAGAAGTATATCGACTTCCAGGACGAGGTCGTCCGCCGTCGGACCCAGTTCGACCTGAAAAAGGCGGAGGAGCGCTCCCATATCCTGGAAGGCCTGAAACGGGCCGTGGACATCGTGGACGAGGTCATCTACGCCATCCGCCACTGCGGCGGCGGCCAGGCCGAGGCCAAGGCGGCCATTATGGAGCAGTTCGGCTTTGACGACGTCCAGGCCGACGCCATCTGCAAGTTCCCCCTGGGCCGTTTGGCCGGTCTGGAGATCAAGAAGATCGAGGCCGAGTTGGACGAGCTGCACGCCAGCATCAAGGACTTCCGGGAAATCCTGGCCGACGACACCCGCGTCAAGGCCATCCTGAAAGACGAGCTCATCGCCCTGCGGGACAAGTACGGCGACGAGCGCCGCACCTCCATTGAAGCCGTCTCCGGCGAGGTGGACATCGAGGACCTCATCCCCGAGGAGCAGTGCGTCTATACGCTGACCCACGCGGGCTATATCAAGCGCACCGCCGCCGATACCTACACCGCCCAGAACCGCGGCGGCCGCGGCATCGCGGGCCTGAGCCACAAGGACGAGGACTTTACCGAGGAACTGTTCGTCGGCTCCACCCACGATTATATGCTCTTCATGACCGACAAGGGCCGTGTCTACCGGCTCAAGGGCTACCAGGTGCCGGAAGGCGCCCGCACCTCCAAGGGCACAAACATCGTCAACCTGCTCCAGCTGCAGAACGACGAGAAGGTCACCACCATGATGCGCCAGCCCGCGGGCATTGACGAAGAAAACAGCTATATCACTATGGTGACGCGGCAGGGCCTGATCAAGCGCACGCCGCTGTCCC
The DNA here is from genome assembly GCA_019114415.1 of Candidatus Gemmiger faecavium. GTDB lineage: Bacteria > Bacillota > Clostridia > Oscillospirales > Ruminococcaceae > Gemmiger > Gemmiger faecavium. The sequence continues at coordinate 11,562 of DXFO01000004.1, read as the reverse complement.
AGTTCCGCAACATCCGCAAGGCGGGCCTGATTGCCCTGAGCCTGAACGAGGGCGACGCCCTGACCTGGTGCCACCTGACCGGCGGCGACGATGAACTCATTGTAGCCACCCACGACGGCATGGCCATCCACTTCACCGAGGCCAACGCCCGCTCCATGGGCCGTACCGGCCGCGGCGTGCGCGCCATCCGCCTGGCAGAAGGCGATTACGTGGTGGGCGTCTGCGTCTGCCGTCCGGGCGCCACCATGCTCACCGTCACCGAGAACGGCAAGGGCCGCCGCAGCCGCATTGACGACTACCGCATCACCCGCCGCGGCGGCAAGGGCATCCGCAACTATGCCCACGGCGGCGTGGCATCGGTCAAGATCGTGGACGAGACCGACGACCTCATCCTCATCAGCCAGGAAGGCATCATCATCCGCATGCACGCCGACGACATCAACGTCCAGAGCCGCTACGGCAGCGGCGTCCGGGTCATGCGCCTGGATGAGAACGACAAGCTGGTCATGATGGCCCGGGTCGACCGCGACAACGGCGCCGAGACCGCCAAGCCGGAGGAGGAAGGCGAAAGCGAGGAGCTTTCCGCCGAGGAGATCGCCCGCATGGAGGCGGAGGACGCCGCCGCCGATGAAGGCGCCAACGAACCCGATCCCGACGACGCCGAATAATGCGGTAAGGGAAACGCCGGATACCCTCTGAACGGGGGACGCTCCCGCGCCGGGGCTTTGCCCGGTGCAGAAGGGCCAGAGGCCCGCGCCCAAAAGGCCGGGACCCCCGCCGGTGATACCGCACCCCCGGACTATGACCCGTGGGGCGCAGCCCCTGCCGCAAAACCCTTAAAAATTTCAAAGGCAGACTTCCCCGCGTTTTTGCCCAAACAGGCAGCGCGGGGAAGTTTTTTTCTTTTGACGGCCCAAAAAGAGGGTGTCTTTCCGTTATTTGGTAAAATCCGTGTCAAAATCAATCAAAAACACATAAAATGTGAAAAAAATATATCAAATCAAACCAATAAACCATTGCAATTTTCACAGTTGTGTACTATACTTTAGATACCAACCAAAAAAGAAAAGCCGTCCTTTGGCGTCCGGAACGGATTCGGGCGGATGGACGGAAATAAAGGAGGTAATCAAGGTATGAAGAAACTGATCTCGCTGCTGCTGACATTGGGGCTTATTGCAGCCTTGGCCGTCCCTGTATTGGCCGAGAACCCCGTCCAGGCCGCGGCGGATGCCCGTGAGGCAGCCTATGCCGCTGCAGTGGCTGACTATCAGGCACAGATCGCCGCCAAAGAGGATGCGTACATCAAAGCCGTTGGCGCATATGTGGTGCAGGCAAAGGCAAAAGCCGATGCGGACGCTGCCGCCATCATCGCTGCCGGCAAGGCCGCGCATAACGCTCAGCTGGCCCAGAACGATGCCATTGTAGCTGCGGGTAAGGCCGCTCACAATGCGCAGCTGGCCGAAAATGAAGCCTATCTGGGTGCTATCAAGGTGTTCCAGGCGCAGATCGCCGCCAAGGAGCAGGCATATATTGACGCCGTCAACGCCTATGCAGCCCAGGCCAAGGCGAAGGCTGACGCAGACGCCGCCGCCATCATCGCCGCCGGCAAGGCCGCCCATAATGCTCAGCTGGCCCAGAACGCCGCCATCGAGGCACAGGGCAAGGCTCTGCAGGCCGCCGCTGATGCACGCAATGAGGCGTATCTCGATTCCATCCGCGCCTATCAGGCACAGATCGCCGCGCAGGAAGCCGCCTACCTGGCAGCCCTGGGACTGTAACGGTCTGATCTGACGGAAAATTATTTGTAAGCCTCACGGCCGCCCGCCAAACGGTGGGCGGCCTTTTTGGTATTTTTTTGATTTTGCCAGAAAAAACCGCAAAAATCCGCCGGAAAAGGATCAAAAAGGGGTTGACACAGGGGACAAGTTTGAATATAATAATAAAGCACCTTTCGTTGGTGCATACAATTTATGGCGGTATAGCTCAGTTGGCTAGAGCATTCGGTTCATACCCGAAGTGTCACCGGTTCAAATCCAGTTACCGCTACCATCATACAAGATTTCGCTAAAATACTTGGGGGCCGGCTGCAATCGTGGCCGGGGAGTAGCTTGCTGTTTTAGCGAAATCTTGTATTATAAGGCCCGTTGGTCAAGCGGTTAAGACACGGCCCTTTCACGGCTGTAACATGGGTTCGATTCCCGTACGGGTCACCAAACAAGCCAAACTCGAACTTTTTGCTCTTTGAGCATGGGTTCGGGTTTGTTTTTTATTCAACGGTCATTTGCTAAGCAAAAGGGGCTGGACAGCGCAGAATAAACAATTGCGCTGCCCAGCCCCTTTTATAATCCTGTTTGGATGACCTTTTCAAACGTCTCCCACCCGATCTCCCCCAACTGATACTTGCTCAGCGCCATCTGTGCCTGCTTGCGCCAGGCGTTGTAGTCATCCCGCATTTTCTGGTTGCCAGGGGCGCGGGAGCAGCGCATCTGGTAGCGGTTGCGCGTTTTGTTGTAGAGCTCCTTGGCCTTGTCGGCTTTCAGCTCCTCGGCGTAGGCCAGCTTGGCAGCGATGTCCTTGCAGGTGGCGCCGGTTTCCGGGTCCAGCACCCGATCACAATACTTGGCGCGGCTGGAGAAGGGGATAAACAGCCGGTGGCAGCTTTCACAGACGGCGACCGGCAGATTCTGGGCACACATCTGTACAAATTCCAAAAAGAGTAGCGCGGGCAGCGTATCGCTCGCGTAGAACGTGGCGGCAGAAATGCCGCCTTTTTTGTTGTCTGTTGGCCGTTTGTAGCGAGTCTGGATATGGATGTCATCCTCCAGGTTGTGGTATTTCTGATAGGTTGAATCGCCATTTTCGGCCAGTTCTGCCAGCAGCTCCGAAGGGCGCTGGTCATGCTCTGTCCGGGGGCGGCCGTCCTCATCTACCAGCGTGGCGGCGATCAGGCTGCGAAAATCTTCTGCCGCCTGAGTAAGCTGCCGGAGAAGCTCCGCAAAGGACTCTAAAAACAACAGGGCGGTTTCACACAGGGAGGCGTCTTCGGTGTCCAGCTCGATGAACACCTCCATCTGCTCCGTGTAAGCAGGAAAGCTGCGGCAGTAGCCTTCCAACAAGTCGCTGGTCAGCGCCAGGTTGCCGGTGTGGACGGCGCGCTGGAATAGTGAATTGGTGGACAAACGGCTGCCGCTGGGCTGCCCGTGGTTTACCTGGGAAAGCTGGCCGGTCATCCGATCCAGTTCCCGCTTGAACCGTCGGAAGGTGGCCGAACAGTATCCTTCCAGCAGGTCGAACAAGGCCGGGGAAGTTGCCCGAACGGCCTCCGCCAGCCCATGATAGAAGGAAGCCGCCTGGTAGTAGGCACAGGTTTCCGGCTCGGTCAGGCTCTGTGCCATTGTGCGCCCGGCAGGGAAATCCATCCCCCTGAACCGGTCCAGCAAGCCGGTGGCCTGTTCCAGATAGGGAGCAAACTCCATATCCAGCAGTCCGAACACCAGTGATCCCAGCGGGAAGGTGTGCTGGGGCGTGTCGTAGCCCTGAATATACTCGGTTCGGCCATCAAAGAAAAGATACGTCTGGTAGTTCAAAATCCCTTCACCGCCCTGTGTTGGAGGAAATGTGGCTTGCAAACGGCGCTGTGTTTTGCCGTGTTGCAGTCTTTGTGCAGAAAAGCGTGTGAATCATCCAACATGAAAACAGTCTAACACATCTTGCATTGATAGGCAAGGGGCCGTATACTGAATGTGTCGGAAGAAACTATAACGAAACAATCAAACATCTTTCGAGAACAGAAGGAACGACCGAACAGGGACCCTGCCGGGGAAGCAGCGCAAAGATCGCAGCGATGTGGGAGCCTGCCAAGGCGGGAGAAAACGGCACAGCGCCAGCCGAGGAGGTTGCCTGCCGGACCTGAGGCGGCAACGGCGCAGAGAGGAGGAGAGACAGACCAAACCCGCAACCACCCATGACCCAAGGAGGTGCCAACTGAACCATGAACTTGTCCCCGCAGAGGAAAACTTTAACCGCATCGACAGTTTCCTGATGATCCCCGCCAGCCTGTTTGCAGAGGAACCCTACCGCAGCCTGCCCAGTGAGAGCAAGCTGCTGTACGGCCGCCTGCTGGGGCTGCTGCGGCTGTCGGCCCAGGATACCACCGGGCACTGGAAAGCCGGACACAGGCCCTGTGTCAGCCTCTCGCAGGCCAGCGTGGGTCGGATGCTGCACTGCCACCGGGAGAAGGCAGCCGGGCTGTTTGCCGCGCTGGAAGCCTGCGGGTTGTTGCAGCCGGTGCCGGGGCAGCCAAACGGCAAGGCACGGCGGTATTACATGAATTTGCCCCGTCCAAAGGAGCCGAATGAGCCGTGACCGCTTGCCGGAAATCCCGACACTGACCTGCCGGAAAAACCGGCACGATATAGATAGATTTATATTATATCTCTAAAAGATAGATAGAGACAGATTCCACCACCCGCGTTTTGGTAAAGGGCAGGCCGGGAAGGAAAACAGGCGAAAGGAATGTGCCTCTTCAAAGGCTGGTACAAAGATGTACCCACCCGGATAGAAAGCACAACTGTTCCAGCCTTGTCGGGGATGCTGCATAATCGGATGGTTGGCAGCGCCCCGTAAATCTCCTCCCGCCGCAGCGGGCCCACGGGCACTTTGCCGGCAACGCCGGAAAGTGTCATAGTGGGTCAGATACTTCCTTTATAAAAGGGAGTATCTGCGTACCCCGCGGACCCCGCCACAAAACCGTACCCAAGAAAGGAGCCGCTTATCAGCAAAATCAATCGAACCGTGGTGCGCAACGAACGCTACCGCAAAAACGCGATCTCGGTGCGGGAACGCCACAACGAGCGCAAAAACGAAGTCTACTCAAACCCGGATGTGCTGCTGGAACACAGCCACAACAATGTGATCTTCCAAGCCTGCGATGCCCCCACCTATGCGCAGAAGTTTGACCGGATGGTGGCGGATGGCATCGTCTCCACCCGCGGCCTCAAGCCGGACGCCTATGTCTTTGACGAGCTGGTGTTTGATGTGAACACCGACTATTTCGAGACGCATGGCGGGTATGAGTACGCCAAGAGCTTCTACGCCGAAGCCTACAAGCTGGCCAAGGAGATCGCGGGCGGGGAGCAGTACATCATCTCGGCGGTCATGCACGCCGATGAGCGCAACCGGGAAGCCAGTGACCGGCTGGGGCGGGATGTGTTCCACTACCACCTGCACGTCGTCTACCTGCCGGTGGTGGAAAAGCAGATCCGCTGGTCCAAGCGGTGCAAGGACCCTGCGCTGCGCGGCACCGTGCGGGAGACGGTCATGCAGGTTAGCCACAGCAAAAAGTGGCCGATGATCCCCCTGACCGATGAGCAGGGCCAGCCGGTGCTGAAAAAGAACGGCAAGCCACGGCTGGTGAGCTCTTACAGCCAACTGCAAACCAGGTTTTTCGAGCACATGCAGCAGGCCGGTTTTACCGACTTTGAGCGCGGCATACAGGGCAGCACCGCCCAACACCTGGACGTGCTGGAGTATAAGGTCCAGCAGGACCGGCAAGCGGTAACGATGCTGGCTGACCAGAAGAGGCAACTGCAAGGCCAGAAAAAGGAACTTGTGTCCCAAATCGGGGCGATCTCCGGGTCGATCCGCGATGTGCAGGACATTGAGGCGAATGCCAAGGTCAAGGGTGTGCTGGAAAAGCGGGTGGAACTGCCGCCGCAGGATTACCGAACCTTATGCGAGATGGCAAAAGCCAGCGGCAAACTGCTGGCCGAAAACCGCAGCCTGCGCAAGCAGTTGGAGCAAAGCAGAATGAGGGCCCAGGATTTGCGCCAGCGTTTGGAGCGGTGCGAGGCACAGCTGGCCGCACTGCGAGAGGAAACGTCCCTCTACCGCGAGGCAATGCGCACAGCGCCGCAGCAGGTGCAGACATTCCTGCTTGGCATCCAGCGCCGCCAGCAGGCAGAACAGCAACTGAACCGGGCACAGCGCCGCCAGCGTGCCAGGGGCCAGGAACGATGAGACAAACCACAGCCAGGCAGCAGGGGCCAGCCCTGCAGAAAGGAGCCGCTACAGAGAATTTGCAGGAGAAGAACACGATGAGCAAGCAGCAACCGGCACCTGCCGCCCCGGAGCAGGACGGGGTGCCCCAGGCAGATTTGGAGAGGTTCGCCCGGTTCCTGCTGCCCAAAATCCAGGCATTTTACCAGTCGGAGGAGGGACAACGGCTGTTCGAGGAGTGGAAAGCGAAACAATAAGAAACCCGGAGCACACATTCAGTAAAGATTGTGCTCCGGGCTTTTATGAAAAAGGGAGAGAGGAAATGTCGGTTATGGTTCTGTACCCAGGCAGATGGTCCGCTGCGGGCAGGGATGGTCGGCGGTGTGGTAGGGCACCACCTGCTGGAAAGCATTGTGTTCTGCCAGGGCCTGGCGCTCCCGGTCGGTACAATGCACCGGCACGCGGGCAAACCGGGCCAGGCCCTGCCCCGCCAGCCGGGCAGCCCCGGAGCCTGGGTCCACAGCGCCGGTCAGCACGACACCGCCGGCTTTGGCAAAGGCTTCGGCCAAGGCAAGCGCCGCCGGCGTGCGCAGCTGCGGCCCGCTGAGAAAGCAGAACCCATGGGCAGGCGGCGTCGTTCCCAAGGAAAGCACCGATACCTCATGCAGCGCGGCGCGGGCTTCAGGGCGCACCCAGGTTTGGTCTGTGGCCAGCACCTGCGTTTGCTTGCAGAAGTGCGCATCGCCATAAAGCGGCGTTTGCGGCCAGCGGGCGTGCAGCAGCAAAAGCATCTCCTGCCCGCGGCCGTATTTGGGCACCGGGAACAACACCGGCCGCCCGGCGCCGGCCCAGGGCGACACCGCGTCAAGAAAATCCTGCCGCATGGCGCCGTCGCTGCGGGGGTCCGGGCCGTAGGCGCTGTCCATCACCGCCAGGCGGGCAGTCTGGCCCCGCACCGGGTCCACCGCGTAGACGGGGCTGTGCTCGGTATAATCGCCGCTGAAAAACAGCCGCTGTCCCTCCAGCCCAAAGGCATACCACACGCTGCCGGCGCAGTGCCCGGCCCGCCCCCAGGCCAGCTCCAGCCCGGCCGGGGGCGGATTATTTTCAAGGCACACCGTCGGAAACGGCAGCCGGCCTACCTGCGACAGCGTGGCGGACGTGGCCACCACCGTGGCGGTGCAGCCCAAACCTGCCAGCCAGGCAAGCGCGCCGGTGTGGTCGGCGTGGGAGTGGGTTAAAAACACAAGGTCCAGCCCGCGGGCCTGGGCGGCCGTCAGCGCCGGGTAAGGGTCTTGCGCCCCGGCCATTCGCCCGCAGTCCACCAAAAAGGAGAGCGTCTCCCCCTCCACCAAAAAGCAGTTGCGGCCATGCTCACCCACGCCGCCGGCAAAGGTCACCCGCATCAAGATGCCTTCTTTCGGCTGGTGACTGCGTTGAGGATCAGCAGTGTTGTGGTGGTGATGGCCACGCAAAGCACCGCCATCGCCATGCCCAGCGACACACTGCCCTGCTCAAATTCCCGGTTGATGTAGGTGGAGACCACCAGCACGTTGGGCGGCGCGATCAGGCTGGCGGTGACCAGTTCCCGGAAGGCGATGATAAAGATCATCATCCAGCCGGTCAGGATGCCGGGGGCGATCATCGGCAGCGTGATGCGGCGGAACACATACCACGGGCTTCCGCCAAAGGTACGGCCGGCCTGGATCAGGTTATCGTTGATCTGGGTGAAGGAGGAGGTCACATACTGCACCGTATAGGGCAGGTACAGCACCACATAGGCCAGCACCATGATGCCCATTGTGTTGTACAGCGGCAGCACATCGTAGATGGCGTTCCAGAACAGCATGATGCCGATGACCAGCACGATGGCGGGCAGCATTTCGGGCAGCATACTGGCGCCCTCCACGATTTTTTTGAGTCGCCCCTTGCCGCGGCGCACCGCCATGACCACCACCGTGCCCAGCACCGAACAGATACAGGCCGAGGCGATGGCCAAAAAGATGCTGTTGCCGATGGCGCCCAGGCTGCGGTCGGTGGTGAACAGCTCGGCGTAGTGCTCCAGCGTGAAGTTACCGGGGGCCAGGCCGTAGCCGCGCAGCTTGATGAGCGAGCTGGCGATGATGGAAAAATACGGAATGCCGATGGACACCACCAGCACCAGCGCCACCCACCCCCAGGCCGCGGCCAGACCGCCGCCGGACAGGTGGGTCTCGACCGGGCGGCTGCCCTTGCCGCTGACCAGCCGGTAGGAAGTGCGGTTGGTGATGGCGTTCTGGGCCAGCCACAGCGCCATGCAGATCAGGACCAGCACCGAGGACAGGCTGGCCGCCTTACCAAAGTCCACCGGCGCGGTGGTGGCGTAGCGGTGAATATCGGTAGTAAAGACATAGAATCCGATGCGCCGGCCAAGGGTATAGGGGGTGCCGTACTCCGACAGGGTCTTGACGAAGACGAGCAGAGCTGCGATGGCATAGTTGCCGGTGAGCAGCGGGGCGAAGATCTTGCGCAGCCGCAGGCCGAACCCGGCGCCGAACACGGCGCCGCTCTCCTCCAGGCTGGCGGGGATGTTCAGGATGGCGTTTTTCAAGATCGTCATCATAAAGGGGAACACGTTCAGCGTCATGACCAGCACCAGCCCGCCGAAGGAGAAAAAGCTTTCCGAGATGCGGCCGGTGAAGGGGAACAGCTGCTGGAACAGCCCGCGCCGCTGCATGAACAGGATCCAGCCCATCGACGCGATGTAGGGCGGGGTCATGAAGGGCACCATGAACACGATGTCCAGCCACTTGTGTTTTCCCAGTTGGCTGCGGGCCAGCAGGTAGGCGGTGGGCGCTGCGATGACGGTGGAAAGGGCCACCACGCAGACGCCGAGGAGCAGGGAATTCCAGATGGTTTGCAGGTTTTCAGGGTCGGCGATGATCGTCCAGGCGCGATACAGGTCGAGGCGGCCATCTATGATGACCGCCTCGGCGAATACCGAAACCAGGGGGCAGACGATCAAAAACGCCAGAACAAGCAGCAGCACCCACAAGATGGGGCTGACGCTCCGGGTCGTTGACTGTCGCATACTTCCTCCGGGTTCTATTTTGATTTTATTGGCAGATCTCGTTCAGCTTGGCAGCGGTCTCGTCAGCGACGGGCACCATCGCATCCCAGTCGGTGGGCAGCTGCGGGATGTCGGCCACGTTGGTGCGGTTGGAGCACTGGATGTCGGTGCGGCCGGGCAACAGGTAGGCGTCAGCCACCAGCTGTTGAGCCTCGTCGCTGAACAGGAAGTCCACAAAGGCCTTGGCGTTGTCCATATCCGGGGCGGTCTTCATGATCATGGCCGGGCGAGGGTTGATGACGGTGCCGCTGGCCGGGTAGTAGATGTTGATGGGCTCGCCGTCATCGATGGAAGAGTAGGCGTTGTAGTCCACGCCGGCGATCAGGATGCCCTTCTCACCGGTGGTGACAGCTTCCAGCGCGGCCGCATTGGCGCCGGGCACCGTCAGGCCGTTGTCCGCCCAGGACTGCATGATCTCCTCGCCGTTGTCCAGGCCGGTGACCAGGCCGGCCAGGAAGTCCTTGCAGGCGCCGGACTTTTCGGGGTCGGGGATCGCAATGTCGTCGGCATACTGACTGTCGGCCAGGTCGGCCCAGTCGGCGTTCAGTTCAGGGTAGATCGTGGTGTTGTAGATCACGCCCACGGCAGACGCGCTGTAACCGAACAGCATGCTGTCATCGTCGATCCAGCCGGGCTGGATTTTGTCGGCATTGGCGGGGGTGTAGCTGACGATCTTGTCGTCGGCTTTCATGGACAGGCCGTCCGACCAGGAAGCCAGAATGACCACGTCGGCCACCGGGTTGGCCTCCTCCGTTTCAAGACGGGCCAGGATCTCGCCGGTGGTGCCCTGGAACTGCTCCACCTGGATGCCGGTCTCTTCGGTGAAGGCGGCGGCCAGCTTGTCGGCCAGGCCGGCCGGGCTGGGCATATAGACAGTCACTTTGCCGGAACCGGTAGCGGTGGCCTCAGACGAAGCTTCCGACGTGGTGGTGGATTCGCTGGCCGCCTCCGAGGAGGAAGCCGGGGCGCTCTCGCTCGCCGTGGAGCTGCTTCCGCTGGTGGCTGTGCTACCGCAGGCCGCCAGGCTCACCGTCATGCAGCCGGCAGCCAGCAGGGCCGCGGCGCGTTTCATGGTACTACGTTTCATTTTCCGTTCACTCCTTCTACTGTGATGATTTGCTTCGGGTCTATGTAAACTGAAAGTGTTTCGCCCACAGCCGCCTTGCGGCCACAGTGAAGCATCCAGGTCACATCGGGCTGATAGGTCAGCTGCACCTCATAGCAGTCACCCAGGTACTGCACGCTCTGCACCGGCAGTTTGTACTCGGTGCAGCCGGGCGCCGGGTCCACCGTCATGGCCTCGGGCCGGAACAGGCGGGTGGCGTCCAGCCAGTTGGATTTGCCCACAAAATGCGCCACAAACCGAGTGGCGGGGTGGTGGTAGATCTCCTCCGGCGTGTCATACTGCTGCACCACGCCGCCGTCCAGCACGGCGATCTTGTCGCTCATGCTCATGGCCTCGGTCTGGTCGTGGGTGACAAACACCGCCGTAAAGCCCAAGCGGGAGACAAGCTCCTTGAGCTCGTGGCGCATTTCCTCCCGCAGCAGGGCGTCCAGCGCCGAGAGCGGCTCGTCAAACAAAATGCAGCTCGGCTCGATGACGATGGCCCGGGCAAAAGCCACCCGCTGCTGCTGCCCGCCCGAGAGCTGGTGCGGATACCGCTGGGCCAGCTCCTCCAGGTGGACGCTGCGCAGCGCCTCCATTACTTTGTCGCGCAGCCCGTCGGTGCGGTTCTGCGCCCGCAGGCCGAAGGCGACATTCTCAAACACCGTCATGTGGGGCCACAGGGCAAAATCCTGGAACACAAAGCCAAGGCCCCGCTTTTCGGGCGGGGTGTCGATCTTTTTCTCTTTGGAAAAGATACAGCGGTCATCAAACCAAATTTCTCCGGTGTCGGGGGTCTCCAGCCCGGCGATCATGCGCAGCAGCGTGGTCTTTCCGCAGCCGGAGGAACCCAGCAGCGTGGTAAAGCTGCCGCTCTCCACCGTCAGGGTGGTGGGAGCGATGACCTGCTTGCTGCCAAACGACTTGGTAATGTTGGTCAGGCGGATTTCCATAAACTTCCTCGATTCAACCTTAAAATCGGCTTATATTCTACCCCCCTCCCCGCGTATTTTTCGACCATGTGCGCGTTATATTTTGGTAAAATTTGTGTAACGCGGTATCCACACTTGACGAATATGCCAATACTGATTATACTTGAATTATAAATCAAATTAAAAGGAAGGAACACTATGGACGTATCCATCGGCACCCGGCTGCGCGTGCTGCGCAAGGACGCGGGGCTGACCCAGGCCCAACTGGCGGCGTTGGCTGGCACCAATCAGGCTGCCATCAACCGGTATGAAACTGACAGGGCGGCAGCACCTTACCGTATCCTGGTCTGGTATGCGACCTATTTTAACGTATCGCTGGACTATATTTTTGGCCTGTGCGAGGACCCCCGCGGGCGGTA
>DXFO01000048.1 GCA_019114415.1 Candidatus Gemmiger faecavium | reverse complement strand
TCATGCTCAACGGCGCGGTCACCCTGGGCACCCTGGACGGCGCCAACGTGGAGATCGCCGACGCCGCCGGCCGTGAGAACGAGATCATCTTCGGCATGCTCACGCCGGAAGTCAACGCCCTCAAGGGCATGGGCTACCATCCCAGCAGCTTCATCTATGACGACGACGTTGCCATGGCTGTCCTGGATCTGCTGGAGAAGGGCTGGAACGGCGAGAACTTCAGCGAGGTCACCAACAACCTGCGCAACTCCGACCCGTACATGGTCATGGCCGACTTCAAGGACTACCGTCGTGCTCAGGCCGACGTCCAGCGCCTGTACAGCGACCGCGAGACCTGGAACCGCATGAGCCTGATGAACATCGCCAATGCGGGCATCTTCTCCGCCGACCGCTCTGTCATGGACTACGCCCGTGGCATCTGGGGCATTGCGCCGGTCAAATAATCCCATTCCTGCATAAACTGGAAACAGGCAAGGCACCGCATGGTGCGGTACACAACAGCTTCGCACCGCAGGCGGACGTCCGCGTTGGGTAACTTTGTCTGAACCTTAAAAAGCGGGCCATTGTCGGCGCTTTGTGCGCGTTGACACTGGCTCGCTTTTGCGGGTTTTCCGGCCCTGCCGTGAACCCCCGCGCTCATACCCGCTCCGCAGTCTGCCTGCGAGGGGCGGAATGACAGACCAAAGTGCGCCCGGACGTTTGTTTTGCCCTGTATGGCCGGCCCCGGCCCTGCCGCGGGCGGCCCATCCCACAATGAAGGAGTTCTGCACATGCATACCTACTACAACAGCGCCGACCCTGCCTGCAAACAGCCTTTCGGCGCGGTGACGGCGGGAACGGAAGTCACCATCCGGCTGACTGTGCCGGAGGAACTTGGGTATGTGGACCCGCATCTTGTGCTGACGAAAGACCGCGAGGACCCGGTCCATTACCGCATGAACTTTGAGGGCCAGACCCCGCGGGTCAACCACTTTTCGGTCAAGGTCCGTCCCACCACCACGGGATTGTACTTCTACTATTTCGATCTGTACACCGATTTCCGCAAGATCTACCGCGGCCCCCACGGGGAGGGCGTGCTGTCCTGGACGGGCGGCCGCCAGTGGCAGCTGACTGTCTATGAGCAGGACTTTGCCACGCCGGAGTGGATGAAGGGCGGCACCATGTACCAGATCTTCCCCGACCGCTTCCATGAGGGCAGACCCGGCAAGACCATGCCCTTTGCCGACCGCATCTACCGGGAGGACAAGACGGGGGAACCCTACTTCTGGCCCAACGAGCAGGCAGACGGTTACCTCAACCGGGACTATTTCGGCGGTGACTTCGAGGGCATCCGCCAGAAACTGCCCTACCTGCATGACATGGGCGTCACCTGCATCTACCTCAATCCCATTTTTGAGGCCCATTCCAACCACCGGTACAACACGGCCAACTACCTCAAGCCCGACCCGGTGCTGGGCACCACCGAGGAGTTCACCCGCCTGTGTGCCGAGGCCGCGCAAAAGGGCATCCGCATCATTCTGGACGGGGTGTTCAGCCATACCGGTTCCGATTCCATCTATTTCAACCGGGAAGGCCGCTACGGCCCCGGCGGCGCTTACCGCGACCGCAATTCTCCCTACCGTTCCTGGTACGATTTCGACTCGGGCTACCCCTGCGGCTACCGCAGCTGGTGGGGCTTCGAGACCCTGCCCGAGGTGGAGGAGGACGATCCCTCCTACATCGATTTCGTCTGCGGCAAGGGCGGCGTCATCGATACCTGGCTGAACCTGGGCGCCAGCGGTTTCCGTCTGGACGTGGCCGACGAGCTGCCCGACGAGTTCATCGAAAAGATCCGTCAGGCCGTCAAATCCCACGGGGAGGACAAACTGCTCATCGGTGAAGTGTGGGAGGACGCCACCACCAAGGAGGCTTTCGGCCGCCGCCGGACCTACCTGCGGGGACATGGTCTGGACACCACCATGAACTATCCCTTCCGCAACTGCGCCATTGATTTTGTGCGGGGCGCCGATGCCGCCGACGTGGCCGAGGGGCTGCTGGACATCTGCCAGAACTACCCCAAGCCGGCGCTGGACTGCCTGATGAACTTCCTGTCCACCCACGACACCGAGCGGGCCATGACGGCCATCTCGGGGGAGCCTGCCAACGGTCGCGACCGTTACTGGCAGAGTGGCCGCCGCATTCCCGCCGGCCAGTATGACGAGGCCATCCACCGCCTGCTGCTGGCCTACGCCATGATCTTTACCCTGCCCGGCGTGCCCTGCATCTACTACGGGGACGAGATCGCCATGCAGGGCTACCGCGACCCCTTCAACCGGGCTTTCTTTGACTGGAACAGCACCGAGGAACGTCTGCGGCGACCGCTGCGCAACCTGGCGGCCCTGCGCAAGAGCTGCGATGCCTTCCAGGGCGGCAGCTTTGAGATCGTCCGCGCCAAGGGCGACCTGCTGCAATACCGCCGCCGCGGCAAGACCCGTACCGCCGAGATCATCCTCAACCGCGGCCCGCACCTGGTGGCGGTGGAGGCCTTCGGCAAGACGACGGAGGTCAATCCCGGGGGATTCACCATCCTGGTGGAGGAAAACGAACCTGCCCACGTGGGATATTTTGCCATCTATTAAAAAACAGGCTCCGGCCTGACAAAAGCGCCGTCAGTGAAAACTGACGGCGCTTTTTTGCATGCATCTGCACAAATGCGGAAAAGGAAACCTGTGAAAACTGCACATCAGAACGGTGCAGCGTACAAAAATAGCATTTGAAATTTGTGCATTTCTCCTTTTTGTGTAAAATTTACGGCGATTTTACAATTCAAAACGGTAAACCGCGGCCTTTTGCGGCATATTTTCTACCAGCGCTGGCCATCTGAAACACTGAAACCACAATATATAGTGTAAAATGGGCGGCGCGGCGGAATATATTGACTTTCCGGGGTGGTTGTGTTAAAATGTTGACAATCTGGAACGGAGGAATCTTCCACACGCAGACAGGCTGTTGACCGGCACTGAGCGGTGGGCGCAAGGCCCGGGGGAGATACCGTAGCCAAGTCCGGCAGAATGCGCAGCAGCGTACGATGTGAGGCAAATCCGGCTCCGTCTCCAGTGGTTACGTTTTCCCACGGTTTACCCCGATAGCTGGAGGTGCTATATATGGGAATGGATACACTGATATGGCTGGTTCTGACCATCGTGTTTGTGGTGGCCGAAGCCGCCACCACCGCGCTGATCTCCATCTGGTTCGCCATCGGAGCCGGTGCGGCCATGGTCGCCAGCCTGTTTACTGACTCTGCCATTGTGCAGTTCGCCGTGTTCGCGGTGGTGTCGGCCGTGATCCTTGCGGTCATGATCCCCACCCTCGCCAAGCGCCGTGCGGCCAGCAAGCCTCCCGTCACCAACGGGTCGCAGCTGGTGGTAGGCAAACGCGGCGTGGTGCTCAAGGCCGTCGTGCCCGGCAGTATCGGCCGCGTCCGTGTGGACGGGCTGGACTGGCAGGCAAAATCCCAGACCGCCCTGCCCGAAGGCGCGGCCTGTGAGGTCACCGCCGCCGATGGCGCCGTGCTGACCGTTGCATCCGTACAAACCGCCGACGTCTGATCCCTGAAAACGTCGGTCCGGCAACCGAAATTTTTCACATTACCAAAAAAGGAGAATACATATGGGACTTCTGATTGCGGCGATCCTGCTTGTGATCGTTCTGGTAGTTCTGGTGCGCTGCATCGTCATCGTGCCCCAGTCCAATTCTTTCGTCGTGGAGCGCCTGGGCGTCTATAAGGCGACCTGGGAAGCCGGTCTCCACCTCAAAATGCCCTTCATCGAGCGGGTGGCCCGCCGTGTCTCCCTCAAGGAGGAAGTGGCGGACTTCCCCCCGCAGCCCGTCATCACCCGTGACAACGTCACCATGATGATCGACACCGTGGTTTTCTTCCAGGTGTTCGACGCCAAGGCTTACGCCTACGGTGTCAGCCGCCCCATCCAGGCCATCGAGAACCTGTCTGCCACCTCTCTGCGTGACATCATCGGCAGCATGTCCCTGGACGAGACGCTGACCAGCCGCGACGCCATCAACACCCAGATCACCGCCACCCTGGACGAGGCCACCGACCGCTGGGGCATCAAGGTCAACCGCATCGAGCTGAAAAACATCGAGCCGCCGACGGAGATCCGTCAGGCCATGGAAAAGCAGATGAAAGCCGACCGCGAAAAGCGCGCCAGCATCCTGCTGGCCGAAGGCGAAAAGCAGGCTGCCATCACCCGCGCCGAAGGCGAGAAGGAATCCGCCATCCTGCGCGCCGAGGCTGTCAAGCAGCAGCGCATCCGTGAGGCCGAAGGTGAAGCCCAGGCTTTGCTGATGGTCCAGCAGGCGAAGGCAGACTCCATCCGCCTGATCAACGAGGCCGCGCCCACCCAGAACATGTTGGCTCTGCGCAGCATGGAGGCCATGGAAAAGGTGGCCGACGGCAAGGCCACCAAGATCATCGTCCCGTCCGAGATGCAGAACCTGGCCGCCACCGTTGCGGCCATCCAGGGCATCGCCGGCGGCACGAGCACTCCCGCCAAGTAATCATCCCGCCATTGCAAAAGGTGCCTGCCCGCAGGGGCAGGCACCCTTTTTGCGCCCCAAAGCAGGGGAAAGCCCCCGCCCGGCCCGGGGACCTTGCGCCCGATCCCACGCCGGGACGATAAAAAATCCTGTTTCGGGGATAAAATTTTACAGAAACGTTAAATAAGTATCAATAAATGTCTTGCGAAATCAACCCTTTGTGCGTATAATAGAATCAGACCCAAAGGGGCATGGTGGCCCCGGATTTTGCAAGGTAAAACCGAGAGGAGATTTTTGCTATGGGATTAGGTAAAAAGACCATCGACGATCAGAATTATGCGGGCAAGCGCGTGCTCGTCCGCTGCGACTTCAACGTCCCCATGAAGGACGGCGTCATCACCAATGACAACCGCATCAATGCGGCTCTGCCCACCATCAAAAAGCTGATCGCGGACGGCGCCAAGGTCATCCTGTGCAGCCACCTCGGCAAGCCCAAGAACGGCCCCGAGGCCAAGTTCAGCCTGGCTCCCGTTGCGGTCCGCCTGTCTGAGAAGCTGGGCCAGCCCGTTGTTTTCGCCGATGATGACGAGGTCGTCGGCGCCAACGCCAAGGCTGCTGTCGCCACTATGAACAACGGCGATGTCGTCCTGCTCCAGAACACCCGCTTCCGTAAGGAAGAGACCAAGAACATCGACACCTTCAGCGAGGAGCTGGCAAGCCTGGCCGACGCTTACGTCGACGATGCCTTCGGCTCCTGCCACCGCGCTCACTGCTCCACCGAGGGCGTTACCAAGTACGTCAAGGACACCGCTGTCGGCTACCTGATGGAAAAGGAGATCAAGTACCTGGGCAACGCGGTCAATGACCCCGTCCGTCCCTTCACCGCCATCCTGGGCGGCGCCAAGGTCGCGGACAAGCTCAACGTCATCTCCAACCTGCTGGAGAAGGTCGACACCCTGATCATCGGCGGCGGCATGGCTTACACCTTCCTCAAGGCCAAGGGCTACGAGATCGGCAAGAGCCTGTGCGACGACACCAAGATCGACTACTGCAAGGAAATGATGGCCAAGGCCGAGGAAAAGGGCGTCAAGCTGCTGCTGCCCGTTGACACCGCCTGCATCAAGGACTTCCCCGATCCCATCGACGCTCCCGTCGAGACCACCATCGTTCCCGTTACCGGCATTCCCGCCGACATGGAAGGCTGCGACATCGGCCCCGAGACCATGAAGCTGTTTGCTGACGCCGTCAAGGCTTCCAAGACCGTTGTCTGGAACGGCCCCATGGGCGTGTTCGAGAACCCCACTCTGGCACAGGGCACCCTGGCTGTTGCCAAGGCTATGGCTGAGAGCGATGCTACCACCGTCATCGGCGGCGGCGACTCCGCAGCAGCTGTGCAGCAGATGGGCCTGGGCGACAAGATGACCCACATCTCCACCGGCGGCGGCGCTTCCCTGGAGTACCTGGAAGGCAAGGAGCTGCCCGGCATCGCCTGCATTACCAACGCATAAGGCTGACATTCCTGTGCGCGCCGCAGGCTGTCCGCTAAGCTGAAGCTCAGCAACCGCACGCGGCGCGGCGGCCTGACGTCCCCGTCAGGGCCGCTGCGCCGCTTTTTCTGTGCGGCAGGCAAAACGCCGGGCCGTACACCCATAATGATAAAATGACCGGAGGTACAATCGTATGAATAAGCAGAAGCGCAAGGCTGTTATTGCCGGCAACTGGAAAATGAACAACACCCCCACCGAGGCAGGTCTGCTGCTGGAGGCTCTGATCCCCGGTGTTCATGACGCCGACTGCGAGGTCGTCGTCTGCGTTCCCTTCACCGACCTGTGCAACGTCGTTGCCAAGTGCGCCGGCACCAATGTCCATGTGGGCGCTCAGAACGTCCACTTTGAGAAGTCCGGCGCCTTCACCGGCGAAGTTTCCGCCGACATGCTGCTGGACCTGGGCGTCGAGTACGTGGTCATCGGCCACAGCGAGCGCCGTCAGTACTTCGGCGAGACCGACGAGACCGTCAACAAGCGCACCCTGGCCGCTCTGAACGCCGGCCTGAAGCCCATCGTCTGCGTCGGCGAGAGCCTGACCCAGCGTGAGCAGGGCGTCACTGAGGAACTGGTCCGCATGCAGGTCAAGATCGCTCTGAAGGACGTCACCGAGGAGCAGGTCAAGAACGTCATCATCGCCTACGAGCCCATCTGGGCCATCGGCACCGGCCGCACCGCTACCTCTGACCAGGCTCAGGAGGTCTGCGCAGCCATCCGCAAGGTGGTCGGCGAGCTGTACGGCAACGACATCGCCGAGGGCATGACCGTCCAGTACGGCGGCAGCATGAACCCCGCCAACGCTGCCGAGCTGCTGGCCAAGCCCGACGTTGACGGCGGCCTGATCGGCGGTGCTTCCCTGCACGCCGGCAAGTTCTGCGAGATCGTCGACGCTGCCACCAAGGGCTGATCTGTCCGGTCAGAACTGAAACAACCCATCCGGGCGGGCGGGAAACCGCCCGCCCCCATTTGACCCAATACCAAAGGAGCAAATACGTTTATGTCGAAAAAACCTGTTCTTCTCTGCATCATGGACGGCTTTGGCTGGACCCCGGACCAGACCTTCGGCAACGCCGTGGTCGCCGCCAAGACTCCCCGTCTGGATGAGATCTTCTCCAAATACCCCATGACCACCATCGACGCTTCCGGCATGGCTGTGGGCCTGCCCGACGGCCAGATGGGCAACTCCGAGGTCGGCCACACCAACATGGGCGCCGGCCGCATCGTCTACCAGCAGCTGACCCTCATCACCAAGTCCATCCGCGACGGCTCCATGAAGGAGAACCCCGTCCTGGTCAAGAACATGAAGGCTGCCATCGACGCGGGCAAGGCCATCCACCTCATGGGCCTGGTGGGCACCGGCGGCGTTCACAGCCATGCCGACCACTGGTTCGGCGTGCTGGACATGGCCAAGCACATGGGCGCGGACAAGGTCTACCTGCACTGCATCATGGACGGCCGTGACACCGACCCCCATTCCGGCGAGGGCTTCCTGGCCGACCTGCAGGCCAAGCTGGACGAGCTGGGCATCGGCAAGATCGCTACCGTCACCGGCCGTTACTACGCCATGGACCGTGACAAGAACTGGGATCGTGAGGAAAAGGCCTACGCTGCCTTTGTCTACGGCGAGGGCGACCACGCTGCCAGCGCCAAGGAAGCCATCGAGAACAGCTACAAGAACGACGTCACCGACGAGTTCGTGGTTCCCTGCGTCACCTGCGAGGGCGGCCGCGTCCAGGAGGGCGACACCGTCATCTTCATGAACTTCCGCCCCGACCGTGCCCGTCAGATGACCCGCATCTTCGTGGACGATGCTTTCGACGGCTTCGAGCGCCGCTACGGCCGCTTCCCCGTCAACTACGTCTGCATGGCCGAGTACGACGCCACCATGCCCAACGTGGAGGTCGCTTATCCCCCCGTTGAGCTGAACAACGTTCTGGGCGAGTACCTGTCCAAGAACGGCAAGACCCAGCTGCGCATCGCCGAGACCGAGAAGTACGCCCATGTGACCTTCTTCTTCAACGGCGGCGTGGAGGCTCCCTACGAGGGCGAGGACCGCAAGGTCATCCCCAGCCCGAAGGTTGCCACCTACGACCTCAAGCCCGAAATGAGCGCCCCCGAGGTCGCCGAGGAGTGCAAGGCCCGCATCGAGAGCGGCAAGTATGACGTGGTCATCCTGAACTTCGCCAACTGCGACATGGTCGGCCATACCGGCGTCTTTGACGCTGCCGTCAAGGCCGTTGAGGCTGTGGACGCCGCTGTGGGCAAGGTGGTGGATGCCACCCTCAAGATGGGCGGCGTCGTCTTCCTGACCGCCGACCACGGCAACGCCGAGAAGATGGAGAACCCCGACGGTACTCCCTTCACCGCCCACACCACCAACGTGGTGCCTTTCGCCGTCATCGGCGCGGGCGACGTCAAGCTGCGTGAGGGCGGCTGCCTGGCCGATATCGCTCCCACCATGCTGCCCTACGTGGGCCTGCCTGTCCCGGCGGAAATGACCGGCAAGAGCATCATCGTCGAGTGATCTCCCACTGACCGGCTGCCGGGCCGCTGACCCGGCAACGGCAAACCTGCCATAGCAATGAAAAATCCCCGCTGCGGATGCAAACCGCGGCGGGGATTTCTTTGTTGTGTTTTGGGATGGGAAAGGGGCGGGCTTACTGCGGCGTCAGGTAGTAGATGCGGCACCACTGGTTGTCCAAAAGCGCCCCCTGCCACTCGACCACCGTCAAGCCGGCGGCGGTGAGCTGGTCGGTCAGCTCGGGGGAAAGGTCCTCCTCCGGGTAGACGAGGAAGAGGCTGCCGCCCTCGTCGGGCAGGGCGTCGGCCAGGTCGCCGCCCGCATAGGTGTCACAGTCGGGGTAGAAGAATTCCAGCACCCGGTTGTCCACATGCTCGGTCACCGAGTAGATGCTGTCCCCGGGCTGGGCGCGGTCCTCCACAAAGCTGACGGTCTGGACAACGGCCTCGTTGACGTCCAGAAAATCGCTCTTGTACTGCATGGCGGGCTCATACATGGCGTACAGGATCAGGGCCACCAGCAGTACCCGCACCACCGGCAGGCGTTTGGTCAGCCCGGCGGCAGCCACCGCCATGGCCAGCCACAAAAGCCCGCAGACAGGGAAGAAATACCGGGAAAGGTACATGGGCCGCAGCGCCACGCTGGCCAGGTACCCCAGGGCGATGACGCCCACCGCGGACAGCAGCCCGGAAAGCCCCAGCCAGCGGGAACTGCGAGGACCGCACCCGGGCAGGAGATAGTAGGTGATGACGGAAGCGGTCAGCAAAAGCAGCAGAGTGTGGCTGGATACCCGGTTGCCGATAATCAGGTCCAGCGTTTCGGACAGGGCGGGCAGCTCCTGCAGCCAGAACCCGCCCGTGGCCTGGTAAAGAATGTTGCTTACCGCCATGAATACCCAGGGCAGGTAGCAGACCACCGACACCGCCGCGGCGATCAGCCAGCCGCGCAGGAGCTTGCGGTCAAAGCGCAGGGTATAGATGAGCAGGAACAGATAGATAAAGCAGACGGCCAGCAGGGCAAAATAGTGGAGATAAGCCGAGCACAGCCCGGTGACGGTCAATGTGATCCACCAGCCCCGTTTGGGGGACTGGGCGTCGGTGATCTTGTAGGCCGCGAACCCGCACAGGGTGACGAAAAACAGCGCCCAGCCGTACATCCGTGCCTCGGTGAAAAAGCGCAGGGAGGAAACGTTGGGGGCCATCAGGCAGAGGAACGCCAGCGCCGCAAACCGCCCGAACGCCGGCCGGAACAACACCAGCGCCATGAGGATCGTCAGCACATACGGCACAAAGGAGGCGATGCGGTAGACGATATGGGCGTTGCCGAACACCGTCACGAACAGCTTTAAGATAAAGTAGTACAGCGGCGGGTGAACGTCGGCCGCGGTGGCGGCGGGGATCTCGGGCCAGTCCAGCTTGACCATCTCGATGGAGAAGAACTCGTCCAGCCAGAAGTTGCCGTTGGTGGTGAACTGCGCTCCGAACACGACCAGCACGGCCGCAAAAATGACCAGCAGCACATCCGGCAGCCAGCGCCGCACAAGGGCAACGGGGGAGGGGGTGGTTGACATGGGAAAAACATCCTTTCAGCACCGGGACCGGGAGGAAAACCTGCCCTGCGGGGCAAAATGCCGCGCAGCGACGTCCGCCGCCGGGACCTGGTGGGAATCATCTGTATTATACCGCGCCCGGGGCGGCGGCGCAAGGCAGCGCAGGCCGCGGGGCTACTTGCCAACCGGCGTTAAATGGGGTATCATAAACGCAGGTATATCCGCCGCCCAACAGGCAACTTCCGCCGCGCTGCGGCGTTGACAGAAAAGGAGACAAACCATGCGTTACTGCAAAAAATGTACCATGCCCGACACCCGTCCTGGCATCACCTTTGACGCCGAGGGCGTCTGCAGCGCCTGCCGCCATTACGAACACCGCAAGCAGGTGGACTGGGATGCCCGCTTCAAGGAGTTCGAGGCCCTGTGCGACAAGTACCGCGGCTGCAACGGCCCCGGCGGCTATGACTGCGCCGTGGCGGTCTCCGGCGGCAAGGACAGCCATTTCCAGGTCTGGATGCTCAAGGAAGTCATGCACATGAACCCCATCCTGTTCAGCGTGGAGGATAACTTCCCCATGACCCAGGCGGGCGTCCACAACCTCAAGAACATCAGCGAGGAGTTCGGCTGCACCATCATCAGCTGCAAGCCCAACATCAAGGTGCAGAAGATCCTGATGCGCAAATTCTTTGAAAAGTACGGCAAGCCCACCTGGTACGTGGACCGCCTGATCTACACCTTCCCCCTGCACATGGCGGCCAAGTTCAACACTCCCATGCTCTGCTATGGCGAGAACGTCAGCTTTGAGTACGGCGGCAACGCCGACAAGGAGACCTACTCCGCCATGGACCAGATCGAAAACGGCGTGGCCGTGGGCTTCCCCATGGAGGAACTCATCGGCGACGGCGTCACCGAGAAGGACCTGAGCCTGACCCTGGCCCCCGACGCCGAGGAGCTGAAGAAGCTGGATCCCTTCTATATGAGCTACTTTGTGCCCTGGAACAGCTACAAGAACTACCAGATCGCCAAGGCCCACGGCTTCCACGACCTGACCCACGAGTGGGACCGCACCCATCACGCCGAGAACTTCGACCAGATCGACTCCCGGGCCTACCTGGTGCATTCCTGGCTGAAGTATCCCAAGTTCGGCCATGCGGCGGCCACCGACTACACCGCCCGCTATATCCGCTACGGCCTGATGACCCGTGAGGAAGCCATTCCCATCATCAAGGAGCGGGACGGCAAGCTGGACCCCCTGTGCGTCCGGGATTTCTGTGAGTTCTGCGGCTACACCGAGAGCGAGTTCTGGGCCATCATGGACAAGTTCTACAACCGTGACCTGTTCGAGAAGAATGAGTACGGCGAGTGGGAACTGAAAGACCCCATCTGGAAGCAGGGCTGAGCCCAATCATACAAAATACCCGCTGCCGGTCTGCAACGCCGGCGGCGGGTTCATGTTTCACAGGAAAGAAGGACGTAAATCATGCAAACCAAACCTGTTCTGATCCGCGGCGGCCGGGTCCATGACGCGGTCCACCCCGAACCGCAAGCCGTCGACATCCTGCTGCAGGACGGCAAGATCGCTGCCATGGGCGCCAATCTCGACGCCCCCGAGGGCTGCGAAGTGGTGGATGCCTCCGGGCTGGATGTGTTCCCCGGCTTTGTGGATGCCCACAGCCACATCGGTCTGGACGGCTCCGGCATCGGCTACGAGGGCCGGGACTACAATGAGATGAATGATATCTGGACCCCGCACCTGCGGGCCATCGACGGCATTAACCCCCGTGATCCCAGCTTTGCGGCGGCCCGCAATGCCGGTGTGACCTGTGTCTGCACCGGCCCGGGCAGTGCCAACGTGCTGGGCGGCACCTTCGTTGCCCTCAAGACGGTGGGGGAGCGGGTGGACAACATGGTGGTCAAAGACCCCGTTGCCATGAAGTGCGCCTTTGGTGAGAACCCCAAGCGGGTCTACAAGGACAAGTTTGATTCCACCCGCATGTCCACGGCGGCCTACCTGCGGGGCGCCCTGGCGGCAGCCCGGGATTACGGCGCCCGCAAGCAGGCGGCCAATGGGGACGTCACCAAGATGCCCGCCTACAACCAGAAGCTGGAAGCCCTGCTGCCGGTGCTGGACGGAACCATCCCCCTGAAAGCCCACGCCCATCAGGCCAATGACATCTTTACGGCGCTGCGCATCGCCCATGAGTTTGGCGTGCGCATCACTCTGGAGCATGTCACCGAGGGTCACCTCATCGTGGACGAACTGGCCAAGGAGAAAGATGTTCCCATGGCGGTAGGCCCCACCCTGACCCACGCCAGCAAGTTTGAACTGCAGAACAAGAGCTGGGCCACCCCCGGCGTGCTGGCAAAGGCCGGCTGTCATGTGTCCATCATCACCGACAACTCGGTCATCCCCCAGCAGTACTTGCCCCTGTGTGCCGGTATGGCCATCAAGGCGGGCATGGACCCCTTCGCAGCCCTGCAGGCGGTGACCATCCACCCCGCGGAGCACATCGGCGTGGCCGACCGCGTGGGTTCCCTGGAAGTGGGCAAGGATGCCGACCTGGTCCTCACCGACGGCTGCCCCTTTGAGGTGCTGACCAACGTTAAGGCTGTCTACATCGACGGCGTGCAGGTGGCGGAACAGCAATAAAATATTTATAATGCAATAACGCCCGCCCGGACTTTTCCTTGCAGGGAAAGGTTCCGGGCGGGCGTTTTGTGTCTCAGTAAAGGCCGTTGTACTGGGGCGCAGGGTAGTCGATTTCATAATTGCGGCACAAGTCAAGAAACGACTTCATCAGCGGAGTCAGGTATTTGTCCTTGTGGTAGGCAATGCAGAAATGCCGCCGGAAATTCAATCCCTCCACCCGCACGGTGGTCACAAGCCCCCGTTCCAGCGGGCCAAGGACCATGCGGTACGGCAGAACGGCAATGCCAAGGCCGCAGATCACCCCGTTGACCAGAGCGGTTGTGCTCATGGCCTCCCAGACAGGATGGATGCTTAGCCCGGCGGCTTCCACAATGCGCTCAAACTCCTCCCGGGTGCCGCTGCCGCGCTCCCGCAGGAGAAAATTCTGCCCGGCAAATTCCTGCAGGGACAAGACCTGGTTGGGACGAAAACTTCCGTCATTGGGACAGATAACGGTCAGGGCATCGCTCATGTATTCTTCCGAACGGATCACCGAACTGCGGGGATGCCCTTCCATCAAGGCAAAGTCGATGCGGTTTTCCAGAAGATTTTCTTCCAGAAGCTGGGAGGGCTGAATGACGGCTTGTACCGACACACCGGGATTGAGCCCGCGGAACGTTTTGACGTAGTAGGGCAGAAACTGCGCCCCGATGGTAATGCTGGCGCCTACCCGCAGCAACCCGAACTTGTCGCCGTCCCGCAGCTCCCGCTCCATGTCGTCAAACAGGGAGGAGATGTGCAGCGCATAGTCCCGGAACCGGCGGCCGGTCTCTGTAAGGACCAGTCTGCGCCCGATGCGGTCAAACAGCACCACGCCGTAATGGGCCTCCAGCTCACGGATCGCCAGGCTGACAGCCGGCTGGGCAAGATGCAGGTGCTCAGCCGCATGGGTGGTATTGCAGCCGCAGTTGCACACGGCAAGAAAAATCCGGATATGTCGTATCGTCATGAAAATGCCTCTTATATAAAAAACAATATGAAATTAATAAAATAATAGTATTTTTAATATGAAAAATCAAGCCGTATACTGAGGGTGCAAAGGAGGTATGCGGGTTGAATCAGACAACACATAAATATCGGACATTGTTTTTATCAGCTTTGCAGCTGAGCACATTTACCTTTGGCGGTGGCTTTGTCATCATTCCGCTGATGCGCAAAAAGTTTGTGGAAAAGCTGCACTGGATCGACGAACAGGAAATGATGGATTACACCGCCATTGCCCAGTCGTCACCGGGAGCCATTGCGGTCAATGCGGGCATTCTGGTAGGGTATCGGGTGGCCGGTGTGGCGGGGGCGCTGATCACGGTACTGGGGACAGTGCTGCCTCCGCTGACCATTTTGTCGGTGATCTCCTTCTTTTATGCGGCGTTCCGGGCCAATCCCATTGTCAATATGGCCATGGCGGGCATGCCGGCGGCTTTCCTGTGCGGACTGTTTGTCTTTTGCCGGTATCTGGAAAAGGAAAACGAGTTCATTGTGGTGTAATGGACTCCCCTCTTGCAACCCGCCCGAACCTGTGTTATAATACCCGCTATACGGCAAGGACGCCGCCCGGAAGAGGGAAAAACTCTCTTCCGGGCGGCGTTTTGTTTTTGCCCTGCCGGGTAAGAAACAGGAACAACCACAGCTGCCGATTGGGAGGATACCGCCATGGAAAAG
>DXFO01000047.1 GCA_019114415.1 Candidatus Gemmiger faecavium | reverse complement strand
CCCGAGACCCCCGAGACCCAGTATCCCGCCGACCTGGACGAGAGCGCCTGGTACTACAACGCCGCTGTTGAGGTTCTGGACGCCGGCATCATGAACGGCACCAACAAGGGCTTTGAGGCCAGCGGCACCGTCACCCGCGCCACTGTTTACCAGACCCTGTACAACATGGAGGGCCAGCCCGAGGCCAACTCCACCGTCACCGACGTGGACGGCAAGTGGTATGCCGACGCCGTCAACTGGGCCGCCCAGGCGGGCCTGTTCGAGGGCACCGAGTTCGGCGACGACGCCGTGATCACCCGCGCCGGCATCGCCGGCATCATCGCCGACTATGCCGCCTACAAGGGCATCACCGCCCCTGAGGCCGACGGCTCCATGGAGAGCGCGCCCGACTACGCCTCCATCCCCGCCGAGAACCTGGACGGCATGACCTTCTGCTTCTACGCCAACGTCATGACCGGCGACCAGAAGGGCAACCTGAACCCCAACGGCCAGCTGACCCGCGCCGAGTTTGCCCAGGTGCTGGTGAACTTCGGCGACCTGACCACCGAGAGTGGTGAGGCCGCTGCGGTTCCCGAGACTCCCGCGGCTGAGACTCCCGCCGAGAGCACTGAGGCTGAGACTCCCGCCGAGAGCACTGAGGCTGCCGCCTGAACTGCTTGTCAGCCATAAAAATAACCACACCGAAAGGTGTGGTTATTTTTATGGCGCTGAGCGTCCAGCCTGCTCCGGAGCTATGGATCAGATGGTCAGAAGCGGTCTTATGACACTTCTTCGAGGAGTTTGAAAAGGCCAAGCGTTGCTACACCCAGGACAATACCCAGCACAATCACAACAGGGACTTGCACACCCTGCCGACCGCATTCAGCATCACTCTGAGCTGATAGAGCGCCGCAGACATTGCAGACCTGCGCCCGGCTCAGGAACCGGGTAATGCCGTCGAGCGCCACATCATTCTGGAATCTCTGGGGGATTACGTCATTGTGCTGACCAGACCAGATCTCCTGGATCAACTCCTGGTTGGTACCGGTCAGGCGGATCATTCCCTTGTTCAGAAGTCTCACTCCGATGATTACGATCACTAAGGGAGCCACCCCCACCAACAGGTAAGGATTTGGGAGGCCATTCTGTTGGGATAGTAGTCCGCCCGCCATGCCAGGGGCCGGAAAATAAAGATGTATAGCAGGATCAGGGAAATATAGCCGATGGGCAGGCAGAACAGGGGGCTCCACTTGAATTTCACATCTCTGACATGGCGCGCGGCGGCGGGCAGAACCAGGATCAGGGAGAAGATCCCCAGGCCGTAGTTATAGGTAAACAGGCTGTTCTCCCGGTGCAGATTCAGCACATAGGTGAGGCCGCTGTTTACTCCGCGGATCAGAGGGACAGGCCCGATGATCGTAAGCACCAGGAACCAGAAGGTATTCCCATCCACCACTTCTTTTACCGTCCAGTGGACGGCCGATCCGTGTCGTTTTTCATGTGTTTCATGTCTTTCTCTCTTTCAATATGTTCTGTGTGTATAGTGCCATGGCGGCACCGCATCCGGCATATTTTCCGGGGTGTTCAGGACAGGGGCTTGATCTGGGCCGTGTAGCAGTACGCGCAAATTTCGTCTGGGGGAATGTGGTTTTCCGGCGAATCCCACTCCTGGGCCCTGGACAGCATCCGGGCCGTCACCGCCGCCGAGATCATGGGCGACGTGGGCAGCGGCCGCTTCGCCCCCGGAGAGCCCTACAGAGTGCCCTGACCATGGTTCGCGTCTATCAGACGCTGTGTGGCACGGAGCGCTGAGCACGGGCCCGCGGCACCATCTTTCCCACATGAAATTCCCACCAGCGCGGCCGCGCCGGTGGGAATTTCATGCTCTGGACAGAAAAATTTGTCAATTTATAAAACCATCCCGGCTTTTCCAGGTACTAGTAAGCAGGAGATCCGATTCAGGGAAAATCTGGGAAGTATGCATCATGAAAGACAAGCTTTTCATCTGTTGTACGCGGGAAGCTGGGTCCTCCTGCTGCTGGTCATCGCCAGCTTTCTGGGGCTGATGGATCTCTCGGCCAATCAGGATGAGGCCACCGACAACATGATCTCGTGGGTGGTGGGGGAAATCTTCCACCTGCCCGACTTTAAGACCATTCTTCTGGCCGCCGGGGCCGCTCTGCTATTCTGGAACACCGGGTCTACATACGGCGCAATATCTTCACGGGTTCCCCATGAAGCGTTTTGTCAAGTGCTTTTTTGAGTTATTGACGCAAATTCTTGTGAAAGTGCGAAAGTGCAAGGTGCAAAGGGTCTGCGTTTTGCACTTTCAGCTTGCGGGTTCGGGCGGCTGCTTCTTCTTGATGAAGTTATACCATTGACCGCCGACGCGCCTTGCGCCTAAAATATCGCCCATGTTGCGCTTGGCGTTCTGTACCGTCCTCTCGGATATTCCGGCTTCGGCTGCGGCCTTTACAATGTCCTCGCTGGCAAGCTCTTTCCCGTCTACAAGCAGGTCAAGTATCAGCTTCTCGGCTTGCTCGGTCTTAGTGGCGGTGTTCCCGCCCGCGCCGGATAGCAGCTCGTCGGCGGTTATGTCGTATTCGCCTACTGCCGCAGGATGGTTCCACGGCTCATAGCGTTTACCAGCGACACCTCCATGCCGGACAGCTGGATGTCAGCAGGCATCAGGTCCACGCCTTCCGGGTGGTGCAGGATGCCCTCGCCGGGTTTGATCGGTTCATCCGTCAGGATACGGCCCATTGCGTCAGATAGGGTAAAGGGCAGCTTATCCGGCTGAGGATTGCCCAAGCTGATGGTCAGGCTCCCTTGCGGGTCCCCGTCGATCAGCAGCACTTTCTTCCCGGCCTGCGCCAAACCAATTCCCAGATTCGCACAGGTCGTTGTCTTGCCAACGCCGCCTTTCTGATTGGCGATGGCGATGATTTCCGTTTTCAAATGGAATCCTCCTTTCACAAAAATTAGCCGCCCATCGAATGATGAACAGCTATGTAAGGGCATGAAAAAAGCCGCTTGGAGAAAATTCCAAACGGCTGAATATGTACTATATTTATATTGCTTTAGATTGCTTGAACTGAGAACGGCCACCTTTTCGATTAGCAAGGAAATTAGCATGATTTTGGCCCCGATTAGCAAGATACCTCATTTTCTTAGCAAAATACCCGTTTTTCCTGCTAAGAATTAGCTGGCTAATTGGGGCAAGTGGTTCGGGTTTCATTTTTCTCGAACCACCGATTCGATTAGCAGATTCACAATTTGCTAATCGGGTTCTGGGTCAAAGTTCAAATCTGTCCGGGTATAAGAAAAGCCCGAAATCCTTGATTTACAAGGGT
>DXFO01000046.1 GCA_019114415.1 Candidatus Gemmiger faecavium | reverse complement strand
CCAGGGTGACCGCGCCGTTGAGCATGAACTTCATGTTGCCGGTGCCGGAAGCCTCGGTGCCGGCCAGGCTGATCTGCTCGGACACTTCGCTGGCGGGCATCAGGCGCTCGGACAGGGTGACGCAGTAATCCTGCAGATAGACCACGCGCAGCTTTTCACGCACAACGGGGTCTGCATCGATGAGCTGGCCCAGCTTGCAGATCATGCGGATCATCTGCTTGGCCATATAGTAGCCCGGGGCTGCCTTGGCGCCGAAGATGTAGGTCTTGGGCACGAAATCGGCGTTGGGGTTGTTCTTCAGGTACAGGTACTGCGCCGCGATGTTCAGAGCGTTGAGGTGCTGGCGCTTGTACTCGTGCATACGCTTGACCTGGCAGTCAAAGATGGAGTCGGGGTCGATCTCCTGACCGGTGGCCTTGCGCAGGTAGTCGGCAAAGATGGCCTTGTTCTCGCGCTTGACTTTGCCCAGGCGCTCCAGCACGGCGGAATCGCCGGCGAACTTCTCCAGCTTCTTCAGGTTGGAGGCATCCTGCTTGAAGTCATCGCCGATGACGTCGGAGAGCAGGTTGGTCAGGCCGGGGTTGGAAGCCAGCAGCCAGCGGCGGTAAGCGATGCCGTTGGTGACGTTGGTGAAGGCCTTGGGCTTGTACAGGAAATAATCGTGGAAGACGCTGTCCTTGATGATCTCGCTGTGCAGCTTGGAAACGCCGTTGATGGAGTGGCAGGAGTAGGCGCAGATGTTGGCCATGCGGACCTGGTTGTCGCCCAGGATGGCCATGTAGTTGATCTTGCCCTGGTCGCCGGGGAAGGCGCGCTCCAGGTCGGCGCGGCAGCGGCGGTCCATTTCGCAGACGATCTGCCAGATACGGGGCAGAGTGGAGCGGAAGATGTCCACGTTCCACTTTTCCAGAGCCTCGCTCATGACGGTGTGGTTGGTGTAGGCGAAGGTGCGGCGGCAGATGTCGAAGGCGGCATCCCATTCGTAGCTGCACTCATCCAGCAGGATGCGCATCATTTCGGGGATGGCCAGGGTGGGATGGGTATCGTTGAGCTGGATGGCCACCTTGTCGGGCAGGTTGTCCAGCGTGCCGTACTGGCTCAGGTGGATGCCCAGGATATCGGCGATGGAAGCCGCGGAGAAGAAGTACTGCTGACGCAGACGGAGGATCTTGCCCTCGGTGTGGTTGTCGTTGGGGTAGAGAACTTTGGAGATCAGCTCGGCGCTGGCGCTCTGGCTGATGGCGGTGGAGTAGTTGCCGGCGTTGAAGCTGCTCATGTCAAAGCTGGGGGCCTTGGCCTGCCACAGACGCAGCTTGGACACGCCCTGGGAATTGTAGCCCGCGACGTACATGTCGTTGGGAACAGCCATGACGCTGTTGTAGTTCTCGTACTTGACGTGGTGGAAACCGCCGTCCCAGGTCTCGATGGCCTGGCCGTCAAAGCGGATCTCCTGGGCCTGGTCGGGATGGCTCTTGATCCAGACCTGGCCGCCGGGCAGCCAGTTGTCGGCAGCTTCCTGCTGCCAGCCGTCCACGATCTTCTGCTTGAAGATGCCGTACTCATACAGGATGGAGTAACCGGTGCCGGGGATGCAGTCGGTGGCCATGCCGTCCAGATAGCAGGCGGCCAGGCGGCCCAGACCGCCGTTGCCCAGGCCGGCGTCCGGCTCCTGGTCATAGATCTGATCGATACGGATATCGGCGTCGGCCAGCACCTGCTCGGCCACCTCATTGATGCCGAGATTGAACAGGTTGGTGCGCAGGCTGCGGCCCATCAAAAACTCCATGCACAGGTAGTAGACCTGCTTGTGGCCGGAACCCAGCGTCTTGGCCTGAAAGACCTTCTGGCGGTCGGACATGATCTCACGGGTGATCATGGCCAGCGCACGGTAGATCTGAACGGCGGACGCGACCTCAAGGCTGACGGCGTATTCGCTGGTCAGCTTGTCACGCAGCATCTTGTCAAATTCTTTTTTGGTGTACTTGAGCACGATGTTTCTCTCCTTATCTTATGGCCGGCAGGCATCTGCCGCAGCGGCGGCCGGGGGGACTAAAGCGCCCTGTACCGGCTCAAACTAACTGGAAAACAGGTCTTTTGAGACGTTTACCTTTTCGATTATAGTAAATATTCCGCACTGGTGCAAGAGATTTTGCGAACAATCCGCTATTTTTTTGAATTTACACAAAAGGGGCTTTTTCTCTTTGGGGTTTTATATTATAATAAGTTTGTATATCGTCCGTGAACAAAGGACGGTGTTTTGACAGTCATCCATCGCGCGGATGCACCCGGATCCGCACGGTTTTCTCATTTTTCGTCAAAGGAGTTGGAAATATGGCAACATCAAAGGTACGCCTGAACATCTGCGGTTCCAGTTACGTCATCGCCACCAGCGAGAGCGAAGATTATATGCAGAACCTGGCCGACCGTCTCAACCTGGATATGAACGAGCTGATGAGCTCTTCCAAGTCGGTGTCCATCACCACGGCGGCGGTCATGACCGCCCTGAGCTACCGGGATGAGCTGGAAAAGGCCAGCGGCAGCGCCGACAACATGCGCCGCCAGATCAAGGATTACCTGGAGGACGCAGCCAGCGCCAAGATGGCCGCCGAGGAGCTGCGCCGGGACAACGTCGCCCTGCGCAAAAAGGTCGCCGACCTGGAAGCCCGCCTCAAGGCGCGGCAGGACATTCCCGACTGATGGGGGCCCTGCTGCATCCGTCCGGCCCGCCCCATGGGTTGGAGATCCTTGCCCCTGCCGGCAATGCCGAAATGCTTAGCGCCGCTGTTTACAGCGGCGCTGATGCTGTTTATCTGGGGTTTGCGGGCTTCAATGCGCGCCGGACGGCAGGAAATTTTGACACCGAGACCCTGGCCGGAGCCGTGGCGTTCTGCCATGCCCGGGGGGTGCGGGTCCACGCCGCCCTGAACATCCTGGTCTATGACAACGAGCTGGACAACCTGGCCCGGGCCATCCGCTGTGCCGCCGAGGCCGGGGTGGATGCCCTCATCGTGGACGACCTTGCCACCGCGGCCCTGGCCCGGCAGATCGCCCCCGGCCTTGCCCTGCACGGCAGCACCCAGATGAGCATCCACACACCGGAGGGTGCCTGCCAGCTGGCGGAGATGGGCTTTTCCCGCGTGATCCTGGCCCGGGAACTCTCCCTGAAAGAGATCCGCGCCATCACGGCAAAAAGTCCCATCGAGGTGGAGATCTTCGTTCATGGCGCCCTGTGCATGGCCATGAGCGGCCAGTGCATGATGAGCGCTTTTCTGGGCGGCCGCAGCGGCAACCGGGGCGCCTGCGCCGGGCCCTGCCGCCTGCCCTTTGACGCTTCCGACCTGCGTCCCGGCAAGCCGGGCCAGGCCTGCCATCTCAGCCTCAAGGACATGGACCTCATCCCCCACATGGCCGACATCATGGCCGCGGGGGTGGCCAGCGTCAAGATCGAGGGCCGCCTGCGCACCCCTGAATACACCGCCGCCTCGGTAGTGGCCTGCCGCTGCGCCCGGGAGGGCCAGCCCTACGACGAGGCCCTGGTGCGGGACATTTTCTCCCGTTCCGGCTTTACCGACGGCTACTTCACCGGCAAAAACGACGGCGCCATGTTCGGCGTCCGCACCGAGGCCGATGCCGAGCGCAGCCGTCTGGCTGCGCCCAAGGCCCGGGAACTGTTCCGCCGGGAGTATTCCCGCGTGCCGGTGGACTTCACCCTCACGGTGACGGAGGACGGCGCCCGTCTGACCGCCGCCGACCGGGAGGGCAGCCGGGTCTCCGCCTACACCGACCCGGATACCGCCCTCTCCCCTGCCAAGAACGATCCCGCCCCGGCGCTGGAAAAGAGTTTGCAGAAAACCGGCGGCACACCTTTTGTCGCCGCCTCCTGCAAGATTGAGCAGGAGGGCGGTCCCTGGTTTTTGCCGGGCAGCGTGGCCAACGACCTGCGCCGCCGCTGCCTGGATGCCCTGCTGGAAAAGCGCAGCCAGCCCCATCCCCTGCCGGTGCAGGCCTGTTCC
This sequence comes from Candidatus Gemmiger faecavium, assembly GCA_019114415.1. Classification (GTDB taxonomy): domain Bacteria; phylum Bacillota; class Clostridia; order Oscillospirales; family Ruminococcaceae; genus Gemmiger; species Gemmiger faecavium. The sequence goes on along the minus strand of DXFO01000046.1, from coordinate 21,838 downwards.
CTGCCCGCGTTCGCAGCCCGGACCCGGGGCAGTCAGCCGAAACTGGCCGCCCGGTTTGCCCGGGTGGACCAGATGCCCCGGCAGGCGGCCGACCTGCCCCTGCTGATCTTCCCCCTGTGGGAGGCGGAGCACGTCCCCGCCGGGCTGCGGGGCAAGACCCTCATTGAGCTGCCCCGTGCCATGTACGGCATTGAGGAGAAGGTCCGCCGCCGTGTGGAGAAACTCCGGGCGGAGGGCGGCTTCAAAGGTTTTGTGGTCAACAATCTGGCGCAGTTCCGCCTGACCGGGGACAGCCCCGTCTACGGCGGGCTGGGTCTCAACGTCACCAATCCCCTGTCCGCTCTGCGCTGCGGCGAGCTGGGCGTCCAAGGGCTGCTCATCCATCCCGAGACCCCCGTGTCCCTCATGGGGACGGTGGGGTCCCTGCCGGAGGGCAAAGCCCTGCCCACGGCGGTTCTGTGCTACGGGCACATTCCCCTCATGCTCACCCGGGCCTGCCCGCTGAAAAACCGGCCCGACCACGCCAGCTGCGCGGGATGCAGCCATCAGGGCCGCCTGCGGGACCGCAAGGGCCGGGATTTCCTCGTCCAGTGCGGCCTGCCGGACAACGGCATCCGCACGGTGTACAATCCGGTGCCCCTTTACATGGGGGACCGCCTGAGCGAGTTGCCCGCCGACTGGGCGGTGGCCGCCTTTACCACCGAGACGCCCCAGCGGGCCGCCCAGATTTTGGCGCTGCTGCAAACCGGCAAACCGTTTGACGCCGAGTTCACCCGTGGGCTATACTATAATGATCCCACCAAGGCGCAGTGACAACGACGCTGCGTACAAAATCACCGCAAGGAGGACGCCATGAAGAACAAGACCCTCAAGGAAGGCCTTGCCCTTTTGGGCATCGGTGCGGCCGTCGTCGCCCTGGCCCTGCATCCGCCCCGCCTGCTCTGCCGCATCTATCTGGCCATTGAAAAGGCCGCGGCGGTGTTTCTGGGCGTCATGCTGGCGTTGGCGGGCATTGCCGCGCTGCTGGGCCTGACCGAGCAGCCGTCCGACGAAAAGCCCCCTGTGGCCTATACCATCGACTACGATTAATTCTGCGCGGCCCCATAAGAAAACAGAGCCGCAAAACTCCGACTGCACGGCAGTTTCGCCATGCGGCGCAGTTCTTGCCGGGCCTTCCTTTTCTTATGCCACCCGCACTTTCAAAACCGGAGGAATTCCATGGAAACCAAAACCGTCAAATACAAGCTGCTTGACCCCCGGGCCAAAGCCCCCGCCTACGCCACCGCCGGTGCGGCGGCCGCCGACCTCTGCGCCCTGCTGGACGAGCCCTTGACCCTGGCCCCCGGCCAGCGCGCCATGATCCCCACCGGGCTTGCCATCGAGCTGCCCGATGCCCAGTGTGTGGCGCTGCTGTATGCCCGCAGCGGCCTGGCCATCAAACACGGCCTGACCCTGCCCAACTGTGTGGGCGTCATTGACAGCGACTACCGGGGCGAGGTCCGGGTGGGCCTTATCAACCTGGGCTCCGAGCCTTACACCGTCCAGCCCGGGGAGCGCATCGCCCAGCTGTGCATCGCCCCGGTGTGGCAGGCTGCCTTTGTGCAGGCCAACGACCTGTCCGACACCGACCGCGGCGCCGGCGGCTTTGGCTCCACCGGCAAGCTGTGAGTTTGCCTTTGGCAAAATTTTCCATTTCCGTCCGATTCCCCGTCCTTTCGACGCCGGGGGCCGGTATAATCCTTACTTGAGAGAGGCACCATCACCATGTCCCTGATCCTTGCTTCGGGCAGCCCGCGACGCCGTGAGCTCACCGCCCTTGTCACCCGCGATTTCATCGTCCGTCCCAGCACCGTGGACGAAAGCCGCATCACTGCCGACACTCCCGCCCAGCTGGCCCGCGCGCTGGCCACCGCCAAGGCGTGCGACGTATCGGCGGCCAACCCCGGCTGCACCGTCCTGGGCTGCGACACCGTCGTGGACTGCGGGGGCGAGGTGTTCGGCAAGCCCCACGGCCGGGAGGACGCCCTGCGGATGCTGCGGGCGCTGTCCGGACGGACGCACAAGGTCCATACCGGGCTGTGCGTCTGCCGCGACGGGCGGATGGCCGCAACGGTGGAGACGACGCTGGTGCATTTTGCCTCCATCCCCGAAACCGAGCTGCAGGCCTACGCCGACACCGAGGAACCCTATGACAAGGCGGGCGCATACGCCATTCAGGGGCGGGCGGCGCTGTGGTGCAGCGGGATCGAGGGCTGCTACTACAACATCATGGGCCTGCCCGTCCACCGCACGGCACAGCTTCTCGCCGCATTCGACCAGTAAGCTGTCCCCTCCGGTCCGGCGTGCCGGGCCGTGGGAGGAACGAAATGGGGATTCTGGCACGTTTTTTTGCATTCATTTCCAGGAGATTTCACACTATGTTCAGCAAAGACATCGGCATTGACCTTGGCACCGCCAACACTCTAGTCTACATGAAGGGCCGCGGCATCATCATGCGCGAGCCCAGCGTCGTCGCGGTGGATACCAAGACCGACGAGCTGCGGGTGCGCAGCGTCGGCCACGAGGCCAAGGCCGTCATCGGCCGGGCGCCGGGTTCCATCGTAGCGGTGCGTCCCCTGAAGGACGGCGTCATCGCGGACTTTGACATCACCGCCGCCATGCTTCAGAGCTTTATCCGCCAGGCCTGCGGGTCGGGCATTTTCAGCCGTCCCCGGGTGGTCATCTGCGTGCCCTCCGGCGTCACCGAGGTGGAGCGCCGCGCCGTGCGGCAGGCCGCCGCCCGGGCCGGAGCACGCCAGGTCACCGTCATTGAGGAACCCATGGCCGCGGCCATCGGCGCAGGCCTGCCCACCACCGAGCCGGTGGGCAGCATGATCGTGGACATCGGCGGCGGCACGGCGGAGGTGGCGGTCATCAGCCTGTCCGGCATCGTAGCCAGCCGCAGCATCCGCTGCGCCGGAGACACACTGGACCAGAGCATCATCGCCTTCATCAAGCGCAAGTACAACCTGCTGGTGGGCGAACGCACCGCCGAGCAGATCAAGCTGGAGATCGGTTCCGCCAGCCCCATGGACCCCGAGACCACCATGGAGATCAAGGGCCGCAACCTGGTGGACGGCCTGCCCAAGGACATCGTCATCCGTTCGGAGGAAGTCCGGGAAGCCATGAGCGAAAGCCTTCTGCGCATTGTGGACGCCATCAAGGACACCCTGGAGCGCACTCCGCCCGAGCTGTCCAGCGACATCATCGACCGGGGCATCATGCTGTCCGGCGGCGGCGCTCTGCTGCGGGGCCTGGACCAGCTGATCCAGAGCGAGACCGGCATCGAGGTCCACGTGGCGGAAAGCCCCCTGGACTGCGTGGTGCTGGGTGCGGGGGCCGTGCTTGACAACCCCGCTCTGGCCGGTCACCGCCGGGAAGAGCCCAGCTATCTGTAACCCCTTTCTATTTCCGATCCGGCAAGACCGCACAGGCGGCAGTGTGACTGCTGTCCGGGCGGTCTTTTATTTTTGTTTTGTGCGGGTGTAAGATTTTTCCCCGCCCGGGCGTCTGTATGGGTGTAAGGCCTTAAAAACCAAGGATTTGGAGGTGACGATGTGGAGGATGCAAATCTTGCCCTGTGGATCGTGAACGATCCCGACACAGGGCTGAAAACCGCCATGCAGCGGTACGCCCCCGCCGTCAAGGGAATTTTATCAAAGATCCTGCCCGGCCGCCCGCAGGACGTTGAGGAATGTATGGCCGACGTATTCGTCGCGCTGTGGAAAAACGCTTCCCGCCTGTGCAACACCGGCACGCCGGTCAAGGCCTGGCTGGTGGTCACGGCCCGCAACACCGGCATCAGCCGCTGGCGCAGCCTGCGCCGCAAGACCGAGCTGCCCCTCAATGAGGAGCTGGGCGACGCCCTGGCCCTGCTGGACGCCCTGCCCAGCGACGCGGAGGATCTGGTGGGCACGCTGGTGGCAGCCATGTCCCAGCCCGACCGGGAGATCTTTCTCCGCAAGTATTATCTGCTGCAATCTTCCCGGCAGATTGCCCGGGCTCTCGACATGAGCGAGAGCACCGTCAACACCCGGCTGTCCCGCGGGCGGGAACGCCTGCGCCGGGAACTGGAACGGAAAGGAGTACACGCACATGCGTAAGGATCATGATCTTTTGAACGAACTGGACGCCCTGGACATTCCCGAACAGCCCCTTTCCGCCGGGGAGCTGGACCGCCTGACCCGGGCCGTCATGGACCGTATGGATACGGCCAATGCCCCCGCCGCGGCGGCTTCCGGCCAGAAACCGAAAGTCCGCCACATCCGCCGCCGGGCGGCCACCTTCGGCATTGCGGCCGCCGTGGTCTGCGCCCTGTGCGGCACCGCGGCCGCCGTGGGGCCTTCCCTGATCAAAATGATCCAGGGCAACATTGATTTCTTCTCCGCCGCCCCCGACCAGAGCGAGGTCTCCGAAAACCTGGACGCCCCCCGGGGTTCCCACGACGGCACCGAGGCGGAACTGACTGCCTACAACGCCCCGGTGGACCAGACCGTCACCGACGACGGCGTCAGCGTCACGCTGGACAACATCTCCATCGACGTCTCCTCCATGGACGTCTTCTTCACCATCACGGGGGAGAACATTGTGGACGACGCTCTGGATGATGGCAGCTTCTACTCCTCCTCCGACCAGGTGTGGTTTTCCGCGCCCTTCTTCAGCGAATGCACCCTCAACGGCCAGGACATCGTGGCCGACAGCCCCACCCTGCGGGAATACTACCGGGTGGACGGCAGCACCCTCAAGATGTGGGTCCACTATATCCTCACCGACGTGCCCCAGGGGGACACTGTGGTCCTCAACCTGTCGGAGACTTCGGTGCTGAACCACGAGGGCAACTGGTCTTTCAGCGTCTCCCTGGACGGCAGCGCCCTGCGCGCCGGGGCCACCCGGGCCAAGGCCGGGGAGTACCCCGTGGGCGGCGACGTGCTGCTGCTGGACAATTTCACCTTCGGCCCCCTGGGCGGCAGCATCACCACCCGCTACGAGTACGCCTACACCGACGACACCCAGCAGCAGGTCGCCTGGAGCAAGGGCATGGACGCCAGCCAGTTCCTCATCACCGACGACACCGGCAAGGAGCTCTACCTCAGCGCCTGGGCCGCCCAGAACTACATCCATGACGGCACGGTGGAGCAGAGCTCTGTCAGCAACTATCAGCTCACCCGCCCCGCCGACGGCGCCACCTCCATCACCCTGACGCCGGTGTCCTACGACGTGACCGCCGAGACCGAGCAGCGCACCGTCACCGCCGACGAGATGCGCGCCGGGGCCAAGATCGCCTTCAGCGACCTGGGCGGCTTCACGGTGCAGGACTTCACCGTCCAGGACAGCTCCATCAGCTTCTCCCTGGTGCCCTACGGCTGGGTGCACGGTATGTCCTCCGGTATGCTTGTGGACCTGGTCATGCCCAACGACGAGGACGTCTCCACCGTGAGCGAGGAGGTCCAGGGCCTCAACGAGGAGGGCACCGCCACCATTGCCCGCACCGGCATGGTCAACGCCTTCGCCGACCCCGCTACCGGCATCGTGACCATCCGCTACGACTATTACGCCGCCACCCAGGCGGAACTGGAACAGATCAACTCCTTCCGCTACTACTACACGCCGGGCTGCACGCTGGACACCGCCAACGCCGTCACCCTGCCCCTGGAGGCGCTTTCCTGACTCTCCTTTTTTCTCTGTGATCCTCTTTCAGACAGCGGCCCGGCCCCCCGGGATCTCCGGCGGGCCGGGCCGCATTTTTGTAGTTTTTTCCATCTTTTTTGAACATATCTCCTGCTTTATCACAAAATATACAAGTTTCCCGGGGGCGTGTATTGCTTTTTTCTGTATTTTCTGCTATCTTAGAATCAACAGAAAGAGAAATCCCCGGCCCTGACGGGGAGTATGAGGAGGTTTATATGCGTTTCCCCCACCGGTATTTCTGTGCCGGTCTGGCCGCGCTGACCCTGGGCGCGGCGCTGACCGGATGCAGCGGCATCACCCTGTTCAACGCCGGCAAGGACACCGACGGCGAGCTGGGCGACACCATGTCCAACATGTTCTTTGACTTTACCGTCAACACCGCCGAGGTCGTCAGCGACTATGACGGCTACACCGCCGCGGACGGCAACAAGCTGGTGGTGTGCAGCGTCACGCTGAAGAACACTTTCGGAGAAGAGCTGCCCATGTACGACAGCGACTTCCAGATCCAGTGGGGCGAAGGGGACGAGGATTACGCCTGGTCTGTGGACCCGTTGGAGGAAGACGCCGACGGCATGCCCACCAACGCCCAGATGCCCCTGTCCTGGTACATGGCCGACGGTGCCGAGGAAACCTACGACCTGCTGTTTGAGGTTCCCAGCGACCAGAGCGACTATTACCTGGTCTATCTGGAGCAGTACACCGATGAGGACGGCAACGAGGGTCAGGGCGACCTGTACACCGTGCATTTTACCGTCTGATTTTACCCGTTCCCCGGTTCATCTGCGGATGGCGCGCCTTTCCTTTCTTGCCGGATCAAGGAAGGAAAGGCTGTTTTTTTGCTTTTGCACGCCCTTTTCGCCCCTGACCCGACAAACCTTTGAAAACTGAGGAAAAATCTTTTATGGACCACAAATTTTCCCGCCACAAAAAGGGCCTGAACATCGTGATCGTCGGCTGCGGCAAGGTGGGCCTGTCCCTGGTGGACAAGCTCAGCAAGGAAAACCACGACATCACCATCATTGACCGCGACGCCGGCAAGGTGCAGGACATCACCAACCTGTTTGACGTCAACGGCATCGTGGGCAACGGTGCAAACTTTTCCACCCTGCAGGAGGCCGGCATCTACGACACCGACATCCTCATCGCGGTGACCAACTCCGACGAGCTGAACCTTTTGTGCTGCATCGTGGCAAAGCGCGTCACCGACTGCGCGGTCATTGCCCGGGTCCGCACCCCGGAATACAGCCAGGACGCCGCCTATCTCAAGAGCAAGCTGGGCCTGGCCATGATCATCAACCCCGACCTGGAATCTGCTCGGGAGATCTCCCGCATTCTCTGCCTGCCCAGCGCCGTGGGCGTGACCCCCTTTGCCCGGGGTCTGGCCGAGATGATCCGCTTCCGCATCCCGGAAGGCAACCGCCTGGACGGCCGCTGCCTGCGGGAACTGGGCCAGGAACTGGCCGGGGCCGTGCTGATCTGCGCCGTGGAACGCGGGGGCGAAGTCTACATCCCCGACGGCAATTTCGGCCTTCAGGCGGGGGACGTGGTCTCCTTCATCGCGCCCACCCGGGGTTCCAAGCAGTTTTTGCGCCGTATCGGGCTGGAGACCCACCAGGTGCGGGACGCCCTTATCATCGGCGGCAGCAAGACGGGGTATTATCTGGCCAAGCAGCTGCTGCGGGTGGGCGTGAATGTTTTCCTCATTGAAAGCGACCGCCAGCACTGCGAGGAGCTGAGCACCCAGCTGCCCAAGGCCACCATCCTCAACGGCGACGGCACCGACGCCGATCTGCTGCGGGAGGCGGGCATCGAGCACGTGGGCGCCGTGGTCCCCCTGACCGGCATCGACGAGGAAAACATCATGCTGACGCTGCACACCCAGGCGGTCTCCCGGGCCAAGGTGGTCACCAAGATCAACCGCATCATGTTCCCGGAAGCCATCGACCGCCTCAACCTGGGCAGCGTGGTCTACCCCAAGGCCCTGGTCACCGACGCCATCGTGGCCTATGTGCGCTCCCGCACGGCGTCCAGGGCGTCCTCCAACATTGAGACATTGCTTCACCTCTTTGACAACCGGGTGGAAGCCATCGAGTTTGTGGCCAACGCCGACTCCCCCGTGGTGGGACGCCCCCTGCGGGAACTGCACACCCGGGATCACCTGCTGGTGGCCTGCATCAGCCACAAGGGCAGCATCCTGATCCCCGGCGGCGACGATTCCATCCAGCCGGGAGACTCGGTCATCATCGTCACCACCCACACCGGGCTGGGCGATCTTGCCGACATTCTGGCGTAAGGAGGCCGCTGCATGAACACATCCATCGTCCGCCGGGTACTGGGCTGGCTGCTTGCCCTGGAAGGCGCTTTCATGATGCTGCCCTTTGCCGTCGGGCTGATCTACCGCGAGGATACCGCCTGGTATTTTCTGGGCGTGGGTCTGCTGGCCGTGGTTTTGGGGCTGGCCCTGTCCTACAAAAAGGCAGTCAGTTCGGTCTTTTATATGCGGGAAGGCTGCGTGGCCACTGCCCTGGGCTGGATCGAACTGAGCTTTTTCGGATGTCTGCCCTTCTATCTCAGCGGCGAGATCCCCAACTTCACCGACGCCATGTTTGAGACGGTATCCGGCTTTACCACCACCGGCGCCAGTATCCTGTCCGATGTGGAAAAACTTTCCCACTGCATGCTGTTCTGGCGCAGCTTCACCCACTGGCTGGGCGGCATGGGCGTGCTGGTGTTCCTTCTGGCGGTGGTCCAGCTGCCGGGTGGCTCCCACATGAACCTGATGAAGGCCGAAAGCCCCGGTCCCTCGGTGGGCAAGTTCCGGCCCAAGGTCCGCCAGACCGCCCGCATCCTGTACATCATCTACTTTGTCATGACCGTCGCCGAGGTCATTCTGCTGCTGTGCGGCGGCATGCCCCTGTTCGATGCCCTGACCACCAGCTTCGGCACCGCAGGTACCGGCGGTTTCGGCATCAAAAACGACAGCATCGCCGGGTACTCCCCCTACCTGCAATGGGTGGTGACGGTGTTCATGGTGCTGTTCGGCGTCAATTTCAGCTTCTATTACCTGCTGCTCCTCCGCCGTCTGAAGGACGCCCTCTCCCTGGAGGAAGTCCGCACCTATTTCATCATCATCCTGACGGCCATCGCCATCCTGATGTGGGATCTGCGCAGCGGAGGCCTGTCCTTCCTGGACACCCTGCGCCAGGCGGCTTTCCAGGTGGCGTCCATCATCACCACCACCGGTTTTGCCACCACCGACTTCAACAGCTGGCCGCAGACCTCCCGCACCGTGCTGGTCATCCTGATGTTTGTGGGCGCCTGTGCGGGCAGTACCGGCGGCGGCATCAAGGTTTCGCGCATCATCGTCATGTTCCGCACCATGATCAAGGAACTGGGCTCCTACATCCATCCCAAAAGCATCCGCAAGATCGAGATGGACGGCAAGGTCATCGAGCATGAAGTCCTGCGGGGCATCAACGTCTTTTTCGTCACCTACATGCTGATCTTTGCCATGTCGGTACTGGCCGTCAGCATCGACGGTCTGGACATGGTCACCAACTTCACCGCCATCGCCGCCACCTTCAACAACATCGGCCCCGGCCTGGAACTGGTGGGGCCTTCCGGCAACTTCAGCGTCTTTTCGCCGTTGAGCAAATGGGTGCTGATGTTCGACATGCTGGCCGGACGGCTGGAAGTTTTCCCCATGCTGCTGCTCTTCTATCCCCCCTGCTGGAAAAACCTGCTGCGGCACCGCGCCGCCGTGGCCCGCAGCACCCGCTGATCCCTTTGCCCGTTTCTTTGCGGAGCGCAGACGCCCCACGGCGCCGGCGCTCCGCTTTTTTGCATCCCTGTCCAAAGTACGGTATAATAAAACGGAACATGGGGCGGGCCGACCGCCCCCGTGGAAAGGAGCCTTTCACATGCAGTACCGGGCCGACAAAACCGGCGTGCCGCTGTCCATTCTGGGCTACGGCTGTCTGCGGTTTCCCAAGGCGGGAGGGCGCATCGACCAGGACGCCGTCACCGCCCAGATCGACGAAGCCATCCGCCTGGGGGTCAACTACTTTGACACCGCCTACATCTACCAGGGCAGCGAGGCCGCCCTGGGGGAGGCTTTGCGCCGCCTGGGCTGCCGGGACAAGATCTATCTGGCGGACAAGCTGCCCCAGTACCTCATCCGCTCCCGGGCGGGAGCGCAGAAATGCTTTGAGGAACAGCTGTCCCGCCTGGGCACCGACCACATCGACTTTTACCTGATGCACATGCTGTCCGACCTGTCCGCCTGGGAAAAGCTCTGTGCCATGGGCATCCGGGACTGGCTGGAGGAACTGAAAGCCGCCGGAAAGATCGGGCGGATCGGGTTCTCCTTCCATGGAGACACGGCGGCCTTTTTGCAGCTGTTGGACGCCTACGACTGGGACTTCTGCCAGATCCAGTACAACTATCTGGACGAGCACACCCAGGCCGGGCGGCGGGGCCTGGAAGCTGCCGCCGCCAAGGGCATCCCGGTCATCATCATGGAGCCTTTGCGGGGCGGGCGGCTCATCACCGGGCTGCCCCCTGCCGCCAGAGAGCGCATTGCTGCCCATCCCTCGGGGCGTTCCGCCGCGGGCTGGGGCCTGCGCTGGCTGTGGGACCAGCCGGGCGTCACCTGCGTTTTGTCCGGCATGAACAGCATGGAAATGATCCGGGACAACGTCCGCGCCGCGGAGGACGCCCTGCCCGGCTGCCTGTCGGAGGAGGAACACGCTTTCATCGACGGGCTGAAAGCCGACCTGCAGGCGGCCATGCGGGTGGGCTGCACCGGCTGCGGCTACTGCCAGCCCTGCCCCGCCGGGGTGGATATCCCCGGGGTGTTTGCCTGCTACAACCGGGCCGCCACCGAGGGCCGCCACGCAAAAAGTGAGTATCTGCGCACCACCGGCCTGCGCCGGAAAGGCACGGGCGCGTCCCAGTGCGTGGGCTGCGGCAAGTGCGAGGCCCATTGCCCCCAGCACCTGCCCATCCGCGCCGCCCTGAAGGACGCCGCCAAGGAGCTGGAAGGCCCTGTCTACAAGCTGGCCCGGGTGGGGGTCAAGATCCTGCGTCTGTGGTAAAATTCTGTTTCCGCCGAAAGGAGGCGTGGCAATGGCCGCAAAGAAGGTATGGTTCCATGTGGACGTCAACTCTGCCTTTTTGTCCTGGTCGGCCCTGCGCCTGCTGCAAAAGGGCGGGGACATTGACCTGCGCACGGTGCCTTCCGCCGTGGGCGGCAACGAGGAAAAGCGGCACGGGGTGGTGCTGGCCAAAAGCCTGCCCGCCAAAAAGTTCGGCGTGCGCACGGGGGAATCCCTGTTTGCCGCCCGGCAGAAATGCCCCGACCTGATCGTGACGCCCCCGGATTTTGACTGGTACGTCCAGTGCAGCAAAAGCCTGATCGCCATTTTGAGGGACTACTCCCCCGTGGTGGAGCAGTTCAGCATCGACGAGGCTTTTGTGGAGATGACCGGCAGCGAGGGCCTGTTCGGTCCCCCGGTCCAGGCCGCCGATGCCCTGCGGGAGCGGGTGCTGCGGGAACTGGGGTTCACAGTGAACGTGGGGGTATCGGTCAACCGCCTGCTGGCCAAGACCGCCTCCGACTTTGAAAAGCCCAACCGCACCCACACCCTCTGGCCGGAGGAAGTCCCCCAAAAGCTCTGGCCCCTGCCGGTGGGCACCCTGTTCGGGGTAGGCCCCAGCGCCGTGCGCACCCTGGATGCCCTGGGCATCCATACCGTGGGGGAACTGGCCCACGCCGACCCGGATATGCTGCGTGGGGCTTTCGGCGTGCGGGGAGACAGCTTCCGCCGCCACGCCAACGGCATCGAGGGGACTCCCCTGGGCAAGCACGACGTCAAGGACAACAGTTACGGCAACAGCGTCACCCTGCCCGAGGACCTGACCCGCCCGGAAAAGGCCGACGCCACCCTGCTGGCTCTGTCCGAGTCGGTGGCCGGGCGGCTGCGGGCCGACGGCAAGACCGCCCGTGTGGTGACGGTGCAGCTGGTGGACAACCTGTTCCGCCGCACCTCCCACCAGACGGTGCTGGCCAACCCCACCAACACCACCGAGACCATCTATCAGACCGCCCGGGCACTGATCCGCCAGATGTGGCCCTCCCGGCCGGTGCGGCTGGTGGGGGTGACAGCGGAAAAGACCAGCAGCGACCAGTTTGAGCAGCTGGACCTGTTTACCGACGCCCACCGCAACGACAAGCAGGAAAAACTGGACCGGGCCGCCGATGAACTGCGCAGCCGGTTCGGGGACAAGGCCGTGGTGCGGGCAAGGCTGCTGGACCCGGCCGACAAGCCGGTGGCCCCGGGCGCTCTGTCCGCCGCCAAGGCCAGGGACAAACGCAAAAAGGGGCAGTGACCTTCTGCGCGGCTCCATGAAAATCCACACTATGGCGCAAGGTCCTGACGGAATGCTCGATTCCCCGTTCCCGCGGCATCCATTCCATCCAGGAGCCTCTTGCTCCCCTGCCTTATCTCGGTCTTGTATCTACCCCGTTGTAGCGATTTTTGATTCCGGGCAGTTCTTTACGGGATTTTGTGTTTCCTGTCATCCGAACGTCCGTTTTTCCATCCAGATAAGCAAAAAACGCCGGAGCTTTGCGGTTTGCGCAGAGCTTCGGCGTTATTTTGTGCGTTTGGGTCCAGGGTCCCCGGCACAGAGTACCGGTACAAGCCTTACTTTTCGGCGTGCTTTCCGGACAGCTCGCTGCTTTCGGCGGGGGCATCCTCCCCGGGCAGGGGGGCGGTCACGCCGCCGTGGGCCGCAATGTACTCCTCAAAATTGGCGTACTTCTGCTTGGGTGGGCGGCGGCTGATGAGCACCAGGCCGGGATCTTCCTCGGCGGCGGGCTGACGGCCCCGGCGGGGCGACGGCGCGCGGCGGGGTTCCTCGCTGCGGGCGGGGCGCTGGGGCTGGCGGGGTGCCGGAGTCTCCTGCTGGGGCTGGGACCCGCGGCGGCGGCTTTGCTGCTGCGGCTGCTGCCCGCGGCCGGAACGGGAGGGCTGCTTGCCTTCCCCTGCCGCCGCATTTTTGGCGGGGCGCTGGCTGTTCTGCCGGGGTGCGCTGCCGCCGTTATTGCCGTGGCTGTTCCCCTGCTGCCGCGCGGCCTGCTGCTGGGGCTGCTGCCCCTGCTGAGCGGGCTTTGCCCCGCCCTGCTGGCTGCGGCGGCGACGGCGGCGGCGCGCCGAAGAACTGACGCTGCCTGCTGCGGCCTCGGGTCGTTCGTTGTTTGCCATCTTCCATTCCTCTCAATCTGCGGGCCGCCGGGGCGTCAATCCACCAGGCTGCGGCACTCGTTATAGTATCGTTTTTCCTCCGCGTGTCCCATGCTGAAGGTCTTGCGCGGCAGCACGCCGCCCAGCACGACCCCGCGGAAGAGATCGGCCTTTTCCAGTTCCGGCAGCAAAATGCCCACGCCGCCCTTTTGGGCCAGCTGGCGCACCGCGGCTTCCCCGTGGATGTAGTCCACCGATGCCCCGGGGCATTCGGCCAGCAAAGCGCCCACAAAGGCCTCCGCCGTGCCCACGGTCAGGGGTTCCAGCGCGCCGTCCAGGCTTACCCGGCGTTCCCCGTTGGAGCTGACCAGCGTAAAGCTCTGCGCCCCCTTTTCCACAAGGCGGATGCCCCGCCCGGCCGCCCAGCGTTCCAGGCAGGCAAGGACGGTGTCCTCACTGACACCGAACAGCACCCGGTGGATGGGCTCGATCTCAATGGCCGGGGAATGCACGTTGCAGACTTCCACCAGGCAGTACCGGGCGGGGTCTGTCTCCCGGCGTTCCGGGGGCAGGGTCTGCTTGCGCTCCTCCCAGTAGGCTTTGGCTGTGGCAAGGGAGTGGTTGCCGTCCCCCACCGCCAATGTCATGGGGGGCTGTCCGGCGGCATCGGGCCAGCGGGCGGCATAGCGGGCCGGGTCCCCCAGCCCTGCCACCGCCTGCTCGATCTGCGCAATGAGCGCCGGGTCCTCCACCGCCCATCCGGTCAGGTGGCCGCCCCCCAGCATGAGCTCGCCGTCGTACAAAAGGGGCAGGCGGGCTTTCTCTCTGCCGATGGGCTCGATGAGGGTGCAGTCCTCGTCATCGGCCAGCAGCATGACGTGAGGCGTTTCCAGTTCGGCCCCGCGGCGCACCCGCAGCCGGGGCGGGATGCGCTCCACCACCGTGTTCTCGCTGGGGCGGATGGCGGGGGTGGCGTCCCGGTCAAAGCTGTATGCTTCCAGGTCTACCGCGCCCACCAGGCCCTGACGGACGGTGCCGTCCATCTGGGTGCGTTCCAGGTAGACAAAGCCGTTGACCACCCGGGTCAGCAGGCTGCGGCGGTAGTCCGCCATGGTGCGGCGGATGAATTCCAGCCGGTCTGCCTCATCCGCTGCGCCCAGGTAAGCCTCGGGCAGAACGATATGCAGGGTGCTGGGCTTGTCCTTGGCAAGAGCCTCGGCTTTTTGCCAGTATTCCGGCTGGGAGGTGAACTGGTCCACCGCGATGCAGGCCCAGGGGTCCAGGGGCGTGCCCGGTGCGGGCAGCAGGATGCGGGCCGGTGCAAAGCATTGGGAGGTGGTGTTGGACATGGGGCATCTCTCCTTTTCAGGGTCGGCGTCAGGCCGTGATGGAATGGCCCACAAGGCCGTAGATGGCAAGGGACAGGATGCCGATGTAGATCAGCGAGCTGGGCAGGCCCTTGAACACGCCGGGGACATCCTTGCTGCGCAGACGGCGGCGGCCTTCGTCCACGATGGCCACGGCAAACAGATAGCCGATGCCGCTGCCCAGACTGAATCCCACCGTTTCCAGCAGGGTGAAGTTCTGGTTGGCGCAGATCAGGATGGTGCCCAGGATACAGCAGTTATAGGTGGCAAAGGGCAGCTGTTCCCGGTAGGGGCGGCTGCGTTTGCCGCCAATGCAGAGGATCAGCCACACCACGGCCATGGCGGCGGTGGCGCAGGTCAGGTAGACGATGGGGCGCAGGGCCGTGACCGGCAGCCAGCCGGGCAGGTAATCCCGGACCCAGGGGAAGAACCAGTCATGGGCCATCCAGCCCAGGGGCGCCGAGAGCAGCTGCACCAGAATGATGGGGATGCAGTATTGCAGGGTACGGATGTCCCGGTCCTCCACCAGTTTGAGCAGGCGGGAGACACCCATGCCGTGGGTAAAGACGATGTTTTCCGCAAAGACAGCCATGACGGCGTAGCTGAAAAATTTCAGCACCGCCTGCATGACGCTGAGCTCAGTGGCGACGTTCAGCATATTGGTGGCGCACCTCCTCGCGCTTGAAGTGGGTGTACGCGTTGGCAATGCCCGTCCACAGCGCCGCGATCAGGCCCAGCAGGATAAAGCCGCCCGCGGGCTGCTGCACAATGGGCAGCGGCGCGGTGGTCATGACCACATGGCCGAAAGCCGTGCCGGCGCCCAGCAGTTCCCGCATAAAGCCCACCAGCAGCACCGCGATGCACAGGCCCACGGTGTTGTTGATGCCGCGGCGGAAGGCTTCGCCCACCGGTTCCAGGTCGGGGCTTTCCATGCGCTTGATGATGGCGGACTCCACGGCCAGCAGGGGCAGATAGATGCCCAGCACCGTCAGGTCGGTGCCGAACCACGCATACAGGATGCAGTACACCGGGATGTACAGAATGGCGGCAGAATAGGCGTAGATCACCGGGCGGAAGCGGTTGCCGGTCAGGTGGCAGATGGCCACGGCCAGCACGCGGGTGGCGGTGAGCAGCAGCGCGGCCGCCGCGCACAGCATGACGGCATTGTCCCAGTTATAGGCTGCCGCAATGACCGGGGCAAGGCCCAGGCCGCGCATCATGACGGGGTTGTTGAGCCAGAGGTGATCGTCGTGGATCTTCTGGTCCAGTTCGGCCTCCGCCTCGGCGCGGGTCTTGCGCTTGGGGGCGGAGGTTCTGGGGGCAGGCTTGGGCGTTTCCACCGTGTTCTGGGTGGTCTGGCCGGCCTGGGCCTGGCGGCGCTGTTCGGCCTCCATGGCAGCCTGCTCGATCTCCTGCTGGGTCTTGCCCTCCATGGCGGCACGGCGGGCGCTTTCCAGCATTTCGGGAGAGATCTGGGGGATGATCAGCGTCTGGGAGCGCTCGGGCTTTTGCTTGCCCTTGGCTGCCTTGCCGCTGCGGGGTTTATTCCGGTCTGGTGTGTTTTGCAAGACGCCGTTCCTCCTTCTTCATAAATCGGACGCGTTCCGTGCGGCGGGCCACCATATCCAGCCATTCGGGGATGGCGTTGACCAGCAAAAGGGCAAAGCAGAATCCCGTCTCATAGTCGCTGAAATAGCGCATGGCCGTGGCAAATGCGCCCAGAGCCAGACCGTAGATGATCCGGCTGCTGTGGCGGTTGGGCTGGGTGACCGGCTCGCTGGCCAGGAAGATGCCGCCGAACAGCATGGTGCCGGACAGCACGATATATTTTTCAAGGTAGATGCGCTGGCGCACGAACTCCCAGGGGAAGCTGTACGACGGCAGGTCGTTGAGGTTGGGCAAAAGCCAGGGCACCGCCACGCAGACCACCAGATACGGCAGGAAGGTGGACAGTTTGAGATGGCCCCGGCAGAGCAAAAACAGCCCGCAGGCGCAGATGACCAGAATGGCGCAGGTGCCGGAAGGTCCCGACACGTTGCCGGTGATCAGGTTGAGGGTGCTGGCGGTGGGCAGGCCGCCGCTGCTCAGCGTGGCGTTCATACCGGCGGTGAGGGTGGTATCTGCCGTGTCCCACAGGGGCAGAGCAGTCCCCGGGGTGGGGTAGAAAAAGACCTGGTTGGGCCAGGACAGGCCCACCACGGCCAGACCGACCGCCGACGGATGGAAGGGATAGTGTCCCTCGCCGCCGAAGGTCTCCTTGGCGAAAACCACCACAACGGCTCCGGCAACAATGATATAGTACGGCACGCTGGCCGGCAGAAGCAAAGCCAGCAATACGGCGAAACACTCGCTGGACGGCTCATGGGGCTGATAGCCGTGGCCGTGCAGCGGCGCCAGAACACAGTCACACAGATAGGCCGTGGCCGCGGCCACCAGAGCCAGCAGCGCCGGGCGCGCGCCGTAATAGTAGCAGCTCATGGCCACCAAAGGCACGCAGCACCACAAAATGTCCGTGTAATAGGTATAGTTGGCGCTTCGTTCGATTTTGGGATGTCTTGGCATGGTAGCTCCTTTTGTTTACAGGGCGCGAAGCTCGGCCACAGCGGCGGCAGGGTCGGCGGCGGCAAAGACCTGGCTGCCCGCCACAAGGATGTCGGCGCCGGCTGCCGTGCAGACCGCGCCGGTCTGGCTGTTGATGCCCCCGTCCACCGAGATCTTGACCTTCAGGCCATGTTCCCGGCGGCAGGCGTCCAGCGCGGCGATCTTGTCCGCGGCGGCGGGCATGAATTTCTGTCCGCCGAAGCCCGGCTCCACGCTCATGACCAGCACCATCTCCACCTGATCCAGGATGGGCAGCACCGCCTCCACGGGGGTGGCGGGCTTGAGGCTGACGCCCGCGCCCACGCCCAGTTCATGGATGGCGCGCACCGCGGCGGCGGCATCCTCCACCGTCTCGATGTGGAAAGTGATGCAGGACGCCCCCGCCTTGGCAAAGGCCTCGGCGTAGCGCACCGGCTCCGAGATCATGAGATGTACGTCATAGCAGGCGTCGGGCAGTGCCTTGTGCAGGCTGGCCAGCACCGGCACGCCCAGGCTGATGTTGGGCACAAAATGGCCGTCCATCACGTCAATGTGCAGCATATCGGCCCCGGCATCCAGGACCTTGCGGCATTCCCGTCCCAGGTCGGCAAAATCCGCCGCCAGGATGGAAGGACTCAACTGAATCATATACTTCCCCTTTTTTCCCTCAAATGCAGATCACAGAACGGTGATCTCCTTCGGATAGCTGTTCAGTACCCGGCAGCCGTCCTCGGTGACGAGGACCAGGTCCTCGATGCGGACGCCGATCTCCCCGGGCAGGTAGATGCCCGGCTCAATGGAAAAGCACATGCCGGGCTTGGCCTCGATGCGGCAGGCCGACGAAACATCGCCGTACTCGTGGTCGTTGAGGCCGATGAAATGGCCGAGACGGTGGTTGAAATACTCACCGTAGCCCGCCTTGGCGATGACCTCCCGGGCGGCGGCATCCAGCTCGCACATTTTGACGCCGGGGCGCACCAGCTTTTCCGCCGTCTCGTTGGCCAGGCGGACCAGCTCATAGATCTCCCGCTGACGGTCGGTGGGCTGGGCGGTAAAGAAGGTGCGGGTCATATCGCTGCAATAATTGTCGTAGACGCCGCCCACGTCCAGCAGCACCATCTCCCCTTCTTTCAGGGCGCGGGTGCTGTTCTGGTGGTGGGGGTCGGCGGCATCGTCCCCGAAGGCGACGATGGGTTCAAAGCTGACGCCGGTGCAGCCGTGGGCCTTGTAAATTTCCTTGATTTTTTCCGCCAGTTCCAGCTCGGTGACGCCGGGACGGACGGCGGCGGCAAACTCCGCCATGCAGTCGTCGTTGACCTTGCTGGAGGCGATCATGGCCTTCTGCTCGGCCTCGTCCTTGACGGCGCGGACCATGTCGCAGCAGATGCTGCCCACACGGTACTCCCGGGCCACGGGCAGTTCCTGCAAACGCAGCAGGAAGCGGGCGGGCCAGTCCTTGTCCACGCCCAGGGCCTTATGGCAGTCCAGGTAGGGCGCCATGAGGGCGGGGGCGTCGTCGGTGTCGTCAAAGTTCACCACGGGCAGGCCCATGTCCGGCGTGCCGAACAGGCGGTTGAGAAACAGCCGGGCGGAACCGTCCGCCGACAGGAGCAGGCAGTACATCCGCTCGCCGGGGTCGATGTTCAGGCCGGTCAGGTAAAAGATGGTGGTGGGATCGCTGACGATCAGCTGGGTCAGACCGTGGGCGGCCATTTCGGCGCGGACGCGCTCCAGCCGGGTCAAAGGCTTTTTGGTCATGGGTATCTTCCCCTTTCCTCAGACGGTATACTGGTTGACTTTGTCCTGCTGTACCAGAAAGCAGTTGAGGGCACTCTCGATGACCTTGTCCATGTCGTAGTACTTGTACTCACCCAGGCGGCCGCCGAACACCACATGGGGCTCAGCATCGGCCATGGCCTTGTAGCGGGCGTACAGGGTGTTGTTGGCCTCGTCGTTGACGGGGTAGTAGGGCTCGTCGCCGGGCTTCCACTCGGCGGAGTACTCCCGGCTGATGACCGTCTTGGGCTGGTCGCCGAACTCAAAGTGCTTGTGCTCGATGACGCGGGTGTAGGGAGTCTCGGCGTCGGTGTAGTTGACCACCGCGTTGCCCTGGTAGTTGGGCGTGTCCAGGACCTCGGTCTCAAAGCGGACGCTGCGGTACTGCAATGCGCCCAGGCTGTAATCAAAGTAGGCGTCGATGGGGCCGGTGTAGATGACCCGGCCGGCCAGCTTGTCCAGTTCGGCCTTGTCCTTCAGGTAGTTGACGCCCAGGCGGACCTCGATGCCGTCCAGCATCTTCTCCACCATCTTGGTGTAGCCGCCGTTGGGAATGCCCTGGTACAGGGCGTTGAAGTAGTTGTTGTCGTAGGTGAAGCGCACCGGCAGGCGGCGGATGATGAAGGCGGGCAGCTCGGTGCAGGGACGGCCCCACTGCTTTTCGGTGTAGCCCTTGACCAGCTTTTCATAGATGTCGGTGCCCACCAGGTTGATGGCCTGCTCCTCCAGGTTCTTGGGCTCCGGCGTGAAGTGGGCGGCCCGCTGCTCCTCGATCTTGGCATGGGCCTCGGCGGGAGTGACCACGCCCCACATCTTGTTGAAGGTGTTCATGTTGAAGGGCATGTTGTAGATCTCGCCGTGGTAGTTGGCAACGGGCGAGTTGGTATACCGGTTGAACACCGCGAACCGGTTGACGTAATCCCACACTTCCTTGTTGTTGGTGTGGAAAATGTGCGCGCCGTAGCGGTGGACGTTGATGCCCTCCACTTCCTCGGTGTAGATGTTGCCGGCAATGTGGTCCCGCTTGTCCACCACCAGGCAGGTCTTGCCTGCGGCCTTGGCTTCGTGAGCAAAGACTGCGCCGAACAGACCGGCGCCGACGATGAGATAATCATACTGCATTGTTTTGTGCCTCCCTGCATTCAGCAGATGAAAAGAAAAGGTTCCCGCCGCGGCGCCGGAGCAAGGCCCGGCGCCGCGGTGAGACCACGGGATCAGGATAGGGCCGCAGCCGGGCGCTCAGCGCTGCCGGGCATGCTGCTTCCAGCGCGCCGCCTGCTGCAGGTGGAACTCAAAGTCCCGCTTGTCCTTGCCCAGCAGGCTGGACAGGATAACGCCCGCCACAAACAGCATCAGCGCGGCGACCATGACGAAGCCGCAGACGATAAGGGTGGGGAAACGGGGCACCAGCCCGGTGACAAAGTACTCGGTGAGGACCGGCACCATGAACAGCAGGCTGATGAGGGCCAGCACCGCCGCAATGGCGGTGAAAAAGCCGAAGGGGCGATAGTTTTTGTAAAGTTTCAGGATGGTGCCCAGCACCTTGGCGCCGTCGGAATAGGTATTGAGCTTGGAGACGCTGCCCTCGGGGCGGTCGCGGTACTCAATGACCACGTTCTCCACCTGCATGTTGCGCTGGACGGCGTGGATGGACATTTCGGTCTCGATCTCAAAGCCTTTGGACAGGACCGGGAAGGTCTTGACGAACTCAAAGCTGAACGCCCGGTAACCGGTCATGATGTCCTGGATCTTGGCGCCGAACAGGCAGTTGATGCTCAGGCGCACCAGGCTGTTGCCGAAGTTGTGGAAGGGGCGCTTGTTCTCGGTGAAATAGGTGGAGGACAAGCGGTCGCCCACCACCATGTCGGCCTGATGCTCCAGCACCAGGCGGCACATTTCGGGGGCGGAGTCGGCGGGATAGGTGTCGTCGCCGTCCACCAGGATATAGCATTCGGCGTCGATCTCCCGGAACATCCGGCGCAGGACGTTGCCCTTGCCCTGGCTGTACTCGTGGCGGACCACCGCACCGGCGGCCTCGGCCAGCTCCACGGTGCGGTCGGAGGAGTTGTTGTCATACACATAGATGACCGCCTCCGGCAGGACGGCGCGGAAATCCCGCACCACCTTTTCCACCGTCTTTTCCTCGTTATAACACGGGATCAAAACCGCAATTTTATCCATAGTCTGATCTTCTCCTTACTTTCCGGCGTAGCGCTTGATCTGCTCCAGCCAGAAGGCCGCCGTTTTATCCCAACTGTATTTTTCCAAAAGTTTATCCGGTTTGGATACAGGTTCTGCCAGCAGGGCGTCCAGGTCCACATCATAGTCCTGGGGGGCAAAATACCGGGCGCAGTCGCCGTACAGTTCCGGCAGGCAGCTGGCATTGGACAGCAGAATGGGCGCGCCCTGGCTCAGTGCCTCCAGCGGCGGGATGCCGAACCCCTCGAACACCGCCGGGTGCAAAAACGCCTTGCAGTGCTGCATCAGGGCCTTGTTCTCCCCGTCGGTGACATAGCCGGGGTAAAATACGTTGCCGGTGTTTTGGGCCGCGTCGGCCTCATCCTTGCCGAAAGCCGCCAGGTCGGCGCCGCCGGCCACCACGAAGGTCTTGTCCGGGTTGCGGCGGGCCACTTCCCGGATCCACTTGTAGTTTTTGTGCTTGGCCAGGCTGCCCAGGGCGTAGAAGTACTCCCCTTTTTTCACATCCGGAAGCTTTTCAAAGACGCTCTCGTCGGGCTCCACAGCGTTCATGTGTTCCCAGCCGTTGTAGGTGATGCCGATCTTGTCCAGGGGGATGCCCAGCTTGTCCGAGATCAGATGCCGCTGGTCGTCGCTGACGGTGTAGACCTCCCGGGCGAACCACTTGGTGGACAGGCAGTGCACCCAGAACTTGAAGCGGAAAAAGCCCCGGTCGGTATCCATGACCAGGGGGCGGATATCGTGGAGCACCACGGTGCTGTCGCGGGTCATGAGCATATCGCTGGCCAGACCCACGAAAAAGGCATGGTTCTTGCGCAGGTAATGGGGCAGCACAAACAGGTTGTAGCAGTACCGCACCGAGTGCAGCGGCACCACCTGAATGTTTTTCAGTCCCGTCAGGTGCAGGGGGCGGCCGTCGTCCCGGTAGGCCAGGCGCACGTC
>DXFO01000045.1 GCA_019114415.1 Candidatus Gemmiger faecavium | reverse complement strand
GCGGCTGCATTTGTATGGAGAAAAGCAGCGCGCCACCCGCGGCCCTGTGGCCGTATGGGTGGCGTCGCGCTGATCTATATAATGGCCCGCTGTATGGGGACCGTGCCAGTCGTTGCATCAGGCAGGTCCGGGGGCCTTATTGGTTGTCTGCTCCTGACCGGGCGGATGCCCTCGCATGGTCAGGGGACAGTGAATGCATCGAGCACCGGCGCTCCGGTATCTCTTGCTGCTGTATATACAATACGCTTTAATTTTGAAAAGGGTATAGAAACTTTTTGAAGAATCTCCAAACAATGTTTGAACAGATTGTGACGGGGAAAATCCGGTATCGGCTGCAGAACGGCGGGAGACGCAGTTTGCGGGGAAAACAATATGACAGAATTGCATAGTTTGCTCTGCCGGAGTTTTCATGATGCGGCAGGGGAACTGTATTTGCCAGCAAAATATAGGTATATCGTGATACGGGAAAGGCCCGGAAAGTCGTTTTCGGGAAGCTGTGCAGGCTGGGCGCGGATAAATGGCAGGTTTGGTGCGATTTATAGTCAAACGGACAAAATAAGTGTGACAATACAGAAAATAGTATTGGAATTTTATGGCAATCCGATCTATAATAAAATTAAGAAAGTGGCTTAATAAAGGCAAGGGGAACCTTTGCTAAACAGAAAAGGAGCGTAACAATGAAAAACAGCAACTCGGAGATCAAACGGCGCAACAAGATCTCTACCTTCCGAGAGCTGCTGCGCTGCGGCCAGGCCACCAAGCCGGAACTGGCGGCCAGACTTCACCTGAGCCTGCCCACGATCGGTCTGCTGATTTCGGAACTTGTGCAGCAGGGCCTGGTCCGGGAGGACGGCATGGCCGATTCCGAAGGCGGCCGCCGTGCGGTCTGCTACTGTGCCGAGACAAAAAAGAAACTGGCACTGGGCGTTGACATTACAAAAAACCACATCGGAATGACGCTTTTGGATTTGAGAGGGGATGTTATCGGCAGTTCCCGCATCAAGATCCCCTTTGAAAACAGCGACGATTACGATGAAAAAATGAATACCTTCATCCGCAACTTTCTGCAAAACTGTCAGGTGGAGGAAGAATCTTTGATCGGTACGGGATATTCGGTGCCGGGCATCGTCAGCCTTGACCGGTCCCGGCTGGAACTGTCCCATATTCTGCAGGTGCTGCGTCCCGATTCCTTTGTGCCGGACCATCGCCTTTCCTGCCCCTACCTCTGCTTCAATGACGCGGATGCCGCCTGTATGCTGGAATGCTATGAGCGGGATGATCTGGATAACTTTGTCTTTATCTCTCTCAGCAATACGGTGGGCGGCGCCCTGGTGTTCAACAAGGAGATCCAGCGCGGTGTGAACGGACGCTGCGGTGAGATCGGCCACATGTGCGTGGTTCCCGGCGCCAAGGGGCGCATGTGCTACTGCGGCAAGCGCGGACACTACGATGCCTATGGTTCCGCGGAACTGCTGGCCCAGAAGGCCAACGGCAACCTGAAGGAATTTTTCCGTCGGGTGGAGCAGGGCAATCCCGAACTCAATGCCTTCCTGGACGAATATCTGGAGATGCTGGCGGTCGTGACCCAGAATATGGCCATGTTTACCGACATGAACATTGTGATCGGCGGGTACGTGGGGGAGTACCTGGAACCTTATCTTGACCGCCTGAAAGAAAAGGTCAGCCAGATGGACAACCTGCAGTTTGTCAGCACCAAACATATCCATCTCTGCGGCAGACACGGCTTTGGAGCCGCCGCAGCGGGAAGTGCCCTTTACTTTATCGAAGAATTCATCCAGAATGTTTGAGAATAATTTGACAATGCATATTTTGCACAATAATGGTATGTTGTGTGTATTTATTCTGACAAAATTAACGGAGATTCATTGACACCGGGGAAAAACAGTGCTATTCTTAAGGCACATTAATAAATTCTGTTTATAAAGCATACTAAAGAACGGAAACATTATCAAAAAAAGGAGAGAACAAATGATGAAAAAAATCGCTGCTTTGCTCATAGCGATGACCATGGCGCTGTCCGTAACTGCTTGCAGCAACGACACGGCTTCGGACTCCGGTTCTGCGTCCACCGGTGAATCCCAGAGCACTGCCCAGACCGCGGAAACCAGCGATGGTGAGGGCCTGACCATTGCCTATGTCACCTCCGCCCTGACCACCCAGATCTTCCGTGATCAGGTCCAGGCCATGCAGGACTACTGTGATGAGCAGGGCATCAACTTCATGTACACCGCTCAGGAGCAGACCGAGAAACAGCTGGAAGCCATTGACAACTACATTGCCATGGGCGTTGACTGCCTCATCGTTCACGTGACCAGCGTCGAGACCTTCCAGGATTCCATGGTGCGCTGCCAGGAAGCCGGCATTCCCTGGTTCTCCTACGACGTCAAGATCGAGGGCGACGATGCCTACTACGGCTGGGACAACTACGATCTGGGCTACGCCATCGGTGAAAACGCCGCCAACTGGATCAACGAGACCTTTGATGAAGGCGACACCGTCTACGCAGCCAGCAACAACTATCCTCAGGCCGACTTCCTGGTCGTCCGTGAGCAGGGCTACATCGACGCAGTCAATGAGCTGAGCAAAGCCAAGGTCGAATGGGTCATCTCCGACGTGGGCGGCACCACCGACAACGGCGTTACCGCGGGCGAAAACTTCACCCAGAGCGGCTACGATCTGAACCTGGTCTGCGCCATCAACGACTCCGGCCTGTGCGGCGTCTACGAAGCCTTTACCGCTGCCAACTACGGCGATCCCGCTACGCTGGGCCTGTTCGGCTGCGACTCCGACCCGGAAGCTCTGCAGGCAATTTCCGAAGGCGGTATCTATAAGGGCACCATCAACACCGGCCTTGTTGCGCTGGCTCCCGACTTTATCGACATCGCGGTGGGTCTGGCCAACGGCGACGAATCTGCCAAGGGCGACCACTGGGGCGATTTCATCATGATCACTGAGGACAACGTTGCGGATTGGATGTAAGGTCCGGACATTGTATCTCTGATACGGGAAAAGAATAACCAAGTGGGCACGATCAAACAAAACAGCTGTTTATCGTGCCCGCTTTCTCTTGAAAGGAGGAAAGCGATCCGTGGATAACATTCTGGAGATCCGGCATCTGACAAAAGCCTATCCAGGCGTGGTCGCACTGAATGATCTTTCGATGGAGGTGCGCCGGGGCGAGTGTCACGCCCTCATCGGTGAAAACGGCGCCGGCAAGTCCACGCTGATCAAATCGATCGCGGGGGCCATCACACCGGACAGCGGCACCATCCTGTTTGACGGGGTGGAATACACGGCCATGACCCCGGCGCTTTCAAAAGAAGTGGGCATCGGCGTCATCTATCAGGAGTTCAACCTCTGCCCGTCGCTGACGATAGCGGAAAATGTTTATCTGGGCAGCCGTCTGAAACCGGGCATCTTCCAGGACGCCGGTCTGATGAACCGCAAGGCTCAGGAGATCCTCGACCAGTTCCATGTGGAAGGCCTCAAGGCGGATGTGCTGGTGCGCAATCTCTCCACGGCATACCAGCAGATGGTGGAAATCGCCAAGACCATTGCCAAAAGCGCCCGCCTGGTCATCATGGACGAACCCACCGCCCCGCTGACCGAACATGAGGTCCAGGTCCTGTTCCGGATTATCCAGGATCTGAAAGCAAAGGGCATTACCATCATTTATATCTCTCACCGTCTGGATGAGCTGTACCAGGTGGCGGACCGCGTGACCGTCATGCGGGACGGCTGCTATGTGACCACGAAGGACGTCAAGGACGTGACCAAGGATCAGCTGATCTCCTACATGGTAGGCCGTGAGCTGAACA
The DNA here is from genome assembly GCA_019114415.1 of Candidatus Gemmiger faecavium. Lineage (GTDB taxonomy): Bacteria > Bacillota > Clostridia > Oscillospirales > Ruminococcaceae > Gemmiger > Gemmiger faecavium. The sequence continues at coordinate 6,457 of DXFO01000045.1, read as the reverse complement.
AGAACTTTGACGAGCGCAAAACCGAGACCGACGAGATCCTGCTGGAGACCAAAAATCTGGGCGGCAACGGCGTGCAGCCGTTCAGCCTGCAGCTGCATAAAGGGGAAGTGCTTGGTCTGGGCGGACTGGTCGGCGCCGGGCGCACCGAGTATGCACAGCTGATTTTCGGCGCAGTCAAAAAGGAATGCGGCGAGGTATATCTCAACGGCAAAAAGGTGGAGATCAACAGCCCCACCGATGCCGTCAAAGTCGGCATCGGCATGGTACCGGAGGACCGCAAGAGCCACGGTGCGCTGCTGCGCATGAGCATCCGGGAAAACATCGTGGTACCCATCCTCAAGAATATTTCCAACGGGATTTTCGTGGACGGCGCAAAGGAGCATAAGATCGCCGAGGAAGAGATCCGGGCGCTGCGCATCAAGACCCCCAGCGCGGAACAGGAAGTTTCCCACCTTTCCGGCGGCAACCAGCAGAAAGTCGTGCTGGGCAAGTGGCTGGCCAATGACTGCCAGGTCCTGATCCTGGACGAGCCTACCCGCGGCGTGGACGTGGGCGCCAAACAGGAGATCTACAACCTGATCAACGATCTGGCTGCCCAGGGGCGGGGCATCATCGTGATCTCCTCGGATATGGAGGAGATCATCGGCATCACCGACCGGATGCTTGTCCTGTATGAAGGCCGTCTTGTAGGCAAACTGGAAAAATCGGAATATTCACAGGAAAAGATCCTGACATACGCTTCCGGCGAAGTATAACAAAGAGAGGTGCCATACATGAAAAAGTTCTGGAATATTGCAAAGGAATATTCCATCTTTGCAATCATTATTCTTTTGGGTGCGGTCTTTACCTTCAACAGCAACAACTATGCGTTTCTGAAATTCAGCAACATCATCACCATTCTTCGCCAGAGCTGCATTATGGGCATCCTGGGCATGGGTGAGATGGCCCTGATCGTGGTCGGCGGCCTGAACCTGTCCATGGGCTCCTGCGTGGCCTTCTCCAGTGTCCTTATCGCATTGATGACCGCACAGTGGGGCGTCGCCTGGCCGGTGGCTATCCTCATCACCATCGTGCTGGATACCATCATCGGTTTTGTCACCGGCGTCATCATCAACAAGACCAAGATCGTTCCCATGATCGGCACCATGGCGATCTCCACCATCATCAGCGGCGTGGCCTACCTGATTTGCGGCGGCCTGCCTGTTTCCGGCCTGCCCGAAAGCGTCAAGTTCTTCTATCAGGGCAGCATCGGCCCCATCCCGGTTCCCATTATTCTGGCGGCGATCATCGTCGTGGTCATGGGCATCATGTTCAAGTACACCTACTTTGGCCGTCAGATCTTCGCCACCGGCTCCAACCGTGAGGCGGCGCGTCTGTCCGGCATCAATGCCGACAAAGTCTTTGTTCTGGCCTACACCATCTGCGGCACCCTGTGCGGCATCGCCGGCCTGCTCATGGTCGGCCGTATCGGCTCCGGCAACCCCACCACCGGCCAGACACTGGACATGGATGTCCTGTCTGCTCTGGTCATCGGCGGCGTCAGCTTCCTGGGCGGCGAGGGCAAAGTCACCAAGGCCATCGGCGGTATTGTCCTGATCACCATGCTGACCAACGGCCTGACCCTCTGCGGCGTCAACGAGTATGTGCAGAAGGTCATCACCGGCGGCGTGTTCCTGGCCGCGGTCGTTCTGGACAGCTGCCAGCATAACCATCTGGGCCTGGATCTGTTCGGCAAGTTCCGCAAAAAGGAGGCAAAGTGATCATGACTGAGCTTTACCGCAAGTACCTGGAACCGGAATACGGCGAGGCTGCTCCTGACGCGGTCATCGATCCCAGCCAGGACTTTGACATGGAGCATCCCACCGAATACCGCATCCGCCAGAACTTTGAGACCATCACGCTGCTGACCCAATATTGGCAGCATACCTATTGCTTCCCCCATATCATGCAGATCCGCACGGTGAATACCTGCATCCAAAAAGCGGACCATGACATTCCGGTGCGCATTTACCTGCCGGAAGGGGAGGGACCCTCCCAGGTCATGGTGTTTTACCATGGCGGCGGCTGGATGATGAACAGTCTGGACGTCTATGACTACGTGCCCCGCTACCTGGCAAAATACGGCAACCTGCTGGTCATCACGCCGGAATACCGCCTTGCCCCCGAAAACAAGTTCCCCAAGGGACTGGATGACTGCTACGACACCATGGTCTGGGCGTCGGAACATTGCGCCGAGTACGGCGGAGACCCCTCCACACTGTCGGTGTGCGGCGACTCGGCGGGCGGCAACCTGGCCGCGGCAGTCTGCCTGCGCGCCCGGGATGAAAAGGGCCCGGCCATTGCCAAACAGTTCCTGATCTTCCCGGCCACCACCTTTGGCCTGCGCACCCGGACCGACTCGGAAAAGCGCTATGGCGACGGCGGATATTTCCTGACGCTCAACAGTGAGCAGGGCTTCTGCGATTACTACTTTGAGCATCCCGAGACGGAATACGCCCATCCCTACGCATCGCCCCTGATGGCGGATGACCTGAGCAACCTGCCCCCGGCCTGCTTTATTTCGGCCGAGTGTGATCCCCTGCTGGATCAGGCGCTGATGTACGCCGCCAAGCTGCAGGACCACGGCAATGCGGTGGAGTACCATATCTACAAAGGTATGGTGCACGCCTTCCTCAACCGGCCCCAGGCAAAGACCTTTGAAGCAATGAACGATATGATCGCCGCCATGCCGGGCGTGAAAAAATCCCGGGCCTGACGACCAGGAAAGGAGAGGGCGATGGCTCTGTTTCAATGCAAACTTTTTTCGGCGGCGCTGTTCCGCAGCGTCAATGTCAATGTGATTTTGCCGACGCCGGACTCCGGCAACCAGTTCTTCGAGAGCAGCGTGCGCTATCCCCAGCCCGGGGAAAAGTATCAGGTGCTGTGGCTTCTGCACGGGATCTCTGCCGATGAATCCGACTGGCAGCGGTTTTCCGGCATTGAGCGCTACGCACAGACCAAGAATGTGGCGGTGGTCATGCCGGACGGCTACAACAGCATGTACACCGACACCCCCTTTGGCGGCAATTACTACACCTACATCTCCCAGGAACTGCCGCAGATGCTGCGTTCGCTGCTTCCGCTCTCGGAAAAGCGGGAGGACAACTTTATCGCGGGACTTTCCATGGGCGGTTTCGGCGCCTTCAAGATCGCGCTGCTCAACCCGCAGAATTACGCGGCGGCCGCCAGCCTGTCCGGCGGACTGATGCCCACTTCGGGGGAGGAGTCTCCCGGCGGGGTGCAGGATTCCATCCTGGCCTGGAAGCGCGGGGTGTACGGTGCCAACCGGGAACATTGGAACCGGGATACCGAGGACCTTTTGTATCTGCTGGAAAACCAGATCAAGGCCGGCGCTGATCTGCCCAAATTGTACGAATGCTGCGGCACCGAGGACTTTTTGTACCAGAGCAACCTGTATTTCCGCGACCATGCGCGGGAGCTGGGGGCGGACCTGACCTATGAGGAAGGCCCGGGCGTACACAATTTTGATTTCTGGGACCCGTTCATCCGCAGGGTGCTGGATTGGCTGCCGCTCAAGGAAAGCCTGACGCGCTGATGCGCAGGCAGGAGGATACACGAATGAAGGCAAAAGGAAATTTCTTTTTGGGGAGCACCAATACCCCCAAGTTTGAAGTCCGGGAGATGGACTTCGGTGATCTGGCGCCTGATCAGGTACTGGTCAGGAACATGTCTGCGGGCATCTGCGGCACCGACGTCCATATCTATCACGGCGAGAAAGGTTCCGCGGCGGTGACGCCGCCCGTCGTGCTCGGCCACGAATACAGCGGTATCGTGGAAGCGGTGGGCAGCGGAGTGACCACCGTCAGGGCGGGCGACCATGTGACCGTGGACCCCAACATCTACTGTGGAAAATGTATGCCCTGCAAAATGGGCAAAAAGCAGAACTGCGAACATCTGTTCGCCCTGGGCGTCAACGTCAACGGCGGCTTTGCCCAGTACAGTCTTGTACCCGAAAGCCAGTGCTTTTTGCTGGACCCCGACCTTGACTTTGATGTGGGCGCTATGACGGAACCTCTGGCCTGCGCGCTGCACGGCATTGACCGGGCAGCCATCCGGCCGGGTCAGACGGTGCTGGTCATCGGCGGCGGCCCCATCGGCCTGCTGATGGTGCAGCTTGCACGGCTGGCAGGAGCGTCCACTGTGCTCCTCAGCGAGCCGGTGGAGATACGCCGTCAGATCGGCACGCAGGTAGGCGCAGACGGGACCATCGACCCCATTCATGAGGATGTCCCCCGGCGGATCGAGGAGATCACCGGGCGCAAGGGCGTGGATGTGGTGATCGAGTGTGTGGGCCGTACCTTTGCGGTGGAACAGGCCTTTGCCGCGGCTGGGTTCGGCGCGACCGTAGTGTTGTTCAGCGTGCCCCAGGTGGATGCCACAAGCCCGCTGCCGCTGTTTGATGTTTACAGCAAGGAACTGACCGTGATGGGGTCCTTTATCAATCCGGATACCCATCAGCGGGCGGTGAACCTTCTCAACAGCGGAAGGATCGAGATCAAAAAACTGATCACTCATACCTACCCGCTGACCGGGGTGGAGGATGCCGTTTTGATGCAGATGAGCAACGAGTCCATCAAAGTTGTGGTGCATCCGCAAGAATAAATCGTCAGAAAAAGAGGAATGAAATATGGCTGAAATGATGAAGCAACAGGTCATGACCGCGCCTGCCACAAAGACGGAACCCGCAAAAATCATTTTCCGTGAGATCGAGATCCCCGAACCCGGTGAGGGTGAGGTCCTGGTCAAGATCAAGCGGATCGGCATCTGCGGCAGCGACATCCACGTGTATTACGGAGAGCACTCGGGGACCGGGTACCCTGTTACCCAGGGACATGAAGTCTCCGGCCAGGTGGCAAAAGTGGGGCCCGGTGTGACGGACCTCACCGTGGGACAGAAGGTGACCATTGAGCCTCAGGTGGTCTGTGGAAAATGCTATCCCTGCCGCCATGGCAAGTATAACCTTTGCGAAGAACTGAAAGTCATGGGTTTCCAGACCACGGGCACAGCCAGCGAGTATTTCTGCGTCTCCCGGCAAAAGATCACGCCCCTGCCCGATGAGATGAGCTACAATGACGGCGCTATGATCGAACCCCTGGCGGTAACGGTGCACGCGGCACGCCATTTTGATGAGCTGGAAGGCGCAAAGGTCGCAATCCTGGGCTGCGGCCCCATCGGCATCCTGCTGGCCCAGACCTGTAAAGCCCTTGGCGCCGCACAGGTCATGGTCACCGATGTCTCCGAATATCGCCTGGAGCTGGCTCGCCGCTGCGGCGCCGACTTCGCCGTCAATACCAAGGAAAATGATTTCGGCGAGGCACTGGTGGAACACTTCGGACCGGACAAAGCCGACGTGATCTACGACTGCGCCGGAAACAACATCACTATGGGTCAGGCCATCCGCTGCGCCCGTAAGGGAAGCAAGATCATTCTGGTGGCGGTGTTTGCAGGCATGGCGACGGTGGACCTGTTTACCCTTAACGATCATGAGCTGGATCTCGATACCACCATGATGTACCGTCACGAGGATTACGTGGAGGCCATCCGCCTTGTCCAGGAAGGCAAGATCCACCTGGCACCGCTGCAGAGCAAGCACTTTGCTTTTGAGGACTATGTAAAAGCCTATCAGTACATTGAAGCTAACCGCGAGACCACCATGAAGGTGCTTATCGACGTCGATCCGGAGGACTGAACCATGGACTGGAACGAGAATGTGACCGGGATTCAGCACGTGGGAATTCCCACCAATGATATTGAAAAGACCATCCGGTTTTATACCTCCCTGGGATTTGAGGTTGCCCTGCGGACCGTCAATGAGGCGGCAGGGGAAGCAGTATGCTTTTTACGCCTGAAAAATCTGTGCATTGAAACCTATCAGAACGGCTGTGCCGCCGGACGTCCCGGTGCCATTGACCACATTGCACTGGATGTGACCGATGTGGATGCCGCCTTTGAAAAGGCCCGCGCCATGGGCCTGCAGATGCTGGACGATCAGGTCAACTTCCTGCCCTTCTGGGAAAATGGCGTTCGCTTCTTTACCGTTCAGGGACCTAATGGGGAAAAAGTGGAATTCAGCCAGATGATGTAACCAAACGGTTTTTACCTTCTTTCTTTACCGAAAACAGCCGCGCCCGTGTCAGGAGCACAAAAGGCTCCCGGACACGGGCGCGGCTGCATTTGTATGGAGAAAAGCAGCGCGCCACCCGCGGCCCTGTGGCCGTATGGGTGGCGTCGCGCTGATCTATATAATGGCCCGCTGTATGGGGACTGTGCCAGTCGTTGCATCAGGCAGGTCCGGCAGGGGCCTTATTGGTTGTCTGCTCCTGACCGGGCGGATGCCCTCGCATGGTCAGGGGACAGTGAATGCATCGAGCACCGGCGCTCCGGTATCTCTTGCTGC
>DXFO01000044.1 GCA_019114415.1 Candidatus Gemmiger faecavium | reverse complement strand
GAAAAGGCGGTACGCTACCCCTCTACGGGGCGCATACCGCCTTTTCTTGTTATCCAGCCCTCCGGCTGTATCGGTTGAGCAAAAGTCAGCGTGGGAATGGTGTGGTATCTTTATCTAAGTGAATCCCCCGTCTCCCACCGGGAAACACTGCGATTGCTGACACAGAGCTGCTCGGCAAGCTGTTCCTGGGTCAGGCCCTTTTCCCGCCGCAGCTGCCGCAAAAAGACGCCGAATTTCTGCTGATCCAAAGAAGATCCCTCCTTTTTTCTGCCTTTATCATAAGGCAAAAGGCTTCCGGATAACAGGACACAGAGCGGGAATCCCGAAAAAATCCCCCGGTATGCCCTTTCTCCCGCAGCCGGACACACAAAAATCCCGCCCCCGACGATTGGTTGCCGTCGGGGGCGGGATGCTTTGTATCAGGCTGTCTTACAGCTCGATCTTGCCGAACATGGCAAAGTCGTCGCCGTCATGGATGCGCTCCACGGGGGCGGGAGCCTGGGGACGGGCCTCGGGATCGCGGGGAGCGTCCGCAAACTCACGGGCGGGCACGTAGGAACCACGGCTGCCGCTGCGGTTGCCGCCACGGCCGCCGGAACGTCCGCCACGGCCGCTGCGCTCACCGCCGCGGCGGTTATCGCCGCGGAAGCCGCGTCCGCCACGGTTGCCGCCATTGCGGCCCCGGCCATTGTCACGGCCATGACCGACGCGGCGGCGGCCGCTCTCACGGTCGGGCAGGTTGCAGGCGTCGGGATCGGTGGAGTAGATGACCACACGGCGGTCGGCACCCTCACCCTTGCTCTCGCTGCGGACGCCCTCGATGGCGGCCACGGCGGTGTGGATGATGTGACGCTCGTAGGGGTTCATGGGCTCCATCTCGTAGTAGCAGCCGGTGCGCTTGACACGCTCGCACAGGCGGCCGGCCAGAGCAGCCAGGTCGTCCTCCCGCTTGCCGCGGTAGCCGGCCACATCCAGGCCCAGCTTGACGTAGCTGCCTTCCATCCGGTTGACCACCAGGCTGGTCAGGTAGCTCAGGCTCTCCATGGTCTCGCCGCGGCGGCCGATGAGCACGCCCACGTGGTCGCCCTTGATGCGCAGAATGGTGGCCTCGCCCTTTTTGACGGCGGTGAACACCAGGTTGGACGCACCCATCATCTCACAGATGGGACGCAGGTAGTCCACGGCAGCGGTCAGGCGCGCGTCCGCGGCAATGTCCAGCTCCACCTCAGCGGCGGCGTCGGCGGTCTCCTGGGCGGGAGCCTCCTCCGCTTCCTCAGCAGGAGCGGCTTCCTCGGCGGGTTCCTCCGCCTTGGGGGCCTCGGCCACGGGCTGGGCTGCAGGGACAGCCTCCACGGGGGCGGCGGCCGGAGCAGCTTCCGGCTCCTCCAGCTTTACCAGGACGCGGGCAGGGATGGTCTTGAACAGCTTCTTGACGGGGAAATCCAGAACTTCGTAGCTGACATTGATGTCATCGCGGTCAACGCCCAGGGCGTCGCAGGCGGCCTGGACGGCCAGTTCCACGGTTTTGCCGGTCATTTCGATCTCACGCATATTATTTGCCTCCCTTTTTCTTTTTGCTCTTGCTCTGTGCTTCCAGTTCGGCGCGCTCGGCTTCGGTCAGGGGGCGGGTGCGCTCGTCCTTGTACTTTTCGGCATCCAGGGCGCGGGCGCGCTCCAGACGCAGACGGTTGAGTTCAGCCTCGTTGACCTGCTTGGTCACTTCCTGGCCTTCCTCCACAACGACGACTTCCTTCTTGGCTTTCTTGGCAGCCTTTTTGGCGGCCAGTTCAGCCTCATACTCCGCCTTGAAGCGCTCGGGGCTGTAAACCTTGTTGGTAAGGACGGACTGCAGGATCATGCAGATGTTGGAGGTGGTGTAGTACAGGGAGAAGCCGATGGGTGCGGTAAAGCAGAACCACGCGAACATCAGGTTCATGACCCACAGCATGATCTTCATGCTGCCCTGGGTGGCGGCCTGCTGGCCGTTCATGCGGGTGACGATGATGTTGGAGGCGAACACCGTGATGGTGGCCAGGATGGGGAAGATCAGCAGGGGGGACAGGGTGAAGCCGGCGGTGGTGCAGACGTCCATGCCCAGGAAGGTGGTGTTGAAGTCCTGAATCAGGCTGATCTGGCCGGCAGTCAGGCCGGTGGCCACGTCGGTGCCCGCCTTGATGGCGGTGATGAGCTGGGTCTCAGCCAGGGTGACGTTGGAGGTGCTGATGCCCAGGGCGGTGCAGGCGGCGTTGATGGCATCGGTGGGAATGCCAAGAATGTAGCGCACCGGATGGTAGACCACCTGGATGATGGCGAAGAGGATCAGCATGTTCAGCAGCATGGGCAGGCAGCCCGCCATGGGGTTGTAGCCGTATTCCTGCTGGAACTTCATCAGTTCCTCGTTCTGTTTTTCGGGGTTGTTTTTGTACTTCTGCTGGATCTCGTTGAGCATCGGCGTGTAGACCGACATCTTAGCCATGGATTTCTGCTGTTTGATGGCGAGAGGCAGCGAGACCACGCGGATCAGGATCGTAAATACGATCATGGTGAGCGCGTAGCTGGGGATGGCCTGGTACATCAGGGCCATCAGGGGGCCGAGGATGATCGAGAGGAAACCAAATATTTCAGTCATAGCCTGTCCAATCCGCCCCGCCTGCGCACGGGGCATTTTGTTATGTTTTTTTGAAAAGCCCCCACGGCGCAGCACAGGGACAAAAAACAAGGAAACCAAGGCCCGTCCGGTGAAACGCAAGACCCGACAGCGCGCTTACTTTTCCCGGATGAGCCGCCGGTCAGGGTGTGTCCAGCGGCCTTTGGGCGGCACCGGGTCGTAGCCGAACCGGCAGAAGGAGTTGCAGCGCAGAATGCGCCACACTGCCAGCAGCCCGCCTTTCAAAAGGCCGTGGACGGTCAGTGCCTCCAGGGCGTACTGGCTGCAGGTGGGAAGAAACCGGCAGTGATGCCCCAGATGGGGGCTGATGTGTTTCTGGTACAGCCGGATCAGGGCGATGAAAGGCCGGGTAAGCAGCGGCGGGGTCATTGCTGCTTGGCCAGGTCGGGCAGGCCGGCGGCGCGCATGAGCTTTGCCAGCGTGCGGCTGACCTGGGTGCTTTTGAGCCGGGGGGTCTGGGACCGGGCCACCAGGATGATGTCGTAGCCGCCGATGTCGGCGGGCAGGTGTTCCGCCAGAGCGGCACGCATGACCCTGCGGGCGCGGTTGCGCAGCACGGCGCAGCCCACCTTTTTGGTGGCGGTCAGGCCGATGCGGGTGTGGCCCACCCGGTTTTTGGCAACGTACAGCACCAGCTGCGGGTGGACGTAGCTTTTGCCCCGCGCATAGACGCGGGTAAATTCTTTGTTTTTGCAGATGGTGCGGTAACGCATAATACCTCGTGATCCCGCGGCAGGCGGGTTTGAAAAAAGGCTGCCGAGCGCACGGCCAAACACAAGGAAAAAGCCTCCGATAAAATACCGGCGGACTTTTTGATCTTGCATTTGACCAGGATCAGCAGCCTGAAGGTGGATTCGTGGGTCGACTGACGATGTGTCCTGTTCAAATACCCGAGAAACCGTATTTCATTGAAAAGATGGCCCGCAGCCGGGCCGTTGCGTCGGTGACGCCGGTGACCGGAATGATCAGACGGTCAGGCTCTTGCGGCCCTTGGCGCGGCGAGCGTTGATGACCTTGCGGCCATTCTTGCTGGACATACGCTTCAGGAAACCGTGGACGGCACTGCGCTGACGCTTCTTCGGCTGGAAAGTCTGTTTCATTTTACATATCCTCCTGTCCCAATTTTGCGCGGTGGGATGCTTGGTGCCACGCGCGCCTTGCGGGGTGAATTTCGATGCCTGGGCTACGCCCCATCGAGGGACAGCCTTGCAGACTATGATTATATCCCATCGTCAAGGCTTTTGTCAACACCCAAAGGGGATTTTTTGCCTTTTGTATGTGTTTTTTCACGAATTGCGGGGCAATCTCTTTCCCCTGCTCCATATCTTGTTGTGCCGCCCGCCGCGGCCTACTAGATGTCAGCCCTGGTCACAGCATGGCCTGGCCGTTGATGGAAAGGGCAAACCGCACGCCCAGCTTTTCGGCGGCCTTGCGGCAGAGGATCATGCGGTCGAGGAAAATTTCAAAATAGTCCATGACGGCGCAGAAATCGGTATCGATGGTCAGGGCCAGGCGGATGACCCCTTTCTCAAACAGCACCTGGGATTCCTTGACCGAAAAATTCACCCGGTCGTGGATGTCAAAGGTGGTCTTGTCCTTGTTGCGCACACGGTTGGCACGCACGTCGGTCTTGTCGGCCAGAATCAGGGCGGCGGCCACGGCGTTTACCGGGAAGGCGGTGCCCTCGTCGTGATTGCCGATGGCGGTGATGACGGTGGCGGTCTCCTCCGGGTCAAAGCCCAGCTTGTCCAGAATGCGGAACGCCATGACCGCGCCGCTCTGGGCATGGTCGATGCGGTTGACCACGTTGCCGATGTCGTGCAGCCAGCCCGCAATGGCGGCCAGCTCGGCGGTGCGGGCGTCGCAGCCCAGCCAGAGCAGGATGCGCCGGGCCACGTCCGCCGCCCGGCCCACGTGGGCAAAGCTGTGCTCGGTGTAACCCAGGGCCGCCAGGGATTCGTCCGCCTTGCGGATGTAGGCGGCAATCTCGGCGTTCTGCCGGATATCATCAAAGGTAACGCTCATCAAAGTTCCCTCCCCTGTTGGTTGGCAGTTCCGTCTCCGGCTTCCCGGGCGTCGGCCTGCTCCAGAATGGCCAGCAGGGCTTCGTCCCGCATGGCGGAGACGGGGGCGTCGCTGCCCAGGGCCTCCCGCTGCCAGCCGGTGTAGTCGGGGCCGTCCCCGGCAGCCCGGGGCAGGGCGGCCAGCCCCCGCAGCACCCAGACGGTGCGGGCCAGGTCGGTCAGGGTCTCCTCCTGACGGTAGAAGTTTGCCCACCGCCCGTGGGCCATATCCCGCACCACGCGGCGGGCGGTCTCGAACCCGGCGGCGGAGCGGCCCACCTTCAAAAAGCAGGCGCGGTAGTCCCCGGCCGTCCACAGCTGCCAGGCGTCGCACAGCTCCACCACGCCCTTGAGACAGTAGCGGTAGATGCGCACCTGACCCAGCACCGTGTCCGTCCACAGACGGGTGGTGGGCCGGGCGGCGTACTCGCAGCCGGACAGCAGCGTGTCGAACCCGGGCAGGGCGTCGGCGCAGACGCCCCGCAGCCAGGCCAGCTGCTCGGCAAAAGGCTGGTCCCCTGCCGCCCAGCGCAGGGCGGGAAGAGAACTTTTGGTCCGGCCGGACAGCCAGGCCGTGGCCACCGCCCGGGCGGCGCAGGCCATGAGCTGCTCCCCCGCCCGCTGGTCGGGCCAGGGTCCGAAGGCGGCGGTGGAGGTGAACCAGGATTTGAGACAGGTATTCAGATCGTCCAGCTGGCGGTCCTGCAGGGCCCAGCCGTCGGGGGCGCGGTAGTAGGTGCGCAGATAGGCTGCCCGGTGGGCATCCAGGTCGGCGTCTACGTTGCGCCACAGGGCGGCCAGGGCATCCAGGGGATAGACATGGGGCTTGACGCTGCCCGCGCAGACCAGCCACATGGCCCGGGCGCCCTTTTCAAAGGCGTCGCACAGTTCCCGGGCGGCCAGATCCATGGCGGCGGGGCGCATGGTCAGACAGTTGCCCGCCTGACCGTCGCTGTATGCCGCGTGGAACCAGACGCCGCCCCGGGCGCCGGTGGGCTCGGGGGGAAGCTGGGGCGTGCGGGGATCGCGGCTGCCCTCCCGGGGGCTGACGAACCTGCCGTAGCCGTTGTCCGGCCAGAGGCGGATGATGTCGTCGGGCAGGGTGAGGGCCTCCGCCCGTTCCAGGGCCGCGGCTTCCGGGTCGGACAGACAGATGGGGGCGGAGGGCAGTACCGCCCGCACGGCGTCGTACTGGGCGCGGAGGATGCGGCCCAATACCTCGCCCTGCCGGGGCAGCGTGGCCATGGCCAGCTCCCGCCGGTCGAACAGGTCGCCGCCCTGGGCGGGCAGACCGATGCGCCAGATGATCTTTTGCTGCTTGTGCCGGTTGACGGCGTCGGCCCACAGCCGGGCGTAGTCGTCGGCGCTCCGGGCGTAGATGGGAGACTTGCCGGGGACCGCCCGGTCAAAGGGGGCGGCTTCCAACGGGCAGGGGCCGCTTTGCAGCCGCCACAGGCCCATGGCCGCGGCCAGGTCGGCGGGGGCGCCCTGGGGCAGAGCCACAAAGTTGCCGCCGCAGCGGAGCAGGGCTTCAAAGGCCATCTCCCAGCCCAGGTCGGCGGGGTTGGTGTTCCAGCCTTCCAGCAGCTGGCCGCCCTCGAAACTCCAGCCCCGCAGGGCCACGGAAGCTGCCTTGCTGGCGGTGTGTTCGGCGGTGACGGCGGCCAGTTCCTTGCGTTCAAACTGCTGGTCGTTCCAGAACCAGAAGGGGGTCACCCCCAGGGCAGTGCGGCTGAGATGGAGCAGGGCGTAGATGGCCCCCAGCTCGTCGGCGGCGCGGATGATCATGGACTCGCTGCTTTGCAGGTCGATGGAGAACTGCTCGGGGGCAAGACTGCGCACCAGACAAAGCTGGATGCGCCCGGAAGGGATGAGGTCCCCCTCGTTGAGGGTCATTTCCAGGTCGCGGCGGAACCGGGCCAGGGCCCGGCGCAAAGGCTCGCTGGACCACTGGGCCGAGATCTCCACGCCCCGTGTCAAAAGAAATTCCATAGCATTTACATCTCCCGGAAAAAACGGCCGTACCACTGCCGGAGGGAGCCAGCGGAAAACAAAAGGGCAAACATCCTCACCGCAGGGCAGCGGCTGCCGCTTTGCGGTTTTGCAGATCCTTTCTTTTCTCTGTGGCTCCCGCCGAAAGAGCGGCGCGCCGGAATCCCCGCCGGAATCAAACAGGGCGGTGCACGGAACAGGGAGAGCACCGGCGCGGCGGGGAAATATTTCTGATAACAATAATACCATGCCGCCCGCCCCATGCGCCAGATACCCGCCCCGCCGCCGCAGACTTTTGGCGAAACCGCACAAAAGCAGGGACACGGCTTGGGCAGAATGGCGGAAACGGGGAGGAAAGCAGTTTCCTGCCCTGCTGTTGGGGGCAAGCGTGATGGGATAAAAACCCGCTTTAGCGGACGGGGAGGAGCGGGCGAAAGGGTGGAAAATGGAGGGTGAGAAAGCGGCAACAATTACAGCCGGGCCTTTGGACAATAGAAAGGAAAACGAGAGGGTGACGGGGTTGGCCCCCAGGCGCCGGCCTGCGGGGCCTGGCCGGCGCACAAATGCGGGAGGCCGGGTGACCGTGTATCTTGTGATGCACGTAACGTGCTCCATAGACCGTGTTCTATTGAGTTGCAGGAGGCAATTCTCGGCACGACCCACTTCTTGCCCCGGGGTTTCTTAAGGGGCCCGCAGGCCCCTTGAGCCGTGCCCCCCGCCTCGGAACTAGGGGCGGGTTTTTCCGCCGCTTTTTGACCGCACAAAAAGCGGCAGTCTGCTGTTAGATGACGCTTTCCTGAAACGTCGCAACATACAGAAAGCCTCTGGTTACCAAATAAAAATCTTAAATAATCCAAACCCTGCCCTGCCTGCCGTCCGCCTGGAAATAACCTTCCCCAAAAAACATCTCCCAAAAGTCAAAGCCACCCAAAAACCCAAAACGGGCGCGCCGCAGAGTTTCCCCCGCGGCGCGCCCGCCGAACTTGGTAAACGGAAAGATCTTCCCCGCCGCATGGCAGCATGGCAAACGCCACCGCCGCCGAGGAGGCGTCATGCGGGCAACGAACCGCAATTTTGCGGGAAAGACCGATCGTCCGCCCGATATTGTAGCACACAGCGGGCAAAAGCGCAAGCTGTACGCAGTTTTACTTTGCGCAGAACCGCCGCAGCTCTCCCAGCCGGGACAGGGTGTCGGCGCGGCCCAGCTCGTACAGCTGGCGCAGCTTTTTCACACTGTGCTCGGTGCGGGAGACCTCCAGGTCCACGCTGGGCCGCAGCACAAAGACGTCGCCGTCTGCCACGCCCTGCTCCACGGCGGCCAGCTCGGCATTGTAGACCTCGTGCCGGTGGGCCATGGCGTTCACAAACTCAGGATATTCCCGGTACATCATCTTGAACGGCAGCATGGACGCCGGTTTCTTGCGGTATCCCGCCGCCCGGGTCAGCACTACGATGTTTTTCAGATACCCCATCCGGCGGAAAGCCCCCAGGGGAATGCTGTCCGCCACGCCGCCGTCCAGCAGTTTTTTGCCGCCCACTTCCACAATGTGGGAGACCAGCGGCATGGACGCGCCCGCCCGCAGGTACTCCATGCTGTCCCCTTTGCTCATGGAGTCGCAGCGGATGTACTCCGCCTTGCCTGTCTCCACGTTGGTGCAGGTGACGTAAAAGGGAATCCCCGACGCCGTGAAGGCGTCGTCGTCAAAGGGGTCCAGCTCCCAGGGAATGTCGTGGTAGCAAAACTGCTTGTCCACAATGTCCCCGGTGGTCAGCAGGGGGTAAAGCCCCATGAACCGCTTGTCTTTGCGGTACTTTTCATAATAGCGGATGCTGCGTCCATGCTGGCCCGACAGATAGGACACCCCGTGCACCGTCCCGGCCGATACGCCGATGACTCCGTCCACATGAATGCCCGATTCCAAAAAAGCGTCCAGTACGCCTGCGGTGTAAAGCCCCCGCATGGCGCCGCCTTCCAGCACAAGGCCGAGTTTCTGCTCCATATCCGATTGTTCCTCCGTACACCCCGTATCCCGGTGTTTCCCGGCCCTCAGGCCGCGGGCGTCAGGGGCGAAAACAGGCTTTTGTCACAGGTCGCCTTGGCCCCGATGTTGTTGTATTCCAGATAGAAATATCCGCTCATCCAGGCGTCGTTGTCCGCATTTACACCGTAGGTGTAGGTCTTGCCGTCGGACGCCATGTAATCGTTGCCGGCCGTCTGCACCGCAACATCCTGCTTCATGGCCAGCAGATACTGATAGAAGGGCGACAGCGGCAATCCCGCCTGCTCCACCAGGGTGGGAGCCAGGTCGCACAGGTCCATCCGGTTCAGGGGGTCCTTCTCGTTCACATACCCGGCGTTTTCCAGCGGGTAGTTGGCCCAGATGAAATAGGGGGTGCTGCGCTCCAAAATCTGCAGGTCGTTTTCGGGGATGCTCTGGTCGGCAATGTGGTCCACAAAGCTGGGCGCATGGTCGCCCGCCATGGCGATGATGACCTTGCGGCCGGTCTCCTCGTACACCTGGGTGTAGTAATCGCACAGCTCGGCGATGGCCTGGTCGCTCATGTACATGCAGGAAAGGAACTCGTCCACCTCGTCGTCGTACTCGCCGTAGTCGGTGGCCGCATGGACCAGATCCAGGGAGGCATCGTTCATGTCATAGTCGCCGTGGCTCTGGATGGATACCAGGAAGGCAAACCGGGGCTGATCCTCCGGCATGGCCTCGTACAGGGCGGCAAAGTCCTTGTAGGTGGCCGAGTCGGTCTGGTAGGGACGGTTGCCGTAGTATTCCTGGGTGGGGAAATCCTCCTGGAAATGGGTCTCGTCAAAGCCCAGGGCCAGCCAGGCGGAATCCCGGCGATAGTTGGAGTTGGTGTAGGGATGGGCCGCCATGGTGGCGTAGCCCAGCTCCTCCAGATAGCTGACCAGGCTGTTGGCGCCGTGGAGGTTCAGCCAGTTGAAGGGAGTGATGCTGGGCATGAGCATCAGGGAGTTGGAGGTCAGCATCTCGTACTCGCTGGAGTTGGTGCCGCCGCCCACGTGGGGGCTGACGGTGTGGCCCAGAATGCTGTTGGGCAGGTTCTGGATGGTGGACATGTACTCCACGTCGGTCTGCAGATCGGTCACCAGAGAGGGATCGTAGAAACTCTCGGAGAGGATCAGGATGACGTCGGGGTATTCCTCCTCCGCCACTTCGGCGGTGGAACGCTGATAATCGGCCCCCAGGGCGGCGGCTTGGGCTGCGGCGTCGTTGGAATAGCCCTCCGGCATGAGGATGGGGTCCACCAGCAGGGAGGCAGCCTCGATGGTGCCGGCCAGATACCCGTATTTATAATAGGTCTCCTGCCATGCCCAGCCGTAGGTGGCCTTGGGCTTGATGGGGGCGGGGCTGAAATAGCCGATGTACAAGATCAGGGCGGCGCAGAGGAAGCTGGCCCCGTACCGGATGCCCCGGCGCTTCCAGCTGATCTTGACGCCCTTGCGGGGACGCACCAGCCATGCCTGCAAAGCGGCCATGGCCAGCACCGGCAGATACAGAAGCCCCAGCGTCAGGACGGTCTGGTTGATGCGCAGGGTGTAGCTGCCCATGACCTCCGCCGCGGTGCCGATGTTCAAAACGTCCTGGGGCATGAGGGCGGAGCCGTGCAGCTCCCGGGTGTAGTAGTTGGCGATGGACAGAATGGTGAACACCGCCCCGGCAATGCCGGTGGCCCGGGACCACTTGCCCAGCAAGGCAAAGAGCACCAGCGTCAGGCAGAAGGCGGTCAGGGCGTTCAGGGGGGCGTACACCGGCCACTGCCCGGCCATGTAGTCGGCGGTGACGCCGTCGGACAGCTCCAGCTGATACCGGGCAATGAAGGCCGCCGCCAGGGCAAGCAGGCAGGGCAGCACGGTCTGCAGCCAGAAGGTCCGGTCGACGATGCGGGATTTGAGCGTTTGCATGAATGTTCCCTCTTACTGTGGATGGGTGCCGCACCCGGTCATACTGACCAAGGCGGCACGTGTGATTTTGTGTGATACGTATAAAAAAGAGGCGTTCGCAACAGCCCGGCTCTCCCGGAAAACAAGGCCGCAAGATCCCGTCTGCAAGGCGGTTTTGGCAGAACTCTTTTCCTGATCTCACCGGCGCAGCAGCGAACAACCATTTATTATATCACGATGTGTCGAATTCGTAAAGAAAGGAACTGTGAAAAATCCTTCGAAACAGCGGCAAAATTATCCAGGACCCCGCTGCGAGGGCCTCGCAGCGGCGTTTTTGGAGGGGAAAACGAAAAAGGCCGCCGGAAGCTCCCGGCGGCCATGAAAGACGAAGAAAAAGGCGGAAAGATCACGGTTCCGCCCTGCGGTTGGCGGCGTGGAATTCCCGGCGGGCCAGCTGGGGCTCAAACACCAGGGCAAAGACGGTGCCGCTGACACAGGCGGAGATGACGTCGGCCAAAGGCTCGGCGTAAAAGGCTGCCTGCGCTCCCAAAAAGGCGGGCAGGATCAGGGTAAAGGCCACAAAACTGCCCTTGCGGAAGAGGGACAGGGCCAGAGAGGTGCGGGTACGGGCCAGAGCGGTCAGGCCGTCCACCCGGGCGTACTGGACGGCCAGGGGGATGATGGCCAGGGTAAAGACCCGCAGCCCCCAGGCGGACAGGTCGATGAGGGAAGTGTCGGAGGTGAAGATGCGCACGATCTGCCCGGCCAGCAGCTGGAACAGGGCGAACATGATGACGGTAAAGATCAGGCACATGCGCAGCACGCAGCGGGCGGCCTGGCGGACGCGGTCGCTCCGGCAGGCGCCGTAGTTGTAGCTGATGATGGCCTGGGTACCGCTGCTGATGCCCAGCATGGGTCCGGTGATGAGGGACATGCAGCTCTGGACGATGGTGGCGCAGGCGATCAGGGTGTCGCCCTGCTCGGGGCCGCCGTAGTGCTGGAGCACGGCGTTCATGGCAATGAGGATCAGGCTGTCGGTGGCCATGATGAGGAAGGGCGGAAATCCCATGCCCGCCACCCGGAGCATCAGGCGGAAATCAGGTCGGCAGAAGCTGATGCGGATGGGCGGTTTGCAGAACAGGAACCAGACGTTGAAGGCGCAGCTCAGGAACTGGGACAGAACGGTGGCCACCGCCGCACCGGCTACCCCCATGTCCAGCGCAAAGATGAAGATGGGGTCCAGGATGATGTTGGCCACCGCTCCGATGAGCACGGCGGCCATGCCCACGGTGCTGTACCCCTGGCAGGTGATGAAATAGTTGAGACCCACCGCCATGAGGGCGAAGAAAGTGCCCGCCGTGTAGATGGTCATGTAGGTGTCGGCGTAGACGAAGGTGGATTCACTGGCGCCGAAACAGCGGAGCAGCGGTTCCCGGCAGATCAGGAACCCGGCGGTCAGCACCGCCGACAGCCCCACCAGGAACAGAAAACAGTTGCCCAGCACCTTGCGGGCGGCGCCTGAGTCCCCCTCCCCCATGCGGATAGCCATGAGGATGGAACCGCCCAGCCCCACCAGAGTGCCGAAACTGCTGAGCAGGGTGACGATGGGCCCGCAGACGCCCACGCCTGCCAGGGCCAGGTCCCCGATGCCGGGAATGTTGCCGATGTAGACACGGTCAATGATACTGTACAACACGTTGACGAACTGGGCAATCATGGCGGGCACCGCAAGGCCCAGCACCAGCTTGGGCACCGGCCCGTTGCCCAGATCCTGTCTGCCGCTTTTCATAATACCCCAAAACTCCTTTATACATTTTGTATATACCACAAAATACAAAACGGATATGCTGCAACGGGGCGGCTTTCCCTTTTCCGCCCCCGTGACACAGTAAGAGCCTGCCGGGACGAGGAGGTCCCGCAGGCTCGGCGCAAACAGTATAGCATCCGTCCCAGCGGGATGCAACCACCCGGCGGAACGAAATTTTTTGGAAAGCTGCACGGCGGAAAAAACAGGAAAACGTCCTTTATTTTTTTCCGCCCTGACCCGGCGTCAGCCCCGGCCCAGGGTCAGCAGACGGCAGACATCCCCGGCGGCCCGGCGCAGATCGTCGGCAGCCTGGGGAGCGGCCTGGGCAAAGGGCAGGGCCGCCCGGTCACAGACCGCCATGGCGGTGACGCCCAGGTCGTACAGGGCGTCGGCTTCCGGCCGGATGCTGCCCCCAAAGGCAATGACCGGCACCCCGGCGGCTTTGGCCCGGCGGGCTACCCCGGCGATTACCTTGCCCTGGGCGGTCTGGCCGTCGATGCAGCCCTCCCCGGTCAGGACCAGGTCGGCGCCCTCCAGCATGCGGTCAAAGCCCACCAGATCCAGCAGCATCTCGATGCCGGGACAGAGGCTGGCCCCCAGAAAGGCCACCGCCCCGGCCCCCATGCCCCCGGCAGCGCCCGCCCCGGGGAGGTTTGCCACCTCCATGCCCAGGTCGGCCTCCGCCACGGCAGCCAGATGGGCAAGGCCCGCGTCCAGCCGCAAAACGTCCTCCGGGGTGGCGCCTTTCTGCGGCCCAAAGACCGCCGCGGCGCCCTCCGGCCCGCAGAGGGGATTTTTGATGTCGCACAAAACTTTCAGGGTGGCCCCGGCCAGCACCGGAGCCCGGCCCAACAGGTCGATGTGGGCGATGTTCTGCAGGGTGTCCCCTACCGGCACAAAGCTGCGGCCGCTGGAATCCAGGAACCGCACGCCCAACGCCGCCGCACAGCCCGCGCCGCCGTCGTTGGTGGCGCTGCCGCCCAGACAGAGCAAGATCTCCCGGCAGCCGATCTGCAAGGCGTCCAGGATCATCTGCCCCACGCCGTAGGTGGAGGCCCGCCCCGGTTCCAGCCGTCCCGCCGCCTGGGCCAGGGGCAGCCCCGCACAGGCCGCCATCTCAATGACGGCGGTGTGTTTCCCGGGCAATAGGGCGTAGGGGGCGCGGACTTCTTCCCCGTAGGGACCCTGCACCCGAACGGTGCGGGTCTCGCCCCCGGCCGCGGCCAGAAACGCCGCCGCGCTGCCCTCTCCCCCGTCGGCCAGAGGGACCCGGACCTGCTGGGCTTCGGGAAAATGTCGGGAGAAAACCTCCCCCAGAATATGGCACACCTCGGCGGAGGTCAGGGAACCCTTGAAGGAATCGGGGACCAGGATGATCTTGCGCAAGTGAGACAACGCTCCTTTCGTGGATGCCGCGCCGCGGCAGAATTTCTAGCACTAATGATACCCGCCCCGGCACAAAAAAGCAACCGCCTACGGCAGACAAAAATACCCCGCCCGGGAAAGGGCGGGGTATGGAGGTATTCTGACAGATGGAGGAAACCGTTCCCGGCTTTACCCGGCGGCCTCGGTGGTATTGCCGGAGACCAGGGGGAACCCGTCGGACAGAGGAATATAGGAATAATATTCCTCCCCGGGGGCCAGCCAGCTCATGGTGTCCAGATAGTCGGCGGCGTGGAAGTCGGTGTCCTGCAAAAAGGCGTCGTAGTCGTCCCCGTTCAGGAAGGTCACAGGATACCAGACCCCGTCGGAACCCTGAAGCAGATAACTGCTGGAGCTGTCCCCGGGTACGGGGGCACCCTCGGTCAGCTGATACCGGCCATAGTTCCGTTCCATGACATAGCCCTCCGGGACGGAACCCTCCTGCCCCAGACAGACCAGCGTCAGCAGCCGGTCGTAGGAGGTGTCGTAGCAGGCCACCCAGTGGCTGCCGTCCTGGGTGGTGAAGCGCAGATCGTCCAGCCACTGCCAGTTCAGCCGGCCGCCCATGCTCTGCTTCCAGTACTGGGCAAAGGTGTCCGGCCAGGGGGAGCTGGTGCAGGAATCCATCGTTTCCACCTGCCAGCCCAGCTGGGGCATGAGCTGCTCCACAAAAGCGGCGGGGTCGATGGCGTTGGCGGCGGTCACCGCCGCTTCATAGGTGGGTTCCACCAGGTCCAGCGTCTCCTGGCTCAGGTTGGTCATCTGGGCGGCGATGTCCTCCAGCTGGGTATCGTGGGGATAGAAGGGATTGTTGGACAGGCCGGTGAACAGGCTGCAGGTGATCAGATAGGCCTTGCCGGTGATGGCGTCGAACATACACCCCACCGAGTAGGGCCCGTCGCTTACAATGTAGGTGGCCACATAGAGGGCGTCCACATCCGGCCACAGCTGGTCGTAGCTGCCGTAGGATATGGTGTCCACCATGGCAGTGAGATCCCGCCGGGAAAGCAGTCCCAGCACCAGCTGGGCATCGGGGTCCCCCAGTTCCTCGGGGGAATACCCCGCGCTGGCCAGCAGGGAGGCGGCGTTGTTGGCGGCGGTCTGCTTGTCCATCTGGGGGCCGGTGGGTTCCAGAAGGGCGCTCATGGCTCCCTCGGAGAGGCCGTCCTCCTCCGTCATATCCCCCATCCAGGTAAAGGCCACGTCCTCCTGGTTTTCCGGCACCAGCACCGGGGCGGCCTCGGGGGTGGCGGCAGGGTCGTTTTCCACGGTAGGCTCGCTGCCCAGCCCGGCGGTGCAGCCGGTGAGGGCAAAGGCTGCCGTCAGGACCAGCAGGGCTCCCCGGCGGCGGAATGTTTTGCAATGCAGCACGGCGGATCATCCTTTCTCTCTGTGATACCTGTATCCTACCGCGGCAGAATCATAAAGCTGTTTCGGAGGTGTTGCGGGATTGTAAAAGGTGGGGCGCCAGCCGCAGGGTGGCGGTGGTCCCCTGCCCCGGTTTGCTCGTGTAGGTCAGTTCCGCCCCGTGGGCCTTGGCGATGGCGTAGCAGATGGACACCCCCAGCCCGGCGCCGCCCTCCGCCCGGCTGCGGGCCTTGTCGGCGCGGTAGAAGGGCCGTCCGATGCGGGCCAGGGTCTCGGCGTCCATGCCCCGGCCGTTGTCCTGCACCACAAAGGCGGCGCGGGACCCCGTCTGCTCATAGCGCAGCACCACCCGGCCGCCCGGCGCGCAGGCCTTGACGCCATTGTCGCACAGGTTGACCAGCAGGCTTTCCATCAGATCGGGCTGGCAGGAAACGGGAGCCGTGATGCTCTCCGGCAGGGGGAAACCTTCCAGCGCCACCCCACGGGCGGCGGCCTTGGGGCCGACGGCGTTCAGCACCCGGCGCATGAGCATCCCCACGGGGACGTCCCGGAACTCCGGCTCCTCGTGGTTCAGCACCGACAGCCGCAAAAGCTGTTCCGACAGGTTCAGCAGGCGGCGGCTCTCAAACTCGATGGACTCGGCGGCCTGCATCAGTTCCTCTCCCCGCAGGTCGGCCAGACGGATGGTCTGGGCGTATCCCCCAATGGCGGTGAGGGGGGTGCGCATCTCGTGGGAAAGGTCGTCCACCAGGGCCTGCTTGCCGTCGGCCTCGGCGGCAAGCTGGGCCAGCTGGTCCTGAACCCGGGCGGTCATGTGGTTCAGGGTCCGGCCCAGCTCTCCCAGCTCGTCCCGGCGGGTGTCCGCCACCGGGGTGCGGGCGGTGTAGTCCCCCGCCGCCACCTGGCGGGCGGTCTCGGTCAGGCTTTGCAGGGGGCGGTTCATCCGGCGCAAAACCGCGTACAGCCCCGCCGCAAACAGAATGCTCACCGCCACGCACAGTAAAGTGAAGAGCAGCGACGTCTGCCGCCAGTCGGCAAAAAAGTCCTCCATGTCGGCGCAGGCGGTAATGACGTAGCCCTCCATAGTTCCGCTCATGCAGGTGGTGGCAAAGATCAGATGGCGGCCCTCCACCTCCCGCACCTGCCAGCTGCGCTGCCCCGGTTCCAGAGTGGACAGCTCCGGCAGGCTGGCGGCGTCCAGGGGCAGGTTGGAAAAGCAGTCCCTGCCGTCCAGACGGATGCTTACCCGCATGCCGTCGCCCCGGGCCTGCATGGCGTGGTAGACATACAGGGAATCCAGCGCCGCGGGACGGTTTTCCGCCACGGCGGGAACGTCCTCCGACAAACGCTGCACAAACGCGCGCTGTCGGGCGAGAAACTCGTCGCAGCGCGCGTCAAAACTCAACCGGCAGCTGATGGTCGCGACCCCCAGCACGCCGCCAAACAGGCAGGCCAAAAACAGGGCCAGCGTCGCCAGATAGATCGCCTGCCAGAAATGCGGGGTCCGCAGCTTCTGCATTCCGGTCCCCTCCTTTGTGGATTTGTAGATGGGTCAGCCCCGGGTGTTCAGCCGGTAGCCCACCTTGAACACCGTCTGGATCTCCTTTTCCAGCCCCAGCTTTTTGCGCAGGCGCTGGATGTGCACATCCACGGTGCGGGTCTCGCCCTCGTAGTCATAGCCCCAGGCAAGGGCCAGCAGCTTTTCCCGGCTGAGGGCCAGGTTGCGGTTGACCACCAGCGCCTCCAAAAGGGCGAATTCCTGGGGCGTCAGGGTGACAGGGATGCCCGCACGCAGCACCTGGCGGGCGCTCAGGTCCACTTTCAGGTCGCGGAACTCAAAGCAGGTGGCGTTGCGGCTGGTGCGCCGCAGAACCGTGTCCACCCGGGCCAGCAGTTCCAGCACCTCAAAGGGCTTGACGATGTAATCCTCCGCGCCCAGGCCCAGGCCGTGGAGCTTGTCGTCCAGGGAAGTTTTTGCCGTCACAAAAATCACCGGCTGGTCGGGCTGCAGGCGGGCCTTGACGGCAAAACCGTCGGTGCCGGGCAGCATGACGTCCAGCAAAATCAGGTCATAGGTTTTCTGCGCGGTCATTTCCAGCGCCTGATCTCCGTTGAATGCCTGGTCGCAGGTATGACCGACCAGACGCAGATTGGCCGCCATCAGGTTGTTGATGGCCGGGGCGTCCTCTGCGATCAATATGCTTGCCATTGGGGTATATTCGCCTCATTCCTCTATCTTTTTCACCCGTGCGGCGGTCCGTGGGGGACGGACAACAAAGCCGCATATTACTAATTATAACGACAGATGTATCCAATTTGTTACAGGAACCTTGAAAATACCTTGCGAGATAAAAGAGAATACCCTGCAAAAACGGCAAAAATCCCCATGCACGCGGGGATCGGTTCCCCGGCGGGAAAAGGAAAAATCCGGGGAAGATTTCTGCGTGGCCGGAACCCGGCGCAAAGCTGTTTTACACATTTTTAGATTACGGGCAGTGTTTTGGTTGTAAAAGGTTTTTTGATATGGTATAACGGATTTGACAGCCGTCCGACCCCATAACAATGCGGTAAACGGGGTGCGGGCGGATCGTTTTGAAAATGTGAGAAGGATGTGACCCTCCAATGGAAAAGAAAGAGAATACCGCCCCTGTGCGCCCGGGCAATGATACCGCCCGCCGGGCCGTCAAGTATGTGATCTGGATCGCAGTGATCCTGCTTTTGACCAACCCCTGGCTGATCCCCTTCCTGCCGGCTTCCGCCAAGAGCATGATGACAAACGCGGTGAGCAGCCTGCTGGGCGACATGACCCAGGTCTCCAGCGTGCTGCGCTTCAACTGGGTGGCGGTGATCCAGCTTGTGGTCATGGTGCTGGTGCTGCGCCTGGTGCACCTGGTGCTGGCGGAGGTCCTGACCCGGCTCAAGCCCAAAAGCGGCCGTGTCAGCACGGTGATGACCCTTTTGCGCAGCGCCCAGAGCTACATTTTTGTGCTCATCGGCATTTTCTGGGGCCTGAGCATCCTGGGCGTTAACGTAGCCACCATGCTCGCTGGCGTCGGAGTGGTCGCTCTGGTGCTGGGCTTCGGCGCCGAGAGCCTTATCGCCGACGTGGTCACCGGTATTTTCATGATCTTTGAGAACGAGTACAACGTGGGCGACGTCATCGAGGTAGGCGGCTTCCGCGGTACGGTGGACAGCATCGGCATCCGCACCACCTGCCTGCGTGACGGCGGCGACAACATCAAGGTTTTGAACAACAGCGACATCCGCAACCTGACCAACCTGTCCCAGCGTGGCAGCACGGCGGTGTGCGACCTGCCCATCCCCTACGAGGCCGACCTGAAACAGGCCCGTGCCGCCCTGGAAAACGACCTGCTGCCTGCTTTTGTGGAAAATCACCCCGAGATCTTCCATGAAGTTCCCACTCTGCTGGGCGTGCAGCAGCTGGCGGACAGCGCGGTGGTGCTGCGCATCATTGCGGTGGTGGACGAGAACGACCGTTTTGCCGCCGAGCGCTGGATGCGCGAGGACCTGAAGACCGGCATGGAGAAGTATGGCATGGGCTGCCCGTACAACCGCATCGTTGTGGCGCGGGGGTAACACCGGCTTATGCAGACGAACGACAATGAATATTTCCGCTCGGCGGTTACCGACGAGTGGAATACCCCCCGTCCCCTGACGGGGCAGGAGCAGGCCGAGGAGCAGAAGCAGCAGACCTTCCGCACAAAACGGCACAAGACGGCGCAGCGGGCCTTTTCCCTGGCGGCGCCGGTGGCCGTGGTGGCGGTGGCGGCCACGCTGGTGACGGTGGTGGCCGGCCCGGTCTGCCCGGTGTGCGGGAAAGAGCAGTGCAATTATTTTTACAGTTACGACGAGATCCCTGCCCAGATTCTGTATGAGGGAGATGTTCCCACCATTCAGCCAGAAATTTCTAATGCAGAGAATCGTCTGACCTACCTGGACTATGCCTTTGGCGGGGTGGAGTCACAGGACCGGTGCATTTTTCTGGAGATGGACGGGCAGACGGCGGGATTTTCCAACGATCCGGTATCCCGGCTTCTGTACAGCAATGGAGTGGAGAGTTCGGTCCTTTCGGGCAGCGACCATGAAGATGAAGAGAGTGGCGTCCGTATGGTGTACTACTCCAACCAGCAGGACGGTGCCCCGGTGGTTTATGTGGAACTTGTTTACCTGCCCCAGGGCGGCAGTCCCGAGGAGACCGAGACATACGGCGAGAATTACCTGGAAAAACTGTTTGAGCTGGGACAGTCCTATACCTACGCGGTGACCGCCTGTGAACAGCCCAATCTTTGGATGCGGGCATACAGTACAGCGCCGGAAGTGTCGGCCCAGCAGGTTCTGGAGGCAGTGGGCAAACCGCTGGTCCTGCCTGTGCCGGGCAGCAAGGTGGAAGTAGGCAGTTCCCTGTATATGACGCTGCCGACATCCCAGTATCTGTGGGCCAGCGAGATAGAAAAAACCATTTATTCCTATGGGTATTTTTATGGGGAGGATGGTCACTCTACCAGCAAAATGCCGGTCTATGTCTATTCCAGTGGACCGCGGATCACCAGCTATGTGTTTGAGACAAACGATTCCACGGCTGATTTCCGCATTGAGTTTGCGGCAAGGGACTGGAATGTCGTCGCGGACGCCTGGAATGAACTGTACCGGCAGGCTCCGGCCACCGGGCATGAGCACTGGGGAATGACGGTCCCCTTGCAGAGCATGACGGTCAACGGCGTGACCTATGACGTCTATCTGGATTTTCTGAGGCATACTGAAGACGGAGAGTACGATGGCGGCACGGTCCGGTTTGTCCCCCGTCAGCAGCCCACCTGCCGGATCAGCGTCCATATTTTCAACCAAAAAACTACCGATCCCCTCTCCCTGAGCGGCAAGAGCCTGGAAGAAGTGGCATCTAGGGATTCGGATTACATGGACGTCCTCTCCCTGTTCTACCCTGCGGGGACAGAACCAAATCCCCTCCCCACGCCGGAACCCACCTCGACGCCTACGCCGGAACCTACTCCCACCCCCACGCCGGAGAAAAAGTATGCGGAGCCAGTGACGTTGTACTTTTATTACGAACCCTATTCCGAGGAAACGGGACCGACACCCATGGATGCAACGCTCGTCACGGAATTGCCCATCCAGCTGGAGGAACTGGGAATTCTCTTCCCAAGGCATAATTATTGGTTCAATTATGAGGGACAATATTACGTGGATGGAAATCTGTTCTGGACAGAGGGCGGAACGACAATACTGGCCTATATAGAGACAATCTGGTTACGGGACGGCAGTGTCCCACAGGAGTCCGACAGATACGGAATAGATACGGAATTTTATCCCAAGGACCTCGACTTGTCCCAGGCAAAGTCCTACGCCATGCGCGTCGCAGAGGGCGGGTACTATATCCGGGTATACAGCTTTTTGGATGACCTTACTGCCCAGGAAATTCTTGACCATACCACAGACAGTGTTCGCGAATTTTCATAAAAAACCACGGCCCCGCCGCAGGAATCTCTTCCCGCGGCGGGGCCGCTTTGTATTCTTTTGACTTTGCCGTGCGCCCGGCTCAGAACTGGTCCGCCACAAACACCGCCGCGCCGGTGGCGCGGGCGGCGGCAAGGCCGGTGGAGGAATCCTCAAAGATCATGGTGGTCTCCGGCGTTGCCCCCAGAAGTTCCATGGCCCGGAGATACCCCTCCGGGTCGGGCTTGTTGTGCACAACATCCTCCGAGGTCAGGATCACCTCAAACCAGTCCCGGCAGCCGAAATAGTCCAAAATCTCGGTGGCGTTCTGCCGGCTGCCGGTGGTGACCAGGCCCAGCCGGGCGGTGGGCCGCATGGCGGCCAGCAGGGCAAAAAGGGCCTCGTTTTTCCGGGCGGCTCCCAGACAGGCGGAGTACAGCTCCTTTTTCCGGTCGTGGACCCGTTCCAGCAGGGCCGGGTCGGGGTCGCCGCCCATGAGCGGGGGCAGAAAACTCTTGTAATGCCCGCCGTTGCAGCATTTGGCGTAGTATTCGTCGGTGACGGTAAAGCCCACTTCCTCCAACGCGCGGCGGTAGCTGGCGGCGTTCACCGTCACCGTGTCAAAGAGGGTGCCGTCCAGGTCCACCAGCACGGCGGCGAATTGCTTGTTGTCCATAAAAACCTCGTGAGATTCTCAATCGTGGGGATACCACCGGGCAATGTCGTTGGCCACCATCAGAAGCCCCGCAAAGAACATGGGCGCCCGCTTGCGGTCCTTGGAGATCTTGTAGGGCATGAGCCGCAGCCAGTGGATCAGCTCGTGGAGGAAGATACTCTCCACCTGACGGGGCGTGTACCGGCTTTCCAGATAGGCGCGCACCTCGGCAAACAGAGCATCGTAGGCGGCGGACCGGGTAAAGGTGAACTCGATGCGGTTCTCATGCACCGACACCCGGGGCGTCATCATCATGAACTCGTAACCGCCGTGGAGGCTTTGCAGCAGTTTGCCGTAATCCAGGAAGGGGCTTTCGTGCAGGTTGCCGGTGTTGGGGTCGATGAGATACCAGGTATCCGCCTCCGTGCGGCAGATGATGTTTTCCAGCGTCAGGTCGCCGTGGATGGTGGCGACGGGGTCGTCGGCAAAGAGATCGGTCAGGTACTTCCGGTCAAACAGCCGCCCCAGGGCCGGCAGGCCCAGATAGGGCGCGCCGTTGATCCACACCCGGTCGTACTCGCACAGTTCCCGCAGGCCCCGGGCTTCCCGGATGCGGGCAAGATTGCCGTCCACCTTTTTGTCCAGGTATTCCGCCAGGGCGGCGGGGTCGGCGGACTTGGCGGGGGTGTAGAGGGTTTTGTCCAGGGTGGCCAGCACATCCCGCAGGATGGCGGCGCTCTTTTCCACGGGGTTGGAGTGGAGATAACGGAACATGCTCACCGCTTGGGCGGAGTATTCCATGTCATACCAGCAGCAGCCGGGCTCGGCCTCCCCGCGGAGGATGTTGCACAGGGGCAGGCGGCCCTCCTGGGCGCGGAGCCATTCCAGCTGTACCGCCAGCTTGTCCCCGTCCGCTCCGAAGGCGTACTTGCGCCAGAAGGTCCCCGAATGGTCCATGCACAGCATGGTGGTGGCGTTGGACCCCGCAGAGTGGTCCTCCAGAATGGTGACGCCCCGGTTGATGCGCAAAAACTGCTCCACAAAAGGCTTGTTCTGCAAGCCGAAATACTGGCTGAGGAAGGCGCTGCGGTCCCGGGGGTCCACCTGAGGCAGCAGGTTCAGGTAGTCGTCCTCGTCGGAGGGCTCGGGGGCGGCGGCCGCCGCCGCGTGGTTGATGCCGCTGCGCATTTTGTCGGGCAGCAGGGTCACCGCCCACATGACGAGAAGCGGCAGAATGTACCAGGCCAGCATCATGCCCTGGGCCAGGGGCGCGCTGTCGTGGAGCTGCCCGGTCAGGGAAAAGCTGGTCACGTCCACGGCGTCTCGGCCGAACAGCATGGTGAACACCTCCACCATGCCGAAATCGGCGCCCAGCAGGGAAAGGCCCTCCGCCAGAACCCGGTAGGATGCCAGATAGGACGCCCACATGAGGGCGGTGTTCACCGCCAGACGGGACAGCCGCACCCGGCCCAGGTCCTTGAAGGTGTTGATGAGGCTCCAGCAAAAGACCAGGCCGTCCAGCTTGAGGGTGTCGTTGAAGATGCCGCAGATTTTCAGGCACAGCCGCTTGATGGGTCCCCGCAGCCGGATGACCAGCACCAGGGCCACGGCCAGGGCGGCGGAGAAGAACAGATAATAGTGGGTCTCGTCCTCAATGCCAGACGCGCCGGAAAGCCGGAACACCCCAAACAGCAGCGTCACCAGCCAGACGTCCAAAAACCGGTCCATGATGACAGTGGCCAGGGCAAAGCCCACCCCGTTTTTCATCCTGCGGCCGGTGAACCAGGCGCGGAAAATATCTCCGATGTGAAAAGGCAGAAGAAAGTTGACGGCGTAGCCCCCCGCCATACCCCGCAGCATGGCGCCCCGCATGGGCCGCTCATAGATGCGGATGAACTGCTCCCACCGCAAAATGCGGAACAGGTGGCCCAGGAGCAGCAGCAAGACCGACGCCAGCAGCAACAAAACAGCGGTCATTGGTCCAGCGCCTCAAATCCTGCAGCATTTTCCGGCTGTTCCGCCAGGGCGTACTCGGCGGGGGTGCCGAAGGGCAGGTGCAGGTCGGTGGCAAAGCCGCGGACCGCCTTGCCCTCCCCGGCCAGCACGTTGTACACGCCGGAGACAAAGAATTCCTTGTACTGGCAGACGGTGAGATATTTGGCGCAGGCCTCCAGATAGGTGGCCTTGTCCTTGAAATAGTAGGCCCCGCAGATGGCGTCATGGCTGACCACTTCTTTTTCCACCGTGCGGCGGACCAGGCCGTCCTCCCCGTACTGCAGGTAGCTGTACGCCGGGGAGTCAGAGGCAAAGGTCAGCAGTGCCCCGTCAGGCCCTGCGGCAAAATTGCCTTCCCGGCAGAAGTCGTCAAAGGCGGAGCAGAGGAAGAGATGGTCGCAGTCGTTGAACAGCACCGGCACACCGTCGGGCAGGTCCTCGCAGCCTTTCTGGCAGGTGACCGCCGCCCCGGGGGTGACGTCGTCCAGGGCGACGATGCGGGCGTCGGGCCAGTATTCCCGAATGCGGCGCTCGATGTCAAAGTCCCGCAGATGCTCTTTCAGCACCACAAAGGTGATGCCGTCCAGCTCGATGTTTTTCTCGATGCTGCGGGCCGCCCAGTAGAAAAAGGGCTTGCCGTGGATCTCAATGAGGGGCTTGGGGCAGACAAAGCCGTTTTCAAAAAAGCGGCTGCCCCGCCCGGCCATGGGCATGACAAGGTGTAGCTTGGACATGGGGGTAAATCACTCCTTTGCGGCTGCGGCGTCCCGGGCGGCCAGCATGGCGCACTCGGCCTCAATGACACGGGCCAGGCCCTCCTCAATGGAGACCTGGGGCTGCCAGCCGTACAGTTCTTTGGCGTGGGCGTTGTCGCACAGGGAATACTTGTTGACCTCGTGGTCGAGGATCTCCGGGCGGATGCCGTAGGCGCCGCCGTACAGTTCCGGGTACTTGGCCCAGTAGTGGGCGGTATCCCAGTATTTGGCCTCGATGTCCTTGTGCATCAGGCGGCAGGCGATGGCGTACAGCTCCCGCACCGAGTAGTTGGTGTTGCTGGACACGTTGACGGCGTCAAAGCCCTTGCGGTCGGTGACCCGCAGGGCCAGGTCGATGAGGTCATCCACATAGATATAATCCCGGCGCTGGTTGCCGTCGGAGTGGAACTCGGGCACCCGGTCGTAGTACAGCTCCCGGATCATGTAGCCCACAAAGGGCGGCTGCTTGCGCAGGCAGTCGATGTGGGGGCCGTAGACGTTGGCAAAGCGCAGGCAGGTGACGTTCATGTTGTAGGTGTCGGCAAAGCTGCGGCAGAACTGCTCGCCGCAGTATTTGGTGTTGGGGTAAATGAGGGTGGGGGGATTGAACTTATCCTCCACGGTGGGGAACTCGGTCTCGTTTTCGTACATGGCGTTGGTGGACGCCTGGACCAGATGCTTGACGCCGGTGCGGCGGCAGAGTTCCAGCAGGTTCACCAGGCCCATGGTGTTCACCGACACGGCCTCCACCGGGTCGCTCTGGCAGTCGGGCAGGGGCGCGATGCCCGCGATGTTGTACACCACGTCAAAATGCTCCCGCTCAAACAGGGCGGGCAGTTCCTCCCGGTCGCGGATGTCCATGCGCAGCACATCGGCGGCGAAATCGTGGTCGTCGAAGTGGAGGTTGTCCAGATTGCCGTAGGAGAAATTGTCGATGCCGATGACGGTATCGCCCCGCTTCCACAGGGCATGGCAGAGCTGGCCGCCAATGAAGCCGGCGGCGCCGGTGACGAGAACTTTCATAAAGTGCCTCCTTTTATCAGAACGGGCAAAAGGTCACAGATTGGACGCGACCACCTGATAGCTGTAATCGTCGATGATCTTCGAGCGCATTTCCTGCTCCACAAACTTTTTGTGGCCGGTCAGGTACTGGCCGCACATGCGCAGCAGGCTCATGGCAAAGCTGGTCAGCTTGGTGTTGGACACCTGGTCCTCCTCCCGCCAGCTGATGGGGAAAAACAGCATCTTCTGCTTGTAATGGCACTGGGCCAAAATCATGCAGTCGTTAAAATACAGGGTATCCGGGAACTTGATGTAGTACCGGTTTTTCAGGGATGCCACCCGGTAGAGGTTCAGCCCGCTGCCCAGGTCGGTGATCTTGTGCAGGGTCACCAGGCTGAACAGCCAGTTGAATCCGTAGTTGCCGAAGATACGCAGGGCGCTGTACCCCTTGATGCGGCTGCCCCGCATGAAGCGGGAACCCAGACAGCAGTCGTATTGTTTGTACTCGCCGGACCTGACCAGGGGCAGAAGATCCCGCACGTCCCCCTGGTCGTCACCGTGCAGCACCACCAGATAGTCATAGCCGTGCTCCATGGCATAGCCGAAAGCCACTTTATGGCTGCCGCCCAGGCCGTAGTTCTGGTCGTTGCGCAAAAGGCGCACCGGGGCCTCGGGGTGAGCGGCCATCCAGGCCTTTACCGCGTCCTCGGTGCCGTCGGTGGAACGGTTGTTCACCACGATGCACTCCCCCGCAAATTCCCGGACCTGGGGGTCCAGAAGCTGATCCAGCACCCGGGGGACCTGGTTCTCACAGTTGTAGGCCGGAATAAAAATCAAGAATTTCTGCTCCAAGGCAAAAGCCTCCCTTTGTCAGGATGCACCGGGCGGCCAAAAAGCCCCCCAATCCCTTATATGATACCACATCCCGCACCGTTTGTCAGCGCACAAAAAACTCCCCCGCAGCCTGTTTTTTGCTGCGGGGGAGAAATGGTGCCGGTATGGGGGCGGGAGCGTCAGTGCGCCACCGTCAATACTTCCAGAGAAGCGCTGCCGTACTGCACCGCTTGCCGGTCGGTGATGGTGAAATTCTCTTCCAGCCACTGGTGGAACTCATCCAGGTCGCGGACGCAGTCGTCGTTGTAGATAATGACGTCCGGTTCCTTCTCCGGCAGTTCCAGATAGTAGTTGGCAAACCGGCTGTCGCTGTCGGTGGAGGAAATGACCGATGCCTGGGCGGTCTCCAGGGTGCCGTCCGCCATCAAAAAGGCCAGGCCGTGCACGTCGCCGGTGGAAAGCAGCACCTTTTTGCCCGCGCAGGGGTCCAGGGCGCGCTCCAGGGCATAGTACATGTCGGCGGTCTCGGTGTCGGCCCAGGTCCCGGCGGCGGGACCGTCGGACAGGTAGGTCAGCTCGGTGTCCAGCACGTTGGCGGGCTTCCAGCCGGTGGTCAGCACCAGGAAAGCACGGCATACCACCAAAAAGCCCAGCAGGGACAAAAGGATGCCGTCCGCCCAGTCGGCGTCCAGGGCATAGGGGGTGCAGGGGTCGGTCTCGCCGTTTTCGGCGGCCCGGGTCTGCAGGGCCAGAGCCAGCACGGCGCACACTGCCGGCCAGGTCAGGTACATGAAGGTGGCGGAAAATCCCAGCAGGGTGGACCGCAGAATGAACAGGTAGGCCGCCACGCCGGGCAGGTATCCCAGCCAGAACAGCCCCTCCCGGGCGGTGCCCCGGCCGGAGCGGAAGAACCAGATGCCCGCAATGACCAGCACGGGGCAGAAATACCGCTCGTCCAGGCTGGAATCCCGCAAAGCGCGGGCCAGGCAGAGCAGCACCGTGGCGGCGGAGAACAGGGCAAACAGAATGTTCAGCCAGTACCGGATGTTGCGGATGGGGCGTTCCTGCCGCAGGTAGATGTCCCGGGCAATGCCCGCGCCCACCACGGCCAGGGCCACGCCGCCCGGCTTGGCCAAAAACTTGCCCACGTCGGCGGCCTGGCTGCCCAAAAGAGCCAGGCGCTCGGCAAAGGTGAAGTCATACTGGGGATCGTTGAGGATGAGGGTGGCCCGGGCAATGAGGGTCCGCAGGGACATATCCTGCAAAACATACACAAGGAAAACCCCGGCGCAGGCCAGGCAGGTCAGAAAGGTGACCAGCATGCCGGCGGGCAGGCCCAGGACGCGTTTTTCCCCGGCGCGGCGGCCCAGCAGGAACATTCCCAGCAGGTAGACCGGGGCGGCAAAGGCGCTTTGGGGGAAGGCCAGCACGCTGAGGCTGAGGAAGATGCCCCCCGGCACCAGCCGCCACAGTTTTTTGCCGCCGTCCCCGTAATAGCCGTAAAAACAGAGGAAAGCCGCCAAAGTAAAGTGGAACTGCTGGGAGATGTAATCCGGCGCCAAAAACCATTTGGGGGTGTAGACAAACAGGGCCAGGGCGGTGAGAAAAGCGGTGCGCGGGGTGAGGGTGCGGCGCATGGTGCGGTAAAACCAGATGGAAAGCAGGGCTTTCAGCACCAGGGTGACGATGCGCATATACAGCAAAATACCGGTGGTGGTGCCGGTGATGGCCCAGTACGGCCACATGAGGGCGGCGTCCGCCAGGGCGGAAAGCTGGTGCGGCTCCCACATGGTGTAGAACAGGGTATCCCCCTGGATCAGCCGCCAGCCCAGGGACAGGGCGTATTCCTCGTCGATCTCAAGGCCCGCAAAGAGCGTCTTGACCACCGAGGCCGCCGCCAGCAAGATCAGCAGCGCCGCAAGAAGGTGCTCGGGGCCGATATGTCGTTTGGTTGCCTGCATGAAAGCCCTCCTTTCGGGGCGTGGATGTCAGGGGTTATGTCCGGCCTTGTACCGGGGCAGATGTTTGAGCAGCAGGGTGTCCCGCACGGCCAGGACAAAGGGCAGGTAGTTCTGGCAGAAGGCATCCCACTTGCGGGCCACAAAGCCCAGTTCCGGCTTTTTGCCCTTGACGGCGGTCATGTCGATCCACTTGGATTTGTCCCGCACCGTAATTTTTTGCTCAAAGGGGATGTGCCAGTCCTCCGGGTACCAGTAGGCCGGGGTGAGCAGACGGTATTCGGCGGGGTCCAGCTCGGCAACGTAGCGGTTGAGCTGGCTCTCGTCATGCCACAGGGCAATGACGCCGTCGGCCAGGTCGTCGTCGGTGCGCCTGGCCAGGGTGTGGCACAGGGCCAGGAAGGCCGGGGCCGTGCCGCCGTTCAGCCCACCGGACACATAGTCCCGCCCGCAGTTGTAGGGGATGTAGGCCCGGCATTTTGGGTTGCGGTCGTAGGAGTAAAAGGGCGGCGTCTTGTCCCAGAAGCCCGGCTGCTGGACCATCAGAAGCACCTCCCCCTGTTCGGTGCGGGGCAGAAATTCCTCCGCCGTCACCACCTGCTCGCACAGCAGGTTGGCGTTGGCAAAAAACAGGAAGTCAAAGGCTTTCAGGGCATCCTCCTGGGTCAGGAACATCTCAAACCGCTTGAGGGTGCTGTACGGCCAGTCCAGGGCTTTCTGGTAAATGCGGCGCACGTCGGGTTCGGTGTCGAACTCGATGGACGGCGCGTCGGTAAAGACAAAAAAGGTTTTATCACACTCGGGCAGAAAATTCTGCCGGAACGTCTTGTAAAAGTCCGGCCAGAACACCGTGTATTTGCCGGTGCAGATGTACAAAAGGGCTACCGTAGGCTTGGACATGGCGGGTCAGACCTCCTTCCGACGGGCGGAGATGCGCTGCCACAGCTGGAGGGCGCGGCCGCGCAGGTATTCGGCGTCGCTGGTAAAGCCGTAAAAGACAAGGTTCATGGCGTTGGGCAGGATGCACACCACCACCGCCCGGGCAATGATGCCCAGCCAGCCGGTGCCCAGCAGGCTGCACACCCACCAGGTCAGGGCCATTTCCACCGCCAGGGTGAGGGCATGGGTAAGCTGGATGCGCACATACCGTCCGCCGCAGCCCCGCATGAACCGGCGGAACACCACCTTGGCCCGGCCGAACCACATGAGGCAATGGGCGAACACGGTGGCGGCGATGACGCCGGGCAGGCCGAAGGGGATGACCAGCACAAAGCTCAGTACCAGGTTGGAGACGCCGCTGGCCACCATGAACCACTGGTCCTCCTCAAAATGGCCCAGCACGGCCCGGTAGGAGCCCAGCATCCGGTGGTTCCAGCCCACGTACTCATTTAAGCAGAACCAGAACACGTAGGACATGGGCAGCAGCCACTGGCTGCCCAGCCATACCGTGATGAAGGGCTGGAACAGGCAGAAATAGGCCACCGCCACAAAGCTGCCGAAGAGATAGCTGAACAGGTCCATGCTCCAGAAGACCTTTTTCTGGTGGTCGTCGGCCTCGGCGGTCTTGTCGTAGACGATGTTGCCGATGGCGGCGGCGAAGCTGTCCAGGATCTTGTTGCCGATGTTGGTGACGGAGGAGGAAACGTTGGAGTAGTTGCCCAGATAGGTGACGCTGGCGGAGCCCCGCATGCGGGTCATGACCAGGCTGTCCGAGGTGCCATAGATGGCGTTGGACACCCGGTGGACCAGATAGTACCGCAGATCCCGGAAGAGCCCCAGCTCCTTGAAGTCCGCCCAGGAGACCCGGACGTCGTGGACTTCGGGGAAATCCCGGCGGTAGCGCCAGGCCACCACCACGTTTGCCAGCGTGTTGAACACAATGGTGATGCCGAAATACAGAATGTAATTGTTGGCATAATTCAACGAGATGTAAATTCTCGCCAGATAGGTGAGAACGTTAAAGACAAAGTCGATGCGGGTGCAGACATAGCCCTGCTGGGTGCAGGTGTACAGCAGGCGCCGGGTGACCAGGAAATAGCTGGACAGGGTGGACAGCGTCTGCAAAATATAGATGGCATGGACGGCGTCCCAGTCGGTGTTGGCCTCCACAATGAGCAGGGGCAGGAAAAACCAGAAGATGGCCGCCAGCACAAAGATGGCCCCGCCGATAAGACGGTAGGTCCACTTGTACAGCGACATGTATTTGCTGATCTTGTCCACATCTTTGGCGGCGATCTGTTCATACAGCCGGTAGCTGATGACGCTGCCCACCCCGAACTCGGCGATGGAAAAGACGCTGAACAGCTGCTCGATGACGGTGGAAGTACCGGGGATGGTGATGTCGAAGTTGGAGACAAACAGTGCCCGGGCGACCAGCCCCAGCAAAAGCAGCACAAAGCTGGAGCCCAGGGTGTACAGCAGGTTGATGATGGTGCGTTTGGTCCTCATGAACAGAAGCCCTTTCCTGTGAGAGAGTTTGGTCTGTTTGCGGGAAATGCCGGTCTGACGGCAAAAAGATGGTTTTCGGTCATTTCGGTCACGCCCCTGTCCCGGCGGAAAAACTGGGGGACGCGGGCCTTACGGCCCGATGGGGCAGAGGGCGCGCCCGGCACGCCCGGCGGGCAAAGGCCGGGGCGGCGGATAAAAAGCCGGAGCGGGGGGATCAGCCTTTTTTCAGATGCCCGCAGAACCACAGGGCAAACCTTGCCCCAAAGACTTTGAGCAGCAGGCGGAACAGCACCCAGTCCGCCCGGCCCCGGCACTGGTCGCCGTAGTCAAACAGCGGGCGGCACTGGTCGATGAGCGGGGCGCAGGCACGGCGCACCGCCTTGTCCCTGCAGGCGGCGGCACGGGCTTCCGGCCAGAAAGCGTTGGCGGTGCGGCGCAGGATCTCATTGCGCTGGGCGGGCAGGCACTGCCCTTCCGCAAAGACCTGGGCAAAGCCCCGCAGCGCCGCCAGGATGCCGGTGAAATGCTTGGGGAGGTTTGAGTTCATCAGGCTGCCGGCACGGTTTTCCCGGTAATGGGTCATGACCATGTCCAGAAAGCAGAGTTTCCGGCACCGGCGCAGAAGCAGCAGGTCGAAGGGGTAATCCTCCGCCCAGACCACCGACGGCCAGAACTCCACCCCGCTGTCCAGCAAAAACTGACGTTTCAGGCAGTACTTCCACACCGACCAGTGGGCGCTGTCGTACAGCCGTTCCACCCGGGCGGCGTAGTCGTCGCTCTCGAAATCCCCGGGGACGAACCGGACGTCGGTGGGTTCATACAGGGTGCCGTCGGCCTCGTTGAGGGATAAGTACCGGGCCACATACCAGTCAAAGCCGGGGTGGGCCTCCAGAGCGGCGCGCAGGTTTTCCAGCATACCGGGGGCCCATTCGTCGTCGCTGTCCAGAAACAGCAGCCACTCCCCTGTCGCCGCGGCAATGCCGGTGTTGCGTGCCCCGGCCAGGCCCTGGTTTTTCTGGTGCAGGGCAATGACCCCGGGGCATTCCGCCGCAAAGGTGTCGCACATGGCCCCCGAGGTATCGGTGGAGCCATCGTCAACAAGGATGCACTCCCAGTCGGGGTCCCCTGCCTGCTCCACCACGCTTTTCACGCACAGGGGCAGGTATTTTTCCACATTGTATACCGGTATCACCACGGAAAACCGGATCTTGCCTTCCCGCCGCATGGCGGCACCTCCTGTCCTTGTGTTACTCCTTGCGGTTTATTGCCCGGCGGCGGACACCAGCGTCCAGCCGGGCAGATAGAGTTCGCTTTCCTTGCCGTTGGCGTACCAGCGGTCGGGGGCGTAGACCTGTTTGTCCGGGGCATCCCCCAGGTATTGGGCCCACCAGCTGTAGGTCGAGTTGCTGATGATGAAATGCCGGCACATCTGCATCAGGGCCAGGTCCCCCGCCGCGCTGCCCGGCGTCAGGTAGACGGCAGGCAGGCCCGCCGTGTCCAGATGATCCTGCGCCCAAAGAATGTCGTCGGAAAAGACAAAGAGGGTCGCTTCCGGCCACTGTTCTTTCACCAGGGCGCAGCACCGGGCATAGTAGGCCGGGGTGCAGACCTGCAGGGCGGCGTTTTCGGGGTTCTGGTAGTCGCCCCGGCGCAGATGCAGGCAGACGGGACACTTTGCCGCCCCGATGGCCGCCGCCCGGTCGGGGTCGGGGGCGTTCACCGGGCGCAGTTCCGCCCGGATGATATCTTTATGGTCGGCAAAGTAGGCTTCGCTCTGGAAATACCCCCAGGCCAGAAGGTCCGGCGGGAAATGAAAGCCCTTTCCCCGGCGGCAGGGAATGTAGCCGTCGGTGACGAAGTGCAGGCCCAGGGCGTTGAGCATGGGAGCCATTTTTGCTTCAAAGGGTTTCCAGTTCTGGGCCATCATGCCGCCTTTCTGTTCCCGGCGGATCATCAGGACTTTCAGGGTGTTCTGCAGGGGCAGATGGTGCTTGGCAAAGGCGGCGTCCGCCCTGATGTGCACCTGGGGAGAAATGCGCAGGGCGTTGAGGGCACAGTGGGTGTGGGCGGGGGCGCCGGACTTCCAGTCCTGCCGGTCCAGCAGCGTCACTTCCTCACCGGTGCGCAGGGCAAGGGCCCGGGCAAAGGCGTAAAGGAACATCTGGTTGCCCAGACCCCCGGCCAGTTCGGCATAGATCATCGGGCGGCCTCCTTTTCTGCGGGGACCAGACGGTCGTACAGCCGTTCCATCTGGCGGGCGGCGGTGCCCAGTTCATAGCTGGCGGCGGCCAGCGTGTCCCAGTGGCTCTGGTGCGGGCCGCGGCCGGCGGCCTGTGCCTTCTGCGCCCAGAGGGAAAAGGGCGCGTCCAGCGGCAGGAACTGTACCAGCCCGGTGACGGCGCTGTCCGGCGGCACATTGGTGGATGCCAGACAGGGGACCCCGCAGCCCTGGGCTTCCACCAGGGTGACCGGGCTGCCCTCAAACTCGCTGGGGAGCAAAAACAGGTCGAAAGCATTCATAAAGGCGGGAACATTCTCCTGCACCCCCGTCTGGATGACGGCGCCGGTCAGGCCCAGGGCCTGGATCTTGGCGTCCACGGCAGGCTGGTCCTCTCCCCCGCCCACCAGCATCAGCTTCCAGGACGGGTCCTCTGCGCGCATGGCCGCGAAAACATCCAGCAGAAACAGCAGGTTTTTCTCGTGGCTGTACCGCCCCACAAAACCGGCCAGACGCTGGTCGTCGGCAACGCCGTAGCGGGCGCGGATGTCCGCCCGGGCGGCATCGTCGGGGTGGAAACGGGCCTTGTCCACCGCATTGCAGGCCACCGCAAAGTTGGGCTTTTTGTCGATGTCCGGGCCGAAAACGAACCGCCCCGCCGCCACGCTGCACCCCAGGAAGTAATCCGCCCAGTGCTGGTAAAACCGGTGAGCGATCTTCCAGCTCAGGGTCATGGGAGGATAGACGGTGTGGCTGTGCACAATGAGCCTGGCCCCCGGGCAGGCATGGCGGATGACCCCGCAGGCCAGGGCGTTGATCTTGCTGGTGGTGTGAAAGTGGATGATATCATACCCGGAATGCTCCCGGAAAAACCGGGGATAGAAAAACAGCCGCTGCTTGTCGTTGCCGGGCATATAGTAGATGTGCTTGATCCCGGTCCTGCGCAGTTCCGCCTCGCAGCTGGGCACTCCGTCGGGAACGGGGGTGGCCAGCAGATCGACCTCGTAGCGGGCAAGGTCCATGGACCCCAGCAGGTTCAGGATGTACCGCTGGATGCCGCCGTTGATGGTCAAAGCGCTGCCGATCATCAGGATGCGCATGGGGGTGCTCCTTTTCTGTAAATTTGGGATATGGGGGGTTACCAGTAACTGCCGCCCTCCACGGCATCCTTGTTGCGGATGCCCTCGCCGTCGCCGGGGCGGACCCAGGCGTCGTTGTACAGCCGGGACAAAATGGGATGGTCGTCCCACCGCTTGCCCCGGATACCGAACAAAAGCTGGGTGGCCCCCGCCATCTGCACCGCCTGGGCGTTCAGTTCCCGGGCGCAGAAGGCTGCCAGGGGCAGGCCGTAGGCCCCCGCCCCGATGACCGCCACGTCAAAAGGCTCTTTGGCGATCTCCTCCTCCATGGCGGCCAGGGCATCGAACCAGCTGTGGTAGCCGGTCTCCTGCCCGCCCAGACCCTGCACGGCCTTCACCACCCGCAGGGAGGCAAATTCCGGCAGCACGTCGGGGTTCTGGAAGAGCTGCTCCCGGCGGGCGTACTGGCTGCGGATGGTGTCCGCAAAGGGATGGACCACCAGTACCCGCTTGCCCGCCAGCGCCGCCGACCAGGGCGACGCATGGTAGTAAGGCTCCAGCGCCCGCAGTTTGGCAAAGCGGGTCTCGGGGCCGCAGCCCTTTATGACCTCTCGCTCGGCTCCCACGTCCCACAAGGCCAGCAGGTCGGCGGCGTGGGCGGCTTCGGCATAGAGCTTGCAAAAGCGCTCCAGGGTGGCGTCGTCGGTGGGAAACATGCCGGACAGGTCCCGCATCTCGGCGCGGATCTTGGGGGAGAAATGCTCGCTCTCCTCCGTCTGGTTTTTCAGGTATTCGGCCATGCAGCGCATTTCGGTGGCGCCGCAGCGCCCGGCGCAGAAAGGCCGTCCCCAGCGGATGCACTGGGCAATGTAATCGTTGCCGGCTTCGGCGTCCATCAGCTCCACGCCCCGGTACCGCCAGCCGAACCGCAGACCTTTGTACAGGTCCCGGGCTTTCTGCAAAATCTTGGCGTCGTTATCCATGGGCGGGCACTCCCCTCTTTTCCAGCATGGCAAGGGCGGTCTCGGCACTGTTGCCCCACAGGAACTGTTCGTTCACCCGGCGCT
This sequence comes from Candidatus Gemmiger faecavium, assembly GCA_019114415.1. Taxonomy (GTDB): domain Bacteria; phylum Bacillota; class Clostridia; order Oscillospirales; family Ruminococcaceae; genus Gemmiger; species Gemmiger faecavium. Next base: position 9,742 of record DXFO01000044.1, on the reverse strand, counting down.
GGGCGGCAATGCCCATCTCGGGGTCGGCGGCGGCCCGGCGCACGGCGTCGGGCAGAGCGGCGTCGGTGTCGGCCAGCACGCCGGACACCCCGTCCTCAATGATGAGCTCCGGCCCAGGCGCACGGCGGGCGGCGGGGGGACAGCCCGCATACATGGCTTCCAGCAGGCTCATGCCGAAAATTTCGTGGTCGTTTAAGTTGACAAAGACGTCGCAGGCGTGGTAGTAGGCATGCACCGCCGTGTTGGGCAGGGCGGGGATGCGGGTATAGCGGTCGCCGTAAGGCTTCATGGCGGCGTCCAGCTCCTCGGCCTGGGAGCCTTTGCCGATGACGATAAGACGCCATTCCTCCCCCAGCTGTTTCATCAGGGGCGGCAGGGCCATGGGCCGCTTGTAGGGGTCCAGCCGTCCCACGAACAGCAGATACCGGGCGGCGGGGTCCAGTTTCAGCTCGGCCCGGATCTCGGCGGCAGAGCCGGGGATCATGGGGATGATGGCGGTGTCCAGACCCACCGGCATGACCCCGGCGCAGGACACCCCCAGGCTCTCGATCTCTTTGGCCACGGCGGGGGTCTTGGCGTAGGTGGGGGTCTTACGGTAGACGGCCAGGTTGCGGCGCAGAAGCAGGTCCATCACCAGCCGGACGGCAGGGGTGCGGGAATCGCTTTTCAGCGCGCCCAGCTGGCTGTAAAAGAAGATGCCGTGTTTCTGGCAGAAGCGGTACAGCCCCGGCACGCCCAGGGAGTTGTCCCCCATGACGTGGACGGCGTCCACCTCTTCGTCCAGCAAAGGCTGCCAGCTTTTGTAAAAGGCGTGGACGGCCAGGGCGCGGGCGGGCAGATAGAGCACCCGGACATTCGGCTCCAGGTCCTCGGCCTCGGGGGCGGAGAGGGAGGTGTCGGGGTAAATGGCAAGGGCGCGGCAGCCCAGGGCCGCAAAGGCCCGGGCCAGGCCCACCTCCTGCCGGTTGTAGGCGCCCTTTCGGCCGGACGCACCACAGTACAGCTGCGGGATGGCAATGGTCAGCATGAAAGCCTCCTGAATGGGGTAAAACACAAAAACGCGAAAATGCGCGAAAAAATCGATACTCAGCCCTCTGCTTCCGGGCTGCCGGGGGCGGCGGGCTTGTTTTCAGCCCCGAATGCCCCGGCGTTGGCGGCGGGGGCGGGCTGTTTGGGCAGGCGGGTGAGATAGCGGGCGTCGATGACCTCAAACCGGTCGTCCCGGCAGTAGGTGTGGATGCCCACCACGTCGGCGCGGTTCAGCCCGGTGATGGCGACGATGTGGGGTTCCGCCGCACAGAGAGGGATCTCGCTGGCGCCGCGGCGGGCGAAAAATTGCAGGTAGACGCCGTAGTCCACCTTGGTGCTCACCTGGGTGGGATGGACGGTCTGGCCGCCAATTTCAAACATAGGGCCGGCGTTGCGGAAGCCCAGGCCGTATTCCCGGTGCTGGAGGTTGAAGGGCTCGTCCGGTTCCAGCTCAAAATCCGGGCCGTCCTCCCCCGCGGCGTGGCGCAGGATGTAGCGGCGGTAGCGGGTGTAAAGCTGGTTCTCCGGTTTGGTCTCGCTGCAAAGCAGCGTCACTTCGTCGGATTTCTTGTCCAGCAGAATGGTGTCGCACAGCTCGCACCCCACCGGGAAGCGGGCGGCCTGCTCCCACTTGCCGGGAAATTCCGCGCAGCGGTACAGGTCGATGGTGTGGCAGGCGCTGGACTCGGGGATCATCCAGGTCTCCCCCCGCCAGTCAAAGACGGTGGGAAAGGACAGATGGCTCCCTGTTTGCAGCACGGTCTGCGGCGTGCCGAAGCTGCCGTCCTCCCGCAGAGGGATGGCGGCAATGTCTCCCCGCCCGGCGGCCAGGTCAAAGGCCTCGCAGAAGATCCAGCGCTCGTCCCCGTGACGGTAGAGCAGCGGGTCGGCGTACCAGGTATGCCCGTCAAAGGGCAGCGGGGTATAGGCGCCCTCCCCCAAGGCGGGCAGAGGAGCCTCGGCAGGGATGGGCCGGACGGCGATGGTGTAGATCTCCTTTTGTCCGGTGAGCTTTTTGAAAAGACGGTCCGGCGGCATGTGCAGCGCGCGGTACACCTGATTCATAGGGGCGTCTCCTTGTTGTCGTTGGTGCGTGGTTTCTCTATATATTAAGGTAGGGGTCAGCGGGCAGCGTCCCCGGCGGATACCCGGGCGTAGATGTCCGCCAGACGGCGGTAGTTTTCCTCATTGCCGTCCCCGGTCTTTTCCAGGGCGGCCCGGCGGATGGCATGGGGGTCCATCTCCGCCAGAGCGGCGGGCAGCGCCCGCACCGTCCTTGCCAGGTCGGCGGCGTCCCCGGGGGCAAAGGTCAGGCCGTCAAAGCCCGCCGTCACCGAGGCTCCCACGTTGCCCAGGGCGCTGGCAATGACCGGCGTTCCCACCAGATGGGCCTCCGACGGCACCAGGGCAAAACTCTCATAGCAAAGGCTGGCGGCCACCACGGCCAGGCTTTCCGCCATGCGGGCGTGGAGTTCTTTGGCAGGCAGCCGCCCCGCAAATTCCACATTGGGCAGGGCCTGTTCCCTGGCCCAGCTTTCCAGCGGGCCGTCCCCCACCAGCAGCAGCCGGGGAGCGTCGGGGTCGCCGGCCAGCAGCCGCCAGGCTTCCAGCACGGTGGGCAGGCCTTTCAGTTCCTCCAGCCGCCCGGCATAGATGATCTGGTTTTTCCGCGCCCCAAAGGGCAAAGGCGCTCCCTGGGGCAGAGTGACGGACACCGGGTTGGGCTTGACGTACAGCCGCGCCGGGTCAAATACCGGGCGCAGGGCGTTGAATTCCAGCAGCTTGTCCCGGTCAAACTCGGTGGGGGTGATGAGGGACACCTTTTTGTAGGTCCCCAAAAGCCGGTGAAAGGCGTATACCGCCGCGCAGACCAGGCTCTCCGCCCGGCTGCCCCGGTAGCAGGCATGGCGCACGGCGCAGAACAGGCTTTGGTGGGGGCAGTCCTCGCAGACTTTGCCCTGGCGCAGCAATACCCCGTTGGGGCAGAACAGCCGGAAGTTGTGCAGCGTCTGGACCACGGGGACCCCCTCTTTCCGGCAGGCCAGAAGCACCGAGGGGCTGGTCACCAGCAGGGTGTTGTGTACGTGGACCAGCTCGATCCGGTTGTCGCGGATCAGCGCCCGGACTTCCCGCATGGCCTTGAAGCTGAATACCGCCCGGAACGGCAGCAGCAGCTTCTGCAACAGGCCGGCGGCTTCCCCGTTGCTGCGCTCGTAGACGGTGACGGTGTGGCCGTGCTGCTCCAGCATGGCGCGCTCGGCTTCAAACACGGCGTCCTCGCCCCCGGGCAGGCGGTAGCGGGTGTGGATCAGCAGGATGCGCCGGGGCAGCGGCGCGTGGGTCGGCTGAGGCATGGCCGGGGGCTCCTTTCTGTAAAAATCCGTCGGCATCCCGCACTTCCCGGAAAGGGACCGGGCGGGCATGGCGGCGGGAACATCCCCCGCCGTCTCTTATCCGTTTATTATACCCTTTCATTGTATAAAAGAAAAGCCCTGACCCCGGACACCCCCTCCCCCGTTGGGCCGACAAAGGGTTTGTGAAGATTTTGTTGAACTTGCACAAATTTTACAAAGATTTATGGGCAGGTCGAAACCACTTAAGTCGCATTTTTGCCCACTTGTGAAAAAACGGTTGTTATTTTGTGGCCGAAATGTTAAATTGTAAATAGTTATCATCCGTGAATGTGCACAGCAGCCGCCGTGGTGTTGTGCAAAAAAAACAGCATATTGCGCACCGGGCAGGGCGCAGGTTAGGAGATGGAGCATGCGTAACAGGATTTCTCTGAATAAAGGTTGGACTTTCTGCGGCCCTGACCGTACCGAGATCGCCGTGGACGTTCCCCATACCTGGAACGCCATCGACGGCCAGGACGGCGGCAACGACTACTGGCGCGGCAGCTGCACCTACACCCGCAGCTTTGACCGCCCCGACTTTGACCCCGCCACCCAGGTGGTCTACCTGGAGTTCCAGGGCGTCAACGCTTCGGCGGACGTGACCCTCAACGGGCAGAAGGTCGCCCACCATGACGGCGGCTACTCCACCTTCCGGGCGGACGTCACCGCCCTGCTGGCCGACAAGAACGACCTGACCGTGGTGGCCGACAACAGCAAGAACGACCGCGTCTATCCCCAGAAGGCGGACTTCACCTTCTACGGCGGCATCTACCGCGACGTGGACCTCATCGTGGTCAGCAAGGAACACTTTGATCTGGACCACTTCGGCGGCCCCGGCCTGAAAGTCACTCCCACCGTGGATGGCAAGGACGGCAGCGTCCATGTGGAATGCTGGGCCAATGTGGAAAACCCCGACGTCACCGTCACCCTCACCGATGCGGAGGGCAAGACCGTGGCTTCCGGCAAGGGCGCCGACGTGACCCTGACCATTCCCAAGGTTCATCTGTGGGACGGCGTGGAGGACCCCTACCTCTACACCGCCACCCTGCAGCTCAATAAAGACGGCCAGGCCGTGGACGAGATCAGCTGCCGTTTCGGCGTGCGCAGCTTCCGTGTGGACCCCAAGGAGGGCTTCTTCCTCAACGGCCGCAAGTATCCCCTGCACGGCGTCTCCCGCCATCAGGACCGCAAAGGCATCGGCAACGCCCTGACCAAGGAAATGCACAAGGAGGACATGGACCTGATCCGCGAGATCGGCGCCAACACCATCCGCCTTGCCCACTACCAGCACGACCAGTACTTCTACGACCTGTGCGACGAGTACGGCATGATCGTCTGGGCCGAGATCCCCTACATCTCGGAGCATATGCCCAATGGCCGCGAGAACACCATCAGCCAGATGAAAGAGCTGATCGTTCAGAACTACAACCACCCCTCCATCGTCTGCTGGGGCGTTTCCAACGAGATCACCATCTCCACCAAGGACAAGGCCGACATGCTGGACAACCACCGCGTGCTCAACGACCTCTGCCATGAGATGGACAAGACCCGTCCCACCACCCTGGCCTGCTACGCCATGTGCGGCCCCTTTAATAAGGTTGCCCACATCACCGACCTGGTCAGCTGGAACCTCTACCTGGGCTGGTACGTCCCGGGCCTGTTCCTCAACGACCTGTGGATCGATTTCTTCCACCTGTGCTACCCCAACCGCTGCCTGGGCTACTCCGAGTACGGCTGCGAGGCCATGCCCAACCTGCACTCCTCCAAGCCCCGCCGCGGCGACCATACCGAGGAATACCAGGCCATCTATCACGAGTTCATGCTCAAGTGCTTTGAGCGTCATCCCTATATGTGGTCCACCCACGTGTGGAACATGTTCGACTTTGCGGCCGACGCCCGTGAACAGGGCGGCGAACCCGGCATGAACCACAAGGGCCTGGTCACCTTCGACCGCAAGACCAAGAAAGATTCCTTCTACGCCTATAAGGCCTTCTGGAGCAAAGACCCCTTCGTCCATATCTGCGGCAAGCGCTTTGCCGACCGCACCGGCAACACCACCACCGTCAAGGTCTATTCCAACCAGCCGGAAGTTTCGCTGTACGTGGACGGCAAGCTGGTGGAGACCAAGAAAGAGGACAAGATCTTCACCTTCCAGGTAAGCCTGTCCCCCGAGACCAAGCTGGAAGCCGTGGCCGGCCCCTGCCGCGACGCTGCCACCCTGCATAAGGTGGACACCCCCAACCCCGCCTATAAACTCACCGCCAAGAGCTCCAACAGCGCCAACTGGGTGTAAAGCTTTTGGCTATACAAAATTCCAATGTAATAGAAAGGAGGGGAGTGATTTCGGTAAAACAAACATACATTTTATATTGACGTATGGAGGAGGACGAAGCAAAGAATGAAGCAATCATCCAAAAAGGCATTGTGGCGCGGCATTAGCGGTATCGCGTGCTTCACCATGTGTCTGTCTTTGATCCTGGGCAGCGCCCTGGAGGCCAACGCGGCCACCATCGACACCTACCTGGGCACCAACAGCGAGGCCCTGGTATCGGAAAATAACGAAGAAAACCCGCTGTACGATAAGTTCGCCCCCCCGGCCGAGCTGCTCAACGAGGACGGCACCGGCAACTCTAAGGCGCTGATCGAGGCCGCCATCGACCTCAACCGCCGCGAGGTCGCCGAGGGCAGCGTCCTGCTGAAGAACAACGGCGCGCTGCCGCTGGACAGCGGCTCCAACGTGACGCTGCTGGGCATCCGCTCGCACTCGAACCTGCTGGGCTCCAGCTTCGGCGTGAAAGCGCAGGGTGCCTACATCAGCCTGGAGCAGGCCCTGAGCCAGAACCGTACCGATTTCGCCAACACCATCGCGTGGTCGGTGGGCAGCCGCGGCGCGGCGCCTTCTGCCACCATCAGCGAGTGGACCGGCGACGAGTTCGATTTTGAGGGCGCCGGCTTCAACATTAACCCCACCATGGTCGATATCTACGAAGCTCTGGGCGAGACTTATGTCCATTACGAGAACGAGCCGGCCGCCGAAGTCTATGACCCGGGCGAGCCTTCTGTGGACGAGATTGCCGCTGTCAACGGTAGCTACAAAGATAGCTTTGCCGAGTACGGCGACGCCGCCATCGTCGTCATCGCTCGACCCAGCTGCGAGCAGGTTGACTACCTGCCCGGCGGCGTGGCCGAGGGCCTTGGCTTTGAGCATGGCGAGCCGCTCTCTCTGACCCAGAACGAACTGGATGCCATCGAGCTGGCCAAAGAAGCCAGCGACAAGGTCATCGTGCTGATTTCCAGCTCCGCTTCGGTCGAAATCGGCACCCTGAAGAACGACCCTGACGTCGATGCTATTCTGTGGATCGGCGCCCCCGGCTGCTATGGTATGCTGGGTGTGGCAGATATCCTCTGTGGCCGCGTCAGCCCTTCCGGCGGTCTGTTCGACATCTTTACTGCTTACAATATGTCTGCTCCTGCCATGCAGAATATGGGCAAGATGTATTACACCAACACCGAGGGCACCATCACCCGCACTGGCGGCGTCCTGGGCTTCAACCCCGGCGCTTACCTCATCGAGGCGGAGGACATCTACGTTGGCTACCGCTACTATGAGACCCGCTATTACGACTCTGTTGCCGGCACCGGCAATGCCACCAGCCCGGTCGGCGCTTACGGCTCCGATACCGAGTGGAACTACGACAACGAGGTCACTTACGGCTTCGGCTACGGCCTGAGCTATACCGAGTTCACCTACGAGTTCCAGGGCGAGCCTGCCTTTGAGATCACTGTCGACCCCGAGACTGGTGCCCCCAACGCCTACGCCACCTTCAACGTCAAGGTCACCAACGTGGGCGATGTCGCCGGCAAGACCCCTGTCCAAATCTATGGCCAGGCGCCTTACACCCCCGGCGGCATTGAGAAATCCGCCATCCAGCTGCTGAACTTTGAGAAGACCGAGATCCTCGAGCCTGGCGCTTCCGAAGTGGTCCCCGTTAAGGTTGACCTGCAGTACATTGCCAGCTACGACGAGAACTATGACAACGGCGACGGCACCACCGGCACCTACATCATGGATCCCGGCACTTACTACTTCTCTGTCGGCAACGGCGCGCATGATGCGCTGAACCACATCATGGCCGCCCAGGAGATGGACGCCGAACTGATGTCCGGCACCGGCAACGCCGCGCAGGCTTTGGCCGTTGAGATTGACGAGAACTTCATCTCCAAGACAATGTTCTCGATCTCCAAGACCGGCTACAAAATCTCCAACCAGCTGCCCTATGCCGACTGGAACTACTACCAGCCTGGCGAGGTCACCTACCTGACCCGTACCGACTGGGCCGGCACCTTCCCCGAGACCTACGACGCTATGACCCTGACCAACGAGGAACTGATCAACAACCTCAACGGTTATACCTACACCCTGCAGACCAGCGACGACACCAGCGAAGTGGTCTGGGGCGCGGATAACGGCATCTCCTTCTACGAGATGTACGGTGTGCCCTACGACGACCCGAAGTGGGACCAGCTGCTGGATCAGCTGACTCTGGAAGAGGCCATGTACATCTTCACCTTCGGCGGCCCCTCCATCCCCGGCGCTGATTCCATTGGCACCGTCGAGACCTACATGACCGAGAACGCCGGCAACGGCATCGCTGTCAACCTCAACGCCTCCAAGGACCCCAACGCCCCGTGGGCCATCCCCGCCAGCGACCCCAACGGCAACTGGCACCCCGAGGTCTTTGCCAACGCCCCCATGGGCGCTTCGACCTTCAACCCCGAGCTGATGTATGAGCTGGGCCAGTTCACCGGCATTGAGTCGCTGTTCACCGGTATCAACATCCTGTGGGGCCCCGGCCTGAACACCCATCGCCATGCGTACAACGGCCGTAACGGCGAGTATTACTCCGAGGATCCCGTGCTGTCCGGTGTGGCGGCGATGGAATTCGCCATCGGCGCGCTGGATTACGGCCTGGTCGCTGCTCCCAAGCACTTTGCCTTCAACGACCAGGAGTCCGAGCGCGGCGGCGTGTCTCCCTACATGACCGAGCAGCGCGCCCGTGAGGTCGAGCTGCGTGCTTACCAGATCGCCTTTGAGGCTACCAAGTACGACACCGAGGATTACGACGCCGGTATGCGCGGCCTGATGACCTCCTTCTCCAAGATCGGCTCCATCGAGTGCACCACCAGCGAGGGCTTGATGACTGAGATCCTGGCCAACGAATGGGGCTTCATCGGCTACGCGGTCACCGACATTTACGACGACGTTGACCTGTGGAGCGCCGTGCTGAACTCCGGCACCACCTGTTTCGACACCCGTGGCCAGGCCGGATTCTACGGCACGACCACGCTGGAAAGCTCCAACCTGTTCCAGAATCTGATCGAAGGCCGCGGTCTGGACGCCAACTTCATTGATGGCGACCTGAACCTGCAGTTGAAGCTGAAGGATGCGGTGCATAAGAACATCTACGCTTGGAGCGAGAGCCATCTGATGAACCGCTACAATGCTACGACCCACATCGAGAGCCAGATGACCTGGTGGCGTGTTGCTTACTATGGTCTGGCCGGCGTTTCCGGCGCTGTGCTGCTGCTGGGCGTGGTGATGTATGTTATGGCCTCCACCCGCAAGAAGGAGGAAGTGTGACATGAAAAAGGGTACTGCCTTTTATATCAGCGCCGTAGCCGCCGTTTTGGGCGCCATCGGCGTGGCGCTGGCTGCGTACAGCAGCATGATCAGCACCGATAATGCACTTGTCAATATGCCCTTGGTCATTGGCGCCGGCGTGGTCGGCGTAGTGCTGGTGGTTGCGGCCATGTTGGCCCCTGCCAGCATGGGCAACCACAACCCGGTCACCGCACTGGGCGTGCTGGCCGCCATTGCACTGTTCAGCTATGTGTACGGCCAGTGCTTGCTGCAGCGTATCATGCTGATTGCCGGTTTGTTCTCTTACAACGCCGGCAATACCGTGGGCTGGAACATCTTCTATGTTGTTGTCGGCTGTACGGTCTGCCTGGTGGCGGCCTGCGTGCTGCTGATTGTCAGCAGTTTCTGCAACAACGTCAAGGCGCAGCAGTAAATCTTGCGCCGCTTGCTAAACTGTGCAAGCCAGCACGCTGTACGAACTTCCCTTAGGGTGTAACGTCGCACGGGACCCGCGGCATGGGACCTACCACATACCGGAAAACCAGAGCTGTTGCACCATACTTCGTACCGAAGCGGGCCGCCCTGCCCAAATAGAGGGCAGGGCGGCCTGTCTTTATAAAAAAGGTAAAGGAGAATGCATATGAGTGAAACATCCAAAACGGCCGGCGCTTCCGGGCAC
>DXFO01000043.1 GCA_019114415.1 Candidatus Gemmiger faecavium | reverse complement strand
TGTGGAGCCCATCTTCACGGTGGGCCGCGCCACCTATTTTGGCGATGTGTCCGCCCATCTGGCGAACCTCATCACCAAAAAGCTGGGCTACAAGGCCCGTGCGGAAAAACCGGGCATCCTGGGCCGGGCGTCCATCGCCTGGCAGAGCGAGACCGACCGCACCGAAGCCGAACTCTGCGGCCGTGCGGCGGTGGATGCCGTCACCACCGGCCAGAGCGGCAAGATGGTGGCTCTGCGCCGTGTCCCGGGGCCCAATTACCGCTGCGAGACCTTCCTCGTTGACATCCAGGAGGTCATGATGACCGAGCGCAAGATGCCCGACGAGTTCATCAACGCCCGCGGCAACAACATTACCGACGCTTTCAAGGAATGGTGCCGCCCCCTCATTGGCGCACCGCTGCCCAAACTTATGGATCTAAGACCCTGACAAACCCAAAAGGGAAGTGACTATTATGTTGAAACTCAGTATCCGCGATCAGCGCGCACTCGTGGGTGAGGCCGAGCTGACTGCCGCCATCCAGAACGGCGTGCCTGCCCTCCAGCTGGCCCAGGCCGGCGAGGACCGCTACTCCGACAGCCAGGGCTGGCTGCATGTGGACGAGTGGGCCAACGAGGAGGTCCTGTCCACCATCGAGGGCATTGCCGCCCACATCCGCGAGACCTGCGATGCTTTTGTGCTCATCGGCGTCGGCGGCTCCAACAACGCTGCCCGCGCCGTCATTGAGGCTCTGGCAGACGGCACCGGCCCCCAGATCGTCTACGCGGGCAACACTCTGTCCGCCAACGCCATGAACCGCATGCTCAAGCAGCTGGAAGGCAAGCGTTTTGCCATCGACTGCATTGCCAAGAACTTTGAGACGCTGGAACCGGGCGCATCCTTCCGCGTCCTGCGCCGGGAACTGGCTGCCCGCTATTCCCCCGAGGAAGCCGCCAGCCGCATCATCTGCACCGGCACCTACGGTTCCTCTCTGGAAGAGCTGTGCAAGACCGAGGGCTACACCTTCGTGCCCTTCCCCACCAACGTGGGCGGCCGCTACACCGCCATGACCTACGTGGGCCTGCTGCCCATGGCCGTGGCCGGCATTGACATTCGGGCTTTGGTCCGGGGCGCTGCCGACATGGAGACCACCCTGCACACCGGCGTGCCGGAGGACAACCTGGCCCTGCGCTATGCCGTGCTGCGCAACCTGTACTATCAGCGCGGCTACAAGCTGGAACTTCTGGCCAGCTTTGAGCCCCAGTTCCGCTGGTTCTACAAATGGTGGGTCCAGCTCTTCGCCGAGAGCGAGGGCAAGGACGGCAAGGGCCTGTTCCCCGTCACCGCCGAATATTCCGAGGAACTGCACGCCGTGGGCCAGTACATCCAGGACGGCGCTCCCCTGATGTTCGAGACCTTCCTGGACGTGGAAGCCCGCCAGGACAGCCTGGTGGTCATGCCCGACGGCAAGGCCGACTACTTCGATTACCTCAACGGCAAGGACTTCTATGACATCAACAAGGCGGCGTTCTCCGCCACCGTCACCGCCCACAGCGAAAAGCTGCCCTGCCTGATCTTCGACATTCCCGCGCTGGACGCCTACAACTTCGGCCAGCTGTTCTATTTCTTCCAGTTTGCCTGCTACATCTCCGGCAGCCTGCTGGGCATCGACCCCTTCAATCAGCCGGGCGTTGAAGCCTACAAAGGCTGGATGTTCAAGGCTCTGGGTAAGTAATTTCTTCTGCTCTCTCCCTTTTTGTCCATATCTCAAATGCGGGAAGGCCCCGCGGCATATGCCGCGGGGCCTTCCCGTTTATATCTGTCCAATCGCCAAACGCAAAAAATACAGTGCAGCATATTTTACGCAAATATGCCGCACTGTATTTATCTTACAAAATCATGTACCGTGTCAGTCCGCCCAGGCCCTGGCCCGGCTGACAGCCTTGCGCCAGCCCGCATACAGGCGGTCCCGCTCCTCCGCGTCCATGGCGGGGGTGTAGATCTTGTCCAGCGTCCACTGGCTGCGGATCTCGTCCAGATCCTTCCAGACCCCGGTGGCAAGCCCGGCCAGATAGGCCGCGCCCAGGGCGGTGGTCTCCCGGATCATGGGGCGGCGGATGCTGCGCCTCACAATGTCCGCCTGGAACTGCATGAGGAAGTTGTTGGCCGACGCGCCGCCGTCCACCCGCAGTTCCTTGAGGGGGATACCAGTGTCCTCCTCCATGGCGTGGAGCACGTCCCCGGTCTGGTAGGCGATGGATTCCAGCGCCGCCCGGATGATGTGGTTGCGCCCGGCGCCCCGGGTCAGGCCCAGGATCGCCCCGCGGGCGTACATATCCCAGTAGGGCGCCCCCAGCCCGGTAAAGGCCGGCACCACATAGACCCCGGCACTGTTGCGTACTTTCTGGGCAAAGTATTCGGTATCGGAGGCCTCGGTGATGAGATGCAGTTCATCCCGCAGCCACTGGACCACGGCGCCGCCCACAAAGACGCTGCCCTCCAAAGCGTAGGTCACCTTGCCGCCGATGCCCGCCGCAATGGTGGTGAGCAGGCCGTTTTTGCTCACAAACATCTCGCTGCCGGTATTCATGAGCAGGAAACAGCCGGTGCCGTAGGTGTTTTTTGCCTCCCCCGGCTCAAAGCAGGTCTGGCCGAACAGCGCCGCCTGCTGGTCCCCCGCAATGCCCGCGATGGGGACCTCCACGCCCTGAATGTTGACGGTGCCGTATACCTCGCTGCAGCTGTGGACCTCGGGCAGCATATTCATGGGGATGCCCAGCCGCTCACAGATATGCTTGTCCCAGCAAAGGTTTTTGATGTCGTACAGCATGGTGCGGCTGGCGTTGGTGTAGTCGGTCACATGGACCTTGCCGCCGGTGAGCTTCCAGATCAGCCAGGTGTCCACCGTGCCGAACAGCAGCTGCCCCGCCTCGGCTTTTTCCCGGGCGCCGGGGACATGGTCCAGGATCCAGCGGATCTTGGTGGCGGAAAAATAAGCGTCGATCAAAAGACCGGTGTGTTCTTTGACATAGGCGGTGAACTCGCCGTCCTTCATCAGTTCCTCGCAGAAGGGCGCGGTGCGGCGGCACTGCCAGACGATGGCATTGTAGACGGGGCGGCCGGTCTCCTTATCCCAGACGATGGCCGTCTCCCGCTGGTTGGTTATGCCGATGCCTGCAATGTCCCGGACGTCGATGCCGCTCTGGGCCAGCACCTCCATGAGCACGCCGTACTGGCTGGAATAGATCTCCATGGGGTCGTGCTCCACCCAGCCGGGGTGAGGATAGTTCTGGGTGAACTCCTTCTGCGCCAGCTGAACGATGTTCTGTCCCCGGTCGAACAGGATGCACCGGCTGCTGGTGGTCCCCTGGTCCAGGGCGATGATATATTGTTTCATGACAAGGCCTCCCTTGATCGGATGTACTGCTGTCACATGGCCCACACCGCCGGGCTGCTGGTGGATACCGCCGCCGCGCCCGCGCCCATGGCCGCCATGACTTCGTCCTTGTACTGGATCAGCCCGCCCGCAATGACCGGGGTGTCGGTGCTTGCGGTGATGCGGGCGATGATGCGGGGCATGATGCCGGGCAGGACCTCCAGAAAATCCGGCTTGCCCACGGCAAGCTGTGCCGAAAGGTTTTCCACCGACATAGAGTCCAGCAAAAAGGCACGCTGCACCGTCACCAGACCCAGATGCCGCGCCCTGCGGATCACGGCCGGCTTGGTGGAGATGAGGCCGTCCGGGTGGCAGAGGGCTTCCAGTGCGTCCACGGCTGCCTCCCGCCCGGACAGCCCGTCAATGAGGTCGATATGGACGATGGCCAGTTTGCCCGCGGCGCGGACCTTGTCCACCTGGGTGCACACCCCGGCAGCGCTGCCGTACAAAAGAAACACCGCCCCGCACTCGCTTTGCAGCGCGGCATCCAGCCCGGCGTCGTCCTTCACCGCCGCAATGACCGGACTGTCCAGCAGGCGGCGGCAGAGGGTCTCATGCTGTTGCTGATTCGTGATGATCCCACCTTTTGATAAAACAAAGCGGGCCGAACCACAGTCCGTCCCGCTCACTACTCTCCGCTGTCATTATGGCAAAGGCCGGAAAAAAAGTAAAGGCCCGGCCCGGAAAATCTGTATTTTACCAAAATCGGGCGGGTGTTTTTTGGACATTGTAACGGTTTTTGTCCATCCCGTTTGACAAACCCGCGGCCGGGTGCTAGCATAAAATCAAACGATATGCTCCGGGAGTATGTGAGTGCGGGCGTAAAGGCAGACAGGTGCCTTTGCGCCCTTTTTGCACCCATTTTTCAGCCTCTTCCGATGTGTAAAGGAGTGTGCTTTTCATGTACGATGTCATCGTCATCGGCTGCGGCGTGGTGGGCGCCGCCACCGCCTACCGGCTGGCGCGCTACCGCCTGCGCACCGCCGTTCTGGAAGCCTGCAACGATGTGGCCAACGGCACCACCAAGGCAAACAGCGCCATCATCCACGCGGGCTACGACCCCGAACCCGGCACCCTCATGGCCGCCCTGAACGTGGAGGGCAACCGCATGACCGCCGAGATCTGCCAGAAGCTGGACGTACCCTTCCGCCGGTGCGGTTCGCTGGTGGTGGGCTTTACCCCCGAGGACCGGGCCACGCTGGAAACGCTGTACCGCCGGGGCGTGGCCAACGGCGTGCCGGAGCTGCGGCTGCTGACCGGGGAGGAAGCCCGCGCCATGGAGCCCTCCCTCTCCCCCGAAGTCTGCGGCGCTCTGTACGCTCCCACCGCCGGTGTCATCGATCCCTGGGGTTTTGCCCTGGCCATGATCGAGACCGCCGTCCAGAACGGTGTGGAACTGCACCGCAGCTGCCCGGTCACCGCCATTGAGGCTTTGCCGGAGGGCGGGTTCCGTCTTTCCACCCCCAAGGGCAGCTTTACCGCCCGGTGCGTCATCAACGCCGCGGGGGTGGACGCCGACCGTGTCCATGAACTGCTGGAACCGGTGGACTGGAAGATGACCCCCAACCGGGGCGAATACTATCTGCTGGACAAGAGCGAGGGCAGCCTGGTGGACCGGGTGATCTTCCAGTGTCCCGGCCCCGAGGGCAAGGGCGTGCTGGTCTCCCCCACCGTCCACGGCAACCTCATTGCCGGCCCCAACGCCGAGCCGGTCACCGACCGGCTGGATCTGGGCAACACCGCCGACGGGCTGGACTTTGTCCGGGGCCGGGCGCTCAAGAGCGTGCCAGGTATCAATTTCCGCCAGAACATCCGCAATTTCAGCGGCATCCGCGCCAACACCGACCAGCATGATTTCATCATCGGGGCCAGCCCCAACCATCCCGGCTTCATCGACCTGGCAGGCATCAAGTCCCCGGGCCTGTCCTCCGCCCCGGCCATCGGCAAGAAAGCGGCGGAGCTGGTGGGCGCGGCAGGGCTTCCCCTGGAGGAAAAGCCCGACTTTCTGGATGAGCGCCATGTGGTGCGCTTCCGCCATCTTTCCCCGGAGGAGAAAAACGCCCTCATCGCCAAAGATCCCCGCTACGGCAGGGTGATCTGCCGGTGCGAGACCATCACCGAGGGAGAGATCGTCCAGGCCTTGCACAGCCCCGTCCCGGCCTGCACCGTCAACGGCGTCAAGCGGCGCTGCAATGCGGGCATGGGCCGTTGCCAGGGCGGCTTCTGCGGTCCCCGGGTGCAGGAGATCATCGCCCGGGAGCTGGGCATCCCGCCCACCGAGATCTGCCTGGAACAGGACGGCAGCTGGCTGCTGGCCTGCGAAACCAAACAACCGAAGGAGGATGCAGGCAATGTATGAACTGATCGTCATCGGCGGCGGTCCCGCAGGTCTTGCCGCCGCCTGCAAAGCCTGGGAAGCGGGCCTGCGGAACATTCTGGTCATTGAGCGCGACCGGGAGCCGGGAGGCATCCTCAACCAGTGCATCCATAACGGCTTCGGCCTGCAGCGCTTCAAGGAGGAGCTCACCGGCCCCGAATACGCCGGGCGGTTCATCGCCATGCTGGAAAAGACCGGCGTGGAGGTGCGGCTGGACACCATGGTCCTGCAGATCATCCCCGGCCAGGACGGGGCTCCCCATCAGGTCCATGCCGTCAACGGGAAGGACGGCTATCAGGTCCTGGAGGCCCCCGCCGTCGTGCTGGCCATGGGCTGCCGGGAGCGCACCCGCGGCGCCATCTCCATCCCCGGCGAGCGTCCCGCGGGCATCTTCACCGCCGGCGCGGCCCAGCGCTATCTCAACATCGAGGGCTACATGGTGGGCCGCCGGGTGGTCATCCTGGGTTCGGGAGACATCGGTCTCATCATGGCCCGCCGCATGACGCTGGAAGGCGCCAAAGTGCTGGCCTGCGTGGAGCTCATGCCCTATTCCAGCGGCCTGACCCGCAACATCGTCCAGTGCCTCAACGACTACGATATTCCCCTGTATCTCTCCCACACCATCACCGACATCCGGGGCCATGACCGGGTGGAGCAGGTCACAGTCAGCGAAGTCGGACCCGACCGCCGCCCCATCCCCGGCACCGAGATGGTGTTTGACTGCGATACCGTGCTGCTCAGCGTGGGACTGATCCCCGAAAACGAGCTGACCCGGGGCGCAGGCATCGAGATGGACCCCCGCACCAGCGGCGCGCAGGTCCGGGAAAACATGGAGACCAGCGTCCCCGGCATCTTTGCCTGCGGCAACGTGCTCCACGTCCACGATCTGGTGGACTACGTCTCGGCGGAAAGCGAGCGCGCAGGCGCCGCGGCAGCCGCCTACGTCCTGGCGGGACAGACGGAGCCGGACGCCCCCGCCGTGGCCCTGAAAAACGGGGAGGGCGTCACCTACACCGTTCCCCAGCTCATCCGCCCCGGCCCGCAGCCCAAACCGGCAGAGGTGTTCTTCCGGGTCAACCGGGTCACCAAATTGGCGGCCATTCTGGTGCGGGACGGCGCGGGCAAGGAAGTTGCCCGGTTCAGGCGCGGCCACCTTGCCCCCGGCGAGATGGAGCACATCACCCTGCCCGCCGCCGCGCTGCAGGAGGCCGTATCTCCCCTGACTGTCTCCATTGAGGAGGTGCCGCAATGAAAGAGCTTGTCTGCATCGTCTGTCCCCGGGGCTGCCGCCTGACCGTGGATGAGGACAACGGCTACGCCGTCACCGGCAACAGCTGCCCCCGGGGCGCGGAGTACGGCCGAACCGAGCTGCAAAATCCCACCCGGGTGCTGACCACCACCGTCCGGGTGACAGGGGGCGTCCATCGCCGCCTGCCGGTCAAGACCGACCGAGCCATCCCCAAAGGCATGCTCATGCCCGCCATGGAGGAGGTCGCCAAAGTCAGCCTGACCGCCCCCGTTCAGGCAGGGCAGGTCATCATCCACGACATCCTTGGCACCGGGGCCGACCTCATCGCCACCCGCGCCCTGGACGCCGCCGACTGATTTTCCCATTCCAACAGAACAGCCCCGCCGGATTGACCTTCCGACGGGGCTGTTTTATACTGTATGCTGCCAATACAATGTGAAGGAGCCTTTTGCCATGCCATACGACGCCGCAGCCTACAAGGGCCTGCTGGTCCAGGGCCGCCTGCGGGAAGCCCTGGATTACCTGTCCGGATTCCCGGAGCAGGCCGCCCTTCTCCGCCGCACCGAAAGGCGGTTCACATCCCCCCGGCCGCTGTACCGCGGGGACGACCCGCTGCTCGCCGCCCTGGACAAGACGTTCCAGACCTATTATAACGAGGTATTCTGGCAGGCCCTTCCCCAGCCCGATTGCGACGCCCGGCTGCTGGGCAGGCTTGCCCCGCTGGCCGGCATCCCGGAGAGCAGCCTTCCCGCCGATGTGACCGCCGCCATGGAACTGGTGGAAAACCACCTGGCCGAACTGCTGCTGCCCCGGGGCGTCCATTATCTGGGCGGACGGACGCAGGGGTATTTCGGGCCGTACATCTGGCGGACGACCACCGAACAGACCGCCCAGGTGGAACTGCCCGGCCGCGTCCAGCCCTGCAAGGTCTGCCTGCTGAGCGATTTCATTGCAAACGGCTGGCTGGACTATATCTCCCTGGGCCAGATCGGCGCGGCGGGCTGGCAGGACGGGGATACCCTGTACTGCGTGCTCCACCGCTACCGCGGCGGGGTGGAGTCGGAAGCCTTCCAGGTGTCCTTCCTCAAGCACGAGGCCCAGCACAGCTATGACCGGGAAGTCTGCGGCGAGACGGCAGGGGTCTTGCTGGAATACCGCGCCAAGCTGGTGGAGCTGATCTATTCCTCGGGCATCGGCTGCTTCAAGGGGATGCTCTGCTCGGCGGACGATGCTTCCCCCGCCAACTCCCACGCTTACGCCGCCTAGCGGATCGTGCGGGACCTTTCCCTCCGGGTCTTTGAGGAGGAATATGTGGCAGACTACGCCCGCTGGCAGCACCGGGTCCGCCGGGTGCGTCAGGCCGCCCTGGACTGCTACCGGGAATCCTACCGGCCGGAGACGGCTGCCTCCCTGCGGCTTTAAGGGTGCCTTACCCGGTCAGAGGGCCTGGCCCTCTTCCGGAGCGCGCATGAGGATGTCCGGCGTACGGCCCAGCTCAAACCGGCGGACGACGCCGTCCTTCTGCAGCTCTTTCATGGAGATGCCCTGGATGCGCTGGTTTTCGTAGCTGGTCCAGTAGTAGCTCAGGGAATCGGCGCACATGACGCCGCTGTATACCGTGTAGTCAAAGGGCCGGATGTCGGCATCGTGGGCCGCGGCGGGCGCCTGCTCCACCCGGACCATGCCCAGCGGGAAGGCCGCGCTCTGCAGGGCGTGGAAGAGGTTGGCCACGTCGGCTGCCTCGTCGGCGCCGGGCTGGGCATATTTCTGCAGGAAAGCCAGCCGCACAAAGCGGGAGGGGGAACTCCAGTCCCCCGGCAGGCCGGAGCATCCGCTGCCCGAGAAGCAGGATTCAATGACTTCGGGGCCGAACTGCATGGCCCCCCGGTCGGCGTCCTGCACGCCGGAGAAGCACAAGAGATGGGTGCGGTGCCAGGCATAACCCGGGCTGTTGGTCATGACGCCGATGCTGTTGCGGTAGATGTGCAGGCCATCGGCGTCCGACTCGATGACCACCGCTTCCCCGCCCCGGTCGGAGAACATCCAGTGCAGCGGCGGCACGGTACCCAGCAGCGGCACGCCGCACAGGGTGACTTCCTGCTGCAGCATGGTCACGGCTTCCTCCACGGTGGCACACTGGGACAGGAAGTGGGTCACCAGAAGCGGCGGCTGCAGACGGGTACCCTGGGCAGGCGGCGCCTCAAAGTGGGCAAAGTTCCGGTAGTAGAGCTGGGCGCCCATCAGGCCTTTTTCGTTGATGCCGTCGTAGAAGGCCGCTGTCCCGCCGGGCAGCATCAGCCCCATGCCCATGGCGGCATAACGGCTGCGGAAGTGCTCGGACGGACGGTCGTCCTGGGCATCGATGCAGCACTGGTACGCCTGCCCGGCCGGCACAAACAGAATACCGGTTCCCTGGGCCAGACGGTCAAAGTCAAAGTTGCGTCCGTACAGCCGCCGGCCGTCCCCGCCCGGCCAGCAGATCGCGCTGCAGCCCGCCTGCATCGCCGCCGCGATGCCGTTCAATGATTCCTTTTGTCTGATGTCTGCCATATGCCTGAACCTCCTGTTTCTGCGCGGAAAGACGCCTTTCCGCGGTTCGTTTTTCTCCCGATTCTGGTCCGCCGCCACCGGGATTATGCGGCTTTGGGATTTTCCCGCCAATTTTTGATTGCTTTTTGCCGGGACCTTTGCTATAATATAGCTTACCGGTGTTGGGAAAGCAAGTCATTGTTCTTCTTTCACCCAAAAAACATGTGCGGTCGTAGCTCAGCTGGATAGAGCGTTGGACTCCGACAACTGTGGCACGTTAGATAACGGGCTAAAATTTCCGCGCAGCAGCGCAAGAAACCAGCCCACCGGCTCAGTGGTTTCTGGTAGACTGACCACGAATTGACCACCAACCCAATTTTCACAATTTTATACGATGAATCTCGTCCCAGCGACGATTTTCATACATGTGCGGTTGTAGCTCAGCTGGATAGATCGTTCGGCTCCGACAACTGTGACGCGACGGTATGGTTTGCTGATTTTTGGCGATGTGTCGCTTGAAAATTCGGTGCCACGCCAATTTCCCTGGTGGTCTGACCACGAACTGATCACCATGTACTTTTCACCCCAATCTTTCACAAAATTTCATACGATGAATCTCGTCCCAGCGACGATTTTCATAGATGTGCGGTTGTAGCTCAGCTGGATAGATCGTTCGGCTCCGACCCGAAAGGCCGCAGGTTCGAATCCTGTCAGCCGCACCAAAAAATGTCGCTGTATTGCCGTACAGCGACATTTTTATTTTGTCATGGTGCTGCTTGTCGATCCACTTTGTGACAATGTACGCTGCAATATTGGCCATGACAGATACAGCAAAACTGATAAGATAGTCCATAGGGGACCTCCCTTCTGTGCCGATTTATTTAGCTAGCAGTTGGCGCAGGGACTATTTTATCAGTTTTTTGTTTTGCTGGGGATTTTGCGGCTACAACCGGGTGTTGATCTGTTCCTTTGCCCAATTTGTAGGGGCCTGCTCGCACCGGCATCCGCAGGCACGTTTCGGAGGCCAAAGACCGCCAGGTCCGGCTCTTGGGCAGGAAATTGGCCCGCGACCTTGGCAGCTGCCAGCATGGCTTCGGTTTTTAGGCTGCGATGCCACTATAGACTTCTATAGACTTACAGCCCCATCACCTCTCCCAACTTCTCCTGCGCCTCCCGCTTCTTCTTATCGAACGCATGGGCATAAATGTCCAGCGTTGTACTGGCCTGGGAATGACCTAACAGGCTGGCTACTGTCCGCACATCTACGCCCTGGGCGATCAACAAACTGGCGTTTGTATGCCGCAAACTGTGTACATTCAGATTTTCCGGCAAGCCGTTCTGTTTCAGGATTTTCTTGAAACGGAAGGTAAACGTGGTTGGCACCATCGGGTCGCCGCTGGGCTGGCGAAACAGGTAATCCTCTTCTTGCAGCGTTTCGCCCTCCTGCTGCCGCTCCCAGGCGCATTGCTGCTTCCACGACTTCAATAATTTAGCCATTTCCTTGCTGATATACACCACCCGGTCGCCGCTGGCGGTCTTAGGCGGCTTCACAAAAATGGGTTCGTGGCTCAACTTTACCACATTGCGCTGGATATGGATGCTGCGTCGCTTCCAGTTAATATCCGACCAGCGCAACCCGCAGGCTTCACCGCGGCGCATTCCGGTGGCCAGCACCAGTTTGAAGTAGGTCTCATATTTGAGGCTTTGCCCTTCCAATGCGGCAATCAATCGCTGTACCAGTTCTTCGTCCGCCACCGGGCGCTCCTTCTTTTCGCCTTGCGGTTTGTACATTTTCCAGGCCGGGTTGTGTAACAAATACCCTTCCTCCACCGCGTCACTCAAGATGCTGCACAGGGTGTTGTGGATACCTTCCACCGACTTTTCGGCAAGCGGCTTCCCGTCGGTCAATTTGGGGGCCTTGCGCATTTCCTCGTAAAAATTCCGGATGACCTCCTTGCGTAAATCAGTGAGCTTGTAGTGCCCCAGCGCGGGCAAAATCCGCCGCACATCCTGCCGGTCACGGAAATAAGTGGTTTTCGCCAGTTTTTTCGGTGCCACCTCTGCCAGCCAGTGGTCGATGTATTTTGCCAGTGTGATGCTCTTGTTCACCGGCTCAGGAGTGTGGTGTACCTCCCGCTCGAACAGCACCGCCTGTTCCTGTAACCATTTCTCGCGTTGTTTCGGTTTTAGTTCCACCGGTGGATGTACTGTTTTCTGCACCGATTTCAGCCGGTTACCCTCATAGTCGTACCCGCGGGACACCACGATCAAATAGCTATTCTCTCCCCGTTTGCGAATGGATGCCATACTGCCACGTCCTTTCTAATGTGATTTGCTTTGGTTTGCCTTGGATACTTTTCTGCGTCTGGTCATTATTTTTGACCATCCGCACCACAAAGCATACCAACCTCTGTGGCATATAGCTATTACCAACACCAACAGACTTTGGCAGTAAAATTGCCTGGCAAACCACCAGAACCAACAACAGCCCGGACGTTACATCCGGGCTGTTGCTGTACGGATTTGGGGGAGCCGTTTACCAAAACGGCCAGAACGGTGGCTTCGCCTTCACCAGCTTGATTAGGGCTGCATCTGCCGCATCGGTGTATCCGCCCGCAGCGATGCGCTCATTGCGCAGGTTGTTGAGCGAGTTGCGGGCTAGACGGAACTCTGCGCCATTCAATGGCAGTTTGCCGGGCGGGGTATTATGTACCTTTATGATGAGAGCCGCGTAGTGCTCATTCGGTCGGCCTGCTTCCCTGTTGGCACAGAAATCCGCATATAATGCACGCATCAGGATGCTGCGATTGTTGCGATCCATCTTCATAATGCGGATGTCGTTTCTTATCATGATTACCTCCTGTTTGTGTACAAGGCTGATTGTAGCCTTTCTTGCCATTTCTTCTTAGGTCAACACTATCACAACGAGACGAATATATCCATCACCAAGCCCAACAGACTTTGGCGGCAAGAATGTCCAACAATCCATCAGAAGCAATAATATCCGCATTTTCAGTGACGATAATGACGGTCATGACGATACCGTTGGGATACCCCTGGCGTGGGGGTATATCAAAATCAGCGTCATCATCGTCATAACCGTCACTTTCACAGATAAAGCAACCGGGAAGCCCCTGATTATGGGGTTTCCCGGTGCTTTTTGCCTTGTATGTTGTGGTATGTGTTGCTTACTGGTGTCCTTGCCCCGCTGTCACCAACTGTCGCTCCTGCTCCCAGGCAACAGCATCCGCGGGTTGCAGCATCGTATCCAGCAACCCTGCCGCCTGCTCCTTGCAGGTGTCCTGTGGATGGCAGTAGGTGCGCTCGAGAAACGCGGTGTCCGCGTGGCCCAGCAGATCAGCGGCGACCTGCTTGCTGGTGCCGTTTTCCAGCAGGTAGGTGGCGAAAAAGTGCCGCATCGTGTGCAGGTGGTAATCTTTCGGGAACCCATTGCGGTCATACAGGCGGCGCAAATGGCGGCTGAAGGTATCCGGGTGAATAGGCTTCCCTTTGTGGGTGAAAATCAGGTCATCCGGGCGGATGCCATTGTTTTCCACAATCTGGTTGAAAAGTAACTCACCCAGATAATCATACACCAGTTGGGGAATCACCACCACGCGAGTGCGGTGACTCTTGGTGTCACTCTCGATGACACCCTTACCCACTACCGTGCTACGGGAATGTTGGATCAGCAGCTGGTTCCCGCCGTGCAAATCCTGCCACCGCAGAGCGCACAGTTCCCCGCGGCGCAGGCCGGTGGACAGTGCCAGCAGAT
The DNA here is from genome assembly GCA_019114415.1 of Candidatus Gemmiger faecavium. Lineage (GTDB taxonomy): Bacteria > Bacillota > Clostridia > Oscillospirales > Ruminococcaceae > Gemmiger > Gemmiger faecavium. The sequence continues at coordinate 2,118 of DXFO01000043.1, read as the reverse complement.
AGTAGACCCGGCAGAGCAGCGGCTCCTGCAAAATACATTGCAGCAGCTTCTGCATTTCCCATGCCTGGGGAATGCACTGGGGGGTGCGTTCCACCCGCAGCTTGTCCACGCGGTGGGCCGGGTTATACAGCAGGATGTCATTTTTCACGGCATCCTGCAAAACGGCGGAAATGGTGTCCAAGTATTTATGTACCGTATTTTCGCTCAGTGACTGACCGTTCCGTCCGGGACGCTGGCGCAGTTCCTCGCACAGTTCTTCCAGCACCATAGGCCGGATCTTGCACAGCGGCAGTCCGCCAATGGCAGGGTACACCGCCTCCAGCATCCGCCGGTAGCCCTCCAGCGTACTGGCTTTGTAGCGCCGTTCCATGCGCGTTAACCAGCGGTTGGCATAGTCCTCGAACCGGGTGTTCTCGCTCTGGTCGATGCCGGTGCGGAACCGTTTTTCCAACCGCTCCGCTTCCGCCATGACGTATTGCTGGATGCCCCGTTTCGACACTTCGCGGGGTACGGTAATGGTCCGCGCCCGCATCCGCTTCTGGCCGTTGGGTTTGTAGCCATTACAAACTGTAATTTTGTACTTGCGTTCTCCGCGCTGTTGGATATATGCCATGCAGGCACCTCCCTTACTCATTGAATCTCATGACGCCAGTGACGGGCGTGACGCTGGTGACGGCAGTGACGGGACACCCTCGGTATAGCTGTGTCTGTCACACCCGTCACTGCCGTCACTCGTGTCACAGGCGTCACCGGCCTGCGCCTCATATCGCAGGCACAGCAGCCGCTTGCTGTTGGTTCGCTTGGTCTCAAACAAGATTCCGCATCGGGCCAGCGCGTCATCGTGGCTTTGCAGGTATTTGGAAAGGATTGCCGGACTCCAGTAGCTCCCCTGTGTTTCCAGTTGGGCTGCCAGTTCAGTGGCGGTCCCCCGGAACTCCCCCTCCGCCAGCAGCTTTTTCAGCGCGTTGACTACCAAGGTCAGTCGCAGTTGCTCCGGCGGCACGGCCCGACTCCACCGGCAGTCGGCAAATTCCAGTTCTTCCTCCACATCCTCAATGTCCCGTCCGGTGGCATAGAGGGTGGCGATGCCATCCCGGCGTTTGTTGCGCATTAAAATCAGGGTACCATCTGCCGCACCCGTCAGCCCGTTGGTGCCGGACAGCCGGTTGAAGGGGTCTTCGTCCGTCATTTTGCGCAGATGGTGGATCACCAACAGGCAGATGCCGTTGCGATCGGCTAGCGCCTTGAGTATCCCTGCGTCCTCGTAGTCGCTGCCGTAGGTCATGCCACTGCCGCCCACGCATCGCACCTTTTGCAGCGTATCCAGCACCACCAGCCGAATGTGCGGATATTCTGCCAGCTGCGCCTCGATCTGCCGTTCCAGGCCCCGGCCTATGGGCGCTGCACGGTGGCAGAGGTGCAGCCCCTCCGGCGCGGTATCCGCCAGCCGCAAAGCCCGGCTGTGCAGCCGCTGTGGGCCATCCTCCAGCGCCAGGTAGAGCACCTCGCTTTTCCGTGTTGCGCGCCCCAGAAAGGCCGTTCCGCCGCACACAGCGAGGCACAGCTGCAACGCCATCCAACTCTTGCCCACCTTGGGCGAGCCGCCCAGGATATACAGCCCCGGAGCTAACAACCCGTCCACCAGACATTCCACCGGTTCCAGCGGCTGGGCGTACAGTTGCTGCATCGTGTAAGTTTTCAGTTCTTTGGTTTCATTCGTCATCGCATTTTCCTTTCTGCCTTGCAGCCTTACTTGTTATGCTTTTTTCCCAGCCAGGTAACCAGGGGTTTGGGTCCGCCCAAAGTTTGCGTTTGGATATCCAAATGCTATGCTAGCAAAACTTACTGGGCTGGAAAAGTGATTTTGTGTATACCTCTTTCACGGTATATCTTGGTTTTTACAGCCATAGTCGAACATCTTTTCGATTTGTACCACCGACATACCATCTTTATTCCACCCGGGTACTTTTCACACTCCACCACACCATTCGTCTCCAAACCACCGTACCAACTGTGGTACTTGTAGAGGGAATTTGTACCATGTGTGGTATGTTTATGTTTCCTCACTTGCCGTTTGCCAAACTTTGCAGGAAATCAATCGTCTTTCGGGGAACTTTC
>DXFO01000042.1 GCA_019114415.1 Candidatus Gemmiger faecavium | reverse complement strand
GGTATGATTCTTTTGAGCCATTAGGGTTTTCTCCTTTGTATCGTGATTGTCTGGACAACTTTCATTTTACAGGAGCCCTAATGGCTTGTCTATTTTTTATTTGCTTTTGCGAACTCGATTATACGCTATCTGTGTGCACTGTTATGACAAGATTCAGTCGCTTTTCACAAAGTTTCTTTCGTATGTTTTGTGCAGTTTTTTCCACAATATCGGCAAGAATACAAAACAGCGGCGCGGAGAAATCTCCGTGCCGCTGTTTTATTGCTGTCTTTTATCTGGTTTTGCAGAACATTCATTCATCCCGCCGGGGTCCCGGGGCGTGGTCCCTGCGCCGGCGGACGGTCCCTTACCGGCACCCGCCGATGTCGCAGGCGCGGTGCTCCACGATCTCCTCCTCCCGGACCGGGGGCTGGCCGATCCAGGACAGGGCCTCGTCCCGGTCAAAGGTTTTGGCGCCGTCCTCCCGCACGAACAGCGGCACGCCGATGCCGCCCTTTTCCCGCAGGGGGGCAAAGAGGGGGTCCTGGTCACGGATGGCCAGGAACTCCCGCAGGTTGGCGGTATTCTCGGTAATGTCCACATACTCCGCTTCAAAGCCGCGGCTTTGCTGGATGGCGCGGTAATTGCGGCAGTCGATGCAGATGGGGGTCCCGTATACTTTCATGGCGGCATTGCTCCTTTTTAATTGGTGTTTTGTCTGTCTTTATTGTATCCGCGCCCGACTTCCGGCGCAATATTTTTCCAAAGATTCCCCCTTTCCCCGGACGGGCCTGGCAGCGGGGTTTGCGGATTTCCGACCGCCGGGGAGGGGGACAGAATTCAAAGATTCTACGTTCTTTATTCAAAGGAATTCATTGACGGTGCCGTGGCTTTTGCGATTCATTATAGGTAACAGATCTTTGCAAAAGAAGGAGGATGTTTCATTGACAAAAGCCACTGCTTCCCCCCAAAGCCTGGGCCGTGCTGGCGGGCATGGTCCTGATCCAGGCCGTCATGATGGGCGTGATCATCAACTGCACCGGCATCGTTTTCTCCGCCGTGCTGGAAGACTGCGGCTTCCGCGCCGGGGATCTGTCGGTCTACTACACCATCCGCTCCCTGGCCTCTGCCGCCGCGGTGGGCGTCACCTCCCGGCTGTTCTTCCGATACGGCGGCAAGGCCGTCATGGCCGCCCTGGGCGCCATCCTGGCCCTGTCCTTCGGCAGCATGTACTTTTTTGACAGCCTGTGGCAGTGGTATTTGTCCTGGGCGCCGCATTGTGCGCCGTGGCCTTTGTGCTGGCGGGACGGCTGCAGCGCTACGCTGCCCGCCGCCCGGCACAGACCTCCCCTGCCCTGGAACAGGCGGCCTGAACCTTTGCCATTCCCTCCTATTTTCTCCTTGCAAACTCCACAGCGAAAGCAGCGGGAGCCTTCCGTCCGGGAAGGCCCCCGCTGCTTTCTTTCTATGGTATTATGGATCACGCTTCGTCCTCGGGGTCCTGCGTTTCCGGGGCAGGCAGAAGTCCCGGCTCCAGCATATGGGTCATGCGATAGTCCCGGGGGGAGACCCCGTGGACGTTTTTGAACGCCCGGGAAAAATGCAGCTGGTTGGCATACCCCACCTGGCCGGCGATCTCCCCGATGGTGCGGCGGGTCTCCTTCAGCAGCTGGGCCGCCCGGGCCATGCGGTAGTGCAGCAGGTAGGCCTGGGGGCTTTCGCCCACGGCGTCCCGGAACACCTTGCCAAAATAACTGCGGTTGAGGCCGCACACCGCGGCGATCTCCTCAATGGAAATGTCCCGCTGATAGTTCTGCTCAATGAAGGTCAGGGCCTCCCGGATGTAAAAGTCCCGCAGGCGGCGCTCGCTGTTGTGGCGGCGGTCCGCCGACGACTGCACCAGCTGGTCCAGGAAGAGAAACCCGTGGGCGATGAGGTGCACCGGGCTGGCGTCGCTGTGGTTGACGATGTACATCATCTCCTCCTCCAGCAGGCGGCCGGCCTCGGCGTTCCAGGCGGTGTACACCGGCCGGCTGCCGCTGATGCCCGCCAGGTTCAGGCTTTCATGGGCGCGCAGGCCGTCAAATTCCAGCCAGGTGTACTCCCAGGGGTCCTCCTCATCGGCGCAGTAGGTGGTGATCTGTCCCGGCACCACCAGGAACCCGTGCCGGGCGGTGATCTCGTAGACCTTTTCGTTGGCATACAGCCGCCCCTTGCCCGAGATCACATAATGGAACAGGTAGTGATTTCGGGCATGCGGCCCGTAGGAATGGGCTGGAGCATTGTGCTCCCACCCGAACTGATACAGGTTGAGATCGATGAAACGCTCGTCCCGAAAGACGTGGAATTTGAACTTTCGCCCCTTATCCTGCTGCTGTGCCATAACGAAACTGCACCTCCTTCTCACATTATATACCATAATGCGTTTCGACTTCAACAAAAGCGTAAGTTTTCCTGGAAATTGGTATGTAAAAAGCGGCATTGTGGTATTCTATGCCCTGTCGTCAAATTGTATAATGAATCTGCAATTAGAGGTTTGAAATTGTGCAATGTGCACAATGCACAATTTCAGCGGTCTTTTTTCGTCAGTTTGACGGAAGGGCGGCCCTCTTCCCTGTTTTGTCAACACGGCCGACATGACAAACCCACGATCGATTGTACCCAAACCAAAGGAGACTGATCATGAAAAAGTTGCATCGTATTGCCACCGGCGCTCTTGCGGCGTTGATGGCGGCCGGGCTGGCCGGCTGCGCCGGGGCCGACGACGGCACCGTCAACCTGACCTTCCAGATCTGGGACGTGGCGCAGCGCGACGGCATGCAGGCCATGTGCGACGCCTACACAGCCCAGCACCCCGATGTCCACATTGAGGTACAGGTCACCAGCTGGGACGAATACTGGACCAAGCTGGAAGCCGCGGCCATGTCCAACCAGATGCCGGACATCTTCTGGATGCACACCAACGAGATCCTGAAGTATGCGGACTACGGCAAGCTGGCGGACTGCTCCGACATTGTGGAGACGGAGCATTTCTCCGAGATCTCCCTGGCCAACGCCAGCGGCTCGGACGGCAAGCTGTACGGCGTGCCCAAGGACAAGGACACCGTCGGCCTTGTGTACAACAAGGAAATGTTTGACGCCGCCGGGGTGGCCTACCCCGACGAAAACTGGACCTGGGACGACCTGGTGGACGCTTCCCAGAAGATCTACGACGCCACCGGCAAGTACGGCTACATGGCCTACGGCGACGACCAGCTGGGTTACTGGAACTTTGTCTACCAGGCGGGCGGCAGCATCCTGACCGAGGATAAGACCCGGGCCAACTTCACCGACCCCGCCACCAAGAAGGGCATGGAATTCTACATCGGCCTGCAGAGCTACGAATGGTGCCCCAACCAGACCTACTTTGCCGAGACTTCTCCCGGCACGGCCTTCTTCTCCGAGAAGGGCGCCATGTTCCTGGAAGGTGACTGGAACATCCTGACCGAGCTGCAGAACTACCCCGACATGGTGGGCAAATGGGACGTTGCGGTCCTGCCCAAATGCCCCGATCCCGTCAGCGGCGACGGCCGTGCCTCCATCTCCAACGGCCTGAGCTACGCCACCAGCGCCACCAACAAGCACCTGGACATCGTCAAGGACGTGCTGAAGTTCTTCGGCAGCGAGGAAGGCCAGCGCATCCAGGGCGAGAGCGGCGCCGCCATCCCGGCCTATGAGGGCCTGGAAGACACCTGGGTCGGCGTGTTTGACGAGTATCCCATCGACGTGACTCCCTTCATCGACATGTTTGACTACTGCGTGCAGAGCGTCAACAATGCCGCCCGGCCCGAGTGGAAGACTCCGGTCAGCGACACGCTGTTGAAGATCTACACCGGCCAGCTGGATCTGGATACCGGTCTTGAGACCATGCAGCAGATCGTTGATGAAGCCAGTGCCGAATATTACGAGGAGGATGCGTAATGCAAAAGACATCCAAGCTTGCCCGCGACGGTGCGGTGTGGGGTCTCATCATGGTGGCCCCCACCATCATCGGTCTGCTGGTTCTGAACATCTGGCCTTTCATCCAGGCCATCTACATGAGCTTTTCCAAGTCGCTGCCCTTCGGCATGTTTGAGTTCGAGGGCATCGACAACTACGTGGAGATGTTCCAGAACGTGGAATTCTGGAAAGCGACCTGGAACACCATCCTCTTCTGCATCCTGACGGTGCCCGTGGGCATCTTCCTGGCGCTGCTGGTCGCCGTGCTGCTCAACACCAAGATCCGCGGCCGCACCACCTTCCGCGCCATCTTCTTCCTGCCCATGGTCGTTGCCCCTGCCGCCGTGGCCATGGTCTGGAAATGGATCTTCAACTCCCAGTACGGCATCATCAACAGCGTGCTGGGCACCAACATCGGCTGGCTGACCGACTCCAAGCTGGTCCTCATCACCTGCGCGGTGGTCCAGGTCTGGTCCAACATCGGCTACGACGCCGTGCTGCTGCTGGCCGGTCTGCAGAACGTTTCCGCCACCCTGTACGAGGCTGCCAACCTGGACGGCGCGTCCAAGGTCAAGCAGTTCTTCCACATCACCCTGCCCATGGTCTCCCCCACCTTGTTCGTGGTCATGATCATGCGTCTGATGTCCTCTCTGAAGGTATTCGACCTGATCTACATGATGGTGGACGACGCCAACCCCGCCCTCAACGACGCACAGAGCCTGATGTCCCTGTTCTACCGTGAAAGCTTCATCGCCGGTGACAAGGGCTACGCTTCCGCCATCGTTGTCTGGACGGTCCTGCTCATCGGCATCGTGACCATCTTCCAGTTCATCGGACAGAAAAAGTGGGTCAATTACGAGGTGTAAAGTATGAATACAAGCATGAAAAGCAACAAGCAGCTTTCCACCGCGCTGACATATGTGGTCCTGATCCTGGGCAGCATCATCATGATCTTCCCCTTTGTCTGGATGATCCTGACCGCCTTCAAGACCCAGGCCGAGGCCATGGCCATTCCGCCGCAGATCCTGCCTTCCAGCTGGAACTTCGACAACTTTGTCACCGCACTGGAAAGTCTCCCCTTCGTCAACCTGTACGTCAACACCGGTCTGCTCATCCTGTTCCGCGTGCTGTGCGCCGTCATCTTCAGCTCCATGGCAGGCTACGCCTTCGCCAAGCTGCAGTTCCCCTGCAAGAACCTGCTGTTCGGCATCGTTCTGGTCCAGATGATGCTGCCCAGCCAGATTTTCATCACCCCCCAGTACCTGATGCTCGCCCATCTGGGCCTGACCAACACCATCTTTGCCCTGGTGTTCCCGGGTCTTGTCTCCGCTTTCGGCACCTTCTTCCTGCGTCAGACCTACCTGGGCATCCCCAATGAGATCGCCGAGGCCGCCTATCTGGACGGCTGCAACAAGTGGCAGACCTTCACCAAGGTCATGTTCCCCCTGACCGGTTCCAGCATGGCCGCCCTGGGCATCTTCACCGCGGTGTTCGCTTACTCCGACCTGATGTGGCCCCTGATCTGCAACACCGACCTGAACATGATGACCCTGTCCGCCGGCCTGTCCACCCTGAACGGCCAGTACACCACCAACTTCCCCGTGCTGATGGCCGGCAGCCTTCTGGCCATGATCCCCATGGTCCTGCTGTACCTCGCCTTCCAGAAGAACTTCATCGAAGGCATCGCCATGACCGGCGGCAAGTGATCCCGATCTTCCCCGCCAGCATCTCCGCAAAAGGTAAACCGTAAACTTTTTTCAGCGGACGGCACCCGGCCCTGCCGGCCGGGTGCCATTTTTTTGGTATCTGTGGTATAGTAAAGACTGAGATTTCGATAAGTAAGGAGGATGCCCTCCATGAGTATCCAGATGAACTCTGCAAAAACGCTTTTCACCCTGCACACCGCCCATACCAGCTATCAGATGTGGGCGGACGAGCGGGGGATCCTGCATCACCTTTATTACGGCCCCGCCATCGGCGACGACGACCTGCGCCCCACGGAGTTTTACTCCGACTGCGGCTTTTCCCCCAATCCTGCGGGGGTGGACGTGCGGGACTACTCCCTTGACACCATCAGCCAGGAATACACCGGCTGCGGTGTGGGAGATTTCCGCATTTCCTGCCTGAGCCTGGCCAACCCCGACGGCAGCCGCATCGCCGACCTCCGCTTTGCGGGGGCCAGAGTGATGCCCGGCAAATATGCCCTGCCCGGCCTGCCTGCCGCTTTCGACAACGGCGGCGAGTGCCAGACGCTGGAAGTCACCCTGAAAGACGCCGTCACCGGCCTGACCGTGACGCTGCTTTACGGCGTATATGAGGAAGCCGACGTCATTACCCGGGCCGCCCGCATCGAAAACGGCGGCACCGCCCCCATGGAGCTGAACAAGGCGGCCTCCGCCTGCCTGGACCTGCCCTTCGGGGAATGGGAGCTGATCCACTTCCACGGCCGTCACTGCATGGAGCGCCAGCCCGAGCGCGCCGCCCTGCCCTTTGCGGTGCAGACGCTGCGTTCCGCCCGGGGCGCCAGCAGCCACCACCACAACCCCTTTGCCATCCTGGCCGCCCCTCACACCACCGAGGACGCCGGCGACTGCCTGGGGGCCATGCTGGTCTATTCGGGCAACTTCAAGATCGAATGTGAGCGCAGCCAGCTGCACAGCACCCGTCTGGTCGCGGGCATCAGCGACGACGACTTCTGCTGGGCGCTGGAACCGGGTGAGAGCTTTACCACGCCGGAAGTGCTGTTTGCCTACTCCGACCGTGGCCTGGGCGAGCTTTCCCGTCTGTATCACCGCTTTTTGCAGCGCTGCGTCATCCGCAGCAGCTGGAAGGAGCGTCCCCGTCCCATCCTCATCAACAACTGGGAAGCCACCTATATGAAGTTCGACGGCGAGCGCATCTACGCCATCGCCAAACAGGCCCGGGAGCTGGGCGTGGAGATGATGGTGCTGGACGACGGCTGGTTCGGCGAGCGTGTGGACGACAGCAGCGGTCTGGGCGACTGGTGGGTCAACGAGGAAAAGCTGGGCTGCACCCTGCCCGACCTCATTGCCCGCATCCGCGCCCTGGGCATGCGCTTCGGCATCTGGATCGAGCCGGAGATGGTCTGCCGCGGCACAAAACTCTACGAGGAACACCCCGAGTGGGTGCTGTCGGCCCCCGGCCGCACCCCCGCCACCGGCCGCAGCCAGCTGGTGCTGGACATGGGCCGCAAGGACGTGGTGGACTACCTGTACGGCATCTTCTCCGCTCTTTTGCGGGACAATGACATCTCCTACATCAAGTGGGACATGAACCGCAACATCACCGACCTGTTCAGCCGTGTGCTGCCCGCCGCCCGCCAGGGCGAGGCCGCTCACCGCTATATGCTGGGCCTGTACGACCTGCTGGACCGCCTGACCCGGGAATTTCCCGACGTATTGTTCGAGGGCTGCAGCGGCGGCGGCGGACGCTTTGACGCCGGCATGCTGCAATACTTCCCCCAGATCTGGTGCAGCGACGACACCGACCCCATCCACCGTCTCAAGATCCAGTACGGTACCTCCTTCGGGTACCCGCCCTGCACCATGGGCAGCCATGTGTCGGCGTCCCCCAATCACCAGAGCGGCCGCCACACCCCCCTGTCCACCCGCGCCGTGGTGGCCATGGCCGGCGTCTTTGGGTACGAGCTGGACCTGGGCCTTTTGTCCGACGAGGAGAAAGCCCAGATCCGCACCCAGATCCAGACCTGCCGCGACCTGCAGCCCCTGCTCATTGACGGCCGCTACGACCGCCTGACCGACGCCATGACCGACAGTTACTTCACCGCATGGCAGTTCACCGCCCCGGACCAGAGCCGCGCGGCGGTCAGCCTTGTGGTGGTGGACCCCAAACCCAACCCCTGGCCCATCCACATCACCCTCAAGGGCCTGGACCCCGACGCCCATTACCGGGACTCCCGCACGGGCAAGGTGTACACCGGCGCGGCCCTGTGCCATGCCGGCCTGACGCTGCCCATCCTGCTGGGAGACTACACGGCAGTCCAGATCCTGCTGGAAAGGATTGATACCTAAATGACCAAACAGGAGGAATCCCGTTTTCAGGCCCGCCTGGCCCGCCATCATGACGAGCTGCGCTGGCTGTACATGGAACTGTATGATAACGGCTCCATGTTTGCCGAACTGTGCGACCAGATGCACCGCTTTGCCGACCAGCGGAAAGCCGCGCTGAAAAAGCGCGACCTTGCCCGGGAGGCGGAGCCGGACTGGTACAAGCACCGCGACCTGCTGGGGTCGATGCTCTACATCGACAACTTTGCGGGGAACCTGAACGGTGTGCGCAAAAAGCTGGATTATCTGCAAAATGCCGGGGTGGACTGCATCCACCTGATGCCCTTCCTGGACACGGTCCCGGAGCGCAGCGACGGCGGCTATGCGGTGGCGGATTTCCGCACCGTGCGCCCCGACCTGGGCACCATGGACGACCTGCAGAAGCTGACCGATGCCTGCCACAAAAAGGACATCAACGTCTGCATGGACTTTGTCATGAACCACACCAGCTGCGACCACGAGTGGGCCCGCCGCGCCCGTGCCGGGGAAGGCGAGTACATGAGCCGGTACTTCTTCTACGACAACCCGGACATCCCCGCCCAGTATGAGCGGACGGTGCCCCAGGTGTTCCCCACTACCGCCCCGGGCAACTTTACCTACCTGGAGGACTGCGGCTACTGGGTCATGACCACCTTCTATCCCTACCAGTGGGACCTGAACTACCGCAATCCCCGCGTTTTCAACGAGATGATGTACAACTTCCTGTTCCTGGCCAACCAGGGCATGGACATCATCCGCATCGACGCGGTGCCTTACATCTGGAAAGAGCTGGGCACCAGCTGCCGCAACCTGGACAAGGTGCACACCATCGTGCGCATGATGCGCATGATCGGCGAGATTGTCTGCCCCAGCGTCATCCTGCTGGGTGAGGTGGTCATGGAGCCGGTGAAAGTGGTCCCGTACTTCGGCACGGTAGACAAACCGGAATGCCACCTTTTGTACAACGTGACCACCATGTGCACCACCTGGCACACCGTGGCCACCCGGGACACCCGCCTGCTGCGGCAGCAGCTGGACGCCGTCAGCAGCCTGCCCAAGCAGTATGTGTTCCTCAACTATCTGCGCTGCCACGATGACATCGGCTGGGGCCTGGACTACGACACCCTGTCCCGCTGGGGCATGGAGCAGGTCCCCCACAAGAAATACCTCAATGAGTTTTTCCTGGGCCATACTCCGGGCAGCGTGAGCCGGGGCGAGCTGTACAACGACGACCCCACCACCGGCGACGCCCGGTTCTGCGGCACCACCGCCAGCATGTGCGGCCTGGAAGCCGCCCGGACCGACGAGGAGACCGACCTGGCCGTGCGCAAGGACCTGATGCTCCACGCCATGATGCTGTTCCAGTCGGGCATTCCCATGCTGTACAGCGGCGACGAGATCGGCCAGCTCAACGACTACACCTACAAAAACGACCCGGCCCGTGCCGGGGACAGCCGCTATGTCCACCGGGGCAGACTGCCCTGGGACCGGGCCGGCCAGCGCAATGACCGCAGCACCCCCGCGGGGCAGATCTTTACCGGCCTGCGCGCCCTGGAGACGCTGCGGCGGGAGCATCCCGCCTTTGAGGCCAGCGCCGACGTCTGGACGCTGGACACCGGCGACCTGTCCGTGCTGGGCATCGGCCGCCATGGGGAGGGCGAGACCCTGACCGGCCTGTTCAACTTTGACCCGGCCGCCAAGACGGTGCCCCTGCCCGACGGCAGCTGGAAAGACATGCAGTCCGGCGCCGAATACACCGGCAGCGTGCCCATGAAACCCTGCGGCTATCTGTGGCTGCAGCAGGTCTGACCGGCCGCCCCTGATCCTTTGCCTTCTGCCTTGCCCGGCTTCCCGAATCAGCCGGGCAAATCTCCAACCCCCGATAAGGCCGCAGGCGCCTTTCCGTCAAAAACGGAAAGGCGCCTGCGGTCGTTTTATGGGGTTTCTCTTTGCAAAGCAAGCACACCGCCCTGCACCGCCTGCCTTCCCGCCCTGCCACGGAGCCTTTTGCATGGCAGCGGGGCGGGCCGCCGGGGACGGGCCGGGCATTCATCCGCAGTCCCGGACTCCACTGGCAGAAGTGACAGGGCAAAAGGGACAGGGCAGAGCAAAGCCGTTCCTTGCAGCACACCCCACACGCACAAGGCCCCCGGCCCTCACCCTGACAGGGTGCAGCCGGGGGCATTTTTGCGGGAAAAGGTCAGACGGGGGTCAGGGCAGGGTGGCATAGCGGCCGGCGTTGAAGTCCTCGTCAGACAGGAAGGCCATACGGTTGACCATCCACATGCCGTTCTGCCACACCAGCTCGATGGTGCGGTGGTTGGAGATCTCCTTCTGCAGGCCGGTCTCCCGGTTGGTGGCGTAGGTCACAAAGGTCGCATTGTAGCGCACCATGCCGCTGGCATACTCGATGGTGGGAGCGGAGCAGACCGCCTGGTAATTGTCCAGATCATACTCGTTCTTGGCGTTGTCCTCGCTGAACACATGATCCTCCTGGAGGGAGTTGTTGTTCTGGGTGGAGTAAACCATATACGCCATGGTCTGGTTGTTGATGCAGTTCAGGTAACCGGTGTAGTAGGCCCAGGTCAGCACGTCCACCACTTTGTAGCTGGGCTCGCACAGACCGGTCTCGTCGCAGTCGGTGTAGGCGCCGTACTGATCGGGATCGCCCATGGTCAGGTCATTGCCGTAGCGGTAGTTGTACCACACCGCCGCGGTCTGGTAGCCATCCCCCGTGGGAACGATGGCACGGATGACACAGACATCCGGCAGGGAATCCCGGCTGACCACCACATCCTCACCCACTGCGGTGAAGCTGACCGGGTTGCCGTCCACCGTCAGGGTGGCGTTTTCCGGCACGTTGCGCAGGACCACCTGGCTGTCGCTGGCTTCGGCGACCTGGTTCTGGCTGGGATCGGCGGGTTCCACGCCGTCGGTCCAGGGATCGCTGCTCGGGTCGCTGCTCGGGTCGCTGGTCACCGTGCCGGTTCCGGCCTGACTGCTGATCGGCGTGCTGGTCGGGTCATTGTTCGTCTTGCCGTCCTTATTCCCGAACAGCAGGAACAGCACCACGCAGACCAGCACCACGATGACCGCGCCCAGAACAATGAGCACGATGTTATTGTTGCCCTTGGCAGCGGAACCGCTCTTGCCTCCCGCCGGGGCCGCCTGCGCCCGGACAGGGGGCGGAGTGGACGGCTGGATGGGCGGCAGATTGGTGGGATCGAACCCGCCAGGCATGCCCGCAGGTCCCGGCACAGGCTGGCGCGCCGGGGCAGGCTGAGGCGCCGGAGCAGGCTGGGGAACGGGTTCCGGCTGCGGCGCCGGGGCGGGCTGGGAGCCGGGGTTGGGCTGGGGCGCCGGTTCCGCCTGAGGGAACATCTCCGGCTGGGGGAACATTTCCGGCTGCGGCGCGGACACCGGCTGAGGCTCCGGCGCAGACTGCGGCGTGGGGGTGAACTGGGGCATGGACGCGGTGTCAGGCGCCGGCGTAAACGGAAACGCAGCTGCCGGTTCCGGCGCGGGCTGCGGAGCGGTGCTCTGCGTCCGGGTGCGGGGACGGGGGATCTTTCGGGTCGCAAAGGGCGAACCCGGCCGCCGGGACAGCGGTGCGTTGGAGACCGGTGCTTCCGGCTGGGGCACCTGCGGCGTCGGCGCAGGTGCGGGCTGCGGCTGGGACGGCGCGGGCTGAGGCTGGGCAGGCGCGGGCTGAGGCTCCGGCGTCGGCACCAGCTGGGCGCCGCACTGGGCACAGAATCTCTGCTTATCGGACGTAATTTCCGCATTGCAGATGGGACAGTGTTTCATAGTCAAATTAACCCCTTCCTGGTGTAGTTGATCGGGACGGCGCGGGTGTGCGTGCGCTGTTTACGCTCCCAGCGTCAGGCGCTGGCAAATACGCGGAAGATGAAATCCATCATTCCCCAGAAAATTCTCCAGCTCCACTTGATCCAGCCCCACAGGATGGTGCAGATGATGTGGGCAACGCGGTAGGGACCGTCATAGCTCTCGGTGTAGTCGGTGCGCAGGATCATCCAGTTGGGGATCAGGCTGTATTTCACCAGGAACACATCCGCGGCAAGGAAGATCAGCGCGCCGATGATGGTGGGCATCAGGATCAGGGTCAGCACAATGCTCACCACCAGACCGCCGATGTTGTCACGGTTGAAGGTGGTCTTGTTGAGATTCCGGGCCTTTTCCAGTTTTTCACGGCTGCCCTCGTCCGAGTAGGCATCGTTCGCCTTGGTGCAGTATTTCAGATAGTTGTCCATGGCAGCCTGATCGGCCAGGTACTCGCCGCCGCTGGCGTGCTCGGTGATGAAGGTATCCGCCACCGAAATGTAGCTGTCCTGCAGATAGATCAGGAACTGCTGGTCCTCGGGGTAGGTCTGGCGGTAGTCATCCACTTTGGCCTCGGCCAGGGCCTCGTTGCCCTGGTAGAGGTCCCATTCCACATCGTAGGCGACCAGCATGTTGGTGTCGGGATAATCCCGCATCATCTCATTCAGCAGCTGGCGGGCCCGGTCTCTCATGCCGAACAGGCGCAGGCACAGCCGGATGAGCATGGCTTTCAGGTCCGGGTCCTGGGTCTGGCTGACGGAATAGTACATGGTGTCATAGGCACGCTCATAGTCGCCGTTTTCCGCATAGCACATGGACATGGTGTAATACAGGTCCGGATCGTTCACGCCCGCCGCCAGGGCTTTGGCCGCGATCTCCAGCGCCTGCTGGTACTGGCCCCGCTCATAGAAGCTCTCCGCCAGCGACACCAGCGCCGCCGCACCGGCGCCGTTGGGCGCAGCGGGACCCGCGTCCTGGGTATTGATGGTGGGGGCGGTCTGCTTGTTCTTTTCCCGGTTCAAACGCCGGTCGTAGTCCTCGCGGTCCTCCTTGTTGCACAGGATGCGGGACGCCTCGTTGAGCAGTTCGATCATCCGCTCGGCTTTCTGGCGCTTTTGCAGGTCCGGTGCGTTGGTGCGGGCCGTCCACTTTTTCTTCAGGGTCCGGAGTGCTTTTTCCAGCGCCTCGTCATCCATTGACGGGTCCAGACCCAGTTCCACGTAGTAATTGATCACGATGTTTCCTCCCAACCGTTTCCATTAAACGGGATTGATTTTTGCCATGTTGCGCCGGTGCTGCTCCACTTCTCCGTCGTCCATGTTGGCCTGGCGGCGGATCTGGATCTCGCCCACCTTGACGTTGTCGATCAGGTCATAGACCTCGCCGCAGATCACACCGTTGGCGTCCAGGCCCAGGGTCACGGCCACCGGGCTGCCCGCGGGATGGGGCCGGAGCTGGATCTCCGCATTGCCGATCATGGTCACATAGCCCAGATCGGTATCGTCGCCCTCGGTGACCCGCAGGTCGATGCACCGCTGATTGTCCTGCATGGTGCTGTACTGATTCGTCTCCTGGGCGGGGATAGGGGTGTTTTTGGGGATGATGATGGAGTTGATCTCACTCTGGGAATCCTCGTCCCAGATGACCACGCCCAGACCGTGGGAGTTCACATCCGTAAAGGGGATGTTGGCCGCCGCAGCCCGGGGCGCCCCGCCGGAGAAGGCTGCGCGGGCGGGTTCCGACTCGGCGGGAGCCTGGCCGTTGCACAGCAGGTCGGCGTAATAGGCCGCGCCCAGAGCCACCGCCTCGTCGGGGTTCAGCTCACAGGAAGGCTCCATCTGCAGCTGCTGGCGCACCAGGTTGCGGATGGCGGGCATCCGGGAGGAACCGCCCACCAGCAGGACCTTGGACAGGTCGGAGGGGCGCATCTGGGCGTCGTCCATGACGATCTCCACGATGGTGCGGGTCTTGTCAAAGACACCGGCGCACAGGTCCTCAAACTTGGCGCGGGTCACTTCCACCTTGGCTTTTTTGCCGCAGGCCGAGACCGACACGGTCACTTTCTCCCGCTGGGACAGCGAGATCTTGGCGCTCTCGCATTTTTCCCGCAGTTCCTGCATGGCTTCGTCGTCGTCGGTCATGTCCACGCCGGTCTGTTCCTCAAACTGGTCGGTGACGTAGTTCATCAGGGCATTGTCGCAGTCAAAGCCGCCCAGGTTGCGGTCACCGCCGGTGGCCACCACGTTCATCTTGCCGTCCTCGGCCACGTGGATGATGGTGACGTCGAAGGTGCCGCCGCCGATGTCATAGACCATGATGTTCTGGCCGGCGGCCGCCTTGCTCATGCCGAAGGACAGCGCCGCCGCCGTGGGCTCGTTGATGACCGCCAGCACGTTGAGCCCGGCGATCTGCCCGGCGTTGATGGTCGCCTTGCGCTGGGCGTCGCTGAAATAGGCGGGCACCGTGATGACCGCGCCGGTGACCTTGTCGTCCAGATAGGCCTCGGCATCCGCCACCACGCGTTTCAGGATAATGGCGGAAATGTCCTCCGCCTTGTAGGTTTCGCCGTTGTCCCGCTCAAAGGAATAGTCGGGGTTGCCCATGTTGCGCTTGACGAACTGGACCACGTTGTAGGGGTCCAGCATGCTGTTGCTCTTGGCCTGCTCGCCCACGACCACATCGTCCCCGTCAAACATGACCACCGAAGGCGTGGTGGTCTTTCCCTCCGAGTTGGGGATGATCTTGGGCATCCCCGTCTGGGGGTCCATATATGCGGCGGCAGAAAACGTCGTTCCCAGATCGATTCCCAATACTTTTGCCATACCGGCCACATCCTCTCATATCAATATTTATTTCTATATTATCAGGCACCCGCGGGCGTCATCCGCCGAGCAGGCGCGCCAGGAACCCTTTTGCGGGCGGCGGCAGGACCGTCACTTCCAGCTGTGCGGTCACGCGGCCGTCCTGGGAGGTATACCGGATCAGGCAGTTCCCCGCCTGTTTGGCCTCCAGCATACCGGCCTGAAAATCATAGACCACCGTTTCCGGGGCGGAGACATCCACCTTTACCGGGGTCGGCAGCGCGCCCTGGGGGACCCGGGAGAAGCTCACCCGGGCGACCTCCCCCGCCCGCAGCTGCAAAACGGGCGGGTCCACCGCAAAGGCCTGCAATCGGGGCCTTACCGTAACGGAACACCGGGCAGTCACGCCCTCCGCCTCGGCAATGATGTCGCACCGGCCGGGGCTGCGGGGGGTGATGCATCCCCGCTCGTCCACCACGGCCACCAGGCCGCCGGTGGAGCGATACCGCAGCCGGGAGGCGTTGTCCGCGTTTTCCGGCTGGTAACTCACCTTGACCCGGGCGGTGGTCCCCATCTCCAGATCCAGAGAGGAGGGCTGCACCGTCAGCGCCGTGATGCGGTTGCGCTGGATGACCGTCACCTGGAACTCCGCCAGCAGGCGCTGTTCCCCGGGCGAGGAAACACTCACCATGCATTTGCCCACGCCCACGCCGATCAGGCAGCCATCCTGTTCCGCCACCACGTCCCGGGTGCTGGAACGGATGCGCAGGGCCGGCGTCTGCTGCTGGGGCGGATAGGTCTGTACCGGCAGGGGAATTTTCTGCCCCACCTCCAGCAATGTCACCGGCTGCACCGTGATCTGCGGCTCCACCGCTTCCAGCGCGGCCACCTCGGCCTGGTGCAGGCCCAGGGATCCCGGCTGGTAGCTGCTCACCGCCCGGTGCAGCAGCGCCACATAGGGGCCGTATTCCAGAAAATCTTCCAGCGCGGCGGGAAGGTCCGCCGGGGATGCCACGCCCACCCGGTAGATGTCCTCCCGGACGGCGGGGGGCGATGCCGCGCCCACGCAGATGACGCAGGCGGTGCCCGGCGCACAGTCCCGCAGGCGGGAAAGTTCCTCCCCGGTGACGGGCTGACCCGTGACCAGCACGGTGGCCTCGGCGTCGGAGGGCCGCAGGGACGCCCGGGCCAGGGTCTGAAGTTCCGGCTTGCAGAAGGCCAGCCGGGGCAGCACCCGGGCCACGCCGGCATCCCGGGCCATGGCCGCCGGGTCGTCGCAGTAAATGCGGAGCACAAATTTCTGCCGGGGACAGGCCGGGACCGCTCCCGTGGAAATGCGCTGGCTCAGATGCCGCAGCCGCCGCAGGGCCGGGTCCCCCAGCGGCGTGTTGCTGCGCTGGTAGGAGATGCAGGCCGGACAGCCGGACACCAGGGGCTGAAGCAGCTGGCCTTCCGCCGGGCGGGCCAGCAGACGCAGGGAAAAGTCGTCGTTGACCTCCCGCTCGATCATCCCCAGCAGCTGCCCATACCACTGGGCAAAGGGAAGGGTCTGGAACCGGGACAGGGTGCTGACCCGGTCGATGGGCTGGCCGTTGACACGGATCCGGCTGGCAGCCGCGTAGGAATTGTATAGGATCTCTACCTGTGTCATCGGACCAGACCTTTCTTCTTTGCGCGGATGTATTTGGCATAATGGGGGTCTTTGGCCACGGTGGCCTGGTACAGCGCCAGCCGCAGAAGCACCACCCGGCTCTCGGCGTCGTCCTCAAACTCGGCGTACCGGGGCAGGGCGGCCAGCATTTCGCTGCGCCACCGGGCCAGGACCTGGCTGTCCTGCTCGGTGAATTCCTCGCTGCGGGGGTCCGCAAACCGCAGGGGGAAGGTCTGGAACAATCCACGGCAGCCCAGCAGTTCCACCAGGCAGCTGTCGCACAGCCGCCGGGCCATGCGGGGATTGTTCTCGATGCGGGGCAGGTAATGCCGCAGCAGGGCAAGGTAATCCTGCTGGCGGAAGGGGTTCAGCCCGCTGCGCCGGACCAGATTTTCCAGGATGGAACTCTGGTACAGATCGTCCTGCATCTGCTCGATGAGGCGGATGGCCAGCTTGCCGTTCAGGCGCCGGATCTCCCCGGGGTCGTCCCCGTCGTACCGCTGATAATAGTCGGCGCCGCAGGCGTCCACCATGGTCAGCACCGGTTCCAGCCAGCCCTGCTGGCTGATGATGGCCTGGCCGCGGCCCAGGCGGCTGATCTCCCGGATCTGGTCCTCCTTCAGTGCAAAGGAATGGCCGATGGCCTCAAAGTCGGACTGCTCCGGCAGGCGCATGACGATCTTGGTGTTGGTGTTCTTGATGGCGGAAATGTCCACCGCCGACGGCGACTGGTCCACAATGACAAATCCCTCGCCGTAGGTGCGCATCTCGGCAATGGAGCTGCTGAGCATCTCCACGCTTTTGCCCTGGACGTTGGCGCTGTCCTGGCTCTGGACGCTGCCGCACCGCTTGAGCAGGTTGTGGGCTTCCTCCAGCACGGTCACATGGTGCAGGGCGGCGTTTTCGGTCCTGGCCCCGGCCATGCGGTGCTCGTTGAGTTTCATGACCAGAATGCCCATCAGCAGGGATTTGGTCTCCGCCGCGCCCACCCGGCTCAGGTCCACGATGGTGTTCTGGTCAAACAGGACTTCGTCGGGGATCTCGTACCCGCCGCAGAACACCTGACCCATCAGGCCCTTGGTCAGGGCGCTGACACGGGTGACCAGAGCGCCGGTGTAATCGCCCTTGCTCTGGGCGGAATAGCTGGATTCCTGAATGGTGCGCACCAGCTGTTCGGTCAGCACCCCGAAATCCGGATAGGCCGGGCCGCCGTTGTCGAACCGGCGGGAACTGACCAGATCCCACCCGCAGGCCACATAGGAGCGCTCCACCGCATCTTTCAGGATGGCGGGCATGGCGCTGTACAGCGGCCAGCAGGCGTTGAAGATCTCGATCAGGCGGTCCAGGTGCTCCAGCACGTGGATGCCCTCCGGGAAGCGGAAGGGATTGAGGCGCAGCATCCGGTACCGGTCGGGGTTGGTCCAGAAAATGTTGATCCCCGGCAGCTTGCCGAACTGCAGCTTGTACTCGCCCTTGGCCGGCTCCACCACCAGAAAATGGATGTGATTGCGCAAAAGCTGTTCCATCAGGCAGTAGGTGGTGTTGGACTTGCCGCTGCCGGTGGAACCGGTGATGAAGCAGTGGCTGCGCAGCATTTCCAGGGCCAGCTCCACCCGGGTGGGCTGGGTGACCCCCTTATGCAGCACCCGGCCGATGGGGATCTTTTTTTCGCCGGGGCGTTCGTCAGGACAGTAGATGTCCCGGCCGAAGGATGCAATGTAATCCACCACCAGTCCCGGCACGCTGCGCTGGGGCATGCCCAGAAACAGGGGCAGCTCCTTGCCGCTGACCAGCGCCGACGGCATGACGGTCTGGGACTTGAAGGCCCCCACCGGGGGCAGCTTGACCCGGGGATGCTGGGCGTATTGCAGGCACCGCAGCACCTGGTCGGTCTGGCGGCTGCCCTGAATGCTCCACAGATTGATGTAGGAGTTTTCCACCTGGGTCTTTTCACCGGCCAGCAGGGAGCGGAAGGTGCTGGCCGCCACCATGCAGACCTGGGGGTCCTCCGATACGAAATAGGCCCCGCAGGACCACAGGCCGAAGGCCTCGCTCTCCTGCATGCGGTCCAGCTGCTGCTGGATGCGCTGCATCATGTCGGAGGCGGCCTTGTTCTCATAGTTGATGGTAAAGGTGCGGTTTTCCCCCAGCGTGTTGGTCACGGTGTGGTTTTCCCCGCTGCTGCTGGTCTGGGATTTGCCCCGGGACATGGCCTGGGACCAGGATGTGGAGGTCCCGCTGGTGCTGGTGGTCCCGTGGGAGGAACTGCTGTTGACGGAAAATCCGTCCGAGGACACGCCCCAGCTGTCGCCGGTGGACCAGGACTCGGAATAGGAATTGCTGACGCTTTCGCTGTTGCTGTCCGTCACGCTGGAGTTGACGCTGTCGGAAAAGCTGGTGAAGATGCCGTCCGCCACCGCCGAACTGACGCTGTCGCCGTAGGCCAGGCTGGTGCGGGACAAGGGGGACAGGGTGGTGTACATCTCCTCCAGGCCGCGCTTGCGCTGGTATACCAGGGCGGGCGGCATGGCCTCGGCCAGAAGCAGCGCGGTGTAGCGCTCGCCGCTCAGGGTGTCCACCAGCTTTTCAATGCCCTGGACAAAATGGTCCCGGTCGTCGTCACGCAGGGCCGGCACCATGGTCACCGACGCCACGTTTTTGCCCCGGCCCGCCGCAAACTGCTCCTGCATCAGGCGGGCAATGTTCTCCCGGCGCATACCGGTCATGACGCTGCCGGGGAAATTGCCCCGCAGCTCCTTTTCCAGCAGGATGCCCGCGGTGGACGCCTGGTCCTGGCTGCGGGTCCCTGCATAAAAATCAACGCCTGCTCCATCCGACACCAAAAGCAGGAAAACACCCGCATGAATGCTTTGCAGCGCCCCGTAGACGCTGACCAGCTTGTCGTTGGTGTTTTCCTGTTCGTCGAAGATCAGGCGTTGTAATTTGACAAAACGAAGCGCACCCCAGCCGTCCCCCTGGATCACAGGGGCGTCCACCGGGTAAACGCTGAGATTTTCCAGATAACTGCGTGCCACAAAGGACTCGATGTATTTAAGGCCGGAGGTCAACTCCTTTTCCTGCTGCAGCTGCTTTTGCTCCACAACCGACACGATCCATCCCCACCCTCCACCGGGCGGCGCCCCTCAGCCTGCCCGTGTGTAATTGACAAACGTCCGCAGATACGATACATTTAAGTAAAAGACGCGCTTTCCCCCGGGGCCGCACCCCCGGGAAAAAACTGTACACTTTGCACAAAAATCACCCATTGACAAATGGATTTATATCCTTAGTATACGTTCTCAAAACACCCCTGTCAAGAACATCCCAACCACTGTCTATCCGTCCGAAAGGGAGGCTGTCCATCCATGGAGCGAAAGAATCCCTATCCCCCCGGTTCATCCTACACCGCCAACGGATTTTCCTACCGGCTGGACGATCTGGGACGCATCGTCGAGGCCGAGGGCGAGCTGCGCCTGGCCGGCGCCGAGCGCACCCGGGACCCCGCCGCCCAGCGGGAAGCGGGCCACGCCGACCGCCTGCCGGACGACGACGGCGGGCATCTGATCGGCACGCGGTTCGGCGGCAGTCCCGGGCTGGAGAACCTGATCCCCCAGAACCGGGTGTTCAACCGGGCGGATTACAAGATCATGGAGAACGAATGGGCGCACCAGCTGGAACTGGGCAACCGGGTGACGGTGCATCTGGAGCCCGTCTACCCAGAGACGGGGGAACGGCCGCTGTATCTGGTGGGCGAGTACACCATCCAGCGCCCCGACGGCACCGGCATCAGCGAGACCTTTTCCTTTACCAACCTGGACGCCCGCAGCCTGGAACGGGAGATGGACCTGCTGCCGGATGAGGACCTGAGCGACCTTCCTGTGGAGGACCCCGGCCTGACCCCCGAACAGCGGGAGCTGGCCAACGAGGTGGAGAAAGAGCTGGATTCCCTGACGCCCAAGCAGCGTCACGAACTGTTTGACAACGCGGTTTTTGTGGAAGTCTCCTCAAAAAAAGAGGACGGCGCGTCCCCTGAACCGGAACCCGAAGCCCCGGGACGCGCCGAGCCGGCCCCCGCAGATCCCGTATCCCACGGAGAGAAGCCTATGAAGATCACAGACTGGATCAAGTCCCACCTGAAAGGGGACGGCACGCCCGAGACCACCGAACCCCGGGAAGAACGCACCTTTCAGGGGCTGGAGGTGGACAAGGACGGGTATGTGCTCAGTCCCGAGGGTGCCGCCTCCCGGGCGGAAAACGACCGCCTGAACGAAATCGGCGCGGTACGGTACCAGAGCATTGCCCCCGACACCCAGCCGGTAGAAAAGTTTTCCGCCAACCGGATCGAGGGGGTGCGGCTCAACCCCGAGGAAGTGCAGGACCCGGACCGGTTCTGGTCCCAGCACACTGTGTACGACGCCGACCTGGGCCGCAGCCGCCCCGCCACACGGGAGGATTTTCTGGAACTGGCCTCCCATATCCCCGAGGTGCAGAATCGTCTGGACGCCGGGGAAAGCCTGTCCGACCTGGAAAAGGACCCCCGGATTGGGGCATGCGCCACCCAGTATTTTGACCCGCAGGTCATGCCCCGGGCCATTACGGGGGACGGCTTTGCCGAAATGCAGGGTGGAGGCCGCCACCGCATTCTGGCGGCCATGGAGCTGGGCTATGACATTCCCATGCGGGTGGTGGGCCGGTATATATCCCCTGAGCAGGTGGAGATCCCCCCGGAGCCCAAGGACCCGGACACCGGCCCGGAAAAGACCACACATACCTTTAAGGATTACCTGAACCCGGAAAACTATGACGCCGACGGACACTACCAGGGGGATTACACCCCCTATGGGAAATCCCCGGAGGAACTGGGCGCCGAGATCGACCGCCAGGCGCGGGAAGCCTACGCCGAGCACCTGAACCGCACCCCCATGACCCCCGAGGAGCGGGCGGAGGCCTACCAGGACTACCTGGACCGGCAGGAAGCCTACGACCAGCCGGAGGAAGAACCGGAGCCGGAGGAACCCCCGGAACCGCAGGAAGCACCCGAGCCAGAAGAAAAGCCCGAGCCCGAGG
Source organism: Candidatus Gemmiger faecavium (assembly GCA_019114415.1). Classification (GTDB taxonomy): domain Bacteria; phylum Bacillota; class Clostridia; order Oscillospirales; family Ruminococcaceae; genus Gemmiger; species Gemmiger faecavium. Next base: position 175 of record DXFO01000042.1, on the reverse strand, counting down.
AAGAAACCGAACCCGAGGACGAGCCTGAACCCGAAGAAGAGCCTGAGCCCGAGGACGAGCCTGAACCGGAAGAAGAACCTGAACCCGAGGAAGAACCCGAACCCGAGGAAGAGCCCGAGCCCGAGGAGGAGCCCGAGCCGGAGGAAGAGCCTGAGCCCGAGGAAGAAACCGAACC
>DXFO01000041.1 GCA_019114415.1 Candidatus Gemmiger faecavium | reverse complement strand
GTGTCCTTTGCTCCGTCAGAGATGGAATTGCCCAAGGGAAGTCGGTTTACGACAGTATATGTGAATGTAGGTATGATTCTATTGGCTGTGGGTTGCACGGCACTGATTGTTGCAAGTGTGATACCGCTGTAATATCATACATACAATGCAAAATTTGCCGCAAGTCCTTTTTGGAAAAATTGTATTGCGGCAAAAATGAAAACCGCTGTAGTTTTCATTCCCGTATATTGCAAAGGAATATGGTGTGTCCATTTATAAGTAGAAAAAGGACTAAAAAAGTCCCAATTTATGGAGGTATAGATATGTATATTTACAAGACAGAAATTTTAAGAGCTTCTTTTAAGTGGTTTTCAGACAAAGCAGACGAAAAAGATATTGAACAATTGGATAAATTTATCAACGAGAAATATTCTGACGGCTGGGAACTTGTGACCTATAATTATATGGCGACTTCAACCCAGTGGAAAGGTGCATTTCTTATTACTTTTAGAAAAGTAAAAGAATAATATTCTATGGCAAGCCACTCTGCATTTCATGTTGTAAAGAAGTTAATTGGGCTTTTGTTCAACACATCAAGACTGGCATAGAATAGTAAACCGCTGTAATCTTTCATCCTCGCAAGGATGGAGATTGCAGCGGTTTTGTATTTTCTGAGGAAAGGTGTCAAACTGCATTTTTACAGTTTGGGTACCATTTTCGAGGAAAATATGCGGGTGTCCAGAGGGATGCAATCCTTTGGCTCAGGGTTTCCAATAGGGGCGAGAAGCATCCCTGTTGGCACACGATTTTGCTTGCAAAGTCTAGTGTGTTATACCTTTTGCGACCGCTGACGCTGGAAAGGGGCTGTCCCACGCCAGACAGACACTTTTCGGCGTCAGCAGAACAGGCGGATTTTGTGGGCTGTAAGCTACAAAAGACAAGGAATTTGCTATGAGCAAAATCTGGCTGTTCGTGTGTAGTTGGCATAGGAAATCTTGCAGCGAAGCGGAAAGATTTGCTGTGCCAACGGGGGCGCAAGAGGTATATAAAAACCCGCCGCAGCGATCAGCTCCCACACCGTATTTTCTCCTGCTCCAACTCAAAGGGAATCGTCAATTTCTTTGGAAGCTCACTCATGGAGAGTTTCTGAATTTGACGGATTGCGATTTTTGCAAAGACGTTCGTTCTGCTCAAATCGCCGTCTGCCAGATTTACGATCTGCGCTGTTCCGGCAGAAAAGTCAAAACGGATTTCGCCCCATTCATCGTCGTCGTTTGCATACCGATGTACTGCTTTGTACTCGTATGCAGCGACGGCGATTTTTTTGTTTTTTTCGGTCAGCTTTAATTCCACCACACCGAGAACACCGGCATCCACCAGAAGTCCGGTCAGCTTGTCCACGATCTTTTTGTAAGCTCGCTCTGCGCCGCTGGTGGTGCTGTACTCGTAAGCGGTAGCAAGCTGCTCAAACGAATAACGCTCGTCCCACGGCATCACCCGTCCGCAGTTCATGCAGATGGCATTTCTCTTTTCAAGGAAGAACTTTTCCTTTCGGCTGAGCTTGTCAAAGGCTGCTTGCACCGCATCGGCACGAACACCATTCCAGAGAATGTCTGCATAGTTCCAGCTATCGTCACGGGTAACATCCTCGCCCGTTTCCTCGCTGTCCTCATCCTGCATGGTCGAATAAAACGGAACACGGCTGCGGTTCTGCCTTGCAAGGGTCAGATATTCGGCGGCAGTTTCTTCGGTGCAGTTCTGTTCGGCAGCGTATTCGGCAATGACTTCCTTTGTGCTCTTGCCGGAATTGTTGTAAAGCCATGCAATGCCACGGGCGGCTTTGTATTCGTCCAGAGATTTGAATGAGCCTGCTTCTTCCTGTCGGCGGCAATCCAGAAGTGCGTTGCCAATGAAGTGATGGGCGTATGTCAGAAAGTCTGCGCCCTTGTCGGAAACGTAATTCGGTAAACACTCCAACATAGCAAGAACGCAACTCAGCTTGTAATCCAGAAAACGCCAAGGGTCATAACGGTCAATGCCCTCGGTCAGCAGGAAGCGGTACACTCGCTTGTTCAGCCTTGGCTCATAGTGATGGAGGAAGTATGTAAAGTAATTCAGATCATTTTCACGGATAGCGAAAATGATGTAATCGTTGATGTCCTCCACCTTGGGCGGCGCAGGGTCAAGATGGAAGATGCGCCCTGCCTGTCGCATGGTCATAGATCCGTCCTGCACAGCGAATTTAGCTGTGCTGGCATATTCATCGGTATTCCAGAAGCGTTCTTCGGACATTAGGCGCACCTCCTCTCAACGCAATAGTTTTGACTCCTATTTCTTATTTCTCTTCACTTTAATTACCGTGGTATAAGTTAATACTGGTAGAGAAATTAAATCTACGATACCAATAATTCTGATCAACACATCAGGTAATTCTACTCCGACAATTTTTAAACCAGCTAATATGATTGTTGCAATACCAATCACAAATAAACTAATGCTCCAGAGTAAATCGTTTCGTGTTTTCATAAAACCTCCAAGTTCAAAGTTTTTTGATTGCTTCATTCAGCAAAGCATCCTGTGTCATTTCTTTTTCATAGTTGCCGTTGGCATAGGCAACATCCTCAATTGCAAGATCAAATTTATCTCTTGCCAGACGCTTCATCACGGCGGCGGTCTGCTCGTCCAGAGTTCCACGGTGGAGATACTGCGTGATCGTGTTCAGGCGGCGTGTGTAGATTGCCCTAATCGGATGATCGTCCGCAAGCTCTCTCTGCTCTCTGCCTTTGAGATTGCCGATCTGACGGCAGGTGCGTTTGAGCTTGTCCCCCGGCGCAAGTCCTCCGCAGTATTTGGTCTGCCTTGCATCGGTGGTCAGAAACCATTTGCCGCAGATGGGACATTTCCTCGGTGCATGACCGACACACAATCCCTCAAACAGATCGGAACGGAACATTCCAACAAAGGAAACGTAGTGCATACGCTTCACAAGCTGCGGTATGCCTTTCTCCGGCATGACAGCGGACACATACTGCATGGTGGTATTGGTCAACTGCATCCACATAGGATTATCCAATGACAAGGTAGGCGTAGCGTTGAAATGTTCTGCAAAGGTTTCTGCATAGCCCTCTGGTGTTCGCTTGCTGTGGTGGAGCTTATGGGCAAAGTCAATCATGCCATGCTTGTAGATCATCAAAGTGCCGCCAAGCTGCGCCAGTTCGTTTACCAGCTTTACAACGCCCACGCCCTTTTTGTACTGTTCGTCAAAGGCTGCACCTATACCGATTTCCTGTGCCGCATTTATGTAGGCAATGGAGTTTTCGATATATTCATCGGAGAAGATCAGCTGAATATCATGCCCGTCAGAGGGAAAGTCAAATAGTGAAAACGGATACATAGAGCGCATCATCTGCGTAATCTGTAGCACGCTTTCCTTTGCGGCGGCGAAGTGTTCTACCGTAGGTGTTCCGACTTTTATCAGTTCCACAACCGCTGCCAGAGGAATGGAAAGCTGTATGAGCTGCCCGATCTGCTCGTCGGTGATATTCATGGCAGCACAACCGATACTGCCCGTAGGCAAGGTGTGTCCGGCATAGGTCGCTTTGTCCTGCCAGAAATCAAGGGTCAGTAATTCTCGTTTTAGGATACTCATGCGCCTGCCTCCATTCTGTCATGTTTTTTGATTTCTTCTATTATACCATACAAATGTGACAGAATAAAGAACACCGGCTGATTTTTCCGCCGTATTCATCCAATATTTTACGCTGTTTTGTGCTGAAATACCTTGTCATGTTTTTTGAAATGAGCTTGTCATGCCATTAGCCTGTTTTTTTCGATTTTCCTCATAATATACACGAGGGGATGAAAAATCGTCCCTATCAATAAGAATTATGGAGGAACTGAATGAATGTATTCGCAACAGTAAAGACAAGCATCAACACAAGAGAAGCGGCGGCAAGGTACGGCGTGGAGGTCAACCGTCATGGAAAAGCACTCTGCCCGTTCCACAATGACCGCAATCCGAGCCTGTTTGTGGACGATGACCACTACCATTGCTACGCTTGCGGCGAGCATGGGGACGTAATCGACCTCACGGCAAAGCTCTTTGGTCTGAAATTGTATGAAGCCGCACAAAAGCTGGCATACGATTTCGGTATCACGCAGGACAAGCCGCCCGACAAAGCAATGCAGGAAAAACAGAATAGGAAAAGCGAAGCACAGCAACTCAGAGAAAATGAGAAGCTGTGCTTTTCTGCGCTCATGGAGTATTACAAGCTCCTGCAGGAGTGGAAAGTGCTGTATGCACCGAGGTCGCCGGAAGACACACCGCATGACAGGTTTGTTCAAGCTTGTCACCATCTGTCCTATGTGGAGTATCTGGTGGATCTGCTGATTATGGGAGATTCCTATGAGCGTACTGGGGTGATTGACATGCTGATGACCGATGACAAGCTGAAAAAGCTACAAACGTATCTGAAAAAAGTGAAGAAGGAGGAAAAAGCCTATGAACGAAGAAAAGATTTTACACGATGAAGCTATGGACGAGGACAGCGAGTGGGCGTTCTGGTTTGATGGCAAGAACATCAACGAAGTCATGTTCTGCCGGTATTTCTTACGGCTTCATCCCATGAAATGTGTCCGTGGTCGCCTGTTTACGGTGGACGGCATCGTTGAGGATGAGGGCGAGATCAGCCAAATGATACTGGACGAAGTGCGAGGCTGTCTGACAAATGGCGTTGCCAAGACGGTATCTAATCTGCTTGCCAGTCTGAAACTCATGGCATACTCGCCGCCGCTGCCCGTGGAAACAGACCGTATTCATGTGGCAAACGGCACGTATTTCTTGAACGGCACATTTACCGAGGATAAGACCTACTGCAACAACCGCTTGAAAGTGGCATATAACCCAAACGCACCGCAGCCGAAACGATGGCTGCATTTTTTGTCCGATCTGCTCGTACCGGAGGACATTCCCACCTTGCAGGAATATCTCGGCTACTGTCTGATACCCTCCACCAAGGGTCAGAAGATGCTCATGCTGATCGGCAAGGGCGGCGAGGGCAAAAGCCGTATCGGTCTGGTGATGCGCTCCATTCTCGGTGACAGCATGAATACCACAAGCATCCAAAAGATCGAAAACAACCGTTTCAGCCGAGCCGATCTGGAAAGCAAGCTTCTTATGGTGGACGATGATATGGATATGAGCGCACTTCCCAAAACCAACTATATCAAGTCCATCGTCACAGCGGAGTGTAAAATGGATATGGAACGCAAGGGTGTACAGAGCTACCAAAGCCTGCTGTACGCCCGTTTTTTATGCTTTGGCAACGGAGCATTGACTGCACTCCATGACCAGTAGGATGGATTCTTTCGCCGCCAGATCGTGTTGACCACCAAAGAGCGACCCGTTGATAGAATGGACGATCCGTTCCTTGCCGAGAAGCTGATGCAGGAAAGCGAAGGTATCTTCCTGTGGTGCATGGAGGGGCTGTATCGTCTGCTTGCCAACAACTACCGCTTTACCATCAGCGGACAAGCCAGGGAGAACGTGGAAACGGTCAAACGCAGCAGCAACAATGTCATTGAGTTCCTGCAATCGGAGGGGTATATCCGTTTCAAGGCAGACAGCGAAGCAAGCTCCAAGGCAATCTATGAAGCCTACAAGCTGTGGTGTGAGGACAATGTACGCAAACCGCTGTCAGCAAGCAGGCTCAGCTCCGAGCTTGCACAGAATGAACGCCTGTACAATGTGGAAGCCACCAACAACATCTACGCCGGGGGAAAGCGGGTGCGTGGATTTGTGGGTATCGAGGTGCTGGCAAAGACACCGTTACTGAAATGGTAAGAGAAGTGAAAAAGTGCTGTACGTACTGTACGGTACGTACGGCAAATTTTGCTTTCTCCCTATATGCCTTTCGGGAGTGGAGGTAAAAACAGGCATTGAAAATCAAGCCTTGTGCAATCCGTGAAAATTTACACCGCAGGAAGTATCAAAATCATCATTCGGTGATTTACCAAGCAGTAAAGCCAATTCACGGATATGTGGTGTTTCTTCCTGTTCGGTCTGTTTTCCCATAAAACAGTAATCACGATAGGGTGCTGTTATGAACAGGACTACGCAGAGCGAAATCTGAGAGGAAAACACCGTCTTTGAAAATGTCATTCATCAGTGACAACAGTTCACCGCACAGAAAACCAATATCACGAATTTATGGAGGAATTTTTATATGAAATCGAATTTGAGAAATGAGATAAAGTCGTACATTGTACGGCAGGGCATGACCATGCAGGAGGTCGTTGATCTCTTGGCAGATGAGTACGGATGGAGCGACAGCGTTTCCAATCTATCCAACAAGCTCCAGCGTGAATCGCTCCGCTATACCGAAGCGGTACAGCTTGCGGAGGTGCTGGGCTTTGAAATCGTATGGAGAAAGAGGGGTGACAAATAATGGCAGCACAAGTACCTCATTACGCAATTATGCGCTTTGCCAAGTACAAGGGACCGGAGATCAGTCAGATCGAAGCTCATAACGAGCGCACCAAAGAAACCTACGCCAGCAATCCCGACATTGACCCGACCCGCACGCACCTCAATTTCCACTTGATTAAGCCGCAGGACAGATACAGAGCCGAGTCTAACCGTCAGATCAAGGAAGCCGGATGCCGTACCCGTTCTGACAGCATCCGTGTGATGGAAGCTCTGTTTACGGCGACACCTGAGTTCTTCAAGGGTAAGAAGCGCTCCGAACTGAAAGAGTTCTTCGGTGAAGCGTTGGAGTTCATCAAGCAGAACCAAGCTCCCGAAACCATTATATCCGCTGTGGTGCATCTGGACGAGGAAACTCCCCATATGCACCTTTGTTTTGTTCCGCTGACAGAAGATAAAAGGCTGAGTGCCAAGGATATTGCAGGAAATAAGAAAAAGCTGACACAATGGCAGGACAAGTATTGGGAACACATGGTAAAGAAATATCCTACTCTGGAGCGTGGCGAAACTGCCAGCGAAACCGGGCGTAAGCACATTCCTACAAGGGTATTTAAGCAGATGGCACGTCTGAACAAGCAGCATGACAAACTCGTCGAAATGCTCTCTGACGTGAAATTCACCAACTACAAGGACAAGACTGCACAGATCGTTGCGTTCCTTGAAAAGTATATCCCCGACGTTGCCGCCATGGAAACGCAGATGAAGAAATACGAAAAGTTCTTCAAGGCTGCAAGCGGAAAACAGAAAGCCTTGGAGAAAGAAAACGCCGAGCTGACGGAAGCTCTGGAAAAGAGTGAACAGCAGAGTACGCTCAAAAAGTTGCAGGAAGCCAGACTTTTGAACGACTATGAGCGTATCAAGGGTGTTCTTGACCGCATCCCGCCGGAGATCATCAAGGCGTACACCCACCGTAGCACACAGAAACACGATATTAACCGCTAAGAAAGGATTTTGCCTATGAAGAAGAAAAACAAAACTTATACTGTAACCCAGCTTAACAAAATGATGATGCGTGATGACCTTACGCTTTGGGAGCTTGTTGACGCTTGTTCCTTTATCGACATCTGCGACTGCTATGAGCCGATGTCCTATCCTCCCAAGGAGCAGGAGGACGAATGGTGCAGGATGCATGGAGAATATGAGCCGGAGCCTACTGTAGAGAATACTTCGTTCTATGTCACCGAGCCCGACGGAACGAAGTATTTTTATTGTGGAAATACCCGCACAAGGGTATCCGAGTTCTTTTCTCCCAGCGGCAAGACAATGGACACTCTGATTGAAAATGTTGTCCGCTTCGCCGCAGGAAAAACCGTGTCCGCATAAATTTCGGAGAAATGTTAACAGAATCGAATTGAATCAGACCCACGCTTACGGTATAATATACTCAGCGAAGTATTGTAAGCGTGGGTTGTTTCACGAACAGGAGGATTTTTAATGAAACAACCGTACAATACAGCACTATATATGAGACTGAGCCGTGATGACGAGAATTATGGCGACAGCGTATCCATCGAGACCCAGCGCACCATTTTACAGCAATTCGCAAAGGACAACGATCTTCATGTGGTCGGTGAGTACATCGACGACGGATGGAGTGGGACTACGTTTGAAAGACCGAATTTTAAGCGTATGATGGCAGATGTGGATGCAGGGCGAGTAAACTGCATTGTCACCAAAGACCTCAGCCGCTTCGGGCGTGACCATATCATGGTCGGCTACTATCTGGAATATGAGTTCCCGGACAAACAGGTGCGATATATCGCCGTGTCTGAGAACGAGGATACCAAGAAAGGCTTGTCCGATTTTGTTCCTTTCAAAAATCTGTTCAACGAATGGTTTGCCAAGGACACCAGCCGCAAGGTCAAGACCGCCCTCCATGCCAAGTTTGCCGCAGGAGAACGCATCTTCACCTATGCGCCCCTTGGATATATCCGACATCCCGAAGTCAAGAACGCCATTGTGATTGATGTGGAGACCCGCTGGATTATCGAGAAAATCTTTGACCTTGCCTATCATGGAGCAGGTGCTGCCAAAATCGCAAGAGTTTTGGTGGAAGAACAGGTTCCTACTGCCGGATGGCTGAACTATCAGCGATATGGGAAATTCGCTCATATCTACGAGGGCGCACCGGTGGAAAAGTCCTACGCATGGACGCTGGCACAGGTCAAGAGCATCCTAAAAGACGAAACCTATATCGGCAACAGCGTACACAACAAGCAGACCAATATCTCTTACAAGAACAAGAAGAAAGTACGCAAGCCGCAAGAGGAATGGTTTAGGGTAGAAAATACTCACGAAGCCATTATCTCCAAGAAAGTCTTTAAGCAGGTGCAGGAACAGATCGCCAGCCGCCGCAGACAGCAAAAGGACGCTACCACGCAGATCTTCTCCGGTCTGGTGAAGTGTGCGGACTGTGGATGGTCGATGCGCTTCGGTACGAACAACCAGAACAAGAAACCGTACAGCCATTACACTTGCAGCCAATATGGGCAAGGGTTAAGACAATGTTCTGCCCACTATATCCGTTATGACTACCTCTACCACTACGTTCTGACAAGAATACAGGATTTGTCGAGACAGGCGCAGGTGGATGAACAGGCACTTCTGCATCGGCTGCTGAAAGCAAGTGACCAGGAGCTTGCTGCCAATGCCAAAAGGCAGAGTGCAGAACTCACGAGAGCCGAGAAGCGCAGAACAGAGGTTGACCGCAAGTTTGCGAAGCTGTATGAGGACTGGTCAGATGGTCGTATCACGGAATACAACTTCAACATGATGTCTCAGAAATATCAGACCGAGCAGCAGGAGCTTGTCGAGAAGATCGAAAGGCTGTCTGCCGAGCTTGAATCTGAAAAGCAAACAACTGTCGATGCGGAGACTTGGATTTCTCTTATCAAGCAATACGCAAACCCTACAGAACTGACAGCGGAGCTTCTGAATACGCTGATTGAGAAGATCGTTATTCACGAAGCAACCACCGTGGACGGTATGCGTGAGCAGGATATTGACATCTACTATCGCTTTATCGGCAAAATTGAGTAAAAAAAAGGATATGAGTGCCTATGCAAGTAGGCGTAGGCACTCGTACATAACCAATATCTTTAAGTGCGGGAAACGGGTGCTTCCTTGCCCAGCACGGCCAATCTTCTGGCATTGAGCCGTATCTTCGGCTGTTCCGTGTCGGAGCTGAGCGGCACGCCGCAGGAGGCAGAACACGCCCCCGCCGGGCAAACCGAATCCACCGGGCAAGCCCCGCTTGCCGAGCCGCGCAAGAGTCGGCCTCGCCTCGCTATTTTTGCCGGGGTTATCGTACTGGTTCTGGCTGCCGTCGTTTGCCTTGGGGCTGCCGTCGGAACGCTGCTGACCTGCCTTATCACCCCCGCTGCCACGCTGGGGGTCATCGGAGGCGCTGACGGACCGACCTCCATTCTGGTGACCGGACCGGGCATTTCCGGGATCGTTTTCTGCATTGCGGCTCTGCTGCTGGGCATTGGCTTTGTCATTTGCGCCGTGCTATTGTGGCGCAGACACCGGTAAGTTTTCTGACATCGGAGAAAGGCCAGTTTTCGCAGAGTCCAAAATACACTTCATGCATTTCCCTGTTCCATCACAATATTGAGATCACTTGATTTCTCCAGGTCACGCAAACGTAGGACGCCGCAGGCGGTCCAGTATCTTTTTATCGGTCATGGCCGATATTTGGGAGCATCTCTTTTATCGGTTTCCTAAGCATCATTCGTACAAACAACCGCCCGTCCGGCAAAAGTGCCGAGCGAGCGGCATTTTTTGTTGGTTATTGTCAGCATTGCCCCGGGCATCCCTTTATATAGTCTGAAAACGGTTGACAAGCACAAAATCCATGTTAAAATTAAGTTGCTATGCATAGATGTTGCCAAGGCACTTCTATCCATGCAAATATATTTGGCCGGGCGTTTTTTGACGCCTAAAGCTCATCGGACAGGGCTGGCCGCTGCCGCGTGCGGTGTAAAGCACCGCAATTATTGATGAACCCGACGTTGATGGGTTCAAATTTTATAAGTTGGTCCTTACTTTCCCGTGCAATCGCACACCACTTGTGAAACGTCAATAAGAGTAGTAAAAGTATATTTGCTAAATAGACTCTGAAGTGTACGGATCGGGCAACCGGATGCTGGCCTCTCTTCTCCCCGGCAACTACCCGGGCGAGGGGCGTTTTATGTCCTGTTTGTCTTTTCGCAGGCAGTGCCGCGTTTGTCGGGCACTGCCTGCTTTTTGTTTGCCTGCCGGTCAGGCACAAGCAAAATCGGCTATAAATTCGGTACGGGGACCGTCCGGGAGGAATGTGAATGGATAAAGAGCGTCAAAAACAGGCGCCCATCTATACGGCGCTGGAACGTTTCCGGCGGCAACGCGTCGTGCCTTTTGATGTGCCGGGCCACAAACGCGGCCGCGGCAACCCGGAGCTGGTTCAGCTTCTGGGTGAAAAATGTGTCGGCATCGACGTCAACTCCATGAAGCCGCTGGACAACCTTTGCCATCCTGTCTCGGTCATTCGGGACGCGGAGAAACTGGCCGCCGATGCCTTCGGTGCGGCCCATGCTTTTCTGATGGTGGGCGGCACCACGTCCTCGGTACAGAGCATGGTGCTTTCCACCTGCAAGCCGGGTGACAAGATCATCCTGCCCCGCAACGTTCACAAAAGCGCTATCAACGCACTGGTTCTGTGCGGTGCGACCCCTGTCTATATCGATCCCAAGGTAGACAAGCGCCTGGGCATTCCCCTCGGTATGGAAGTGGAGGACGTCCGCGCCGCCATGGATGCCAACCCCGACGCCGTGGCTGTCTTTATCAACAACCCCACCTACTACGGCATCTGCTCCGATCTAAAATCTCTGGTCAAGCTGGCCCATGAGCACAACATGCTGGCCCTGGTGGACGAGGCCCACGGCACCCACCTGTATTTCGGTCCCGGTCTGCCCTGCCCCGCCATGCGTGCGGGTGCCGACATGGCTGCCGTGTCCATGCACAAGTCCGGCGGAAGTCTGACCCAGAGTTCGATTCTTCTCCTTGGCCCCAACATTGACGAGGGCTATGTCAGCAGTGTCATCAACCTGACCCAGACCACCAGCGCGTCCTATCTGCTCATGTCCAGCCTGGACATCTCCCGCCGGAATCTCGCCCTGCGCGGAGCTGAGAGTTTCTCCCGCGTGGTGGACATGGCCGAGTATGCCCGCCGTGAGATCAACGAGATCGGCGGCTATTATGCCTACGGTTCCGAACTCATCAACGGCGGCAGCATCTACGACTTCGACGTTACCAAACTGGCCGTTTACACCCGCGGTATCGGCCTGACCGGCATTGAGGTCTATGACCTTCTGCGGGACGAGTACGATATTCAGGTGGAGTTCGGCGACCTGTCCAACATGCTGGCATATATTTCCATCGGCGACCGCATCCAGGACATCGAGCGCCTGGTGGGCGCTTTGGCCGATATCAAGCGGCTGTATTCCAAACCGGAGACCAACATCTTCACTTCGGAATATATCACTCCCGTGGTGGCTGCCACGCCCCAGCGGGCTTTCTATGCCGAGAAGGAATATCTGCCCATCGAGGATACCGCTGGCCGCATCTGCAGCGAGTTTGTCATGTGTTATCCCCCGGGAATCCCCATCCTGGCCCCCGGCGAGGTCATTACCAAGGAGATCCTGGATTACATCCGGTTTGCCAAGGAAAAGGGCTGCTCCATGCAGGGACCGGCAAGCTCGGATATTTCTCATCTCTATGTGTTGAAGGAGTGATCGTATGCAGGATATGGACCTCTGGTTCGGCGAACTGCACACCGACAACGTCAAAATGAGCATCCGCGTGGACCAGCAGCTGTTCAGCGGTCAGAGCGAGTTCCAGCGCATCGATGTCTTTGATTCCCCCGAGTTTGGCCGCTTTCTGACTTCCGACGGCAGCGTCATCTTTTCCGAAAAAGATGAGTTCACCTACGACGAGATGATCGTCCACGTTCCCATGGCTGTCCACCCCAACGTCCGTCGGGTTCTGGTGTTGGGCGGCGGCGACGGCGGCGTTGCCCGTGAGCTGTCCCAGTATGACGAGATCGAGGTCATCGACGTGGTGGAACCGGACAAGATGTTCGTGGATGTCTGCTGCAAATATTTCCCCGACAACTCCTGCGGCCTGCGGGATTCCCGCGTGCATGTCTTTTATGAGGACGGGCTGAAATTCCTGCGCACCAAGTCGGATGACTACGACCTGATCATCAACGACTGCACCGATCCCCTGGGCCATGCGGCCGGTCTTTTCACCAAGGAATTTTACGGCAGCTGCTTCAAGGCCCTGCACGACGACGGCATCATGGTCTATCAGCACGGCAGCCCCTTCTTTGATGAGGATGAGGAAACCTGCCGCGCCATGCACAAACGGGCCTTCCGCAGCTTCCCCATCAGTCGGGTATATCAGGCGCACATCCCCACCTGCCCGGCCGGCTACTGGCTGTTCGGCTTTGCCTCCAAAAAGTACCATCCTCTCAAGGATTTTGATGCAGCCCGCTGGGACGCCCGCCACATCAAGACATGGTATTACTCCACCCATCTGCATCGGGGTGCGTTCATGCTCCCCCGCTACGTGGAGGAACTTTTGCAGGAAGAGGAAGAAAGCTGATCCTTTTTCTGCCCAAACTTGTTAGAAACGTTTGTTTTTCTATATCAGATACCCCCAACAAAGGAGTGTTGTTATTATGAGCAAACTGCTTGTCATTGGCTGCGGCGGTGTCGCCTCGGTCGCTATCCAGAAATGCTGCCAGAACAGCGGCACCTTTACCGAGCTGTGCATTGCCAGCCGCACTGTTTCCAAGTGCGACGCACTGAAGGAAAAGCTGGAGGGCAAGACCTCCACCAAGATCACCACCGCCCAGGTGGATGCGGACAGCGTGGAAGCCCTCAAGGCCCTTATCAACGAGTACAAGCCCGACGCCGTGCTCAATGTTGCCCTGCCCTACCAGGATCTGACCATCATGGATGCCTGCCTGGCCTGCGGCGTGGACTACATCGACACCGCCAACTATGAGCCCGAGGACACCGACGATCCCGAATGGCGCGCCATCTACGAGAAGCGCTGCAAGGAGGAGGGCTTTACTGCCTACTTTGATTACAGCTGGCAGTGGGCCTACCAGAAGAAGTTCCAGGATGCCGGCCTGACCGCCATTCTGGGTTCTGGCTTCGATCCGGGCGTCACCAGCGTATTCTCCGCCTACGCGCTCAAGCATTACTTTGACGAGATCCACACCATCGACATCTTGGACTGCAACGGCGGCGACCACGGCTATCCCTTCGCCACCAACTTCAACCCCGAGATCAACCTGCGCGAAGTTTCCGCCAACGGCAGCTACTGGGAAAACGGCCACTGGGTCGAGACCAAACCCATGGAGATCCACCGCACCTACGACTTTCCCCAGGTGGGCGTGAAGGACATGTATCTGCTCCATCACGAGGAGATCGAGTCCCTGGCCAAGAACATCCCCGGCGTCAAGCGCATCCGCTTCTTCATGACCTTCGGCCAGAGCTACCTGACCCATATGAAGTGTCTGGAAAACGTGGGCATGCTGTCCACCAGCCCCGTCATGTTCGAGGGCCGCGAGATCGTGCCCATCCAGTTCCTGAAAGCTCTGCTGCCCGATCCTGCTTCCCTCGGCCCCCGTACCAAGGGCAAGACCAACATCGGTTGCATCTTCACCGGCGTCAAGGCCGGCAAGGAAAAGACCATTTATATCTACAACGTCTGCGACCATCAGGAGTGCTACAAGGAGCTGGGCAGCCAGGCCATCAGCTATACCACCGGCGTGCCTGCCATGATCGGCGCTGCCCTGGTGGTCAACGGCACCTGGAAGAAGCCGGGCGTCTTTAACCTGGAAGAGATGGATCCCGATCCGTTCATGGAGATGCTCAACCAGTACGGTCTGCCCTGGGTGGTCGATGAGGCCCCCGCCACCGTCGAGTAAGCCCCATGGCCGAACAGCTGCGCGCAGAAACGCTGCGCACCCCGGTCTATCTGGTGGATGAGGCCGCCCTCATTCACAACCTCGAGATTCTGCACGGCGTGGAGGAACGCACCGGCTGCCACATTCTGCTGGCACAGAAGGCGTTCTCCATGTTCCGGGTCTACCCTCTCATTGCCAAATATCTCTCCGGCGCCACGGCCAGCGGCCTGTATGAGGCCCGCCTTGCCCACGAGGAGTTCGGCAAGGAAAACCATGTTTTCTGCCCCGCCTATACCGACGAGGAAATGGCGGAGATCTGCAAGATCTGCGATCACATCAGCTTCAACTCCCTGCGCCAGCTGGAGCATCACCGTCCCGTATGGGAGGCTGCCGGTGTCAGCGTGGGGCTGCGGGTCAACCCGGAGCATTCCACCCAGGAGGGCCACGCCATCTATGACCCCTGCGCGCCGGGTTCCCGCCTGGGCATTCTGCGCAGCGCTCTGGGAGATTCTCTTCCCGCCGGTGTGGAGGGCCTGCACTTCCATACCCTGTGTGAGCAGGACTCCGCCCCGCTGGTGGAGACCTTCCAGGCATTTGAGGAAAAGTTCGGGCAGTTTCTGCACGGATTGAAATGGCTCAACCTGGGCGGCGGACACCACATCACCCGGGAGGGCTACGACCTTGCCGCGCTGGAAAAGCTGATTCTCTATATCCGCGACAAATACGATGTAGAGGTGTACCTGGAGCCGGGCGAGGCCATTGCCCTCAATGCGGGGACTCTTATCACCACCGTGATGGACGTAGTGGAGAACACCATGCCCATCCTGATCCTGGACGCTTCGGCGGCCTGCCATATGCCCGATGTGCTGGAGATGCCCTATCGTCCCCCACTGTTCGGTTCTGGCATGCCCGGCGAGAAGGCCGTGACCTGCCGTCTGGGCGCCCGCACCTGTCTGGCCGGAGATGTCATCGGGGATTACAGCTTTGACAAGCAGCCCCAGATCGGCGACCGGCTGATCTTTGGCGACATGGCCATCTATTCCATGGTCAAAAACAACACCTTCAACGGCATGCCCCTGCCCGACATCGCCCTGCGTCACCCCGACGGCAGCTGCGAGATCGTACGGCAGTTCGGCTACGAAGATTTCAAAGGGAGGCTTTCCTGATATGGCAATGCTGCATACCAAACCGGTGAATGACGGCTTTGCCATGCCTGCCGAGTTTGCCCCCCACCGCGCCACCGTGCTGATCTGGCCGGTGCGCCCCGGCAGCTGGGGCCGTGACCCCTCCGCCGCCCAGAAAGCCTTTCTCGACGTGATTGCCGAGATTGCCAAGGGCGAGGAAGTTTATCTGCTGGCCGGGCCTGCGGACTTTGCCGCAGCCAAAGCCGCCGTGGCAGACATTGCCCGGGTGACAGTATTTGAAATCGAGAGCGACGACGCCTGGGCGCGGGACGTTGGCCCCACCTTTGTGACCAAAGGCAATGCCCTCCGCGGCATCAGCTGGCGGTTCAACGCCTGGGGCGGCGAGGTAGACGGTCTGTACGCCCAGTGGGACAAGGACGACGCTGTGGCCTCTGCCCTGTGCAAGGCGCTGGACGTAGATTGCTACGACGCGGGTGACTTTGTGCTGGAGGGCGGCTCCATCCATGTGGACGGCGAGGGCACGCTCCTCACCACCGAGGCCTGCCTGCTCAGCGCGGGGCGCAACCCGTCCATGAGCCGGGAGCAGATCGAGGCCAAGCTGGCCGAGTATCTGGGCATCCGCAAGGTATTGTGGCTGCCCCGGGGCATCTATCAGGACGAGACCAACGAGCATGTGGACAACGTCTGCGCCTTTACTGCGCCGGGCGAGGTGGTACTTGCCTGGACCGACAACCAGGACGATCCCCAGTATCCTCTGTCCAAAGCCGGGCTGGATTACCTGAACTCGGTCACCGATGCGGCGGGCCGCAAACTCAAAGTGCGGCTGCTGCCCATTCCCGACCATCCCATCCTCTGCACTGAGGCCGACTGCGCCGCCTACGACTTTGCCCCCGGCGAAGATATGCGGGAACCCGGCGACCGGCTTGCCGGCAGTTACGCCAACTTCTATGTAGCGAACAGCGCGGTGCTGGTCCCCCAGTTCGGCGGCGAGAATGCCGAGAGCGACGCCCGTGCGCTGGCAATTTTGCAGGATGCGTTCCCCGGTCGCAAGGTCGTGGGCATTGATGCCCGCGCCATTTTGCTGGGCGGCGGCAACATCCACTGCATCACCCAGCAGATCCCGCTGGTATAACAAAGAAAGGGGCTTGACCCGATGCCTGTTACCCATGTCAGTGCCATCCAGATGCACTGTGTTGAAGATCCCGCGCAGAACCTCGCTCTGGCCGAGCAGCTGGTCCGCAAGGCCGCTGCCGAGGGCGGGCAGGTCATTCTGCTGCCGGAACTGTTTGAGCGCCCCTACTTCTGCCAGGAGCGCCGTTATGAATATTACGCCTATGCCACCCCGGTGGAAGAAAATCCTGCCGTGCAGCGCCTGAGCGCCGTGGCCGCCGAGCTTGGCGTGGTGCTTCCCGTCAGCTTCTACGAGAAGGACGGCACCCGGCTGTTCAACTCCATCGCCATGATCGACGCCGATGGCACCGTACTGGGCGTCTACCGCAAAACCCACATTCCTGACGACCATTACTATCAGGAGAAGTTCTACTTCACCCCCGGCAACACCGGCTTCCGCGTGTGGGATACCCGTTACGGCAAGGTGGGCGTGGGCATCTGCTGGGATCAGTGGTTCCCCGAGACTGCCCGCTGCATGGCATTGATGGGTGCTGACCTGCTCATGTATCCCACCGCCATCGGCAGCGAACCCATTCTGGAAGTGGACAGCGCCGGTCACTGGCAGCGCACTATGCAAGGTCATTCCGCAGCCAATGTGGTACCCGTGGTGGCGGCCAACCGTTTCGGCACCGAGACCGTTGTCCCCTGCCCCGAAAACGGCGGACAGAGTTCCTCCCTGTGCTTCTACGGCACCAGCTTCATGACCGACGCCACCGGCGCCGTCCTGACCCAGGCTCCCCGGGAGGGCGATACCATTCTCCACGCCGAGTATGACTTTGCCGCCATCCGGGAAGAACGCCTGTCCTGGGGGCTCTTCCGTGACCGCCGTCCCGAATGCTACGGCGAGATCTGCGACCTGTAAACAGGATACATCGCTGATCGCGGATATGCGCGGTACATTTCAGCAACAAAAAATCCCCGAAGGGTTCCTGCACCCCCTCGGGGATTTTTATGTTTCACTCTGCCAGCCGACATACGGACAAACCACGGCAAGCGGGTACAAAAGCATACGCGCTTAAATGCCTGCGGCCTCACCTGTGACTCTTTCGTCTTTCTTCTCTTTGCCAAAGAAAACGAGCAGAAAAGGTGCAAAAAGGCTGATCCCGTACGCCGCCCCGGAGTGCCGGATCAGACGGACCAGAACGGTGTTCAATTCACTGCTCCACTCCAACAGCGGAAGCAGCCAGACCATCGCTGCCGGTGCAAATTGCGACGCAGCATAGATCACTCCTCGCAGCGCAAGGCAAAGCACCCCTGCAATGGCTGCCGACACAGCGATCTCTGCCCGATTCATGGACCGCACAACCAGAAATCCTCCCGCAAGAAGCGCCGCCACAAACAGAACAAGTTCAAATATCATGGCACGGAACGGATCGATGGAAGCCTGTATCGTCCCGTCGGCATCCACCGTTTTCACGGCATAAAACATCCCGCCCAGATATATGGTCAGGCAATAGCACACCACACTCGCCAGTATACAAAAGACCGGCACACGCCACAGGGTATTGCCGCGAATTTTCATAGAGCGTCCCTCCTGCTCCGGTTCCTCTCGTTCTGTCTGCATTGTAGCATGCGCCGAAATGTTCCCGCAAGCGAAAGGACCAATGCCATGGGTAAAAAAGCATAAAAAACAGGCGGCAGCCATTTGAACTGCACCCCATTTGTTAGACAGTATGATATACTGAATAACAAATGGGGTGCTTTACTATGCCGAAAGGAATACCAAACAAACGCTATACACCAGAATTCAAGAAGCAGGTAGTAGAGGCGGTCATAC
>DXFO01000040.1 GCA_019114415.1 Candidatus Gemmiger faecavium | reverse complement strand
AAAGCGCGAGTGACATAAGAAAACAAAGGTTCTGCAAGAACTGCGAAGCATCGCAAAATCGCTGCATGGCGGCAGATGCAAGGCAGAGGGCTGCAGCACTCCTTGGTGGAATGCAAAGCCCGATAACGCGGCAGATGCCGCCTTGCAGTTAGAATTTTGCGGCTTTGTTTTCTTATGGAACCGCGCATAAACGCTCTCCCTCCGTTTTTTATACCCTGCCCCCACAGCAAAAAACGCCGCCCTCCCGAAACCGGGAGAGCGGCGCTTTTTATGTTGTTGTCAGGCTATGCTGCGCACAGACTCAGGCGTTGGCCTGGGAAGCGGCAACAGCGCAGGCGACGGTCATACCAACCATGGGGTTGTTGCCAGCGCCGATGAGGCCCATCATCTCAACGTGAGCAGGCACGCTGGAAGAGCCGGCGAACTGAGCGTCGCCGTGCATACGGCCCATGGAGTCGGTCAGGCCGTAGGAAGCGGGGCCGGCAGCCACGTTGTCGGGATGCAGGGTACGGCCCGTGCCGCCGCCGGAAGCGACGGAGAAGTACTTCTTGCCGTTCTCCAGCGCCCACTTCTTGTAGGTGCCGGCGACCAGGTGCTGGAAGCGGGTGGGGTTGGTGGAGTTACCGGTGATGGAAACCTCAACGCCCTCCATCTTCATAATGGCAACGCCTTCCAGAACGTCGTTGGCGCCGTAGCACTTGACAGCAGCGCGCTCGCCGTCGGAGTAAGGAACGGTCTCGACAACCTTGACCTCGCCGGTCTTGAAGTCGAACTCGGTCTTGACGTAGGTGAAGCCGTTGATACGGCTGATGATCATGGCAGCGTCCTTGCCCAGGCCGTTCAGGATGACGCGCAGGGGCTCCTTACGGACCTTGTTGGCGGTGCGGGCAATGCCGATGGCGCCCTCGGCGGCAGCGAAGGACTCGTGGCCGGCCAGGAAGGCGAAGCAGTGGGTGTCCTCATGCAGCAGCATGGCGCCCAGGTTGCCGTGGCCCAGGCCGACATGGCGCTGCTCGGCAACGGAACCGGGAACGGTGAAGGCTTCCAGGCCCTCGCCGATGGCGGCGGCGCAGTCAGCAGCGCTCTTCAGGCCGCGCTTGACGGCAATGGCAGTGCCCAGGGTGTAAGCCCAGACGGCGTTGTCAAAGCAGATGGGCTGAATGCCGCGGATGATCTTGTCGCAATCGATGCCTTTGGAAAGGAGCAGCTCGTTGCAGGCGTCCAGAGACTCGAGGCCGTTAGCTTTCAGGCACTCGTTGATTTTGGGCATCCGGCGCTCCTGAGATTCAAAAGTAGCCATAGTATCTGTTCCTCCCTCTCTTATTCTTCACGCGGGTCGATGTACTTGACCGCACCCTGCTCGGCGCTGAAACGGCCGTAGGTACCGATGTTCTTCTCGTAAGCGGTCTTGGGATCGACGCCATGACGGATGTCCTCCATCATCTTGCCCAGACGGACGAACTGATAGCCGATGACCTGATCGTTCTTGTCAACAGCAGTCTTGAGGATGTAGCCCTCGGTCAGCTCCAGGTAACGGACACCCTTCGCCTTGGTGGAGAAGATGGTGCCGGTCATGCTGCGCAGGCCCTTGCCCAGGTCGTCCAGGCCGGCGCCGATGGGCAGGCCGTCCTCGGAGAAGGCAGTCTGGCTGCGGCCGTAGACGATCTGCAGGAACAGCTCACGCATAGCAACGTTGATGGCGTCGCAGACCAGGTCGGTGTTGAGCGCTTCCAGGATGGTCTTGCCGGGCAGGATCTCGCCAGCCATAGCGGCAGAATGGGTCATGCCGGAGCAGCCGATGGTCTCGACCAGAGCTTCCTCGATGACGCCCTTCTTGATGTTCAGGCTCAGCTTGCAGGTGCCCTGCTGCGGTGCGCACCAGCCCACGCCGTGGGTGTAGCCGCTGATGTCCTCAATTTGGTAAGCCTTTACCCATTCGCCCTCTTCGGGGATGGGAGCCGGGCCGTGCTTCGGACCTTTTGCAATGGGGCACATGTGTTCGACTTGTGCAGAATAGGTCATAATATTCTCTCCTTTACGACGATTTGGTAAAGCATTACACAGCACCTTCATTATAAAATGCGGGGCGCGTTTTTTCAAGACTTTGTGACAAATTTGACGGACGCCATGCGAGATTTTTCCATATTTCCCCGCTTTTATCCCGCCGGGGCGCAAAAAACGGCCCCCGGGGCGCACACCGCACACCCGGGAGCCAAAGCACACGACCGGAAAAAGTTACCGGTCGATCAGAACAGATAGAAGAAGATCAGATGGGAAAAAGCCGCCGCCAGCACCATGGAGACCACTGCCGCCACTGCCACTTTGACCCAGCCCCAGCGGGAGACTTCCTCCTCCGGGCGGGGCGCTTTGCGCTTGCCGCGGCCTTTGGGCAGCGGTTCGGCGGGCTGTTCCGCTTTGGGGGAAGTCCACGCCGCCAGCAGCGCGAAGAGCAGCATGACCTCGGGGAAGATCATAGACACCCGGATGCTGACGATGGCCTGCACCAGGTAGCTGCACAAAGCCAGCATGACCGGGGCAACGCCGGAATTTTTCCAGTGGGCAAAGCCCCGGCGCAGGTGGCTGACGATGAAGGCGATCCACGCAGCCAGGCCCAGCAGACCGGTGGAAAGCAGCTGCTCCAGGTACTCGTTATGGGCGGCGTAGAAGGTTTTCATGCGGGCGGTATAGTTGTCCCCCGCCCAGGCTTCCACCGCCTGATGCATCATGCCGGGGCCGTAGCCCACCAGCTTGCGCCACAGGGGGGCATCCGCCCAGGCGCCCCAGGCCGCCCGCCAGGCGGTGCCGCGGTAGGTGCCCCAGTCGTCGTTAAAGACAAAGAAGTTGTCCAGCTTGCCCAGGGAGGGGAAGCCGGGGACCAGGTTGGCCAGCAAAAACACCAGCACGCCGCCGCCCAGCACCACGGCGGTCATGACCCGGCCCAGCAGACAGAGGGAAATTTCCGGCTTGCCCTTGTGCGCCCGCCAGGCAAGCCCCGCCCAGATCAGCAGGCAGGCAATGCCCAGAGGCAGGGCCAGATGAAGCTCGCCGAACTTTGCCAGCAGCGAGGTCCCGCCCTGGGTATAGACCGACCGCCGCATATAGTGCATCCAGGCGGCCCAGGCAAAGAACATGACGCCCACTATGGCGCCCCGGCGCATTTTTTTGGTATCGAAGTCCTTGTGGCAGGCCAGGATCATCATGGCGGCGCCGATGCCCAGGGTCAGACCCTCGGCGTCCACCACGGCCAGAGCCAAAGCACCGAAGGCGGCGGGGATGGCATACCCGATGGTCCGGGCGCGGCCCTTGGCGGTAAGGAAGGCGTAGAACACCAAAGGCAGGGCCACGCTCATGTACCCGGCGTTGAAGTCCTTCTGGCCCAGAGTGGAGAAGAACTGCGCCCGTTCCACCACGGCGGTATTTTCATAGCTGCCGATGGGGTCGATGTTGAAAATATTGCAGACATACAGCACCGTGACGATAATGACCGTCACGCCGGTGCATCCCGCCAGAAAGTCCATGCCTTTCTCGGGGGCAAAGGCCCGCACCGCCAGGTAGCCCACGGCGGTAAACAGCACCATCATCAGTCCGCCGTAGTAGCTGCCCAGTCCCCACACCGAGGAGAGGGGCGACAGTGACAGGCAGGTGGCCAGCAGCGTGGTCCCGGCAAAGGCGGCCAGCGACCAGAGGCTGACGTCCCGCCGGGCCGCCGCAAAACGGCCGGGGACGGTCCGGGCGCCGATGAGCACGCAGGCCCCGATGGCAAAGCCCCAGAGCAAAAACAGGGTGAATACCCCCGTGAACTTGGTCACGCCCAGATTGGAAAACCGGTCGATATATAAAGGATAGACGCTGAGCGCCGCGGCACAGAATGCGGTGGCGGCGCCCGTTGTCAGACGTTGGAGCGGGTCATTGCGCATGAAACGGTCTCCTCCCAAAGTTTGGCCCCGCCAGGCAGGACGGCGCGATCACAGCGGAGCGGCTCCTTTCAGCCCCGGCTGCGTTCCCTCCGCGCACACCTGACAAAGCGGGGAAAATTTTACAGACATACGACATTGTACCGTCTGCGCAGATTTTTTTCAACTGTTCAGCCCCGCCGCTCCACAGGTTTTACAAGTGTGATACACACAAGGCCCGCCACGGCGCAGGCTCCCGCCGCCCAATGTCGGGCGGTCATGGGCAGAAGCTGAGACCCCGCATAGCTCAGCAGACTGCCTGCGCTCATGCCCAGAGCAATGAACCCGTAGTTGACCCCCGCGTGCTTGAGGCCGAACAGGTCGGTGTTGAGGGCGGGCTGTACCGCCGCGCCCCCGGAATAGAAAAAGGTCAGGGCCGCATAGGCCGCCGCCACAAACCACCCGCCCGCAAAAGCAAAGGCCAGGGTCCCGGCGGCCAGACCCGCATAGACGCCGTACAGGACCGGTTTGCGCCCCAGCCGGTCGCTGAGGGCCGGACAGGCCAGCCGTCCCGCCGCGCTGGCCGCCGACCCGATGACCACGCACCACTGGGCCAGGTTTTCCGCCAGTCCCCGCTCCGCCGCGATGGACAAAATATCCGGGCTGAACAGCAGGACCGGCGGCGCGGCCAGGGCCACCGCCGCCACACAGAGCCGGTACTGACGGGTGCGGAGCATCTTTTGGGGAGGCAGGTCGCTGCCGTCGCCTTCCCCCGCCGGTTTTTGCTCCGGGGGATTTTTCAGCACCGCCGCCCCCGCACCGCAGACCACCAGCATGACAGCTCCCAGGGCGCCAAAACAGACCCGCATGCCGAACCATCCGCCCACCATGCGGACGAACAGCGTCAAAAATGCCCCCGACAGTCCGGTGGCAATGCCGGTGACCCCGGTGGCGAAGCCTTTTTTGTCGGCATACCACTTTTGTACACAGGCCAGCACCGCGGGGGCCAGAAAGGCGCTGCCCAGCCCGGCGGGAAGGCTGAAGGCCAGCAGAAACAGCCAGGCTTTGCCCTCCGGCACAAAGGCCGCCGCCACAAAACCGCCGCCCATAAGCGCCGTTCCCAGCAGCCCTGCCGCCCGGGGGCCTTTGGCGTCCTGAAGATATCCCCCCAACAGACACCCCAGCCCGTAGGCCGCCACAAGAATGGCAAAGGCAAGGGTAGCCTGCCCCCGGGAAAAGCCGTAATCCTCCATGACCGGCTTTTGGAAAATGCCCCATGCGGCGGGAATGCCGGTCAGCAGCTGGACGGCTGCCCCCGCCGCCAGTATCCATTTTGCGCGCGGCTGTGCGTGCATCTGCCGACGCCTCCTTTCGGTCAACGGGACGGCCGGAAAATGCGCCGCCCCAAAGTCTAGTATGCGCCGCCGCGGTTGACAAAATGCCTGTCTGCGGGCTATCATTGTAATACTGTTTGTTGATATATTGGAGGGACCCTGTATGAAGACCCAACCCTTAAAGGGAATGCGCGACCTGCTGCCCAATGAGCAGGCCCTGCGTGACCATATCCAGGCCGAAATTCTGGCCACCTACCGCGCTGCCGGCTTCCAGCGCATTTCCACCCCCATCCTGGAGGATCTGGAAAACCTGGACAAGAGCGACGGCGGCGACAACCTGAACCTGATTTTCAAGGTGCTCAAGCGCGGCGACAAGCTGGCCTCGGCTTTGCAGGCCGGGGATGCGGCCAAGCTGGCGGACATGGGCCTGCGCTATGACCTGACCCTGCCCCTGTCCCGCTACTACGCAGCCAACCGCGCCGTGCTGCCCAACCCGTTCAAGGTCATCCAGACCGACCGCGTCTATCGCGCCGAGCGCCCCCAGAAAGGCCGCCTGCGCGAGTTCGTCCAGTGCGACATCGACATCCTGGGCGACAGCTCCCCCAACGCCGAGGTGGAGCTCATTGACGTGACCGCCCGCGCCCTGCTGCGCATCGGCTTTACCGGGTTTACCGTCAACATCAACGACCGGCGCATCCTGCGCGCCATGCTGGAGACCATGGGCTTTGCCGCCGACACCCTGGATTCGGTCTGCATCAGCTTTGACAAGCTGGACAAGATCGGTGCCGACGGCGTGCGGGACGAGCTGACCGAGAAGGAACTGCCCGCCGACGCCGTGGCCAGTTTGTACGATTTCCTGCAGGGCGGGGATTTCTCTCTGGAGGCTGTGGCCTCCCGCTGCGGCGACGCTTCCCTGGCCGACGACCTGCGCTATGTGCTCTCCGCCAGCGAAAAGGTCGCCAACGGCCGTTACGGCATCGCCTACTGCCCCAGCCTGGTCCGCGGCCAAGGCTACTACACCGGCATGGTGTTCGAGATCGTCTGCCCGCAGTTCTCCGGCGCGGTGGCAGGCGGCGGCCGCTACGACAACATGGTGGGCAAGTTCATCGGCCAGCAGGTCCCGGCCGTGGGCTTCTCCATCGGCTTTGAGCGCGTCTGCGGCATTCTGCTGGAACAGGGCTACGCCATCCCCGGCGCAAAGCCTCGTCTGGCCCTGCTCTACCTGCCCGACGCCGACTTTGCCGACGTCCTGGCCAAGGCTGAGCGCCTGCGCGCCGACTACGACGTGACGGTGCTGCCCCAGGCCAAGAAGCTGGGCAAGCAGTTCGGCACCCTGGAGGCCGCCGGCTATCAGGCCGCCGCCTTTGCCGACAACGACGATATCCGTCACCTGGGCCAGAAACAGGGATCCTGACCAAATCAAAATCAAACGCGGCATACCGCACGGGATGTTTCCCCGCGGTATGCCGCGTTTTTTTCATGTCCTGTCTTACCGGCGGATAAAGGCCTCGTCGCCGGGGGCACCTTCCTCGTCCGTGCGGTAGCGCTCCACCTTCATGTGCAGGTCGTACTTTTCCCGCAGGGCAGTGATCTCGGCCATCATGGGGGAGGCGTGGTGGGTGTCAATGGCCGCCTGCCCTGTCCAGCTGTCGATCAGAAGCACCGTCTCGGGGTCGTCCATGGGCAGAAAATACTCGTACCGCAGGTTGCCTTCCTCCTGGCGGATGCGTCCCACCACGCCGGTGTCGGTCATCTCCCGGGCAAACTGCCGGGCGCTGCCGTTTTTGCCTGTGTAATAGATATTGACTGTGATCGCCATGGGGGCTTCCTCCTTGCAAACCGTTCAAAGGCCGGATCGTTGTCTCCATTGTACCCCTTTGCGAAAACCTGTTCAAGAGGTATCCCTCCCCCAAAATGGTGAACGAAATCTGAACTTTTGTGATTTGGCACAGTATTTTGTTGAAAAAATATAAGACATCCTGTACAATTAATACAGTGTTTTGCTGTATTTGTTTTTGGCGGGCTTGTCCCGCCGTCTCACTGTGCCTGCACCCGACTCCGTACGTCCGGGTGCAGACGCCGAATGGATTCAGGAGGTATTGATCCGTGTCGAGACTTTCCATCGAGACCCCGGACCGCGCGCAGCAGGTGGTACAGGACCTCTGCCGCGACATGGGGCACCGCATCGCCGCCAACCCGCCGGGGCTCTGCCCGGTGGATATGGCGCTGAATTTTTTGCGCCTGTGCCACGCCCAGACCTGCGGCAAGTGTGTGCCCTGCCGCATCGGCCTGTCCCAGCTGGAGACGCTGATCGAGAGCGTGCTGGACCAGACCGCTCCCGACGGCACCATTGATCTCATCGAGTCCACCGCCGCCGCCATTGCCGATTCCGCCGACTGTGCCATCGGCTACGAGGCCGCCGCCATGGTATTGCAGGGCGTCCGCGGCTTCCGGGAGGATTACGAGGAGCACGCCCACTATGGCCGCTGCATCTGCAGCCTGAAACAGCCGGTCCCCTGCGTCACCACCTGCCCCGCCCATGTGGATATCCCGGGCTACGTCGCCCTGGTGCGGGAAGGCCGCTTTGACGACGCCGTGGACCTCATCCGCAAGGACAATCCCTTCCCCTTCTCCTGCGCTTATGTCTGCGAGCATCCCTGTGAGCGCCAGTGCCGCCGCCGTCTGGTGGACGATGCGGTGAACATCTGTGGTCTCAAGCGGTTTGCCGTGGACCATTGCAGCCGCACTGCGCCCCCGCCCCCTGCGCCCTCCACCGGCAAGCGGGTGGCCGTTGTGGGCGGCGGTCCCAGCGGCCTGACCGCGGCCTACTACCTGTGCCAGATGGGCCACAGCGTCACGGTGTTCGAGCAGCGGGAAAAGCTGGGCGGCATGCTGCGCTACGGTATTCCCGACTACCGCCTGCCCCCCGAGGTGCTGGACCGCGACATCGACTACATCCTGGCCTGCGGGGCCGAGGTCCACACCGGCGTCAGCGTGGGCAAGGACGTTCAGGTCCCCGACCTGCAGAAAGAATACGACGCCGTGTATGTGGCCATCGGCGCACATGCCGACAAAAAGCTGGGCCTGCCCGGTGAGGACAGCGCCAACATCCTTTCCGCCGTGGAGTTCCTGCGCAACTGCGGCGAGGGCCACGCCCCCGACTTCACCGGCAAGCGGGTGGTGGTCATCGGCGGCGGCAACGTGAGCATGGACGCCACCCGGACTTCCATCCGTCTGGGCGCGGCCAGCGTGACCTGTGTCTACCGCCGCCGGGTGGACGACATGACCGCCCTGCCCGAGGAGATCGAGGACGCTCTGGCCGAGGGCTGCCAGATCCTGCCCCTGCAGGCGCCCCACCGCATCGAGGCCGACGAGGAAGGCAAGGTGGCCGCCCTGTGGACCAAGCCCCAGATCATCGGAGGCTATGGCCGGGACGGACGCCCCGGTCCCCGCAACGCCGCGGAGAAAGAATTCCGCATCCCCTGCGACTACATCATCATCGCCATCGGCCAGCGCATTGAGTCCGACGAGTTTGAAAAGGGCGGCATCGTCACCAGCCACGGCGCTCTCCAGGCCGATCTGTCCGGCTATGTCCCCGGTACTCCCAACGTCTTTGCGGGCGGCGACGCTGTCACCGGTCCCGCCACCGTCATCCGGGCCGTGGCGGCGGGCAAGGTGGGCGCGGCCAACATCGACGCCTTCCTGGGCTTCAACCATACCATCACCTCCCAGGTACGCATCCCGCCCGCCAAACTGTCCAACACGCCGCCCTGCGGGCGCATTCAGCTCAAGAGCCGCAATCCCATGGAATCCCGCACCGATTTCAAGCTGGCCACCTGCGGCATGACCGAGGAGGAAGCCATCCAGGAAGCCGGGCGCTGCCTGCGGTGCGACCACTTCGGCTACGGCATCTTTAAGGGAGGGAGGACGACGCAATGGTAAACGTAACAGTCAACGGCACCCCCATCGCAGTGCCGGAGGGCACCACCATCCTCAACGCCGCCAAGGCCGCGGGCGTCGAGATCCCTCACCTGTGCTATCTGAAAGGCCTGAACGAGATCGGCGCCTGCCGCATCTGCTGTGTGGAGATCGCGGGGGAGCGCAACCTTGTCCCCAGCTGCAACAACCCCGTTTTTGAGGGCATGGACATCCGCACCAACACCGACCGCGTCCGCCGTACCCGGCGTATCAACGTGGAGCTGATCCTCTCCCAGCACGACTGCAAGTGCGCCACCTGCGTGCGCAGCGGCAACTGCCAGCTGCAGACCATCGCCAACGATCTGGGCATCCTGGACAACATCTATCCCCAGGACCTGGTCACCGGCGTTCGCGCCCTGTGGCCCAGGGACTTTCCCCTCTACCGGGACACCAACAAGTGCATCAAGTGCATGCGCTGCATCCAGGTGTGCGACAAGATCCAGGGCGTCAACGTCTGGGATCTGTCCGGCACCGGCAGCCGCACCCGGGTGGATGTGAGCCACAACCGCCGCATCAAGGAATCCGACTGCGTGCTGTGCGGCCAGTGCATCACCCACTGCCCGGTGGGCGCTCTGCGGGAGCGGGACGACACCGGACGCCTGTTCCAGGCCATGGCTGACCCCGACAAGATCACGGTGGTGCAGATCGCGCCCGCCGTGCGCACCGCCTGGGGCGAGTCCCTGGGTCTGCCTCCCGAGAAGGCCACCGTCAACCGTATGGCGGGGGTGCTGCGGCGGCTGGGCTTTGACTATGTGTTCGACACCTCTTTTACCGCCGACCTGACCATCATGGAGGAAGGCACCGAATTCCTCCACCGCTATGCCGTCGGGGATACCCGGGAACTGCCCATGTTCACCAGCTGCTGCCCGGGCTGGGTGCGCTATCTCAAGAGCCACTACCCGGAATGGACCGACCGCCTGTCCACCGCCAAGAGCCCCCAGCAGATGTTCGGCGCGGTGGTCAAGAGCAGCTTTGCCAAGCGGATCGGCGTGGACCCGTCCAAAATTTTCAGCGTATCCATCATGCCCTGCGTGGCAAAAAAGTCGGAGTGCGACCTGCCCACCATGCGCACCGATGCCGGCCCCGACGTGGACCTGGTGCTCACCACCCGGGAGTTTGTCCGCCTGATCCGTGGGGAGAAACTCAACCCCGAGGACATCCCCGAGGAAGGGTTTGACTCCCCCATGGGGGTATACAGCGGCGCGGGCGTCATCTTCGGCGCCACGGGCGGCGTCATGGAAGCCGCCCTGCGCTCCGCGTACTTCCTGCACAACGGCCGCAATCCCAAACCGGAGGATTTCCGTGCCGTGCGCGGGGACGCCACCGGGGCTTCCGGCTGGACCGAAGCCGAATTTGACCTGGGCAGCGGGGCTGTGGTCCGCACCGCCGTGGTCAGCGGCCTGGCCAACACCGGCCGCCTGCTGGCGGAGCTTCAGGCCGGGCGCGTCCATTACGACTTTGTGGAAGTCATGGCCTGCCCGGGCGGATGCGCGGGCGGCGGCGGACAGCCCATCCACACCGACGACGTGGAGCGAGCGGCCCAGCGCGGCAAAGTGCTGTACAACATCGACCGCATCCAGACGGTGCGGTTCAGCCATGAAAACCCGGAGGTCAACGCCCTGTACCGGGAGGAGCTGGGCGAGCCGGGCAGCGAAAAGGCCGAAGCCCTGCTGCACACCGACCACCATGCCTGGCAGATGCCCGCCCAGGGCTGACGCCTGACCTCGGGCCATCCCGGGCCGCGGGCAAACCGTGTTTTGCCGGGCCTTTGACTCAAAACTTTTCTGCTCATTTTTTTACCTTTCTCCCCCCTTGCGCCGGACGGCGCCGCGTTTTTCGGGTTTTGTCCCGCGCGGCGCCGTCCGTTCTTTTTTTGCGTCAATACGTCGCAAATCATCGCATTTTGCAGTTGCAGATATCATCAAGTTGTAAAATTCCGCCGCCGCTGCTCAATCCGATTTGCTTGTCTCGTCTCAATGGACAAGGAACGAAAAACCTGATCCGGCGTGCGCTGCGGACCCTGCCCCGCCGGACCCCATGTGAGGATTTTACAATGAAGATTCTGATTACATCCGACTGGTATATTCCCGCCGTCAACGGCGTGGTCACCTCTGTTCTGACCTTGCAGAAGGAGCTGTCCCGCCGCGGCCACGACGTCCGCATCCTGACCCTTTCGGGCGACGGCCGCGACCACCAGGCAGGCAGCGTCTATGCGTTGGGCTCGCTGGATGCGGGACGCATCTACCCCGGCGCGCGGCTGCTGGCGCCCTCCCCCCGGACGGTGATCCAGCAGCTCATCGACTGGCGCCCCGACGTGGTCCACAGTCAGTGCGAGTTCAGCACCTTTGCCCCCGCCCGCCGCATTGCCCGGGCCTGCGGCGCGCCCCTGGTGCATACCTATCATACCGTCTACGAAGACTATACCCATTACTTCTCCCCCAGCCGCCGCTGGGGCCGGCTGCTGGTCAAGGGCTTCACCCGGGCGGTGCTGGCCCGCACCGATGCGGTCATCGCCCCCAGCCTCAAGGTCAGCAACCTGCTTCAAAGCTACGGCGTCCGCACGCCGGTGCGGGTCATCCCCACCGGCATCGACACCGAGCGCTTTGACCGCCCCCTGCCCGGGGAGGAGATCACCGCCCGCCGCCGGGCGCTGGGCATCCCGGAGGGCAACTGCGTGGCCATCTCCCTGGGACGGCTGGCGCGGGAGAAAAACATTGACGAGCTGCTGGACTGCCGGGCAGCCCTGGGCGATGCCCCGGTGACGCTGCTTCTGGTGGGCGGCGGCCCCGACCAGGCCCGGCTGGAACAGCGCGCCCGCAGCCTGGGCCTGCCCGCCGGAGCGGTGGTGTTCACCGGCATGGTATCCCCCGCCCGGGTGCCGGACTATTACCGGCTGGGGGATGTGTTCGTCAGTGCGTCCTCCAGCGAGACCCAGGGCCTGACCTATTTTGAGGCCATGACCTGCGGCCTGCCGCTGCTCTGCCGGGACGATCCCTGCCTGGAGGGCGTGGTCCTCCCCGGGGAAAACGGAGTCCTCTGGCGCACCGGCGACGAGTTCTGCACCGCCCTGAAGGCGCTGGCCGCCGATCCCGCACGCCGGGCCGCCATGGGCGCGGCCTCGGCCCGGCATTCCCGCCGGTTCACCGCCCAGAACTTTGCTTTGAGCGCAGAAGCACTTTACCGCGAGGCCTGCCTTGCCCGCGGCGCACAGGCACGGCCTTTCCCGGCCCTGCCCGTGCCGCTGCCCGCCGGGCTGCCCCGCCGCTGATCGGTCCCGTACCGGAAAGGAAGAGAAGGATGGCAAAAAGTATGTCGGCAAAATGGATGCAGTACCTTTCCATCGCCGGGCTTATCGCCTGTGTGGTGCTGGGGATCTGGTTCTGGCAGCAGGGGCTTCTGACCTCCCAGGAACGGCTGCGCACCTTTGTGGGCAGTTTCGGCGCGGCGGGGGCGGCGGTGTTCATCCTGTTCCAGGCCGTGCAGGTGGTGGTACCCATCCTGCCAGGTGGGCTGGGGTGTCTCGCCGGGGTCATCCTCTTCGGGCCATGGTACGGGTTTCTGTACAATTATATCGGCATCTGCGCGGGCAGCCTGGCGGCCTTTGCCATTGCCCGCAGCTGCGGACGGCCCTTGCTCTACCGCATGTTCCCCCGGGAGATGATCGACCGCTACGACCGCTGGAGCAATGAGCGCGGCCGGTTTGCCCGGTGGTTTGCCTTTCTCATTTTTATCCCCGTGGCCCCGGACGACTATCTGTGTTTCCTGGCCGGCACCACCGAAATTTCCTGGCGGCTGTACACCGCCATCATCCTGCTGTGCAAGCCCTTTGCCATTGCCATGTACAGCCTGGGCCTGACGGTTTTGTTCCAGCAGGTGCTGGGTCTGTGGCGGTGACCTCACGTTTTTATCCCTTTGATCGGAGGTTTTTCTCATGCGGGTACATCTGTATAACGGTTCCCTTGGCCTGGTGCGCCGCAGCGGCGTGGGTCAGGCCTTTTACCACCAGAAAACCATGCTGGAACAGGCGGGCGTGGCCGTGACCGAGTCCTGGGACGGTCCCGCCGACGCGGTACACATCAACACCGTTCTGCCCGACGCGGTCTTTGCCGCCCTGCGCGCCCGGATGCGGGGCGAGACGGTGGTCTACTACGGCCATTCCACCATGCAGGATTTCCGGGATTCCTTTGTGGGGTCCAACCTGCTGGCGCCGCTGTTCGGGCGGTGGATCCGCTTCTGCTACGATCTGGGGGACTTCATCATCACCCCCACCCCCTACTCCCGACAGATTTTGGAAAGCTATCACCTGAAAAAGCCGGTCTGCGTCCTGTCCAACGGCGTGGACACCGACTTTTTTGCCCCCGACCCGGCGCGGCGCGCCGCTTTTCGCCGGGCGCGCCAGCTCTCCGACGATCAGCCGGTGGTGGTGAGCGTGGGACATTACTTTGAGCGCAAGGGCATCCTCGACTACATCGAGCTGGCCCGGGCCATGCCGGAGGTCTGTTTCTTCTGGTTCGGCTACACCGAGCCCGCCCTGACCCCCGCCCGGGTGCGGGAGGCCATGGCCGCCGCGCCGGGCAACCTGCACTTTGCGGGCTTTGTGGATCAGGAAGCCCTGCGGGACGCCTACTGCGGCGCCGACGCCTTTGTCTTTTGCAGCCACGAGGAGACCGAGGGCATCGTGGTATTGGAGGCCCTGGCCTGCGGCGTGCCGGTGGTGGTACGGGATATTCCCGTCTACGAGGGCTGGCTCTCCGACGGGCGGGAGGTCCTCAAACGATACGACGTGGCGGGGTTCCGGGCCGCCATCGGGGACATTCTGGGCGGGGCCTGGCCCGACCTTGCCAAAAACGGCCGTGCCGCCGCCTGCGCCCGCAGTCTGGGCAGTCTGGGCCGCCGGTTGTGCGACCTGTACCGCACCCAGGGCAGACGCCCCGCCTGAGAGGGGAATACTCCCCCGCCCCGCGGCATACAGATAGGGTAACAAAAGCGGCGGCAGGCCCGTGCATCCGGTACGGAGCAGTGCGCCGCCGCACGCACCAAGGGGGCGGCACCTATGTTTCTGTTTACCATGACAAAGCCCGGTCTGCGTCAGGCCGGGGCGCTTGCGCTGTGCGCCGTCTGCCTGACCGGCGCCATTGCGGCGGCGGTACATTTTTCAGGCGAGACGGTGACGACTGGGGCGGCGGCCGAGTCCGGCATCGAGACGACCCAGGATATTGCCGAGTTTTTCACCGGCCACGGCTTTGAGGTGGATCTGGCCAGCGCCGCGGTGGATAAGGTCAAGATTCCGAAAAAGTGGGACGACAGCTTTACCGCCTTTGACCAGGTGGTGGGCGAGAGCGGCATGAGCCTGGCCGACTACAAGGGCAAGACGGTGGAAAAATGGACGGTGCTCTGCCCCGCTTTGTCCGACGGCGAGACCGACTGCTACTGCGTGCTGCTGGTCTATAAGACCCAGGCCATCGGGGCGTATCTTTTGGAGAAGCCCTCCGGGGAGGTCAGCGGGCTGATCTCCGCCGCCCAGACCATGGCGGAGAATGAAGCAGCCGGCACCGAAGTCAGCGCTGCCGCCAATGAGGAGAGCACCGAAGTAAGCGCCGACACCTCCGGTGACGCCCAGGAGACCGCAGCCGACGCCGGACAATCCGAAACCGACACCGAGGTCAGCGCCGACCTGGCCGACGCAGGCATCTGGCCCACCGATTGAGTTCTGTTTCCCACGGGCGGGACGGCACTTTTCCCTGACTCCGCCCGTCCTGGCGGCGCCGGTCTGCACTTTGTCCGGTGCCGCCGTACAAAAAATCCCCGCGCTTTCCATTGCATCGGGAAAGCGCGGGGATTTTTTTATAGGTCATTCTACCGTCGGTGTGCCGTGTTCGGGCGGGGCATCCTCCAGACCCGGCCAGCGGGAGGGTGCCAGGGCAAACACCGCGCCGCACAGCAGCAGTACCGTGGGGTTGGTGGTCAGGTGGAAGCTCTGGCACTCCATATAAGCGTAGACCAGCATGACGGTCAGGCAGAGCAGTTCCGGGATACGGCGGGTGCGGGCCAGGCCCCACAGGGCGACGGCGAACAGCACCCCGATGATAAGCGCCATAACCGGGCCGAACTGGTACAATGCAAAGGCAAAGGAGTTGTCCAGCGGGGGCCAGTCGTCCAGCACCTGGCCGGCAATCTTGATGTCCAGAAGATAGTAGGCGCTCCAGGTCAGGGAGAGCCGGTTGGTCAGCAGGCCGTCGATCTTTGCCAGCCACGCGGGGCCGAAATCGCTGTTCCAGGGACCAATTTTGACCAGCGGCAGGGGCAGCAGGAAGCTGACCGCCGCCACCAGCGGCACCAGTGCCGCCGCCACTTTGGGCAGATGCTTTCCGGCAAACAGGCGCGGGAACACCTTATATACCGCCAGCAGCACCGTCAGCAAAAACGTGGACATCGCCGCACTGCGGGAGGCCGGCCCCACCCAGAGGAAGGTCCCCAGCGCGCCCACCACGGCCACGTCCAGCCAGCGGACCTTTTTGGCACGCAGCATGGCGTAGGCCATGGTCAGGCCAAAGACCAGCCCGCCAAAGGTGTTGGGGTGGCCGTAGCCGAAGGTCCCCCGGTACTCGCCCACGCGCTCACTGACCATATCCGGGGCGACGATGCCCGCAAAGTGCAGCGCCACCACCAGGCCCACCGCCGCCGTACCGGCAATGAGATAGGCCCGCAGCGGCTTTTTCAGCGCCACGCCCTTGGCCGCCAGCACCGCCACCACCAGGCCGATCCACCAGATGTTATGGCAGTTGAAGTAGACCCACCGTGCAATGAAGTACAGGCACCCCGCCACACCCAGCGACCGCCAGGTGTACCGCGTGCCGAACAAGATCTTGATGCCGAAGCAGAGAAATGCCGTCCAGTCCAGGATGGGCGCCAAGGTGCCCTGCACCCAGGCCCAGTTTTCCCTGGCCATACTGTTGCAGAAGCAGACGCTGACCTCATAGGCGGCAAGACCAATGGCAAACAGCCATTCCCCCGCCTTCTGCCGCCAGGACGCCCCCCAGCCGCCGAACAGGTAATGCTCCTGCCGCCAAAGGCCGCTCACCGCGGCTTTTACCCGGCCAAAACCCCGCTCCGGCGCGGCGCGCAGGGCAGCAAACATATCAAAAACGGCGGCCAGAAACAGTGCCGCCAGCAATGCGTTGGCAAATTCAAACAAGGTCTGCCATTCCTCCTTCCGGTTGCGGAGAAGTGTGGTACACGGCCATACCGTGCGCACCTCTATTATAAGCAAAGGCGGCCCGCCACGCAACCCGCCCTGTTTGACAAGGGTGCCTGCCGGTGCTATCCTTACAGGTAGAAACGGGCGGGGCGCGGAATGCTCCGCCCCACCACAAAACAGGGAGGACACATCTTTGACTGCTGCGCGTTACCGGGCCATGCTGGACTGGCTCAAAGCCCGCCCCGCTCTATGCCGCCTGATCCGTTTTACCGCGCAGGGGTCGGTGGTGTGCATCTACATTTTGTATGCCGGGCTGCTGGGCTGGCTGGCACTGGACCGGGATGTCCGGTTCTGGCAGGTGCTGATCGTGACCTGCGTCGTGTTCGTCTCCGGCACGGCCCTGCGCGCCGCCATCAACCGCCCCCGCCCCTACGAGACGCTGGGCGTTCCCCCGCTGTTCCCCAAGGATACGGTGGGAAAAAGCATGCCCAGCCGCCACTCTTTCAGTGCGGCGGTCATTGCGGCGGCGGCATGGGCGGTCTGCCCGCCTTTGGGCATTGCCGGGGCGGTGCTTGCCCTGCTGATCGCCGTGACCCGGGTCTTGTCCGGTGTCCATTATCCCAGCGATGTGCTGGCCGGGCTGGCCTTTGGCGGGCTGGCCGGGCTGGCCGGAATGTATCTGTTCTGATTTGCAGGAAAGGAAGGATACCCCATGGACAGTGAAGCATTGCTCACCATCACCCGTCAATCCCGTCAGGCCGTGGAGGAACTGCTGAACACCGCGCAGCTCCGGGCCGGCGATATTTTTGTCATCGGCTGTTCCAGCAGCGAGATCGTGGGCGGACACATCGGCAAGGACAGCAGCATGGAGGCCGCCAAGGCCGTTCTGGACGGCGTATTGCCCACCCTGCGGGCCCGGGGCGTGTATCTGGCCGCCCAGTGCTGCGAGCATCTCAACCGTGCCATCGTCATTGAGCGGGAAGCCGCCGACCGCTACGGCTACGAGGAAGTCAACGCCATCCCCCAGCCCCACGCAGGGGGCAGCTGGGCCACCAACTGCTGGCAGGCTTTCCGGGAACCGGTGCTGGTGGAGGAAGTCCGTGCCGGGGCGGGCATCGACATCGGCGGCACCCTGATCGGCATGCATCTGCGCCGGGTGTCTGTTCCGGTTCGGCTCAGCTTTGACCACATCGGCCAGGCGCACATCCTGTGCGCCCGCTGCCGTCCCAAATACATCGGCGGCGCCCGTGCCGTCTATCAGGAGAGGTAAGACCAATGAGTACCAGGGAACAGATGGCCGCCGCGGTGGCAGAGATCCGCGCCCGCATGGCCGACGCAGCCAGAGCCGCCGGGCGGCGTCCCGAGGACATTCTGCTGTGCGCCGCCTGCAAGACCCGCACAGTGGAGGAAGTAAAGGACAGCGCCACGCTGGACATTGACCTGTTCGGGGAAAACCATGTGCAGGAGCTGGTGGAAAAGACCGACGCCGGGGCTTACCTGGGCAAGCCGGGGCATTTCATCGGGCATTTGCAGACCAACAAGGTCAACAAGGTGGTGGGCCGCGCCGCCCTGATCCAGAGCGTGGACAGCCTGCGTCTGCTGGACAAGATCGAGGCCGCGGCAGGGCGTCTGGACCTTGTGCAGGACATTCTCATCGAGATCAACATCGGGGACGAGGCCAGCAAGAGCGGCGTCTCCCCCGAGGCGCTGTGGGAGCTGACCGACGCCGCCGAAGCCCGGGATCACCTGCGGCTGCGGGGCCTGATGGCCATCCCCCCTGCCGACGCGGGGGAGGACGAGACCCGGGCCTTCTTTGCCCGGATGCGGGAACTGCTGGAACAGACCCGCGGCCGCGGCTACGCCCGCGCCCGGCTGGATACCCTGTCCATGGGCATGAGCGGCGACTACGAAGCCGCCATCCGGGAGGGCGCCACCATCGTGCGCATCGGCACCGCCATTTACGGCGCCCGGGATTACAGCCACAAGGCTTGATTTTGCAACACAAAAACCGCCCCGGCAGGGAGAGCGTTCTCCCGCCGGGGCGGCTTTTTTATGTTTCCGGTCCGGTAATTCGGTGCGGGTCACTCAATGCGGATGCCGGTGCCGTCTAACAGGCGCACCACATCGGGGAAGGAAAACCGCGCCCCTTTCAATGTGTTCACCGCCGGGTCGATGACATAGCCCTCGGCGTCCCGGAAGTCCGCCTTATCCAGGGCGCAGCGGGTGAACTGGCTTTCCCCCAGGCGCACGCCCCGGAACCCGGCTCCCGTCAGCTTGCAGTTGTCGAAGCGGCAGTCCCGGAACTCGCTGCCCGAAAAATCAAACCCGGTCAGCGCCATGCCCGAAAAGTCGTTATACTGGAACATGCAGTTTTTCACCGAGGCCAGGGTCTGGGCCAGGGCGCTTTTGCCCCGCAGCCCGCCCCAGGCAATGCCCCGGAAAGCGCAGCCTTCCAGCCGGGCGTCGGTCATTTTGGTGAAGGAAAACACCACCCCCGACCACTGGCATTTGCGGAAGGTACACCCCGCAAAGGTACAGTTTTCCACCCGCAGGCCCTGCCAGCGGCAGCCCTCAAACACACAGTCGATGTATTCCTCCCCCCGCAGCAGATCCTGCACGGAAAGCCCGGTGATGGTCTCGCTCTGATGGCGCAAGGCGCGCCCTCCTTCCCTGCTGCCGCTCATTCATCGTCGGAGAAGTCCCCGGCGTGGTCGGCAAAAAATTGTTGGTAGACCCGCACGTTTTCCAGCTCGGTCCAGCACCGGGGACGGGGCGGGTCGGCGTCCAGGTCGTAGATCTTCGCCCCGCGCATGGCCAGCAAAAAGGGCGAATGGGTGGCAATGATGAACTGACAGCCGTAAAACCGGGCCGATTCCAGCAAAAAGTCGGCCAGTTCCAGCTGCCGCCCGGGGGAAAGGCTGTTTTCCGGCTCGTCCAGCAGATACAGGGCGTTGCCGGTGATCTTCTGGGTGAAATAGAGAAAGGCGCTCTCCCCGTTGGAATGGGTGCGGACGTTATCCATCAGCCGGCCCCGGACATAGCGGGACTGGCTGGTCCGCCGGGCCGCGTTGACGGTCTTGAGCTGTTCATAATCATCCAGGGATTCCAGCTTGAAGTCGGCATACTTGGCGTCCAGGTACTGTTCAAACAGTTGCTCCCGCTTGCGGTCGATGCCGTCGTTCAGGCTGCGCAGATCCAGCATCCAGGCAAAAACATCGTCGCTGGTGATGATGCGGCTGCCCCGGGGCGGCCGCGCATCCCCGGCGCTGCACAGGCGCAGGTAGTCGGGGAAAAATCCCGTCTTATTAAAAGGTGCATCCCGCTCCAGTTCCAGCTTTTCCGCCATGACGTTGAGGGCGGTGCTTTTGCCCGAGCCGTTGCCGCCGTACAGGATGGTCACGCCCTCAAATTCCAGCCGCCGCACCCCGCGGGGCGCCAGCACCTGAAAGGGATAGTAGCTGTCATAGCAGGTCCGGCGCTGGCCCGCAAAGAACTGCCACTCGGCATCCTGATCGGGAAAGCGAAACTGTGAAAGATAGGGCTTCATGCGGGCCTCCTCCTTTTCCCCCGTCCGCGGCACACAGCAGGGCCTGCCCCGGACTGTGCCGTTTTTGCTCCGCTGCTTCTTGACACAAACGGGCAACGGGTCTTACTATGATTATGGAGCATTGTGATCCGGGCTGTTCGGCCTTCTTTTAACGATAGCGGGGTTCCGGGGAATACCACTGGAAAATGACCGCGTCGTATTCCCGTTCCAGCTTTGCAGTGTCGTGTTCCGGCAAGGCGGTCCAGTTGACTATCATGGCCCCCAGGGCTGCATTCAGCCGCACCGCCCAGTTGCGGGGCTCGGGACACCAGGCAATGAAATCCGGCCGCCCCAGAAAGTTCCCCAGACAGTGGGACATGGCAAAGGCATGAATGGGATGTGCCCCGTCGCAGCAGTAGCCCTGGCTGCAGTCGGCTAGCTGTCCCCGCAGCACGCCGGGTGCCATTTTGCGGATGCGCCCCACCACACGGGGGTCAAAGCTCTCGATGCAATAGGCGCCGTCATAATTTTTCAGCGCGTCCAGCGTGGCACGGCACAGATCATCCAGATAGGCGCCATCGTATTCCTGACGGCTCTTGATCTCAACGATCAGCGGCACCCGGCCTCCCACCGTCTCCAGCACCTGAGAAAACAGGGGCGGATGGTACCCGGTTCCGGCCAGGGACATGGCCGAAACCTGTTCCCAGGGGAAATCGTGCACCCAGCCCTGCACGCCGGTCATACGGTCCAGGGTATCGTCGTGAAAGACGATGAGCTTGCGGTCACTGGTAAACTGAACGTCCAGCTCGATGCCATACCCTGCCGAGGACGCCGCCTCGAAAGCAGGGATACTGTTTTCCGGCGTGGCCTGGTCCTTGGAAAACAATCCTCTGTGGGCGTAGTTGCGCCCGGCAAACGGTTCCCGCAGCGCCTTGCGGCCAAAGGCCGGACAGACCAGGAAAAGTACCGCGGCGCACAGCACTGCCGCGCAGATCAAAACAATGGAAAGTCCCAACATGAGAACATCCACCCTCCCTTTTACATCCGCCCGGGGGAGAGATGCGCGTGCATTCCCGCCTGCGGGCAATCCCTATTGTAGCGCAAACCCGTTTCTCTGACAACCGCGCCGGAGGGCGGCGGCACCGCCGAAAATTGTGAAAAGTTTTCAGAAACATTTCACAAAACAGCCATACCTGACAGATAATATAGTATCATGGACATTTGGGAGAATTTCTTCCCGCCCTGTGCGTCTTTTTTCCCGTAAGGAGGGGTTACTATGGCAAAGATACTGATTGTCGACGACGAACCGCGGATCCGTGATCTGATCCGGGAACATTTGCAGCATGCCGGATTCACCTGCCTGGAGGCGGGCGACGGCACTGCTGCTCTCTCGACCCTGTCGGGAGAGAGCGTCGATCTGGTCATTCTGGATATTATGATGCCTTTCATGGACGGCATGACCTGCCTGCGCGAAATGCGCACCCGCAAGATCATGACCCCGGTCATCATGCTGACCGCCCGCAGTGAGGAATACGACAAGCTGGCCGGCCTGGAAAGCGGTGCCGACGACTACGTGGTCAAGCCCTTCTCCCCCCGGGAGCTGGTGGCCCGTGTCAAGGCGGTTTTGTCCCGCACCATGGCCAAGACCGAGGATGCCGGTTCGGTATACAGCTTCGGCGATCTGTACATCGACACCGCCAGCCATACCGTCCGGGTGGAAGGGCAGGAAGCCTCGCTGACGCCCAAAGAATTTGACCTGCTGGTCTTTCTGGTCAGCAACAAGGGCATTGCCCTGTCGCGGGAAAAGATCCTGCAAAAAGTGTGGAACTACGACTACTACGGTGAGGACCGTACCGTCGATACCCATATCAAAATGCTGCGCAGCCATCTGGGCAAATGCCGCGGCTATATTGTGACGGTCTGGGGCATCGGATACAAGTTCGATCCCGATACCCTGTAACGTCCCGGGAGGCGTATTTTTCTTGAAATTGCCACTGCCAAAGCTCCGCCAGCCCCAGCGCCCGCACAAGGGCAACATTCTGCTGGGGGTCCAGGGGCAGCTGATCGCGGTTCTGGGCGGCATCACACTGGTGACACTTTTGCTGGTGTGGGTACTGATCAACTATTTTCTGCAGCCGCAGTACAACCGCACCATCCGTTCCAATCTGGAAAGCCGCCTGCAGAGCATCACCGCCCGCATTGACGCAGCCGATGCGCCCCTGATCTCCCGGGACTTGTGGCATGTGATCCCCAACACCGAGTTTTTCCAGGACCTGACCGAGGCCATTGAAAACGGCGAGCTGAACATCGACAACTGCTGTATCGACATCAGCGACCACACCTACCGCAGCATTGCCTATATTGAAAGCCTGTACCCCTGCATCCTGCACGAAAGCATGGGCAGCCTGAGCGGCTCGGTGGACAGCACCAGCGATACCCCGATGGTCATTCAGCTGCGCAAAGAGGTGTTTGAGCAGGGTTCGCTGTACAAGATCGTGGAATCCGGCAGCAACCGGCAGATGGTGGTGGGCGGACTTTCCGCCGACGGCAACTATTCCATCATCGTATCCGCCAGCGTCGCCCAGATCGAGACCGCCGCGGGCGTGCTGGGCAAGATGCTGCCCCCCATCGGCCTGGCCATCCTGCTGTTGGATATTCTGTTTGCCGTGCTGTTCAGCCGCTGGTTCACCGCCCCGGTGCGCAAGCTGTCCGAGGGCGCGCGGGAAATGGCCGACGGCAACTACGACGTGCAGGTGGACGTCCACCGCCGGGATGAACTGGGCCTGCTGGCTTTGGAATTCAACCGCATGGCGTCGGAGGTCAAACGCTCGGCCCAGCTGGAGCGGGATATTCTGGCTAACGTCAGCCATGACCTGCGCACGCCCCTGACCCTCATCAAGGGCTACGCCGAGACGGTGCGCGACATTACCGGCGACGACGCCGAGCACCGCACCGAGCAGTGCAACATCATTGTGGACGAGACCGACCGCCTGTCCGGGCTGGTCAACAGCGTCATGGAACTGAGCAAAGTCTCCAGCGGCGCGGAAAAGCCCAACCTGGTCACCTTTGACATGAGCCAGCTCTGCTTTGAGGTCGCCGGCCGCTATGACGCCGTCTGCGACCAGAACGGCTGGACCCTCCAGCTGGAGGCCGACCACGAGTGCATCGTCCAGGCCGACCCCGGCATGATGGAGCGGGTTTTGCACAATCTTCTGGGCAACGCCACCCATCACATGGGCCCCGACGGCGTGTTCATCCTGCGCTGCATCCCCGCCGGAAACGGCGTCTGCCGCGTGGAGGTCCAGGACCACGGCCCCGGTATTCTGCCGGAGGACCTGCCCCACGTATTCGACCGCTATTACCGGTCCCGCAAGGACCAGGGCAAGGCGGGGTCGGGGCTTGGCCTGTCCATCACCAAAGCGATCCTGCAGCAGCATGGATTCGCCTTCGGTGTCCGAAGCACCCCCGGCCACGGCGCGACCTTCTGGTTTGAAATGCGCGATACTCGGCCCCCCGCCTGACCGCGCTTTTCCATTGCTTCCCACCGTATCACACACAGTCCGGGTGTCATGTTGTAAACAACAGTTTTCTTTCTGCAAGAAAACAGCTTTTGCTCATCGGCCCCAGCCTGCGAAAGAAAGGCTGGAAATCAGCATATGTCAAAACTTCCCCTTGCATCCGCCCTCTGCGCCCTGTCGCTGCTGGCAGGCTGCTACGCCGAACCTGCGGAGGAAGCCGCCGCGCTGCCGGATGCCGTCAGCGCCGTGACTTCCTCGGAAACGGAGGACGGCGAAGAGGACGACAGTGCCTCTCCCCTGGCAACGGCCACGCCGCAGCCCACACCCACTCCCACGCCGGAGCCCGCCATCACCGAGGAGGAGGCACTTTCGGCCCTCAACACCTATCTGGAAAGTCTGGAGGGTGTGGTCTCCGTCAGCTGCGTGCGCATCTCCGACGGGTATACTTATGAGTACAACGCCGACTGCGAGTACTACACCGCCAGCCTGCTCAAAGCCCCCTATGCTTTGTGGCTGTGTGAGCGGGCCGATGCAGGCGAGATCGACCTTACCACCGCGCTGCCCGCCCTGGACACTGCCCCCGCCCAGACGGCACAGGACGCCATTTACAGC
Source organism: Candidatus Gemmiger faecavium (assembly GCA_019114415.1). Classification (GTDB taxonomy): domain Bacteria; phylum Bacillota; class Clostridia; order Oscillospirales; family Ruminococcaceae; genus Gemmiger; species Gemmiger faecavium. The sequence continues at coordinate 135,810 of DXFO01000040.1, read as the reverse complement.
ATGATCTCCCAAAGCGACAACGACGCCGCCACCCAGCTGTACCGCGTCTGGCCCGCCTACACCGAGAGCGATTTTTCCGCGTTTCTGCTGACCCTGGGCGTCGACCGCCCCCTGAATGCTCTGAGCGATGAGACCAACATTCAGGGAGTGTTCAGTTCCCGGGACGCCGCCAACATTCTGCTGGCGCTGTGGGACTACTTTGAGAGCGACGCTGCCAATGCAGCTTCCCTGCAGCAGGCGTTTCTGGACGCCGACCATCCCATGCTGGAAAGCGACTACGAGATGGCAAAGAAATACGGCAGCTGGGAGTACGCCCTGCATGACATGGCCATTGTTTACGCCGACGAGCCGTACTGCATCGCGGTGCTGACCAGCTGGGGCAGCGCCGAGACCGATTTTCCCGAGCCGGGAGCTTCCCAGATCACCGAGATCGGCAACCTGGCCGCGGTGCTCATGGAAAGCGCACCGCTCCAGGCTGCGTAAACCAGGTTCATCAATATGCGACAAAAAGCCGCCGCAGGCCCAAAAACGGGCGCCTGCGGCGGCTTTGCTTTACGGTTTCAGAGTTTGAGACGAACTCAGTCCTCCACCACGCGGATGCTCTCGATGACCACGGGCTTGGTGGGCTTGTCGTTCCAGTCGGTGGGAACGTTGGCGATCTCGTCCACCACCTCAATGCCGGAGACCACATGGCCGAAGGCCGCGTAGTCGCCGTCCAGGTGCGGAGCGTCGGCGTGCATGATGAAGAACTGGCTGCCCGCCGAGTTGGGGTCCATGGCGCGGGCCATGCTGATGACGCCGCGGGTGTGCTTGATGGGATTGTTGACGCCGTTGCGGGCGAACTCACCCTTGATGTGCCAGCCCGGGCCGCCGGTGCCGTTGCCCAGAGGGCAGCCGCCCTGGATCATGAAGCCGGGGATGATGCGGTGGAAGGTCAGACCGTCGTAGAACTTCTGGTTGACCAGCTTGAGGAAGTTCTCACAGGTGATGGGCGCGGCCTGGGCATCCAGCTCCAGGTCGATGGTCTTGCCGTTTTGCATGGTGATGCGTACCATAGGAAATTCTCCTTTTTGTATGATAGGTTTATCTTACCCGGCTGCGTCCGCCCCGTCAAAGGCGTGCGCGGCCGCATGGGTCAGGTTGTAAGGGTCATGCCTGCGCCGTCCAGTTGGCGCTTTCCTCCGCCGGCTGAGCTGCCGGTCCGGGGTCCTCGCCGTCGGGCTGCGGGGGATTTTCCGCCGCGGGGGCCGGGGCTTCCGGGGCAGGCTCCGCCCTTTCGGGTGCATCGGGGCGGGCGGTCTCCTCCGCCGCCTGCTGCACGGCCAGGGACGGGTCGCTGAGGGGCGTGGGGCGGCCCTGATTGTAGCTCATGCTGCCCAGCAGGCCGAACAGATCGTCCGCCGTGATGCGGCCCATCCAGTATTCCAGCGCACCGGCCATAAAAATGCCGCTGCGCTTTTCCGCCTCCCGCAGCAGGGCAAAGGCGTTGCCCTTGCGTTCCTCCCCGGTAAAGGGGTCGTTCCACACGTCGGGCAGTTCCGGCACCAGCCGCCGGGGCGACACATGCCCCGTGATAAATCCCCTGCCGCCGAACAGCGGTTCCACCAGGGTAAAGAAGGCTTTCTTGATGCCGGTCCGGGAGGGAAACAGCTTGCGCAGGCGGTAAATGTCGTTGAAGGCATCGGCCAGGTACTCAATGGGGATGTCCACCCCGTAGGCATCGGACAGGCAGTGGGCCAGCAGCGACGTGACGTCGGCCAGTTCCTCCCCTTTCATCAGAGGGCTGGTGTCCTCCGCCGGGACAAGGGAGACGCCGGTGTCCTCGGCGTGGAGGGTGGAATCCAGGGCGATCTCAAAGTAACCGTGACCGCCCGGTCCCCCGTAGGGCATGCCGGGCTGGCACATGGCGTAGACATAGGGGTGCATGACCGTGTCGGCGGCGTAATGGCTGAGAAAGCCCAGCACATACTCGATCTGGGGCCGGGTGGATACCCGCGTCACCAGGCTGCGCAGAAAAGCGCCGGTATTGACGTCGTGCATCCGGGTGCCCAGGCCGGGCAGGTCATAGCGGCGCTTGGCCGCGGACTTCCAGATCTCAAAGCAGAACAGCGAATCCGGCCCGTTGGCTCCGGCCGCAAACGCCGCCGGGTATTGAATGTGGTAGTGAACGCCTTTCGCCGCCCGGCGGGCGATGCGTACATGGGTATATCCTTCGGGCATTGACGGGTCCCATCCTTTTGTATTGAAACATTGCCGCGGGCGGCTTTCACCGCACCGCGCAAACAGCCGCGTCCGGCCGGGAAACGGTCGGGACGCGGCTGAAAGACATTGCGTATACTGCCGTGTCGTTCCTTATTTTACACGAAACACAGCAAAGATGCAAACGGCGGGCAAGGCCCCTTACAGCTGTTTGCCGCTTGCTTTCAGGCATTTGGGCAGCACAAAGAAGTACAGTCCGCCGCCCAGCGCAACGATGAGCAGAATGGACAGAATGCCGTAGGGGCTGGATGCCGCATTGATGGCGTCGATCTGCTCGGCGGTGGCGGTGGCCGCGGTCAGGCCCTGGCTGCGCAGCATGCTGTCGGCCACCGTGGCGCTGACGATGCCCACCAGCGTGGGGCCGATGATGGAGCTGAACTTGCCGAAAATATCAAAGAAGCCGAAGAACTCGCCGCTGCGCTCCTTGTCCGGGATGAGCTTGCCGAACATGCTGCGGGACAGCGCCTGGATGCCTCCCTGGCTGGTGGCGCACAGCACCGCCAATACCCAGAACTGCCACAGGCTGCGCAGGAAAAATCCGAACACACAGATGAACATATAGACGCAGATGCCCACGCCCACCATGACCCGGGCGCCGAATTTGGAGCTGAGTTTCATGTACAGAAGGCAGAACGGCAGGCCCAGCACCTGGACCAGCAGCAGAGCCAGCAGCATGCCGGTGGAATCCAGGCCCAGGTTGGTGCCGTAGGTGGTGGACATGCTGATGACGGTATGCACGCCGTCAATGTAGAAGAAGTAGGACACGATGTAGACAAGCAGCGCCTTGTTGCGGACGATCTCCCCTACCGTTGCGCCCACGCCCCGGATGGAACGGCCGATGTCGCCCTTTTCATAGGGTTTGCCGCCCTTCTGCTTGCAGTTTTTCAGCAGCGGCAGGCTGAAGCACAGCCACCACACCGCCGTAAAGCCGAAAATGACCGACAGGCAGACCAGCGTGTCGATGCCGATCAGGTTCATGACCAGGAAGATCACCAGCGGGATGGTTGAGCCGCCGATATAGCCCATGCCGTAGCCCAGGGTGGAGACCCGGTCCATGCGGTCCTCGGTGGTGATGTCGGTGAGGAATGCATCGTAGTAGATGCAGGAAGCATCAAAGCCGATGACGCTGACGATGTACAGCACCAGCACCGTCATGGCCACGCGGGAGGCCGCGTCGGTGGAGGAGGTAAAGTCCATCATGGGGGTAAAGGCCAGGCCCGCACAGGCCAGCACGCCGATGCCCAGGAAAATGGCAAACAGCTTTTTGCGCATGCCCCGGATATCGCCGAACACCCCAAGGAAAGGCGCCGACAGCGCCACGATGGCCATGGCGATGCTGGTGGCATAGCCCCAGGTGCTCATGCTGGAAACGCTGTCCGCCGTGCAGGCAGCCACCGAATCAAAAAAGATGGGCAGAATGGTGACGATAATGACCGAGTGGGCGCTGTTTGCCCAGTCGTACATCATCCAGCTGACTTCCTGTTTGGTGTAGCCTTTCAAGAAACCCATACCGTTTCCTCCTGACGATCAATACTAAAATATATTGTACCATCCCCCAGAAGCAAAAACAATGCGGCACGCCCCCAAAACAACGGGCGTGCCGCAAAATTTGTGTAAAATGCTCGTATGGAAACGGGTAGTCCCGTGCCGTATGCTCAGGCGCTCTCGGTGGTCACCGTGGGCGCGCGTCCGGTATCCACACCGGTGTCCGTGCCGTTGTCGGACGCGGCATCGGCGCTTTCCGCGGTGGAGGGCATCAGGTCGCTCAGCTCCTGGTCGTACTCGTCCAGATAGTTCTGCAGATCCGCTTCCCCGTCAAAACAATCGCCGGCATACCAGATGTCCTCGTCCACGTCGACGGCCAGTTCCTCTGCCGTGCGGTCCAGGCTCCAGATGCCTTCCACAGTGAGATAATAGCTGCGGGAGAAATCCGGCATATCGCTGTGCGCCCAGAAGGTGTCAAAGGTATAGGAGTCAAAGGGCAGGCCCGCCGCCTCGGCCGCGTCGATGACACGGCGGCAGTCCGCGGCAAAAGCCTCGCGGGAATCGTAGTTGTTTTTCAGGGTGACGTAGGCCCACACATCGTCTGCCTCCGTAATGGTGGCATTCTGGGCGTTTTCCGAGGAGACGGAGCGCTGCAGCGTCACATTGACCGTCACGTCATGGATGGTTTCCAGGGACGACAGCGCGTCGTGCGCCTGCTGTTCCAGTTCCTTTTTCAGGCGCAGCTCGGTATATTCGTGGGTGGGGCCGTAGCCTTCCATCAAAGCGCTGGCCACGGTAGCGCCGGCTGCCCCCACCACAAGCACAAAGCAGACGAACATGCTCAGGAAATCGTATTTCAGGACGACACCCGGCCGGGCGGAGTAGACCAGCACTTCAATGCCCAGGATAATGAGAATGACGGGCGAGAATTTCAAAACTTCCAGAAGATCGAATCCCGGCACAAAGGCGTTTACCAGCATGAGCACGCCCACGACGATCAGCGTTACCGCAAAAGCCACAGTCCCCACGCGGCGGACGCGGCCGGAGTTTTTGGGCGCACCATGCCCGGCCTGCGCCGGATTGGGCGCGGCCTGATGAGTTTGCTGTTCCATTGTACTATATTCCTCCCTGCAGATCAGTGGGTCTGAGTCTCGTCATCGGCGTCCGTCCGGGGCGCATCCTGCTCCGGGGCGGAGTTGTGGAGCCCGGCGCGGGGCCAGCGGGGCGCGCTGCCGTTGTTCAGGTTTTCATCCGGCATACCGGAAAAACCGGGGATATCGGCATCCCCCATATTGCCGGCGTTGTTCCAGTCTCCGCCGGGATAGGGAGGGATATCATCCGGGGGCATATACCCGCCGGAACGGCCCCGCTTGCCGCCCAGCAGCCAGAAGCCGCCGGCAATGAGCAGCGCCGCCACCACAATAGTGGGCACCATGTTGACGAAATACCAGGACAGCAGGTTATACAGGATGGGTTCAATGATGCTGCTGTACAAAGCCCAGACGCCCAGGCCGATCATGATCCAGCCCAGCACCCGGTTGCCGGAGGGGAAGATGCCCCGCAGGGTATCCAGGTTTTCAAACAGCAGCAGCGAGTCGGGTTTGGGGGCCCCGCTGGTCAGGTGGCGGATCAGGTCGTAGGTGTCAAAAAAGCTGTACATCCAGACGATGGGGCACACGACCACCAGCGGCCCGATGAGGGCGCCCAGGCCGACGCCCACGCAAAACAGCGTGATGAGCGACAGGCCGCGCTTCATATATCCGTAGTACATCTGCCCCGCGCCGGGGATACAGGCAAAGCAGAAAGTCAAAAATCCGTTTTTCTTCATGGTTTACTCCCCCTTGGCGGATTTCTGCCCGCCGTTGTTGGTATCGTTGGTATTGTGGCCGGGCTCTGCCAGCTGGGCCAGCCCGCTCTGTGCGTAAGCCTGCAGATCGTTCAGCAGGTCGTTGATGGATCTGCTGACTGCACCGAACGCCCCGTTGATGCCCTGGCTGATGCTGAACCGGGGGCCTTCGGACAGGCGGTCGGCCTGGCTCTGCGCCCTGCCGCCGGAAATGTTGAACGCCCCGAAAGACCACAGGGCAAAGGCCAGGATCACGGCGGCCGCCACCGAGATATACCGGTTGGTCATGATCCGGATGGAGCGCATCCGCATCAGGTTCTGGACCTGCGGGATCAGGTCGTTGGCCGGGGACAGGAGCCTTTCCGGCATGGCTTCCAGCCAGTTGGTGTAGCGGCTGAGGCAGGCGTTGCAGAAGCTGATGTGTTCCGCCGCTTCCAGGCTGCCCAGTTCATCCAGGGTGCCGTTCTGCATGGCGTCCAGCCCCATGCCGGTCAGATGACCATTGCGGTCAAACAGGTTATTGTTGTCAAAGGGTACCAGAGAGTTCTGCATCACGTCTGCCTCCTTTCCTCAATTTGTCTGCGCAAAATGACTTTCGCGCGGAAGATCTGGTTCTGTACCGTCTTTTCCGGCCTGCCCAGCGCCTGGGCAATGACCGGGACGGGTTTCTGTTCCAGCAGATACATGGTCGCCACGCTTCCGTAAGGTTCCCGCAGGGTGCGGATCATCTGCCGCAGCTGCTCGGTCTCGTCCCGGACGATGATCGCTTCCTCGGGACTGCGGGCTTCGCCGGGCGGCGTGCCCCGGGGTTCGGGCAGCTGATCGTCCTCCTGGGCCTGCACCCGGCGCACCCAGGCGCTTTTCAGGTGGTCCTTGCATTTGTTGGTGGCCACCCGCACCAGCCATTGCTTGTAGTAGGCCGGATCGCACCGGTCAATGTAGCTGTACGCCGATAAAAAGGTGTCCTGCGTCAGATCCTCGGCGGTGTGAGGGTCGTGCACAAACTGATAACATACGGTATAGATAAGCCTTTGATACTGCCGCATCAAATCGGCAAATTGTTCGTTGTTCAGCCGGCACACCCCCCTCTGCGTGATATCGGGCCCTTTGGAAGGGCCCTCCGCAGCGGCGCCTTCTGTCCATAGTACGAATGGGCGGCCCGGGATTTTGCATCCGCGCCCGATTTTTTTGCATTTTTTTCAGGAAAAGTTTTCCTGCCGCTTTTCCCGCCCTTTCGCCTCTGCAAGGCCGGCGGAAAGCCGCAAACAAAACCGGCTGTCAGCCGGACGCCGCGTGGGCATCCGGCCTCGGGCCGGTGTGTCTGTACCGTATTAAAGGTCGATGTCCAGAAGCACCGGGCAGTGGTCGGAGCCGTAGATGTCGGGCAGGATGGATGCCTCCCGGATCTTGTCCGCCGCACGGTTGGAAACGACAAAATAGTCGATACGCCATCCGGCGTTGCGCTCCCGGGCCTTGAACCGCATGCTCCACCAGCTGTACGCCCCGGTCACGTCGGGGTGCAGATAGCGGAAGCTGTCGGTAAATCCGGCGGCCAGCAGCTCGGTCATCTTGCCGCGCTCCTGGTCGGAAAAGCCTGCCGCGCCCCGGTTGGGTCCGGGGTTCTTCAGGTCGATCTCCTGATGGGCGACGTTCAGGTCCCCGCAGAGAACCACCGGCTTTTTGGCGTCCAGCTCCAGCAGGTAGGCACGCAGGTCATCCTCCCACCGCATACGGTAGTCGATGCGGGCCAGGCCCTCTTGGGCGTTGGGGACATAGACGTTGACCAGGTAAAAGCCGGGGTATTCCAGGGTGATGGCCCGGCCCTCGTGGCTGTGCTCCTCCACGCCGATGCCGTAGTTCACCGACAGCGGCTGCTGTTTGGTCCACACCGCCGTGCCGGAATAACCCTTCTTCTCCGCCGAGTAGATGTACTCGGTGTAGCCCTCCGGGGCAAAATCCGCCTGGCCCGGCTGCATCTTGGTCTCCTGGATGCAGAAAGCGTCGGCGTTCAGTTGGTCAAAGGCCTCGGCAAAGCCCTTTTTCAGGCAGGCACGCAGGCCGTTGACATTCCAGCTGATCAGTTTCATAGTAATATTCCTCTCCCGTCACGCCTTTGCTGCACTTTGGGCAGGCACGGCGCGGCGTTTCCATTTTCCGCTGGCAAAGCGGATGACAAAGCAAAGTACGCGGCAGACCCAGTCCACCACCATGGCGATCCAGACACCCAGAGCACCCCATTCCATGTTGACGCAGAGGATATAGGAAAATCCCAGCCGCCAGATGGCCATGGACAAAATGGACGTCAGCATGGTAAAGCGGACATCGTTGGCGGCGCGCAGGGCGTTGGGCAGCACAAAGGCCGCCGGCCACAGCACGATGCCGCAGCCGCAGTGGATGAGCACCAGGATGCGGGACAGTTCCGCCGTTTCCGGTGAAAGGGTATACATGCCCAGAAAGACCGGCAGCGCCAGAATGATCACCGCGTTGGTCAGGCCCTGGGCAATGTAATCCCACAGCAACAGTTTTTTGGTGTAATAGATCGCCTGATCGGGGCTGCCCGCGCCGATGCAGCGGCCCACCACCGAGATCATGGCAAGGCCCATGGCCTGACCCACGATGCAGCCCACACTATCCAGGTTGTTGGCCACGGCATTGGCCGAGATATGCACCGTACCGAAGCCGGAGATCATACTGACCACCAGCACCCGGCCCAGCTGGAACAGGCTGTTTTCCATGGCCGAGGGGATGCCGATGTACAGGATGTTGCGGACCATGCGGGGCCGGAAGCGGCGCACGCCGTCCCAGGTGACCCGGGCGGGATTGTCATACCGGGTAGTCATGCGCAGGATGAGCACCGCCCCCACCACACGGGAGATCAGGGTGGGCACCGCCACACCTTCCACGCCCATATGCAGCACGTAGATGCACAGGGCATTGCCGCAGACGTTGATGATGTTCATCAGAACGCTGACCCGCATGGACACCGCACTGTTGCCCACCGAGCGGAAAATAGCCGCACCGGCGTTGTACATCGCCAGGAAGGGGTAAGAAAGCCCCGTGATGAAGAAATAGGTCAGGGCGGCGTTCATAACGTCGTCGTCAATGCGGCCGAAGAACAGCCGCAGCAGCCCATGGGAAAAGCCCAGGCAGACCGCCATGACCGCCACGCCCAGCACGGCGCTGAGGGTCACCAGCTGCCCGGCGCTGCGGCAGGCGTCGTCTTTCTGGCGTGCGCCCAGAAACTGGCTGGTCACCACGGCGCCGCCGGTGGCCAGGGCCGCGAAAATGTTGAACATCAGGTTGTTGATCATGTCCACCAGCGAAACGCCGGAGATGGCTGCCTCACCTACGCTGGAGACCATGACGGTATCCGCCATGCCCACCAGCACCGACAGGGCCTGCTCAATGACGAGCGGCCACAAAAGCTGCAGCAGTTTCTGGTTGGTGAACAACTTTTCCTGCTGGATCTCAACTGTTTTTTCCATTCTCTTTCCAGATCCCTCTTCCTTCGGGCCGAGCCCGACAATAACAGTATAGCATCCGTCTGTCCCCGCCGCAATGGGGCCGGAGGCAAAGCCGTTGACGCAAATTTCCGCAAAAAAGCCGCCGGGCAAAACGGCAGATGCGTTTTGTCCGGCGGAAAGGATTTTTGATACGGCTTATTCGTAGCGCAGAGCCTCGATGGGGTCCATCTTGGCCGCCTTATTGGCGGGATAGTAGCCGAAGAACAGGCCGATGCCCATACTGAAGCCCACGGCAATGACGATAGACGAAATATCCGGTTTGGCCGCAAAGCCCACCGCCGACGCCAGAGCTGCTCCCAGGGCAATGCCCAGGGAAACGCCGATGATGCCGCCGATAAGGCACAGCACCATGGACTCGGTGATGAACTGCAGACGGATGGCCGAACTGGGCGCGCCCAGGGCCTTGCGGGTACCGATCTCCCGGGTGCGCTCGGTGACCGAGACAGTCATGATGTTCATGACGCCGATGCCGCCCACCAGCAGCGAGATGGCCGCAATGGCCGAGATGCCCAGGCTCATGGTATCCAGAATGCTGGTCATCTCCTCAATGAGGGAGGAAAGGCTGGTGGCTTCCACCGTCCATGTATCGTTGCGGGTGTAGTAGGACGCAAAGAAGGAACCGGTGGTGGAGACAAATTCGGTCATGTCCACGCCGTCCGCCACCACCACAGTAAAGCTCTGGTAGCCGTCCGACGAGGAGGTGATGGCCCGGGCCGTGTCCATGGGGATATAGACCGTGGTCTGGATGCTGTCGTCGTCGATGCTGCCGAACATGTAGCTGCTGCTGTCGTCGTACTCATACACCCCCGCCACATAGAAGGTGTAGGGCATTTCGTTGATGGTCAGGGTGACGCTGCGGCCCACCGCCTCGGCGTCGGAGCAGCCCATGGTCTGCTCCACGAACTTGCTGGAAACGTTGCAGATGCGGCGGTCGCCGTCCCCGTCGTTGAGCCAGCGGCCGGTCAGGAGCGGGGTGTCGTCGGCAATGCCGTCCAGCACGGCGCGGTTGGCGCCGCTGACGCTGGCGGTGATGGTGGTGTCGGCATCGCCGTATTTTTGCAGGGTGGCCTGTCCCACCGACACCGTCTTTTGGATGGCAGACACCTTGTCGGGGAAGGCTGCCTGATATTCCTCGATCATTTCGTCGGTCATCAGGTCCTCGTCCGAGGGGGTGGAGTCCATGAACCAGCGCAGGGTAACGTCCATGGCGGTGGTTCCCATCTCGTCGTCGCTGCTTTTCTGGGTCAGGCTGACGGTGATGTTGTTGACGCCCATGCCGCTCATGGAATCGGTGACTGCGCCGGTCATGCTGCCGCCGATGGTCTCGATGGCAATGACCGCCGCAATACCGATGATGATGCCCAGCATGGTGAGAAGGCTGCGCAGCTTGTTGCCCCGCAGGCTGGCAAGGGCCAGCGAGATATTTTCAAAGAACCCCACGCCGGCCACTCCCCTTTCTCTCCGCAATGATCTTGCCGTCCAGCAGGGTCAGCACCCGCTGGCATTCCTCGGCCAGGGTCTGGTTGTGGGTGATGAGCACAATGGTCTTGTGATACTTTTCATTCATCTCATGGAACAGGTCCATGACCACCCGGCTGGTCTGGCTGTCCAGGGCGCCGGTGGGCTCGTCGGCCAGAATGATGGCCGGGTCGTTGACCATGGCCCGGGCAATGGCAACGCGCTGCTTCTGGCCGCCGGACAACTCGTTGGGCTGGTGGCGCATCCGTTCGGCCATGCCCACCCGGCGCAGCCACTCGGTGGCGCGGCGGGTGCGCTCCCCGCCGGGGACCCCCGCATAGAGCATGGGCAGTTCCACATTTTTCAGCGCCGTCTGGCGGGCAATGAGGTTGTAGGTCTGGAACACAAAGCCGATCTGACGGTTGCGGATGACAGCCAGTTCGTTGTCGGCGGCGGCATGGATGTCCACGCCGTTCAGGGTATAGCGTCCGGAGGTGGGTTTGTCCAGCACACCGATGATGTTCATCAGGGTGGACTTGCCCGAACCGGACTCGCCCACAATGGCCACAAATTCCCCTTCCCAGACTTTCAGGTCGATGCCGTGCAGGATCTCCAGCTCGTTGGGTTTGCCGATGTAAAAGCTCTTGTGGATGTCCTGCATGTCGATGAGCAGACGCCGCTGCGGGGTGCGGACAGAGGTACGGTCATGTTCTGCCATATCACATGCCTCCGCCGGGCGCCACGGCCACGGCACCGCCGCCGCGGCCGCCTTCCCCGCCGCCGGCGGGCATCCGGGCGGAAGCCTCGGCAGGTGCGCCGTCCATGCCGCCCATGGTGACCATCATCTGGGAATCGGTGTCGATGGTGGCGGTGTCAATGCCCTCGCTCAGATCGGCGGTAGAGCGGATGACGTCGCCTTCCGCCAGATTATCCCCCGAGATCTCCACGTAATAGTCGTTGGACTCGCCGGTGGTGACGGTGACCTGTTCAAAGGTCATGTCCACGCCCTCGCCGCCGGTCTTGCGGTAGACATAGCTGGAGCCGTCCTCCGCGGTAGCCACCGCGTCGATGGGCACCACAAAAACATTGTCGGTAACGCTCTTCAGGATCTCCACCTGGGCCTGAATGCCGATGAGCAGGCCGCTGTCCGCCGTATCCACCTTGACCTTGGCCCCGAAAGTCCCCTGCTCATTGGCAACGGGATCGATCTGGGTCAGGGTGCCCTTGATGCGGGTGTCGCCGGTGGAGTCGCTGGTGATGTAGCACTCCATGCCGGTCTTGACGTCGGCCACGTCGTTGGCCGAGATGGTGACCTCCACGGTCAGGCCGTCGGTGTTCTGGATGGTGGCCACCGTGCCGGTGCAGGCGGAGCCCACCGTGGCGTTGAGCTCGGTGATGGTGCCGCTCATGGTAGCGGTCAGGGTGCAGTCCTCCAGGGTATCCCGCAGGGTCTGCAGGGTGTCGGGAACGCGCTTTGCCTGTTCCAGCCGGGTCTCGGCATCCTCCACCTGCTGCCATGCCGTGGTCAGGGTGGTGGAGTTCTTCTCGGTGTCATAGGCGTCGTGGGCGCTCTCCACCTGGCTTTCAGCGGTCTCCACCTGGGTCTGGGCGGTGGTGATGGCGGTCTCCGCCTGGGTCAGCGCCGACTTTGCGGCGGTGAGCTGGCTCTGGGCCTGGTTGTAGGTGTCAATGACCTGCTGATAGGTCATGCCGGTTCCGCTGGTCACGGCGCCTTCCTGGGTCAGCAATGCGCCGGCCGCGGTGTTGAAAGTGCTGATAAGGGTATCAACAGTGGGGGCATTCAGAGACAGGCCGGTTCCGTTCAGCTGGCTGTTTACGCTGGCTACGTCCGGCGCAATGGTCCCGGTGACGGTGCGCTGGTTGGTTGCGCTGATGCTGGCATTGGTGGTGGTATCGATGGTGCCGCTGCCGTAGGCATCCCAGGCGCTCTGCAAAGCCCGGACCGCCTGTTCCAGGGCGGGCTTGGCGGCCTCCTTGTCGGCGGCGCCGGTATAATTCATGTAAGCGGTGGTGTAGTTCTGGTAGGCACTGTCCAGAGCCGCGGCAGCGTTGTTCAGGGCGTCGGCGGCCATGTCATAGCTGGAGACATAGCTGGAAATGCCCTGGGCCGCATTGTAGGCCGACTGCAGCGAGTTGACGGTGTTCTGGCAGCTGTTGACGGTGTTCTGGGCCGAGTCACGGGAGGACTTTGCGCTGTCCAGATTTTCCTGTGCCTTGGTCAGGTTTTCATCCGCCTTGGTGATGTTCTCCTGCAGATCGATCAGGTTGTTTTCATGCTTGACGGCGGCGACCTCATAGCTTTCCAGTGCACGGTCATAGGTCGTCTGGGCCGACTGCAGCGTGTCGCTGTAGGAAAGTTCCGCGCTTTCGATCTGCTTTTCCAGGTCGGAGGTATCCAGGGTGCAGATCACGTCACCGGCCTGCACCTCGTCGCCCACTTCCACCTCAACGGACGCTACTTTGTAGGTCTTGGCGTTGTCCGCCACGGTGACGCTGGCCTCGCTGCCCGACGCCACGGTTCCGGTAACGGTGACCGAATCTTCCAGGCTGGTCTTGGTCAGCGTGGTGGTGCGCACGTACTGGTAGGTAGTCCCCGAAGCCGGGACCGCCGCGGCCATCATGCGGTTGATCACCACGGCGGCGATCACCACAATGACCAGCAGCACCGTGAGCTTTTTGTGCCGGGCAAACCAGTTGCCGCCCTTGGGGTTTTCCCCGCGGCGGCCAAAAGAGCCTTTGAAACGGGCAAAGGGGGTCTTGCGGGCGGGCACAGCTTCCGCCGGCTGCGCATCCTGTGCGTCATCCGGAGCTGCCCCGGCATCCGTGTCGGGGATTTCCTGCCCGACCGGCTGGGGTGCAATGCCGAATTCTTCGTTTTCCATATGATTTCCTGCCTCTCTTTGTCTGGGACCGGCCATGCATGCCATGGCCTGACTCGGTTACAATTTTACCGCGCAAAAATGAAAATAGTATGGAAGAATGATGAAAGTCTCTTCCCAAACCAAAGTTTTACAAGTCATTTCCGGGCATGGGGCGCAGCGCACGGGACAGCATCCGCCGTGCATTTGCCGAAACCGCCTCCGCCGCCGGGCCTTGTTCATCATGGACGCCCAACTCCACGGCGTGCATCATAAAGACCGAGATCAGCACAAACACACAGTATCCTGCATCCAGGGCAGGGTCGATCTCCCCTGCCTTCTGCAAACGCTCCACCATACGGTTCAGGCATTTTTCCAGACGCCCGCGCAGCAGACGGGACCAGGTGCAGGGATATTTTCTGCCCTTGGCCGCCAGCGCCCGGGAAAGCACCCAATAGACTTCACCCCGGGTCCGGTGCATGTCCAGCAGATACTCGGTCATTGCCTGCTCCACCCGGTCCAGCGTGGTACAGCGATCAAGCAGTTCCTCCACCCGGGACAATTCACTGTCCATACAGTAGGAGGTCATTCTGTGCAGGATCTCATCCTTGGAGGCAAAGTATTCGTACACCGTGCCTTTGCCCATGCCGGCTTCGGCGGCGATCTCCTGCACCCGCAGGCGGGAAATGTCGGCGCCGCTGCCTGCCAGCCGCAGCACGGCCCGGTAGATGGCCTGTTCCCGTTCCCGGCGTTCCTCTTCTTTCAGCATATGGGTTGTCCTCCTTCCACAGCAGCATCCCCTGCGGCGGCGTTTTCGGCCGCCATGGCCGCCAGGTACTGGGCGGCGTCATCGGGCAGGTCATCCATGCCGTCGTCGCCCACGTCCACGTCCCGCGGCGCGCGGCGGAACAGCAGGTCATAAATGACCGGCACCACAAACAGCGTCATCAGCGTGGCATAGACCAGGCCGCCGATGATGACAATGGCCATACCCCGGCCCAGCTCGCTGCCGGGGTCGGTGCTGAACAGCATGGTCACCATGGCAAGCACGGTGGTCAGGGTTGTCATCAGGATGGGGCGCATACGGGTCTTGCCGGTGGCCACCAGAGCTTCCCGGCGTTCCAGTCCGCCCTGGCGCAGCTGGTTGGTATAGTCCACAAAGACGATGCCGTTGTTGACGACCACGCCCATGAGCACCAAAAAGCCCATCAGCGACATGATGGACAGATCCTCCCCGGACAGCACCAGAGCGATCATACCGCCGGTAAAGGCCAGCGGCACCGTGAACAGAACAATAAAGGGAGACAGCAGGCTCTGGAACTGGGCCACCATGACCAGATAGATCAGGACCAGCGCCAGCAGAAGCATCTGGGCCATCTGGGAGACCATCTCGTTCACCTGGGTGCTCTCGCCGGTCAGCTCCCAGGTGCAGCCCTGGGGCAGAGACAGATTCTGCAGCTTTTCCGTAGCCTGCCGCGCCAGCAGGGAGGTGTTGTAGCCCTCCTCCGTGACCGACGTGACCGAGATATACCGGCTCTGGTTTTCACGCTGGATGCTGGCCATGCCGGCGGCCTCGCTGCGGGTGGCGAACTCGCCCAGGGTATGGGTCTCGGTGGTGGAGTTGCCCTCCTCGTCCATCTTGGTGGTCTCAAACGGATAATTGAAAATGTCGTTCAGCTGGGGGACGCTCTCGGTGTCCACGATCTCCACCGTATAGGTATCGTCCCCCACCGTCAGGGAGGTGGAGACCGTCTCGCTGGTCAGGGCCTGGGCCAGCTCGACATATACCTGGGCCACGGTCAGGCCAAGGCGCATGGCCTTGTCCTTGTCCACCACCACACGGATCTCCCTCTCGCCTTCCTCCTGGCCGTTGGAGAGTTCTCCGATGCCGTCAATGGTCTGCAGTTCGGCCATGACCTGTTCGCTGGCCTGGAGCAGATCGTCCAGATCGTCGCCGTAAATATTGACCTGGACGCCGCTGCCGCTGAGCGCCGACAGGTCGGCCGCCGAGGAGGAGGAGACCTCCACCTCGCAGTTCAGGTCGGCGGTCTGGGCGGTGATCTCGTCCCGGATGCGGGCCTGGTCGCGGCTGCCCTCATCGGTGAGCAGCAGATAATAGCTGAAGTTGGTCAGATCCTGCCCGGTCGTGTCGGACAATCCCGCAAAGGCGGTGGTCATGGAGGAGCTGGACATAGCGCCCACCGTGTCGATGCCCTCGATGCCGGACACCCGCTCCATGACCTGGTCGGCCATGGCAAAGGCGTCCTCCGGCTCGGTATCTTCGGGAACGGACATGGTCATGGACATCTGGTTGGAGCCGATCTCGGGGATCATGACCAGGCCCATGCGGGTGACCTGCCACACCGAACCGGCCAGCAATACGACCGCCAGGCCCAGGGGCACCACCTTGACCCGCAGGCAGAAGCGCAGCATGCGGTCGTAGCCTTTCAGCATCCGGTCAAACAGAGGATGCCGCTGGGGATGTACCCGGCTGAGCAGCGTGCTGCCTGCCGCCGGGACCACGGTCAATGCCACGATGAGGGAGGCAAACAGGCTGTATGCGATGGTCAGCGCCATGTCGCTCAGCAGTTCCCGGGTCAGGCCGTCGGTGAACAGCAGGGGCAGAAAGACGCAGACGGTGGTCAGAGTAGAGGAAATGATGGCGCCGGACATCTGCCTTGCGCCCTGCACCGCGGCGCGGGGTGCGGGGACGCCCGCATTGCGCAGGCGGTAGATATTTTCAATGACGACGATGGAGTTGTCCACCAGCATGCCGATGCCCAGCGCCAGGCCGGACAGGCTGATCATGTTCAGACTGATGCCGGTAAAGTACATGAGCACAATGGCAAACAGCACGCTCAGAGGGATGCTGACCGCAACGACCAGGGTGGGCCGCAGGTCCTTGAGGAACAGAGCCAGCACCACGATGGCCAGGATGGCGCCGCCGATGAGGTTGGTCATGACGCTGTCCAGGATGAGGCGGATGTAATCGCCCTGGTCCATGATGGGGGTCAGATGCAGGGTGGGATCGGCGGCGGTCATTTCTTCCAGCGCCGCGTTGCAGGCATCCGAAACGGCACTGGTGCTGGCGGTGGAACTTTTGAACACCGACAGAAGCACTGCCTGGTTGCCGTCCACCCGGCCATAGGTCTCCCCCGCGTTGTCAATGACGGTGATCTGGGCTACGTCGGACAGGCGCACGTCGCCGATGCCTTCCATGTTGCACAGCAGCGCGCCCGAAAGCTCGTCCACACTCTCAAAGGTATCCCCGACCTTGAGCAGATACTGCTCGTCGCCGTCCTGAATGTACCCGGCAGGCATGGAGAAGTTCTGCGCCGCGATCAGCTGGGCCAGAGTGGAAATGTCCAGCAGCTGGTCCAGGTTGGCTTTGGAGAGGGCTTCCTCCCGGGCGTCCTCGTACTCGGCGTAGGCTTCATCCAGCTGTTCCCGGCCGCTCTCCAGCTGTTCCTTGCCGCTGTCCAGCTGGGACTGGACGCTCTCCAGCGCTGCCTGGCCGTAGGCAAGCTGGGCGTCGCCGCTGCCAAACCCGGCAGCCGCCGCGATCTTGCCCTGTTCCAGCTGGGTATAGGCGTCCCGCAGTTTCTGCATGTTGCTCTCGGCGGCAGCTTTGGCCGCTTCCAGCTGGGCCAGCTGATCGGGCAGCGCCGCCAGCTGGTCACGCAGTTCTCCCACCCGGGCATGGATCTTCTGCAGTTCGGCAAGGCCGTCCTGGGTGAGGGTCAGCAGGTAGGTCAGTTCCTCCTCTGTCAGGGAAATATCCGGCAGGGTCGGTTCCTCTCCCGGCTTGGGAGTGGGCAGCGCGCCCTGCAGCTGGTCCAGATAGGCGTTGACCTGGTCCAGAAACGCCTGGAAGGCCTCGTCACTGCTCAGAATGGTGTCAATGTCGGTATCCATTTTGGCCAGCAGTTCGCTGATCTTCTGGTACTCGGCCTCGCTGCCGTCCAGATAGCCGTTCAGTTCATCCTGCAGGGCTTTCTGCAACGCCTGGGCCGTCTCCAGCTGGGTGGTCAGGGCCGTCACCTTGGCAACGGCTTCGTCCAGCTGCTGACTGGCCTTTGCCAGTTCTTCGGAAGTCTGCGCCTGCTGGTCGGCAAGTTCCTGCCGGCCCGCTTCCAGATCGGCGCGGTTGGCATCCAGCTCCGCCTGGCCGGTGACCAGGGCATCCTCGCTGTCCTCCAGTTCCTTGCGGGCGTCGTCCAGCTTCTGCTTGGCCTCGGCCAGACGGTCGCTGACCTGCACCAGCAGCCGGTCATCGACCTCGTCGATCTTTTGCTGGTCCAGGCGCACCTCCACCATCTGTTCAATGAGACCGGTGGCCGAAACACTGGCCACACCGTTCACTCGCTCCAGGGTGGGGACCACCGTCTCCTCCACGTAGGCGGACAGGTCATAGATGTCCATATCCTCCTTGTCCACCGCGATGTACTCGGTAGCCATCATGTCGGGGGTGATCTCCATCAGCATGGGCGTGCCAGAGCTTTCCGGCAGAGTGTCCGCCAGCTGGTTGAGGGCCGTGCTGGTCTTGACCATGGCGCTGTCCATGTCGGTATCCTCGGCAAACTCCAGCATGACCATGCTGAAGTTCTCGCTGCTGGTGCTGGTCACGTTCTCCACGCCGTTGACAGTGCCAAGGCTGCTCTCCAGCGGGCGGGTCAGTTCTTCCTCCACCTTTTCCGGGCTTGCGCCGGGATAGGTGGTCACCACCACCAGATAGGGCAGCGTAAAGCTGGGCAGCAGGTCGGTGTTCATGCCCAGCAGGCTGACAACGCCCAAAACCAGGACCAGAACGACCCCCACCAGCACAGTGAACGGCTTTTTCACACTGTATTTCGACATAGGATACCTTCTTTTCCGCGCAGTGCCGCCAAAAAAAGAAAACCGCAAAAGCCATGCAGGGCAATTTTGCGGGGACATTTTTGCGGCAGCTGTACTTTTACCCGGGTACTGCTCTGACGCCGCAGAACCCGGAGATCTTTCTTTCCGAATTTTCCGACCGACCGGTCGGTCGGCTTTTTAAGTATAGCACAATGGGGGTCAATGTCAATCGAAGTCTGTCTCCCCTGCACACAAAAAACGGCCCTGCCGAAGCAGAGCCGTTGCAGACTGTTGAAGAACAAAATCCGCCAGGTAAAAGCCGTGCGGGACCGTTGTTCTTTTTTGCAGCGTATCGGGTTTCCTGACGCGCTGCAAATCCCCGGTCAAGGGGACCGGAGATGCCGTGACCCGGGTGCAAAAGCCCCGGGGAAAAGGTTCAGCGTTCCTCGCGGAAGTAGGCAATGCCCAGGCTGGCGGGGGGCTGATTTTCCTTTTTGCGGCGCAGGGACACCACGATCAGCACCAGGATGGTGACCACGTAGGGGACCATCTGGATGAGGTCGGTGGCGTAGCTGGGGACCGAAATGCCCAGCAGGCTGGGCAGGAACTGGTACAGCCAGTACAGCATGCCGAACAGGTATGCGCCCCAGATGGCGTTGAGGGGCTTCCAGGTGGTGAAGATGACCAGCGCCACGGCCAGCCAGCCCAGAGCCTCGATCTGCTCGGTGGTGGCCCAGATGCCCTGGTTGTAGTCCAGAACGTAGTACAGGCCGCCCACACCGCTGATGGCAGCGCCGCACAGGGTGGCAACGTACTTGTAGCGGGTGACGTTGATGCCGGCGGCATCGGCGGTGGCGGGGTTTTCACCCACGGCGCGCAGGTTCAGACCCACGCGGGTGCGGGAGAAGAACCAGAACAGCAGGATGGCCAGCACGATGACCGCGTAGGCCAGGAAACCGTAGGAGAACACCACCTGGCCCACCACGCCCAGCTCGGACAGGACGGGGATCTTGGCAGCAAACGCCTTGTTGGCCAGGGGCGCGGCGCTGTAGCTGGAACCGTTGAGGATGAACACGCCGAAGAAGTTGGCCACGCCCATGCCGAAGGTGGTCAGGGCAAGACCGGTAACGTTCTGGTTGGCCCGCAGGGTGATGGTGAGGAAAGCGTAGATCAGACCGCCCAGAGTGGAGGCCAGGATGGCGCAGACCAGCGCCAGAATGACGCAGACCACCGCGCTGGGATTTTCGGTCAGGTTTTCGTAGTAGTAGGCGCTGGCAAAGCCCGCAAAGCCGCCCAGATACATGATGCCGGGCACGCCCAGGTTCAGGTTGCCGGACTTTTCGGTGACGATCTCACCCAGAGCGCCGTACATGATGATGGTGCCAAAGGGGATCGCGCGCAGGATCCATGCGATCAGACTGCTCATGTCACTTTCCCTCCTTGTGCGTCTCGCCGCGGCGTACCACGCGGTAGTTGATAAAGAACTCGCTGCCCAGGATGAAGAACAGGATGATGCCGGTGATGATGTCGGCGGCATACTCGTTCAGGCTGTACGCCGAGGCAATCTCGGACGCACCGCGCTCCAGGAATACCAGCAGGAAGGAGATCAGCGCCATATAGAAGGTGTTGAACTTGGCCAGCCACGCCACGATAATGGCGGTAAAGCCGCGGCCGCCCGCCGAGGTGGTGGAGATGGTCTGGTCCTTGCCGGCCACGATCAAAAAGCCGCACAGGCCGCAGATGGCGCCGGAGATCAGCATGGTGCGGATCATGACGCGGCGGACATTGATGCCGGCATAGCGGGCGGTGTTCTCGCTCTCGCCCACGACGGCGATCTCATAGCCGTGCTTGGAGTATTTGAGGTAGGCGTACATGGCAAAGGTCAGCACCAGAACAACGATGACGTTGATGGTGTAGCGCTGGCCGAACAGAACGGGGAACCAGCCGGCCTTGGTGGCCTTGTTGAGGGTGCCCAGGCTGGAAGCCTGCCCGCGCATGATGTTGGTCAGGCAGGCGACGATGCTGGTGGCGACGTAGTTCATCATCAGGGTGAACAGCGTCTCGTTGGTGTTCCAGCGGGACTTGAACCAGGCGGGAATAAAGCCCCACAGAGCGCCCGCTGCGGTGGAAGCCACGAACATGGCCAGAAACAGCAGGGGTGCGGGCAGGCTGGAACCCAGATAGACCATGGTCAGGGCGGTGGCCATGCCGCCGATGAGCACCTGGCCCTCGGCGCCGATGTTCCAGAAACGCATCTTGAAAGCGGGCGCCAGGGCGATGCCCACGCACAGCAGCGTGGCAAGGTCGCGCATAGCCCAGGAGAACCGCACCGACGTGGCAAAGGTGCCCTGATACATGACACCGTAGACGGCCAGCGGGTTCAGACCCGTGACGAAGAAGATGAACAGGGCATCCACCACCAGCGCCAGCAGAATGGCGACGGCGCGGATGAGCACCTTTTTACTGAACGGGATGCCGTCCCGCTTGGCGATGCGCAAAAGCGGCTCATGTACCGGCTGTGTGGCTTTTGTCATTGCTCGGCGTCCTCCTTTACAAGGTTGGTCATGCGCAGGCCCACTTCCTCCTTGGTGGCGGTGCGGCCGTCCAGAATTCCGTTGACACGGCCGCCGCACAGCACCAGGATCCGGTCGCACAGCTGGATCAGGACGTCAAGATCCTCGCCCACATACAGCACGGCGACGCCCTTCTTTTTCTGCTCATTGAGCAGGCGGTAAATGGTATAGGAGGTGTTGATGTCCAGGCCGCGCACTGCGTAGGCGGTCATCAGCACAATGGGAGATGCGGCGATCTCGCGGCCGACCAGAACTTTCTGGACGTTGCCGCCCGACAGGCGGGAGACCGGCGTATTCAGGTCGGGGGTCACGACGCCCAGCTCTTCCTTGATCTCTTCGGCCAGTTCCTGGGGAGCTTTGCGGTTGACCAGGGGGGAATGACCGGCGTCGTAGCTCTTGAGCATCATGTTGTCGGTCATGCCCATGGAGCCGACCAGACCCATGCCCAGGCGGTCCTCCGGCACGAAGGACAGGTGGACGCCCGCCTCGTTGATGGCGCGGGGGCTCTTGCCCAGCAGTTCCATGGGCTCGTGCTCCTGCTCCGGCGGGAAGAACTTGATGTCGGAGCCGGGGGCCGCGTGCTGCAGGCCGGCAATGGCCTCCAGCAGCTCTTTCTGGCCGTTGCCGGAAATGCCCGCAATGCCCAGGATCTCGCCGCCGTAAGCGTCGAAACTGACGTCGTCCAGCACCTTGACGCCCTCGGAGTTGTAGACGGTCAGGTCCTTGATGGCCAGACGGCGGATGGGGTCCTTCGGCTCGGGGCGCTCGATGTCCAGCTCCACCTTTTTGCCCACCATCATCTCGGTCAGGCTGGCCTCGGTGGCTTCGGAGGTGAGCACGTCGCCCACATAGGTGCCCCGGCGCAGAATGGCGACCCGGTCGCTGATCTCCAGCACTTCGTGGAGTTTGTGGGTGATGATGATGACCGCCTTGCCGTCGGCGCGCATGTTGCGCATGACGTCAAACAGGCGCTCGGTCTCCTGAGGGGTCAGGACGGCGGTGGGCTCGTCCAGGATCAGGATGTCGGCCCCGCGGAACAGCACCTTGACGATCTCCAGCGTCTGCTTCTGGCTGACGCTCATCTCATAGACTTTCTGGTCCAGATCCAGGGCAAACTGGTATTTTTCGCAGATGGCGCGGGCCTTGTCCCGCACCCGGCGCAGGTCGAAGCGCTCACCCTTGGGCAGGCCCAGGGCAATGTTCTCCACTGCCGTGAACACGTCCACCAGTTTGAAGTGCTGATGGATCATGCCGATGCCCAGGGCCAGCGCGTCCCGGGGAGAGCGGATGTCCGCCAGCTGATCGTTGACGTAGATCTGCCCCTCGTCGGGATAGTAGATGCCGGCGATCATATTCATCAGCGTCGTCTTGCCGCTGCCGTTCTCGCCCAGGAGAGACAGGATCTCGCCGCGGCGGATCTGCATGGAGATGTCCTGGTTGGCCGCAACGCCGCCAAAGGTTTTGGTTACGTGTTCAAGACGGATCGCATACTGCGTCTGCGCCATGCGGAAAATTCCTCCTTTTTACAGTTGATGCCGTGACCGGCCGCTGCACGCGGGGGGCGTGCAACACAGAAAGGGAAGCCTGCAAAACTACAAGGCTTCCCCTCCTGGTCAGTTGTTTGGATTATGCCACGGGCTCGGCATCCTCGGTGATGCCGTCGATGCGCAGGGCAAAGTAGGGCGCGCTGCGAAGCTCGGACTCAGAGAAATAGCCGTCGGTGATGGCTTCCTTGGTCTCGCCCTGATACAGAACGGTGGGCTCGCCGGTGCTGTAATCGTAGAAGGTCAGGTCGACCTGAGCGGTGGTCACGGTCTCGCCGCCCACGGTGAAGGTGGAGGTGTCAAAGACCTGCAGGCTGCCGTCCTTGAGGGCAGCTTCGACCTCGGCGACCTTCTCGGCGGTGCCTTCGGCGCAGTTGTCGCTCAGGGTGGTGATGGCGACGGCGCCGTCGTCATAGCCCTTGGCCCAGTCAACGGGGACTTCCTCGCCGTTCATGGCGGCCTGGATAGCCTCGGTGTAGTAGACGCTCCAGACGTTGGTGGCAGAGGTCAGAGCAGCGTTGGGAGCGGTATCGATCATGTCGATGTTGTAGCCGATGGAGTAGCAGATGCGGCCGGTGCCCAGCATCTTCTCAGTGGCGGCGGGAGCGCCCGTGGAGTCGGCGTGCTGGCCGATGATGACGCAGCCGTTGGCGATCAGAGCCTCAGCAGCGGCGCCTTCCTTGTCGATGTCGAACCAGGAGTTGGTGTACATGACTTCCATGACGACGTTGGGCATCACGCTGCGCACGCCCAAGTAGAAGGCGGTGTAGCCGGAGACGACCTCGGCGTAGCTGTAAGCGCCGACGTAGCCGATCTTGATGTTGCCGTCGGCGTCAAAGGAATCGGGCTGGGTCTCGGTGGTCAGCTCGCCGCTTTCCACCAGTTCCTTCAGCTTCATGCCGGCAACAACGCCGGAGACGTAACGGGACTGGTAAACCTTGGTGAAGGCGTTCTTGAAGTTGTCCAGGCCGGTCAGGGCGGCAAAGTCACCGGTCATGGCGACGAAGGTGACATCGGGATACTTCTCGGCAGCCTCGACCATGTAGGTCTGATGGCCGTAGGAGTTGGAGAAGATGATGTCGCAGCCCTGGCCAACCAGGTCCTCGGCGGCGTCCATGCAGGCGGAGTCCTCGGCGACCTTGTACTTCCAGACGATGTTGTCCTCGGTCAGGCCCAGATTCTCCAGAGCCTGCTTGATGCCGTTGATGTGCGCGGCGGTGTAGCCCTCGGTCTCGTCACCCAGCAGGATGGCGCCGACCTTGATGTCGGAAGCGCTGGCGCCCTCAGCGGTCTGGCCGCCCTCGGCAGTGCTGCCGGAAGCGGTGCTGCCGGTGCTGCAGGCTGCCAGAGAGAACGCCATGACTGCGGCCAACAGAATGCCCAGTACCTTTTTCATGTGTGTTCCTCCTATTTCATACAAAACGGAAAAGCCCCTTGTTCACCAGGGGCCGCTTTTGCGGAGCAGGCGCGGAAACCTCCGTTGCCGAAGTTTCTCCGTGCGGGCTCCTTTTTTGGACCTTGGTCCGTCTTTCCCTCGGCAGACCTCCGGTCCGGGGTGCTGCACCGTACAACGGCGCAGGCCCGTCATATGTCTTATTTTAGAGAAAACTCCGCCCGCTTTCAACCTGTTTCGACCGATTTGTTAAATCTTTGTGAACCTTGCGGCAAACGGTCCTTTTCTGTGCGCAAAGGCTGGTGAGAATGCCCAACTTTCCCGCATAATAGTATGACTTTTCCGTCGTTTTATCCGTTTCCCGCGGTCTGCCGCACCGCCGGTTCCGCCGGGAAACGCCCTCTTCCCCGCCCTGCCTTCGCTTTTGTGAAACCGCGCAGAAGCGTCGGTTTTGCCCCGCACGGCAGCCGGTCCCCTGCATGGCAAAGACCCCGGCAGAGAGGGGCTCCTCCCATGCCGGGGTCTTTCCGGTTTGTATGATTATTCAATGTGCCTTATTCCCGGGGGCCGATACCCAGTTCCGCCGCAGCGGGACGCATCCCCTCGATGCAGAGGGTGATGACCTCGGGCAGTTCCATCCCCAGACGGTTGCAGCCGTCCTGGATGACGGCGCGGTCGATCTTGGCCGCAAAGCGCTTGTCCTTGAACTTTTTCTTCACGCTGGAAGCCTGCAGGTCTGCGATGCCCGCGGGGTGCATCCGGGCGGTGGCAGCGATCAGGCCG
Organism: Candidatus Gemmiger faecavium; assembly: GCA_019114415.1. Classification (GTDB taxonomy): domain Bacteria; phylum Bacillota; class Clostridia; order Oscillospirales; family Ruminococcaceae; genus Gemmiger; species Gemmiger faecavium. The sequence continues at coordinate 111,230 of DXFO01000040.1, read as the reverse complement.
GAGAGTTCATCCACCGTGTACAGGCTTTTGTCCAGATCGCTTTTGGGCTCGGCATCGGTGCAAAGGCCGTAGCCATGGGCCAGAATGGCATAGATGCTCTCCTCGTCCACACCGGCGTCCCGCAGAGGCTGCTCGGTGTGTTTGAGGTGCTCCTCGGGGAACTGCTCGAAGTCATAGTCGTGCAGATACCCCACCGCGCGCCAGTAACTCTCGTCCGCGCCGAAATGCCGGGCCATTGCCCCCATGCAGGCGGACACCGCCAGGGCGTGCTGGAAGAGATGGTCCTCGGTAGTGGTGGTGCCAAGCAGTTCTTTGGCGCGTTCCATGGTCAGTTTTTCGGACATATGGGTCAGCTCCTTTTCTGAAAGGGTCCGCCGGGCGCGGTCTGCCGCGGCGAACCCCTGCCGCGGGTCACACCCGCCGTCTGGTTTTCTGGTATTGTTCGCAGGCTTTCAGTACCAGCATCAGCAGCGCCACATCCACCGGGAACTTGATGATGTTCTTGACGATGCGCAGGCTGCTGAGCACCACAAAAGCCTGTCCGTACATGATATGCAGCCACAGAGGGGTCAGCAGGAAATTGAACAGCACCGTGGCCATGAGTTTGCAGCTGATGACCCGCCACAGCCGGACAGGGCGGCGGTAGTACCACAGCCCGTACAGGATGCCCGCCAGCATGGCGCTGAGGGTAAAGCCGGGGAAATAGGGGCCGTTGGGGCGCAGCACATAGCCCAGCAGGTCGGTGACGATGGCGGACAGTGCTGCCACCCACGGCCCGCACAGAAACCCGGTGGCCACCGAGGCCAGGAAGTCAAAGCTGATCTCCAGATAGCCGGACACCGGGATGGTAAACTGGTTGATGGCCAGGTTGAGGGCTGCCAGTACGGCAGCCATGGACAGCGCGCGGGGGTTGCGCAGCTCCGCCGGAGCCTGCACCAGCACGCGGTCAAACCAGGAGCGGAAATTGAACATAAAAAAATTCCTCCTAACTTGTGCGCATCGCCGCACAAGGGAGGACCGCCATGCAGGCAGACCGGCGCTGACCACGCCTGCCGCCCATACAGAACTCTGTTTTCAAACCCCTGCGCCACGCTGCCAACGAAAAAGCAATCAGCGCAGCCTGGCGGAACGTTCCCCGCGGCTGTCCGCCGCGCAGTCGGTTCCGCCCCCGGGATTTCCAATGAGAGCTCCGCTATTGCACTCCGTCATGCAGCAGTGGGATGCGGGATCTGCACCGCGTGCCGCAAGCGGCAACTTCGTCCTGCCACAACTCCCCGTTGGTCAGGCACTGCGGCGGCGCGTCCAAACCGCGCCGTCCTTACGCGCAGATCCCTACTCTGCGAATCCGGTATTGAGAATAAATACCGGCAGGGCGCGTTTTTTCTTCCGCGCCTTGCAGGTTCTATTATAGCGCGCCCGCCGCGTTTTGCAAGGCCTGCCGCCCAAAACACAAAAAACGCCCCGGGGAAGCGGTTTCCCCGGGACGTGACGGTCTCTATGAACGGCCGGAACGCTCAGCCGTGCAGGGCGCTGCGCAGAGCAGCCAGCAGCTCCGCCTGATACTCGGGGCGGAAGGTGCCATGCAGCAGTTTGGGCAGGGCTTCCTCCTGCAGGCGGCGCCAGCTCTCGGCCTCGCGGCCGGGCAGGATGGGAACAAAGGCCACGCCGTTGGCAGCGGCAGCCTGGGCATCGCCCATGGCGTCGCCCACCATCATGACCTTGCGGCTCTCGTACCCGCAGGCCAGCATGGCGGCAATGCTGTTGGCCTTGCTGCCTACCTCCTGGCCGAAGATGACGTCGGCATGGCGGGCCAGGCCGTAGCGGTTCCACTCGCTGGCGATGGCCGACTCGTTGGCGGCGGAAACCACCGCCACGTCCGCCACCGCGTGCAGCTGGCGCAGGCTGTTTTCCACGCCGGGGAAGGGTTCAAAGGTGGGTTCCAGCGTCTGGATGCGCCGGTTGCAGATGGTGTTCCACTGCTGCAGCTTGCGCAGAGCCGGGCTGCCGGTGCGCAGGACCTCTGCCTTGAGGGTGGCGGTGCTCAGTTCGCTGGAGTTCGCCACCCAGTCGGCGATGTCCTCGCTGCCGGGCAGCTCCACGCCGCGGTTTTTCAGGCGGTCAAAGATCTGCACCACGCTCTCAAACCGGGAGATGCCCCGGGTAATGCTGTGCAGGTTGATCTCTTCCCACGCTTCGGTGATATAGTCGTTATACTGTTCCAGGCCAAAACTCCGGATCAGTTCCGGACAAAACACATTGCAGTGCTTCAGGCGCACTGTGTCCATTACGCATCCATCTGAGTCCAGGCACACCAAAAATTCACGTTTTTTGGTAAAATCCGCAAGTACGTTTGCCATTCCGATCCTCCTGTCCGCGTTCACGGCCCTGCTTGGGGCCAAACCTTATCATTAGCCCGCAATTCCGGGCTTTGCTTTCCCACTCCAATCATACCAGAACACCGGGAAAAAAAGCAATGTCTTTTCCGCAAAAACGCAAGATAATCCAAAACATTGCATCAATTTTTTTGTAGTTTTCACTCACTGTCCGCCGACAGCGCACGCCCGATGGGCATATTGAGCACAAGACTGGCCATCCGGTCCGCCGGGGTGGGCTGTTTGTTGATGACCACCAGGTTCCGGCCCCGGAAATATTGCAGCAGCCCCGCCGCCGGATAAACCGCCAGGCTGGTGCCGCCCACGATGAGCAGGTCTGCCGCCTGGATGGCGCGGACGGCGCCGTCCAGGGTCGCGGGGTCCAGGCCTTCCTCATACAAAACCACGTCGGGCTTGACGATGCCGCCGCACTCGGTGCAGCGGGGGATGCCCTGAGACTGATCGATAAAATCGATGTCGTAGGATTTGCCGCATTTCATGCAGAAGTTGCGCAGGGTGGAACCGTGCAGCTCATAGACGCAGCGGCTGCCTGCCGCCTGATGCAGGCCGTCAATGTTCTGGGTCACCACGGCCTTAAGTTTGCCCTCCCGTTCCAGGGCCGCCAGGCGCAGATGGGCCGCATTGGGTTTGGCCCCGTGGACGATGAGTTTTTCCCGGTAGAAGCGGAAGAACTCCTCGGTATGGGACATGAAAAAGCTGTGGCTGAGCATGACCTCGGGGGGATAGTCGAACTTCTGATGATACAGCCCGTCCACGCTGCGGAAGTCCGGGATGCCGCTCTCGGTGGAGACGCCCGCCCCGCCGAAAAACACGATATTGGAACTGTCACGGATCAATTCTTCCAGCTGCGGCACCATAGAGAGGACCTCCTTTTTTTTGCACAAAACCGTAATCTGACTTATAATAAAAGTATAATACAATGCCCCGGGCGCGTAAAGCGTTTCCGGCCGATCGGAGGGACCCGATATGCAGAAAATCACGCGGGATTATGTACTGGAGCGTCTTCCCCAGCGGGTGCAGGACTCCAACAAGGGCAGTTTCGGCACGGTGGCTGCCTTTGCGGGCAGCAGTGCCTACCGGGGCGCCGCCGCTCTGGCCGCCGAGGGTGCCCTGCGCAGCGGCGCCGGGCTGGTGTTTCTGGCCACCGTCCCCGAGGCCATGCAGCTTGCCCTGCTGCGCACCCCCGAATGCTGCGTGCTCCCCTGCCGGGCGGACGCCGCAGGCAGCCTGGACCTGGACGACGTGCGCGCCGCGGCTTCCCGCTTTGCCCCGGGCAAGGCGGTTTTGCTGGCCGGGCCGGGGCTGGGGCCGGACGCCGGCAAGATCCTGTCGGTACTGCTGGGCGGGGACTTTGCCTGGAAAAACTGCCTGCTGGATGCCGACGCCCTCAATGCCCTGGCCGCCGGCAAGGCGGCTGGCATCAAGCTGCCCGCCGGCACCATTCTGACGCCCCACCCCGGGGAGATGTCCCGCCTGACCGGGCTGACGGTAGCCCAGGTCCAGGCCGACCGTCCCGGTGTCGCCGCCCGCTATGCGGCACAGCATGACTGCGTGGTGGTGCTCAAGGGCAGCGGCACAGTCATTGCCGCGCCGGACGGCTCCCTTCTGCTCAACACCACGGGCAACCCCGGCCTGGCCCGGGGCGGCAGCGGGGACATCCTGTCCGGCATGATCGCCGCCCTGCTGGCCCAGGGGCTTGCCCCCTTCGACGCCGCCGCCTGCGGCGTATGGCTGCACGGGTACGCCGCCGACCGCTGCTCCGCCCGCAAAAGCCGCATGGCCATGCTGCCCCACGACATTCTGGAAGATCTGGGAACAGTGCTGGCAGAGGAGGGGCTGTAACTCCCGTTCAAACACGCAAAAAGACCGGTCTGCGCGTCGCAAACGCAGATCGGTCTTTTCGTTTGGCCCGCAGGGAGCCGCCGCAAATTACAGGGAAACAAAGCAGCCTGACCGGCTCCCCTGCCACTCCTCATGCAAGGGGGCGTTCGATGCCGGGCGGCGGGGGCTATCCCCCGGTTGCCCAGCTCGGAAGGTCAGGGCGTGTATCAGTAAAGCTTGGCGCCCGCAGGAATGTGCGGGTCGACCATCAGGCAATGCAGCTTTTCAACGCCTTCCTCATGGTGGACGGCGGAAATGATCATGCCGCAGGAATCAATGCCCATCATCTTGCGCGGGGGCAGGTTGGTGATGGCGATGAGCGTCTTGCCCACCAGTTCCTCCGGTTCATAGGTATCGTGGATGCCGCTGAGGATGACGCGGTCGGTGCCGGTGCCGTCATCCAGCACAAACTTGAGCAGCTTCTTGGACTTGGGAACAGCAGTGCATTCCTTGACCTTCACTGCGCGGAAATCCGACTTGGCAAAGGTATCGAAATCCACAAAGTCCGCAAACAGAGGCTCGATCTCCACCTTGGAGAAGTCGATGGGGCCCATCTCGGCGCGGGGGGTGCCGTTTCCGGCAGCCGGCGCATCGGCAGGGGCGGCAGCGGGCTCGCTCTTCGCCTCGGTCTCTTCCTTCTTGTCCAGCGGCTTCATGGTGGGGAACAGCAGGACGTCGCGGATGGAAGCCGAGTCGGTGAGCAGCATGACCAGACGGTCCACGCCGAAGCCCAGACCGCCCGTGGGGGGCAGGCCATACTCCAGAGCGGTGACGTAGTCGTAGTCCACCTGTGCCTTGCTGGAGGGGTCCAGCTGCTTGCGCTCGGCCACCTGGCGCTCAAAACGGCCCTTCTGGTCGATGGGATCATTCAGCTCGCTGAAGGCATTGCCGAACTCGGTGGCGTTGATGAAGTACTCGAACCGCTCGGTGAACATGGGGTCATTGGGCTTGCGCTTGGCAAGGGGGCTGACCTCCACGGGGTAATCATAGATAAAGGTGGGCTGGATCAGGTTCTCCTCCACGAAGGCGTCGAAGAACTCGGCCAGGATAGCGCCCTTGGTGGGGATCTCAGGCAGTTCCACGTGGTGCTCCTTGGCCAGGGCGATGGCCTGCTCGTCGGAAGTGACGGTGTCAAAGTCCACACCGGAATACTTCTTGACGGCCTCCACCATGGTCATGCGCTCCCAGTGGGACAGGTCGATCTCCTTGCCCTGGTAAGGCACGGTCAGGGTGCCGCAGACCTTCTGGGCAACGGTTTTCATCATCTCCTCCACCAGGTCCATCATGCCGTGGTAGTCGGTGTAAGCCTGGTAGAGCTCGATGGTGGTGAACTCGGGGTTATGCTTGGGGTCCATACCCTCGTTGCGGAAGATGCGGCCCACCTCGTAGACGCGGTCCATGCCGCCCACGATCAGACGCTTGAGGTAGAGCTCGGTCTCGATGCGCAGGACCATGTCCATGTCCAGGGTGTTGTGGTGGGTCAGGAAAGGCCGTGCCGATGCGCCGATCTCAAAGGGGGTGAGGATGGGAGTCTCCACCTCCAAAAAGCCCTTGCCGTCCAGGTAGCTGCGCAGTTCCCGCAGGATGGCGCTGCGCTTGACAAAGGTCTCCTTGACGTCGGGGTTGACGATCAGATCCACATAGCGCTGACGGTAGCGGGCTTCGCGGTCGGTCAGGCCGTGGAACTTTTCGGGCATGGGCAGAAGGCTCTTGGCCAGCAGGGTGAGCTCGGTCACGCGGACGCTCAGCTCGCCCATCTTGGTGCGGAACACTTCGCCCTTGCAGCCGATGACATCGCCGATGTCCAGCTTTTTGAATGCCGCATAGGCTTCGTCGCCCATCACGTCACGCCGCACAAAGATCTGGATGTCGCCCTTGGCGTCCCGCAGGTGGGCAAAGCTCGCCTTGCCCATCACGCGCTTGGACATCATGCGTCCGGCCAGGCAGACGATCTTACCGGTCTCCGCCTCGGCGGGAAGGTCGGCAAACTCCGCTTTCAGATCAGCGGAAAAAGCATCCTGAGGATAGCGGGTGATGGTAAACGGGTCCTGCCCTGCGGCACGCAGGTCCGCCAGTTTCTGACGGCGGACGGCAGCCTGCTGGCTGACGTCGGCATCCTGCTGCGGACGGTTGGCGTTATTCTGTTCCATTCGGCATTTCTCCTGTCCTGAAAATTGGGGTGCGGCAGGCCTTAACGGCTGCGGCTGACACCCAGCACCTTGTAGGTGATGACACTGCCGTTGGGCAGCGTGACGTCGGCGGTCTCGCCGACCTTTTTGCCGATCAGCGCGGCGCCCACGGGGCTTTCGTCGCTGATACGGCCCATATCCACATCGGCCTCGGTGGAGCCGGTGATGTCGTATTCTTCGGCTTCGTCCTCATCGTCGCCCTCGGCCAGGATGCGCACATGCATGCCGATGGAGACGGTGTCATGGGACAGAGCGTTATCGTCGATGACGCGGGCGACTTTCAGGGTCGCTTCCAGATCGGCGATGCGGGCCTCGACCATGGCCTGCTCTTCCTTGGCGGCGTCGTACTCCGCGTTCTCGGAAAGGTCGCCGTAACCGCGGGCGACCTTGATTTTATCTGCAACTTCCTTACGCTTGACGGTGCGCAGGGTATTGAGTTCTTCTTCCAGCTTTTTCAAGCCCTCATGGGTGACAACAACTTCTTTTGCCATAGCCGGTTTTCTCCTTAACAGTAAAAGTTGTGCGGCCCAAGCGGGCCGCACCAGTTGTTACATTATACTCGGGATATGTGGCGTTGTCAAGTGATTTTCTTGTCAGGAGGCATGTTCTCCGGCATAGAGGCTGCGCGTGTGGACGCCGTTTTTTCATTCGACATCGGCTTTGCCTTGTGCTATAATATAGTGTCTGTATATTTTTATATGCCCTGCCCTGTGCGGGAGCATCGTAGGGAGGTGCGGGCTTGGGCCTGCAAAGTCTTGGATATTTCGCCTTTCTGCCCGTGGCGGCGGCAGTTTACCTGCATCTGCCCCACCGGTGGCAGCCGGGCTTTCTTCTGGCGGCAAGCTGGGTGTTTTACCTGCTGGCCGCGCCCCAGCTGTTCGGGGTAACGCTGGGCATCACGGTTTTGAGCTATCTCTTTGCCCGGGCGCTGGAAACGCCCCGGCAGCGGCGGTGGCTGCATCTGGGCGTGGTGGTGCTCCTTGCCATTCTGGCATTCTTCAAATACGGCGACCTGCTCCGGCTGGACTGGGGCCTGCCCCTGCCCAAGATCGCCATGCCCCTGGGCATCAGCTTCTACACCTTTGCGGCCATCTCCTACCTGATCGATGCCGCCCGGGGCGACTGCCCGGTGGAGCACAATTTCATCATCCACGCCCTGTTCATGAACTTCTTCCCCACCGTCATTTCGGGCCCCATCTGCCGGGCGGGAAGCCTCATGCCCCAGCTGGCGGCAGAGCACCGCTTTGACGAGAGCCGCACCATCGCCGCCCTGCGCCTGTTCGCCCTGGGCACCTTTAAGAAGGTAGCCATTGCCGACGTGCTGGCCCTGCTGGTCAACGAGGTATTTCCCAACTACCGCTCCTACGGCGGCGGCATGCTGATCCTGGCGGCGGTGGCCTACACTTTCCAGCTTTACTTTGACTTTGCCGGTTACTCCGATGCCGCCCGGGCCTCCGCCCTGCTGCTGGGCATCGAAGTGCCAGAAAACTTCAAGACGCCCTTTTTCGCCACCAACTTTTCCGGATTCTGGAACCGGTGGCACATCAGCTTTTCTTCCTGGCTGCAGGATTACCTCTTCATGCCCCTGGCCTGGGCGGACATCTCTCCCCTGACCCGGGGACGCCGGGAACGCCTGCCCGTCTGGGTCTGCCTGTTCTGCGTCTTTTTTGTGTCGGGGTTCTGGCACGGCAACACCCTGCCCTTTGTGGTGTGGGGCATTCTGCAGGCAGCCTACCGCATCGGGGAGGAGATCCTCCACCAGCGTCTGGGCAAACCCAAAAAGCGCGCCCCCGCCGCCCAGCTGTGGAGCAAGCGGGCCGTGGTCTTTGTGCTGTGGACCTTCAGCATGGTGTTCTTCCGCGTCGGGTCGGACACCACCGGGCTGGGGCTTGCCGACTGCTTCGGCTATCTGGCCGGGTGCGTGTCGGGACTTTCCCCCGTCCGCTTTGCGTCGGAGCTGTACTCTGCCGTGTATAACGGCTTCTACCCCCATGCCCTGATGGTGGCCGCCTACTACGCCATGGTGCTGGCCGGCCTTGTGCTGGCCTTTCGCCTGGACGCCTGGCGGGCATTTTCCTGCAAAAACCGTCCGTCGGAGCAGGCCCTGGCTGCCATGCCCCGCCGCCGGGTCATCTATTACCTGCTGATCGTCCTGATCCTGGCCGGGCTCATCGTGCAGAGCGGCGGCTTCGGCGGCAGCAACTTCAGCATGTACGCCGGGTTCTGACCCGTGACCAAACCGAAAGGAGGCGCCGCCGCCCTGTGAAACATATCCTGCGCAAAACCGCGCTGCTTTTGATCCCGGTCGTGGTCTGGCTGGCGTTTTTCATCGCCTTTGAGCCCAACAACTATTTCGGGCTGAAATCCTCCGCCTCGTCCACCCAGCCGGTGGCCCGGGTGCGGGAGTATCAGGCCGACCCCGGCACCAATCTTATTTTGGGAGACAGCCGTCTGGCCCACATCGATCTGGATCAGGCCGCCGAAGTCTCGGGCAAGGAGTGGCAGAACCTGGCCTTCGGCGGGGCGTCCCTCAAGGAGACGCTGGACCTGGCCGACTACATTCTGGACTCCGGCAATGAGGTGGATGAGCTGCTTCTCAGCGTGTCCTTCTACACCCTGAACCAGAACTACAACACCGACCGGTTTGCCTCGCTGGAAGAAACGCTGAACAATCCCCTGGCCTACTGCTTCAATCTGGAGTACAACGTCAACGCCCTGACCGTCTTTCTGGACACTCTGCGGGGCACCCCCGACACCATCGAGTCGGGAGACTGGGGCCCCTCGGACTATGTGGGGGACAACGGCGAGACCTTGCCCCTGCACTACAAGCTCTACACCTATCCCCAGAGCCTGATCCCCCGCTGCAGAGACTGGTCGCTGTCCGACCAGTTTGACCGCATTGCCCGGCTGGCCGCCCGCTGTCAGGAGGAGGGCGTCACCCTGACGGTGGTGCTCCCCCCCATGGCCGACATCGTGCTTACCGAGGTCTGCGAGCCTTTCGGCATCGACGACGCCATGACGGAGGAGGTCCTGCCCCAGCTGCAGGCCTGGAGCGAGGAATACGGCTTTACCCTGCTGGACTACGAATGGACCGACCGTCCCGATTTTGACGATGACACCCAGTTTTACGACGGCTTCCACCTGGACGAGGTGTACGGCCTGCCGGTATGGGTGGACGAACTGTTTTCCCGGCTGAAATGACCGGGCTGCCATCTCTGCCGCGTCCCGCGGCAAAGGCGCAGAAGGAGGCATATTTTTGGCACTGGATTTTTTGATCCTGTACGAGCATACCGTGCGGGAATATGAGAGCGACCTGCTGCTCAAGCTGGAGCTGGAGCGCCGGGGCTACAAGGTGGAGATCCGGCAGCTGCTGGACCCCAAGTACCTGCGGCTGTTCGGCAAGGACAAGCCGGAAGTGCTGGTCGCCAGCTGCATGTATGACAACGAGGCCATCAACAGCCATGTCTACAACAACATCGGCAAGTGCGACAAGATCGTCAATCTGCACTGGGAGCAGATGCTTTCCGACACCCAGGAGGAAGGCGACTGGTTCAACATGAACGGCAACGCCAAGCGCTGCGTCCAGACCTGCTGGGGCAGCCGCACCGCCAGGCGCCTGCAGGCCCACGGCATGGAGGAGAAAAACACTCCCGTCACCGGCGCCGTCATGATGGACTTCCTGCGGCCTGAGTTTACCGGCTATTTCAAGGACAAGGCCGCCCTGTGCAAAGAGTTCGGTCTGGACCCGGACAAGCACCTGCACCTGTACATTTCCAGCTTCGGCTATGCCAGCATGTCCGACGACGAGGTGGCCGAGCTTTCCAGAATGGCCGGCACCGATTTTTCCGGCTTTGCCCGCACCAACCGGCTTTCCATGGCGGAGACGCTGGCATGGTTCGACCGCTATCTGGCCGACCACCCCGAGGTGGAGCTGGTCTACCGCCGCCATCCCAGCGAATGGAACAGCCCCGCCCTGGAGGAACTGGCCAAAAAGCGGCCCAACTTCCATGTCATCTTTGCCGACAGCGTGAAGCAGTGGATCGTGGCGGCGGACAGCATCTCCATCTGGATGAGCACCGCCGTGGCCGAGGTCTACATGGCCCACAAAAGCTGCCACATCCTGCGGCCCATGCCCATCGAGCACGAGTACGACCCTGTCATTTACAAGGACGCCCATTATGTGACAAGCTACGACGAGTTTGCCGCCGCCATGCAGGACCCCGAGCCCCCCTTCCCCATTGCCCGGGAGGTCATCGAGGGTTACTTTGACCCCGGCAGCCGCCCCGCCTATCTGCGGATGGCCGACCTTCTGGAGGACGTCTACAAAAACCCGCCCCGGGATCACCCCATGGGGGAAGGGTTTACTCCGCATTTCAACCTGCTCAAATTCTGTGCTCTGGCGGGGGTGCATTTCCTTTACCAGCACAAGTGGGAGCCGAAAAAGGTCTTTGCCTTCTGCCCGCCCCTGGCAAACTTTGCCCAGCGCATCTACGGCTACGTGGACAAGGCCTGGGTCTCGCCGGAGGATGCGGAGCGCATGACCGCCCGCATCCGTCCCTTTGTCCGGGGCTGAGCTGCCCCGCCGTTTGCGGCCCGGCGCCGCAAGGAGGTAACCGTGTCCAAGGAAACCAAGCGTCCGGCCAAGCAGGAGAGCTTTGTCGGCAATGTGATGAAATATTCCGTCGCCACCTATCTGGGCTTTCTCATCAGCGGCGCGGCGCTCATCATCAAGGGCATTCTGCCCCCCGACGCCTACGGCGTCCCCGCCACCTTCATGGCCTACACCATGTCCCTGATGAACCTGGGCATGCTGGGTCTTGACCAGGCCCTGCTGCGCTTTTACCATGAGCCCGCCCGGGGCGTGAGCGGCCGCCAGATGTTTCTGGCCTGCGTCAAGCTGTCGGTTCTGGTCATGGTGCTGGCCGGGGCGGTGGCCAGCGTCTTTTTTGCCCCGCCCCTGGCCGTTGCCTTCGGCCTGGGACAGGGCGGCACCGCCCTGGTGCCATTCCTCTTCCTGAACGCCGCCCTCTACATGCTGGTGCGCTATATCAACGTCTTGCTCCGGCTGGAAAACGATGTCCGCGCCTACACCGTCCAGACCCTCTGGATGAACGCCTGCCTCAACCTGATCTACCTGCTGCCCGGATTTTTCACCTCCAACACCTGGGCTTTTATCGCGGCGGCACTGGCGGGCTTCGGCGGGGTGGCCATTGCCTTCTGGTTCCGGGCGCTGCGCCTGGCCAGGGCGGAGCCCGCCCCCTCTGAAGATGCTCCCGCCGCCGGGTCCGACACCGCCCCGGAAGCAGATAGCAGACCCGTCCCCCGCGGCCTGGCCGCCGACGCGGGCATCTACCGCACCTTTCTGCCCTACGGCATCGCCCTGGCTCCGGCAGCCATCCTGACGCCCCTTTACCGCTCCCTCTGCCTGTCTTTCCTGGCAACGGCTTCGGGTGCGGCGGCCCAGGGCCTGTTTGAGTTTGCCTATACCCTGGCCCAGCTGGTCACCACCGTGCAGGCGGGCTTTTCCACCTACTGGGGGCCTTACGTCTACGCCCACTACCGCACCGAACAGGAGCGCATCGGGCGCATCCATGACCTGCTCAATTTCCTGGTGTTCGGCTTTTTCTGCTGCCTCATCATGTTTGAGGACATCATCTTCCTGATCTTCCCGGCCAAGAGCGCCTGTCTGCGCTTTTTCCCCATCATGATGCTGTCCTCGGTGTTTGCCATCCTCATTGAAGGCACCGTCTACGGCAATGCCATCGCCCGCCGCCCCCACCATGACACCATCGGCGTGGCCCTGGGCGTGGCGGTCAACTTTGGCATGTGCGCCTGGCTGGTACCGCTGTACAACGTCACCGGCGCGGCCGTGGCCGTGGCCGCCGCCAACGCCGCCATGTTTTTGTACCGCACCGTCACCGGGCAATACTATTACCGCACCATCCCCAACTACGGGCGGACCATCTCCGGTTTTCTGCTGGCGCTGGCCGCCACTGTGGCCGGTGTCATTCTGTACGACCACTTTATTCTGAAATTCGTGTCTGTGGGCGCCATCCTCTTCGTCTACTGCACCCTCTACCGCCCCCAGCTGCGCAAATTGTGGCAGCTGGCCATGGGCATCCTGCGCAAGTTCCGCCCCCAGACCTGATACGATTTTCCCCGATCTCACCCGGAAAGGAGGGTCCCGCCATGGACCATCAGGGTACACAGCCCATTCAGACCGGGCGCCTTTTGCTGCGCCGTTTCACCATCGATGACGCCGAGGTCATGTTCGGCAACTGGGCATCCGACCCGGAAGTCACCCGCTGGCTGCGGTGGGACGCCCACCGCTCCTGGGTGGAGACCGCCGAATACCTGCACGAAGTCACCAAACAATATGACCGCCCCGATTTCTACGACTGGGCCATCCAGGTCCGGGCGTCCGGGGTGGTGATCGGCTCCATCAGCCTGATGCGGGCCGAGCCCGACCCCGCCTGGCCCGCCGCTTTTACCGCCCTTGGGGAAGCCTGGGAATCCGGGTACTGCCTGGGCCGCAAATGGTGGTCCAAAGGCTACGCCACCGAGGCCCTGTGCGCCGTGCGGGATTACTGGTTTGACAAGGTCGGCGGACAGTGGCTGACCTGCTGCCACGCCAACGACAATGTGGCGTCCGGCGCCGTGATGGAAAAGGCGGGGTTCCGCTACCATCACACCGGCATCAGCCGCCGGTTCGACGGCACCGAAGTCCCCTGCCGTTTTTATGCATTGCTGAAAGGAACAAACGAATGAGTGAACTGATCCGTCTTTCGGATGAGATGACCCCTGATCTGCCCGAGGAGGAAGCCTCCCTTTTCCCCGTCAATCCCGGGGAGGAAGGTCCCGTTCCCGTGGTCCTGCTTGCCCTGGATCAGGGCAAGTTTGACGCCGAGCGCAGCCTGGACGAGCTGGCCGCCCTGGCGGAGGCCAACGGCATGCAGGCCGTTGCCACCGTGACCCAAAAGCGCTCTACCCCCGAGGCCGCCACCATGCTGGGCGAAGGCAAAGTGGCCGAGGCCCGGCTGGTCTGCCTGAACGCGGGGGCGCAGGCCGCCATTTTTGACGGGGAGCTCACCGGCAGCCAGCTGCGCAACCTGAGCGCCGCCCTGCAGGTGGAGGTCATTGACCGCACCATGCTGATTTTGGAGATCTTCCGTTCCCGTGCCACCACCAACGAGGGCAAGCTGCAGACCGAGCTGGCCCTTTTGCGCTACCGCCTGCCCCGGCTGCAGGGCATCGGCGAGGCGCTGAGCCGCCAGGGCGGCGGTGGCGGCGGCGGAGCCGGCGCCCGCCGCGGTGCCGGTGAGACCAAGCTGGAACTGGACCGCCGCCATATCCGCCGCCGCATCGAGACGCTGGAAAACCGTCTGGAAGAGATGGAAAAGCGCCGGGGCGAGACCCGCCGCGCCCGCCGCAAGAGCGGAGTGCCGGTGGTGGCCCTGGTGGGCTACACCAACGTGGGCAAGAGCAGCCTGATGAACGCTTTGTGCGGGGCCGAAATTTTTGAGGCCGACATGCTGTTTGCCACTCTGGACCCCACCGCCCGACGCCTGACGCTGCCCAGCGGGCTGAACGTGGTATTGGTGGACACGGTCGGCTTTGTCAGCCGCCTGCCCCACCATCTGGTGGATGCCTTCAAGAGCACTCTGGAGGAAGCCTCCTTTGCCGACGTGCTGGTGCGGGTGGCCGACGCCAGCGACCCGGCCGCCGCCGAACAGCTGGCCGTGACAGACGAGGTCCTGGACGAGCTGGGCTGCGGGGATATTCCCCGCCTGACCGTCTACAACAAGTGTGACAAGAGCGGTGCGGTGCCCTTTGACCCCTCCGTTCTGCTGACCAGTGCCCGCACCGGCCGGGGTCTGGACGACCTGGTGGCCAGGCTGGACGACATTCTCAGTGCCCGGGTGCGGCGCATCGAGGTGCTTCTGCCCTACGACAAGCTGGCGCTGGCCGACATTCTGCGCAGCCGGGGCAACGTGCTGACGGAGGAATACCGCCCCGACGGCGTCTACTACGCCGCCACCGCCCGCATCGACGATCTGCACCACTTTGAGCCCTATTTTTTGGAACAGACGACGGCCCCCGAACAGCCGGAGTAAGCCGTTTTCACACCCATAAACACCGCGCCCCGCCGGGAGGATGTTTCCGGCGGGGCGCGGTGTTTGTATATCGCTTGCAGAAGCAAAGGGGGAGGTTCAGGAAGCCTGGCCGTAGGTTTCGTACCAGGCACAGATGGCATCGTAATAGATCTGGGCGGCGGTATGACAGCCGTCGTCGTCACCGAAGGCGTCCACGTCCTGGGGGCTGGTGATGAAGCACTGTTCCGCCAGCACGGCGGGACAGCCGCATTCTTCCAGCAGCGTAAAGGTGGGGTCGGTGTGGACGCTGGTGTCCGACACCTCATAGATCTGTTTTTCGTTGTTTGCGTCGTAGTATATGTACCGCACGCCGTTCTGGCCGCGGAGGTTGGCGTTGGCCGCGCCGAAACCGTCGGCAATAAGCTGGGCAAAGGCCAGGCTCTCGGCGTTATAGGTGCGTCCCGGAGGAACGGGGTAACACTCAAAGCCCGCATAGCTGGGGTCATCCCCCGAATTGCCGTGGATGGAAATGAGCAGCTGCGCCCCGCCTGCCACCGCGTTGGCCGCCCGCTGGCTGGCCTTTTCATACTCGGTGCCGTCGGTAGTCATAAAGGGAGAAAACCGGTCGTCCGCTTCCAGCAGGTCCATCAGGTAATCGGCGGTTTTCCAGGTCATTTCCCACTCGTCAAAGTAGACGCCCTCGGCGCCGATATCCCCGCCGCCGTGTCCCGGGTCCACCGCCACGATGAACCCCGGCGCGGCTTCCATGGTCCTGGTCTCCGCCATGGCGGCTGTGGGAATGTCCGGCTCTTCCCCCGAACAAATGGGGAAAATGTCCATCTGGATGACCACCAGCACGCCTGCCGCCAGGATCATGACCCCCGCCGCCAGGTACAAAAGACGGCGCAGCGCCCGGTTCTTGCGTTTGCGGGCTGCGTATTTGCGGTAGGAGGAGTCATGTCTCCCGCGGGTCTCAAACTGTGCGGGCGAAGGCGGCGAAGTTCGCACAGGCCGGGTATCCCGGCGCCCGGGTTGAGTCCCGCGATAGACGTTTCTTCTCTGGCGGTGCTGTCCTGTGCGCTGATCCATCCGTAACCTTCCTCCCTCACCGGTAAACTTCCCCTGGCGGAAAAAAGATGCCGCCGGACACCGGCACGCCCCTTGACCGGTTCCGGTCCGGGGTATGCCGCGCAATCGGCGGCAGGTCTTTCCGTCGCTTTCTGTATACCCAGAATAACGCGAGGATGTATCCGTTTTGTCTCAGGAGTGTAAAGGTTTTTTGTAAATTTAATGGATCATTTTTTGTGCATTGTGTCAAGCACAGCTCATTTTTGTCGTTTTATCGAACTTTTCCGCAAAAAGCAGAACCGGTGACCTTCAGGACATCATTCCACAAAAACCTGTACATATTCCGGACGGGAGGCCAGAGCGTCCTCCACACCGATCAGGCCGTAAAGAATGTGGTAATTGTCAAAGGTCCCTGCCACACCGTCCTTGCCCACACCGGTATAAGGCTCGTTGGTCATATCATACTGGCAATAGAACATCCCGCCGTATTCGTCCACCAGGCGGACCGGCTGGCTGCCCCGTGCATCGCTGTACTGGTACAGTTCCATGGAGACCGGGTCGCCGCCCTGGGCCGGGACCAGAAACCACTGGAGTTGACTTTGCCCGGTGGCGGCATCCCGCTGGCTGACCGTCACGGCGTACCAGTTTTCCAGGCGGGTAACGTCATAGCTGTCGTACTCCCCGGGGGCGGCGGGCAGGCCGGTGCAAATCGTGGTCTCCTCCCCGGTGGTCAGGTCCACCGCCCGGAGGCTGCCCTCCCCCTTGTCCACATGGACGACCCTTCCCGGATCTGCCGCCCGGGACGACTGGGGGACTTCGTAGTATTCCATCCCCGCGTCGGTGATTTTGCCCTCAAAGCCGGTCACTTTCCCCCATTGGGCTGTGTCCGCGTCAAAGGCCCACAGCTCACAGCCGGGCTGGATGCTGCTGTTTTTGTCATGCAGTGAAACCAGAAAATACAGGCTGCGGCCCTGTGCCCCGGCAAAGACGGTGTTGACGGTGGCGCCGTCGGGGCGGGCGGCCGCTGCCTCGTCGGGGGCGTCGTACAGCTGCACGCTGCCGTCCGCCCGGGAGACTGCCGCAACGGCGGGGACCATGGGCTTGCCGGAGCCGATCTGTGCATCATAATGTACCGCCCCCAGAAAGACGGTCTCGTCATCCGCCGCGGCCAGCGTCCAGTCAAAGACCTGCCCGTCCAGGGCAGGCAGCCGGGCCATAGTCTGGCCGCTGTCACTTTCCGCGGGGGAAATGCGTTCCAGATAAGCCTCGTCGCTCCCCACCACGGTACATAAGGTGAACACCTCCTGCCCGTCAGAGCCGATGGTGCGGTAATTCTGGTCGGGCAGCCAGGCGTCACAGTCCGTGGTATCGTGGCTGCACCCGGCCTTGCCGCAGACGGGGACGGCCTGCTGTTTGTCATAGTCAATGGCGTACAGGATCAGGTGCATCCCGTCCGCCGCCTGTCCCCGGCCAAAGGTGAGATAGGAATTGCCCGCCCCCTGGGTCAAAGGCCGCAGGTCGGGCTTTTGCTGCGCCGGGGTTACACTTTGAGAAGATGCGTCAGCCGGGGCGGTCTCCGTCGTGCCGGTGGGGTCGGTCTCGGGTGCTGCCGGGGCCGCGTCAATATCCGGCCCGCCGCAGCCTGCCAGCAGCGCCGCCGCCAGAACTGCGCACAAAATCCCGTGGGTTCGTCGTTTCATTGGGAATCCTCCTCCCCGTAAATGCCGTCAAATTCCTGCTGCGTCATGCTGGCGGCGGTGATGTTCAGCCCGCCGCTGAAGTTGACGCTGACATACAGCTGCGCCTGGGGCGAGTAGGCACACTGCCCCGCGTCGGGCAGGCGTTCGGACCAGTCCAGGCGCTGCCAGTCGTCAAAGCTTTCCGTCCCCATCAGGGTCAGCGCTTCCTCCAGCGCTTCCGCCGGAGTCTCCACGTTCCAGGGCAGGCTGCTGTCCTGCCATTGGAACGCCAGCGGCGTGCCGTCCGCCGTCAGCGTTACGGAAAGCCAGCAATACCCGGACGTTACAGCGGTCTCCGGGATAGTGGCGGTTTCCGGGGTGGCGGCAGTCTCGGGCGTGGCGGCGGTCTCCGGTGTGGAGACCGGCTCATCGTTGTACGCCAGAGAATAGTTGGTCAGCCCGCCCGGCGCGGTAACGGCAGTCAGGGCGCAGTCGGGGGCGTCCAAAAGCCGCCCGATCTGTTCCGCCTGCCATAGGGGCATAAGGCCCAGTTCCTCTGCCCGGGCCACCACCGTGCGGCAGCGGCTCCTGGCCTGGGCAAGACCGGCGGCATCCAGGGGCTGTTCGGTCCAGCCCTCATACACATCGGCCCGGGCCGGGTCGACGCCCAAAAGGTGCGCACAGTTATACAGGATGCAGGCGGTGTCGTTCTGCCGCCCGGCATCGGACAGGGGCTGTACCCCCTCCGGCTGGGGCCGGGCGCGGCCGCCGCCCAGCAAAAGGGCGTCCCATGCGGCAAACACGCCAAAGGGCAGCACCAGGCAGATCGCCACCGCCGCAGCACATACCAGGACCGTGCGGCGGGTCCTGACCCCCAGCGCCATAAACCGGCGGACCGGTTTCAGATCACGCAGATTCATGGTCGTCCTCCTTTCGGGGTGGGGGAGCCAGGGGCAGGCGCAGGGACACCGTGGTCCCCTGCCCCACCGTGCTCTCAAATTCCAGGCGGCTGCCGTGGAGTTCGGCAATGCGGCGGCAGAGCGTCAGTCCAATGCCGCTGCCGCCCCCGGCCCGGGCGCGGGACTTGTCCACCATGTAAAAGGGTTCGGTCACCCGGGGCAGGTCCTCCTTCGGGATACCACAGCCGTTGTCCTGCACGGCAAACACGGCGGTATCTCCCTCCGCCCGGCAGGAGACCGTCACCCGGCCGTCGGCTTTGCCCGCACAGGCCCGCCGGGCGTTGAGGATGAGATTGCGCAGAAGGTCGTCCAGCAGGGCGGCGTCGGCCAGCACGGTGCAGTCTCCCGGCTGCCAGCTGACCGGGATCTCCGGCTGCTGCGCCGAGGCCAGGCCCCGTTCCAGCCGGGCAAAGAGGGCCCGGTCGGAGACCGGGGTCTTTTCAATGGCGCTTTTCTCCCCATCGGAGAGATTTTCCAGCCCCATCAGGGCCAGCAGCTTACGGCTGAGTTCCTCCAGCCGGTGGGTCTCCCGGAAGATATAACCGGCGGCCTCCCGCTGGGTCTCGGCACTCTGGGGGCGGGCGCGCATCAGATCGGCATAGCCCAGCATGCTGGTCATGGGGGTCTTGATCTCGTGGGTAAAGGCCGCGATAAAATCCTTCTGCTGGCGGACGTTTTGGTCCAAAGCGGCCACGCGGCTTTCCACCGCCCCGGCCATCTCGTCAAAGCTATGGCTGAGGGCGCCGATCTCGTCGTCGGTCTCCACTTGGGTGCGCTGGGTGTAGTCCCCCGCCGCAATGCGGCTGCTGGCACTTTGCAGCCGGGTCAGCGGGCGGGTCAGCGACCGGCTGACCGCCCCCGCCGCAGCGGTGCCCGCAGCCAATACCAGCACCGCCGCCACGAACCAGGCGGCAAGCTGGGCGTCCCGGCTGGCAAAGACACTGGTCACATCGTAAGCGCTGAGAAGCACCGCATCCACCCCGGGGACATTGAGCGGCACGGTCAGAAGCAGCCAGTCCGCCCCGTCGGCATGCACCAGGGTGCTTTCCCCTGTGCCGGCTTCCAGGGCGTCCAGCTGGCGGGTGCGGGAAATGCCCCGGGGCAGGTTGGAATAGACGCTGTTGCGCCCGTCCAGATACAGGGCCATGCGGCTGCCGGGGGTCTGTTCGGCAAAACTCTGCACTGCCCCGCTCATGGCGGAGGTGGTGTAGACCGCCGTGCCGGAGGTCCCCGTCTGAGTCAGGATGGTGCTCTCAATGGTATATTTTTCGGTGTACTGCTGGGTGCCGAAGGTCCGCTCCGCCGAGGCAAGGCTGTCGGCAAAGCTGCGGCCCACCATGGCAAGGCCCACCGCACACAGGGCGGCAGCCAGCAGCGCCGCAAAGCTCAGGCTCAGTTTGGTGGAAAACTTCATGCCCTGGCACTCCTTTCCTGCAGGTTGGGGTCAGTGGGGGATGTGAGCGGTAAACGTCTCCGTCAGCATGGTGACGGGGCGGGTCTCGGTACTGCCGGTCAGGTATTCCCCGGCGTCGGCCAGCACCGTCTGTGCGGTACTGCCCTCATTGCGGGAGGGACGGCCCTGGTCGTCCACCGTGACGCTGCCCGCCGGGCTGTGGGTCATGGCCAGCCACAGGGTGTCCTCCCCGGCGGCAAGAAGCAGCGCCGGTTCGGGGGAGGCATCGGTCTGCCAGGTGTTTTCCAGCGGATGGCAGTTCCCGGTATCCAGCTCCACCCCGCAGCGCCGGGCGGGAGCGGATGCCCCGTCGGCCATGTTGGGGTAATACAGATCGATCATCAGGCAGCCGTCAAAGGGTCCTTTCAGGGAGGCGGCCACGGCCTGGGCGCCATCGGAGGTGGCGGACAGTTCGGCCAGCACTGTGGGGGAATCTTCCTCCGGGCCCGCCAGCAGCACCGTTTTTCCCTCCTGCTCCGCCGCTGCGTACAGCGTTCCGTCGGCGGCTGCCGCTCCCAAAACGCCGGGCGTTTGGTTGAGCCAGCTGTCCCGTTGGGTCACCCGGGCCTCAGCCAGCTCCAGGGCAAGCAGGCGGCCCAGATCCTCCTCCTGCTGCCAGAACAGGACAGCCCCGCCATCGGTACCTATGAGGGTGCCGGGGCTGCCGCCGGGAAGTTCCGTCAGGGTGGTCTCGCCGCTCTCGGGGTCCAGGCGGCTCAAAACCGCGTCCGCTCCGTCCCGGGAGGTGAGGAAGTAGTAGTCCGACCCGTCGGTAAAGAAGCCGTTGGGCCAGTTGGACCAGGCCGGGCAACTGCCTTCCAGGGTATCGGCCAGCCGGGTGCGGCCAGTGCCGTCCAGGGCGCTGATGTCGGCATAGCTCTGATTTTCAGTCACCGGGTCGTCAAAGACCAGCCAGAGCAAAGCGTCGCCGTCGCACAGGAGGGCGCAGCTGTCGGCAGCCTGCTCTCCCAGGGGTTCCGCGCTGCACATCCAGCCCTCGCAGTCGGGACCGGTGTGGTCACAGCCGGGCAAAGAGCACAAAACCCGCTGCTGGCCGGTCCCGGTATCCACCACCGTGCCGAATACCCCGTCCCCCATGACCTGGGGCAGGTAAAAGCCATCCTCTCCCCCGCCGGCGTGGACGCCGCCGCCCGTCAGGATACGCACCTCCCCTGTTTCGGCCGCAGGGGTGGGCTGGGATCCGCCTCCTGTCCCGGCAGTTTCAGAGCTTGCAGGCGGCGGGGACTGCTGTGCCCCGGGGGCGCAACCCGCCAGCGCCGTCAGGCAGAATCCCCCGGCCAATGCCGCGGCCCCCAGGGCGCGGAGCATGTACAAAGGTCGTCTTTTCATCCGGGTTCCCTCCTTTGATGCTATCTTACCGGGCGGATGTGTCGGCACTGCGGCGGAAATTCCTCCGCATTGTCACCAGAATGTATGTTTTTTGCGTCAGTTTTCCTCAGTGGGCAGCAGGGTACAGGTGGTCCAGTCCTCGCTGCCGTCCAGGTAGTCCTCCGCCGGGATGACCGCATAGACCGAGTCGCTGGAGGGATACTCCATCACTACGCCGTCCTGTCCCACTGTGGTGCGGGTGACGGGTCGTTCCTCCACCTTGAGCATCAGGTGTTCCCCGTCGTCGGCCATAAGGGAGGG
Organism: Candidatus Gemmiger faecavium; assembly: GCA_019114415.1. Lineage (GTDB taxonomy): Bacteria > Bacillota > Clostridia > Oscillospirales > Ruminococcaceae > Gemmiger > Gemmiger faecavium. Next base: position 89,865 of record DXFO01000040.1, on the reverse strand, counting down.
CAGGCGGGGCTGGTTGGCCTCCTTGTACCAGGTGGCGGGCAGTTCCCGCTGCATCGTGCCGGTATCCAGATCAAAGACGTACCGGTGTTCCAGGTCGTTTGCCCGGTCATAGCCGTCCACCACCAGGCGGCGGCCGTACAGCCCGAAGATGCCCCTGGGCTCCATTTCCTCCGGCCAGAGTCCGGGGCAGTTTTCCACCGTATCCCCGGTGATGGGGTCTGCGGCGGTGAGCGTGCCTTCCCCGTCGATGGTCCACAGCAGACCGTTGTATATCTGCCGCAGGGAAAGGTCCCCGCCGTCCCCGGTCCAGCAGTCCAGGGGTTCCCCCAGGGTGCGGGTTTCCAGGTCCAGGACGCGCAGGGTCGTGGTGCTGGCGGCATAGTCCCCGGCCAGGCTGCCGGTGTGTTCGGCGGGAGGCTCGGTCAGCATCACCAGCAGCTGCCCGTGGCTGACGCCCGCCGCCTGCAGGCTCTCGGCCATGTTGTCGGCGCGGGTGCTCTGCCACTGGTAGAGCAGTTCCGCCGTGCTTCCGGGCGTTTTGGGGATACGCTCTACCGTGAACTGATTTCTGGTCTCCCCCTCCTCGTTCACCGCGGGATTGGACTGGATACAGGCATACAGATACCCGTCATCCGCCAGCCAGGTGATGTCGATGCAGCTGCCGTTGGGGACAAAATCCTCACACAGCAGGGTACTGTTGCTGCCGTCCAGACTGCTGACCTCCACACCGGAGAGCAGCGCCCCGCCCATGCCGTGGTGCGGGTCGGTGGCATAGACGCGGTACAGTTTGCCGTCCTCCGCAAAAGCGCCGCACTGGGCCAGGCTCAGCCCCGCCTCACAGATCCAGGCTTCACAGTCAGGGTTGTCATGGGTGCAGCCGGTCTTGGTGCACAGCATCTGCTGCACTCCGGTCTCCAGGTCCACGGCGGTGAGGCACCGGGGGTCATAGAGATAGGTGGAAGCCGTCTCGTACAGCTGTCCGCCGGCAGCACTGGGGACATCGCTGCCCGCCCAGACCATGTGCAGAGAGCCTACCGGAACCTCCTGCTCCCCGGAGGACGCCTGGGCCGTGTCCTCCCCGGTCGCCGGGTCCGCGGCGGAGGAGGGCGCGTCCGTCTGTGCCGGGACACTCCCGGAGTTCGCGGCAGTGCAGGCACACAGGGCAAACAGCAGGGCCATGGGCAGGGCCAGCTTGGGAATGGCAAACCGTTTCATCCTTCTTCCGCCTCCAATCGATAACCAACGCGGTGGACGGTGGTGATCCTGTTCTCCCAGCCCAGCTTTTTGCGCAGGCGCTGGATGTGGGTGTCCAGGGTTCGGGTGTTGTCCAGCATTTCTTCCTCCCCCCAGACCGTCTCGTACAGATAATCCCGGTAGAGCACGCTGCCCCGGTTGCGCAGCAGCAGCATGAGCAGGTCGTATTCCTTGGGGGTCAGGGCCACCGGCTCGCCCCCTTTGGTCACCCGGCAGGCGGCGGTGTCCACCTTCACGTCCCAGGCGGAAAAGCTCACCGTGCCGCGCCCCGCCCGGCGCAGCACGCTCTCCACCCGGGCAACCAGCTCGGCAGGCTCAAAGGGCTTGACGATATAGTCGTCCGCCCCCATCTGCAAGCCCCGCACCCGGTCGGACAGGGTGCCTTTTGCCGTCAGAAAGATGGTGGGGGTGCCGGTGGGCAGGATATAGCGCAGCAGATCGTAGCCGTCCACTTCCGGCATCATGACGTCCAGCACCACAAGGTCAAAATGCTTTTCTTCCAGCAGGTCCGCCGCCTCCATGCCGCTGGTCACGGCGACGCAGGGGTATCCCGCCCCTGTCAGCGTCCGCTTGATCAGGCTGACGATGGCTTCCTCGTCATCCACAATGAGGATAGGTTTCATGGCCTTGCGCTCCTTTGCCGCCCCGGGTGAATACACCGGGATCTTCTGCGCGGTTCCATAAGAAAACAAAGCCGCAAAATTCTAACTGCAAGGCGGCATCTGCCGCGTTATCGGGCTTTGCATTCCACCAAGGAGTGCTGCAGCCCTCTGCCTTGCATCTGCCGCCATACAGCGATTTTGTGATGCTTCGCAGTTCTTGCAGAACCTTTGTTTTCTTATGTCACTCGCGCTTTCTCCGTCTTTCTATTCTACTTTTATTATACGGCCAAATTCGTCCGATTTGTATCCGGTGTCCGGCTTTTCGCCAAAAAACAAAAGGCGGCACGCCTGCGGGGAGTTTTTCCCCACAGACGCACCGCCCACGGATGGACCATATTCAAATATTCAGAGCTGTTCAGGCCGCAACGGTCAGTTCCGGCACCGTCCGCCCCTGCCGCCACAGCCGGCCGTAGACTTCACTGCATTTTTTCAGCTTGGCAAAAGTACGCCGGGCTTCGCATTCATTGCAGTAGACCTTCCAGCAGCCCATGCAGCGGCAGTTCTGCCCCCGGTTATGGATGTAGCCCGCCACGTCCTCCAGCGGATAGCCCAGAAAGGCCCCGATCTCATGGGGAAAGTCCCCGCCCGCGGACAGGCGTTCCCGCAGGCGCTGCAGGGCCGATTCCTCGTCGGTGGCGATGTAACCATAGGGCCGCAGCAGGCGCTCCGCCTCCGGACGGCAAAGGTCGGCCCGCAGCCGGGACGGGCGATAAACATAGACCAGCACGTGGGTGCCGTCGCACCGCAGCACCGTCAGTTCCACCCCCTTGGCCGCCAGCGTCTGCCGCCAGGCTTCCAGCTCCCCGGGTCCGGGGCAGGGGCAGCGGAACAGGCTGGCCGTCTTGATGTTTGCCAGGGTGGGCGCGCAGTGGGCGACAAGATATTCTTCCAGCATGGAAACCTCCTTTGGATCAGCTTGCATCCCCGCCGCCGTTCAGAACATCCCGGGCGGCAGGTCGGCTTACGGTTAGCAAAAGCTAACATTCGGGTAAAAAATAACGCGGCCGCTCTGTCTGCGTGCGGGGCCGCCGGGTCATGGCCGCGGACAGGAACACCGTGTCTGTTTCGTTCAGTGTCGTTAGCCTTTGCTAACAGCGTTAGTGTACCATCTGCTGTCCCTCTTGTCAAGGGGGATACGGCAGCCATGGCTCCGGGGATTCCCGCCCGAAACCATGGGTGCATCTTGACAGATCGGATTGTTGCGTGCATAATTATTGCAGACGCAACAATTCAAGTTGCAACAATTCTCATGGGAGGCACTGTCATGGAATACCATACCATGCGTTACATCAATACCATTGCCCGCTGCGCCAACCTCCACCAGGACGAGGCTTTGCAGAGCGTAGGGCTTAGTTCCTATCAGAGCGCTTACATCCCCATTATATGCCGCAAGCCCGGCATCACTCAGGACCAGATCGCCCGGGAGCTGCACGTCAACCGCAGCAGCGTCACCCGGCAGATGACCGCCCTGGAGGACGCGGGGTTCATCACCCGGCAGCGCTGCACCGGTGACCGGCGGGCCATCCAGGTCTACCCCACCGACAAAGCCCTGGAGGTTTTGCCTCTTGTGCGCAAAGCCCGGCAGACCTGGCGTGCCCTGCTGCTGGAGGGCATGACCGACACCGAGCGGGAGGCCCTGGACAAACTGCTGGCCCGCCTGGCCGACCGGGCCGAGGAGATCGTCTGACCGATGCGGGACCTTTGCCCGCTGTCATTTTGGGGGGAGGAATTTCATGAAACGCATTTTCTCCTATTTGATGCCCTTCCGGGCTGCCATTGCCCTGGAGATGGTCATCAAAGTCCTTGGCACCCTGGCCGAGCTGATGCTGCCCTGGATGCTTCAGGTCATTCTGGATGAGTTCGTGCCCGCAAAGCAGATGGACGCCATTCTGCTGTGGGGCGGCGGGATGGTTCTGTGCGCCGCGGCGGGGCTTGTGTTCAACATCATTGCCAACCGCATGTCCACGGGCATCTCCCGTCAGGTCACCCAGCGCATCCGGTTTGATCTGTTCCGCCGGGTGCTGGGGCTTTCCAGCGCACAGGTGGACGGCTTCACCACGCCGTCGCTGATCTCCCGCCTGACGTCGGACACCTACCACATCCATGAAATGATCGACCGCATGCAGCGCATGGCGGTGCGCGCCCCCATCATGCTGCTGGGCGGCGTGGCCATGACCCTGTTTTTGGACCCGGTTCTGGCCTACGTGCTGGTATTGCCTCTGCCCTTTATGGTGGCGGGGGTGTGGGCACTGTCCCGCCAGGGCATCCGCCTGTATACCTCCACCCAGACCGCCGTGGACGGCATGGTCCGCCGCGCCCAGGAGAGCATGGCTGGCATCCGTGTCATCCAGGCCCTGTCCAAGGTCAGCTACGAGAGCGAGCGCTTCGACCGTGCCAACCGGGAGACCGCTGACCGGGAATACCGCGCCGGCCTTTTGATGAATGCCACCAACCCGCTCATCAACGCCATCCTCAACGCGGGGCTGACCGGCGTCATCGTGGTGGGCGCCCTGCGGGTCAACGCGGGGTCCAGCCAACCCGGCGCCATCATTGCCTTTCTGAGCTACTTCACCATGATCCTCAACGCCCTGATGATGGTCTCCCGCATTTTTGTCATGCTGTCCAAGGGCATTGCCAGCGGCCGCCGGGTGGCCGAGGTCCTTCAGGCGCCTTCCGATATGGAAGTCCTGCCCATCCCCCGCGCCCCGGACGACGCCCACATCGCCTTTGAGGGAGTCAGCTTTTCCTACGGCAAGGCGGAAAAAGATCTGTACAATGTAAGTTTCTCCCTTCAGCCGGGGCAGACCCTGGGCATCATCGGCCCCACGGGCTGCGGAAAATCCACTCTGCTCCGCCTGCTGCTGCGGGCCTATGACCCGGACGCGGGGCGCATCCTGATCCACGGCCGGGACCTGCGCAGCATCCCCGCCCAGGAACTGCACAAAATGTTCGGCGTGGTGTTCCAGAACGACTTCCTCTTTGGCGGGACCCTGGCGGACAACATTGATTTCGGCCGGGATCTGGGCCGGGATGCCCTGCAAAAAGCGGCGCAGAACGCCCAGGCGGAGTTTATCGAGACCCGCCCCGGCGGTCTGGACGGACACATTGCCGCCCGGGGTTCCGACCTTTCCGGCGGCCAGAAGCAGCGGGTATTGCTGTCCCGGGCCATGGCGGGCAGCCCTGAAATTCTGATTCTGGACGACAGTTCCTCGGCCTTGGATTACAAGACCGACGCCGCCCTGCGCCGGGCGCTGGCTCACGAATTTGCCGGCGTGACCAAGGTCATTGTGGCCCAGCGGGTCAGCGCCATCCGACACGCCGACTGCATCCTTATGCTGGACGAAGGTTGCGTCATCGGTCAGGGGCGGCATGAAGAGCTGATGCAGAACTGCCCGGCCTACCGCACCATTGCCGAGGCACAGATGGGGGAGGTGGAATGACATGAGAGAAAGCAAAGGTCTGGGCGGTCCCGCCGGTGGCGGCGGGAAATCCTTTGAACGCCCTAAACAGAACGCCGCCGTGATCCTGAAACGGCTGTGGAAGTATCTGGCAAAGTCCCGTTGGCTGGTGCTGCTGGCCATCCTGATCAGCGTTGCCAGCAACCTGCTGGCCCTGGTGGGTCCCAAACTCAGCGGTTACGCCGTGGACGCCCTGCGCCCCGGCACGGGCCAGGTGGATTTTGACGCGGTGCTGTACTATGCCAAGTGGATGCTCATTGCCTATCTTGTGTCGGCGGCATTGAGTTACCTGCTGGCCGCCCTCATGGTGCGCATTGCCCGGGACGTGGTCTACCGGCTGCGCCGGGACGTTTTTGAGCACCTGATGCGCCTGCCCGTGCGCTTTTACGACAGCCACGCCATCGGCGACGCTCTGAGCGTTCTGTCCTACGATATCGACACCATCAGCACCATGCTGTCCACCGACCTGATCCAGATGATGACCAACCTTTTGACGGTGGTGGGTTCCTTTTTCATGATGCTGACCATCTCCCCAGTGCTGTTTCTGCCCTTTCTCATCACCATCCCGGCGTCCATCCTGTTCACCCGCTACCGGGCGCGGAAGGTGCGCCCCCTCTACCGGGACCGCTCTGCCGCTCTGGGCGAGCTGAACGGCTACGCCGAGGAGATGACCGGCGGCCTGGAGACCATCCGGGCCTATGGCCGGGGCAAGGTCTTTCTCGACCGCTTTGACGAAAAGAATGTCCGGGCCTGTACGGCCAACTACCGCGCCGATTGCTTTGCCAGCATGACGGGACCCTCGGTGGGGTTCATCAACAACCTGTCGCTGGCACTGGTCAGCACGCTGGGCGCGGTGCTGTACATGGCGGGATGGATCTCCCTGGGCAGCGTGTCCTCCTTTGTTCTGTACTCCCGCAAGTTCTCGGGGCCCATCAACGAGTTCGCCAATCTGTTCAGCGAGCTCCAGTCTACGCTGGCCGCGGCGGAGCGCGTCTTTACCCTGCTGGACGAACCGGAGGAAGCCCCCGACGCACCCGACGCCAGCGTCCTTGATCCTGCCTCCGTCCGGGGAGAAGTCACCCTCACCGGGGTGGACTTCGGCTATACCCCCGACCGGCCGGTGCTGCACGGGCTGAACCTAACCGCCCGGCCCGGCCAGACCATCGCCGTGGTCGGCCCCACCGGCGCAGGCAAAACCACCATCATCAACCTGCTCATGCGGTTCTATGATCCCGACGGCGGCACCATCATGGTGGACGGCCACGACATCCGCACCCTGACAAGGGCCAGCCTGCGGCGGGCTTACTCCATGGTATTGCAGGATACCTGGCTGTTCACCGGTACCATTTACGAAAACCTGGCCTACGGCAAGCCCGGCGTCACCCGGCAGGAGGTCATGGATGCCGCACGGGCCGCCCACATCCACCGCTTTATCCTGTCCCTGCCCAACGGCTACGACACGGTATTGCAGGACGGCGGCGCGAACATCTCCAAAGGTCAGCGCCAGCTGTTGACCATTGCCCGGGCCATGCTGCTGGACGCGCCCATGCTCATCCTGGACGAGGCCACCTCCAACGTGGACACCGCCACCGAGCAGCGTATCCAGAAAGCCATGCTGACCCTGATGCAGGGCCGCACCTGCTTTGTCATTGCCCACCGGCTGTCCACCATCCAGAACGCCGACCAGATCCTGCTTTTGCAGAATGGCTGCGTGGCCGAGCAGGGCACCCACGCCGAGCTGCTGGCCAAAGGCGGCGCTTACTGCGCCCTCTACCGCGCCCAGTTTGAGGACGCCAGCGCGGGATGACACCGTCCCACGGATTCCTTTTTCCCATATGACAAACAGCGCCCCGCCGGGCTTTGTTTCCCGGCGGGGCGCTGTGTTTTTGTCAGGATGGATGCCGTCCCGTCAGGACAGCCGTTTGCCGCAGCGGCGGCAGAACTCGTAGTCGGCCTGGACCGGCGCGCCGCAGTAGGGGCAGAACCCGCCCTCCGAAGGCGGCGGGGTCTGGGAATGAGGGGCAGCACCGCGGTACATGTCCTCCCGGTCCGCGTTGCGGGGGTCAAAGGGGTCCGGTTCCTCCCCGTCCTCGGTGATGTCGTACTCCGAATGACGGTTTTCCCCGAAGGCGTTGCGCAGGGAGTAGACCGTGCGCACCACGCCCAGAGCCACAAAGGCCACGCCGAACAACGGGAAGATCACCCCAATGATGCCCGCCGATTGGGTGATGGAAAAGGCCAGCACTGTCCAGATGATTCCAAAAATCACAACGAAAATACCGGCGACGCCCTCCATGGCGGAATGGCCGCGTCCGGGTTTGATGCTTTTCATAATTCCACGCCTCCCTGTACTTTTTCCACAGATTCCGCTGTTTTTTCTGATGATACCACATCCCCTGCACCTTTGCAAGCAGGCTGTACGCCGCACACGTACACTTGACTTTACAAAAGAAACATGATACCCTAGGTTTCAACGCGCCGCATCTGAAAGGCATTTGAGCGGCGGGGGAAGCCGTTTCCCCTGCGGTACGGGAACGGCCAGCAAATTAGAAAGTGAGTGGGAAACATGGAAGCATTTACTCAACTGGTCAGCGCGGCCAGCGACTTTTTGTGGAACAACATCCTGTTGTTTTTGCTGTGCGGCACCGGCATCTACTTCACCATCCGTCTGGGCTTTGTGCAGATCTTCAAGTTCGGTCACGGTCTGCGGGACATGTTCAGCGGGTTCAACCTCCACGGTAAAGCGGCCGGCAAGGACGGCATGAGTTCCTTCCAGGCACTGACCACCGCCGTAGCGGCCCAGGTAGGCACCGGCAACATCACCGGCTGCGCCACCGCTCTGGCGGGCGGCGGCCCCGGCGCCATCTTCTGGATGTGGATGTCCGCCTTCTTCGGCATGGCCACCATCTATGCCGAGGCCATTCTGGCCCAGACCTTCAAGACCACCGTGGACGGCCAGGTCACCGGCGGCCCCGCCTACTACATCCGGGCCGCGTTCAAAGGCAAGTTCGGCAAGTTCCTGGCCGGATTCTTCTCGGTGGCCATCGTGCTGGCTCTGGGCTTCATGGGCAACATGGTCCAGTCCAACTCCATCAGCGATGCCTTCCACAATGCCTTCGGCGTCAACAAGCTGGCTGTGGGCGTGGTCGTCGCCATCATCGCGGCCTTCATCTTCCTGGGCGGCGTCAAGCGTCTGGCTTCCGTCACCGAAAAGCTGGTCCCCGCCATGGCGGTGTTTTACATCATCGGCTGCCTGATCATTCTGGTCATGCGCTGGAACCTGATCCCCGACGCCTTTGCCCAGATCTTTGTGCTGGCCTTTGAGCCCCAGGCCATTGCGGGCGGCGTTGCCGGCGTGACCGTGCGGGAAGCCATGCGTTACGGCGTGGCCCGCGGCCTCTTCTCCAACGAAGCCGGTATGGGCTCTACCCCCCACGCCCATGCTCTTGCCAAGGTGGACAAGCCCCAGGATCAGGGCATCATTGCCATGATCGGCGTTTTCTTCGACACCTTCGTCATCCTGACCCTGACCGCCCTGGTGGTCATCACCTCGGGTCTCATCCCCACCGGTCTGGAGGGCACCGCCCTGACCCAGGGCGCCTTCAACCAGTCCTTCGGCGCCTTTGGTGATGTGTTCATTGCCATCTGCATGCTGTTCTTCGCCTTCTCCACCATCATCGGCTGGTACTTCTTCGGCGAGGTCAACTTCAAGGTCCTGTTCGGCAAAAAGCTGCTGCCGGTGTACAGCACCATCGTGGTCATCTTTGTGCTGGTGGGTTCCGCCCTCAAGGTCGATCTGGTCTGGAAGCTCTCCGACTTCTTCAACGGCCTGATGGTCATCCCCAACCTCATCGGTCTGCTGGCCCTATCCGGGCTGGTGGTCCGCATCCATAAAGGCAAATAATCCGTTTCTCCCCAAAAACAAACCGCAGAGCCTGCCCGGCTCTGCGGTTTGTTTGCTTTACGGTACTTACTGGGTCAGGAATTCCCGGATCTCGGCCTCCACGGCGCGGACTTCCTCCAGAAACGCCCCGGAGGACACCCGCAGAGCACCGTTGCCCAGGATAATGAGCTGTTCCGCCCCGTCGGAGGTGACCACACGGGTGCGGTACTGTTTGGCGATCTCGTGGGTGGCTTTCTCAATGTACATATCGGCGGTCTCGGCTTCTTTGGTATAGACGACGTAGAGGTTGTGGTATTTTTCCACTTCCCGGCTGCCGCCCTTGACCTTGTAGGCGTCGAACACCAGAATGGGCACGCATTTGCGGTAGCCCGCATAGTTGCAGAGAATGTCCATGAGCCTGCGCCGGGCCGCGTCCAGATTGTCGGCAGCCAGGGCTTTCAGATCGTCCCAGGCGAAAATCACATTGTAGCCGTCCACCAGAAGATGCTCCGGACCTTCGGGCCGGGGCGCGGCGGGGGTCTGGGGCGTAGTCGGGGCGAGCGGCTGCTTTTTCACCGGGCGCATGGCCTGGCGGGCATCCCTGCGGATGGGACCGTAGGTGCGCTCAAAAATGGCCATGAGTTCCTTGTCCTCGGCCAGGGTCCCCCGGTAGGCCGCCGCCCGGGCGGCGCGGGCGCTGCGGTCGCCCTCCTGCGCCCGGCTCTGGGCCATGCGGGTATCCCGGTCCAGCACGCTGGGCAGGTGCATATGGCTGGGGACCTCATCCCAGCGGACGTTGTACCCCGCCCCGTGGGAGCAGAACACCGAGTCGGCGGTGTTATCGGTATCGGCGTCGGCGTCGTAGCCTGCGGCGGCGATGACCTCCTCGGCGTTATGGCAGGGTGCGTAACCGCAGGGCAGGCAGGTCAGCTGGCCCCGGCCCCGGGTGTAGGCCGCCACCTCCCGGGCATAGCCCCGCAGTTCCGAGACAGGAGCTTTGCCGGAAAGGACCGCCGTCTCCCCCTCGGACAGGGGGGCTTCAAACTCGGCGCAGAGGCGGGGCATATCCGCCAGGGCGCGGCCCACGTTTTCCTGGGGCAGGCGGAGCTTGAACTCATACCAGGGTTCCAGCAGCACGCAGCCCTCCGCCGCCTGGGCGGTGCGCAGGCCCTGCCGTACCGCCCGGTAGGTGGCCTGGCGGAAGTCCCCGCCCTCGGTGTGCTTGGGGTGCGCCCGGCCGGATGCCAGGGTGATATGGACATCGGTGAGGGGCGCGCCGGTCAGGGGGCCGAGATGGGTCTTTTCCGCCAGGTGCGTCAGGATCAGCCGCTGCCAGTTGACGGCCAGGGCGTCCTCCCGGCAGGAGGAATCCAACCGGATGCCGCTGCCCGGCTCGCCGGGTTCCAGCAGCAGATGCACCTCGGCATAGTGGCGCAGGGGCTCGTAATGGCCCACGCCCTCCACCCGGGTGCGGATGGTCTCTTTATAAAGGATGCCGCCCTCGTCAAAGGTCACTTCCAGCCCGAAGCGGCGTTTCAGCAGGCTTTGCAAAATCTCCATCTGCACCTCGCCCATGAGCTGCAGATGGACCTCCCCCAGCCGCTCATCCCATACCACGTGGAGCAGAGGGTCCTCCTGTTCCAGTTCCCGCAGCTGGCGCAGGGCGGTGTGGACGTCGCAGGTCTCCGGCAGCTGCACATGGTAGCGCAAAACCGGTTCCAGGGCGGGGGCGGCAGCATCGGGTTCAAAGCCCAGGCCTTCTCCGGGGTAGGTGTCGGTCAGCCCCGTCACCGCGCAGACCGCCCCCGGCAGCGCCTTGCTGATGGGCTGGAACTTGGCCCCCGAGTAGAGCCGCAGCTGGTCGGCCTTGCCCTGCCAGGGGGTACGGGCGTCGGGGCGGGAGGACAGCTCGTCCTTGACGTTGAGCTCCCCGCCTGTCACCTTCAGCCAGGTCAGGCGGGTGCCGGTGTCGTCCCGGGTGACCTTGAAGATTCGGGCGCCGAATTCCGCCGGGGCCTCCGGCTGCCGGGTGAGGGTATCCAGGGCATCGGTGAGGGTGTCCACCCCGTCCAGGCGCAGGGCCGCGCCGAAATAACAGGGAAAGACCTCCCGCCGGGCAATGGCCGCGGCCAGCTGGTCCTGGGTGGGCGTTTTGCCCTCGGTGACGGTCTCCAGCAGTTCCTCATTGCAGAGGGCCAGGTCGTCGGCGCAGGCGGGGTCGGTGAGGTCGACGCAGCCGTCCCCGAACCGGCGGCGCAGCTCGGCCAGGCGCAGGGCGCGGTCGGCCCCCGCCAGGTCCATCTTGTTCACAAAGACGAACACCGGCACCCGGTAGCGCTCCAAAAGCCGCCAGAGCGTCTCGGTATGGCTCTGGACGCCGTCGGTGCCGCTGATGACCAGCACCGCGTAATCCATGACCTGCAGGGCACGCTCGGCCTCGGCGGAAAAGTCCACGTGGCCGGGGGTGTCCAGCAGGGTGATCTCGGTATCCGGCAGGCGCAGCACCGCCTGCTTGGCAAAAATGGTGATGCCTCTGGCCCGTTCCAGGGCGTCGGTGTCCAGAAAAGCGTCCCGGTGGTCCACCCGTCCCAGCTTGCGCAGCGCCCCCGCGTGGTAGAGCATCGCCTCGCTCAGCGTTGTCTTGCCCGAGTCCACGTGGGCCAATATCCCGATGACCAGCCTTTTCATAGTCCTGTTCCTTCCCTGTCTGCCCGTTTGATCGTACCTGCTATTATAGCGCATGGGGCGGCGGCTTGTACAGCGGCAGGGCAAAACCGACTGTTCCCTCCCTGTCCGGGCCGGGAGCCAGGCTTTTTTGCCGCCGTGCTGTAATTTTTGCGTTTTGGTGTCGCCAAACGCGGCGGTATGTGCTATAATAATATGAATTTGTCTGCACCGGGGTCTCCCCGGACGAAAAAACGCCTGGAGGTTTTCCATCATGCAGGACTCGCAGCAAAGTGCTCGGCGGCAGAGCATCGCACGGTTTCGCAAGTACGAACCCCTGATCCGGGAACTTGTGACCCGCGATCTCAAGGTCAAATACCGCCGCAGCTTTCTCGGCTATGTCTGGAGCATCCTCAACCCGCTTTTGATGATGGCATTGCAGACCGTCATTTTCAGCTATATGTTCAGCAGCAACATTCCCAACTACCCGCTGTACCTGATCTGCGGCAACACGCTCTTTACCTTCTTCAACGAGAGCGCCAACATGGGCATGGCTTCGGTGCTGGGCAACTCGTCGCTGATCAAAAAGGTTTATATCCCCAAATATATCTTCCCTTTAAGCCGCGTCACTTCCAGCTTTGTGACCATGGTGTTCAGCCTGGCGGCGGTTCTGCTGGTCATGCTGTTCACCCGTGCCACCCTGTACCCTACCCTGCTGTTGTTCTGGGTGCCGCTGATCTTTGAATTTCTGTTCTGCTCCGGCATGGCGCTGCTGCTCTCGGCGCTGGCGGTCTATTTCCGGGATATCCAGTACCTGTTCGGTATCCTGACCATGGCCTGGATGTACGCCACCCCCATCTTCTATCCCATCGAGCAGCTGCCGCCCTTTGCCCAGAACCTGATGAAGTTCAACCCCATGTATCACTATATCAATCTGTTCCGCAACCTGGTCATTTACGGCAACATCCCCGGCCCCAACACCTGGATCGCCTGCATCGTCAGCAGCGTGGTCATGCTGGGCCTGGGTCTTTGGGTGTTCCGCAAATTGCAGCGGAATTTCATCCTGTATATCTGAGGAGGCGCCACCATGGCGAATATCATTACCGTCGACCATGTGTCGATGCGCTTCAATCTGGCGCAGGAGAAAACCGAGACTCTCAAGGAATACGCCGTCAAACTGCTGCGCGGCCAGCTGATGTTCAACGAGTTCTACGCCCTCAAGGACGTGAGCTTTCAGGTGGAGCGGGGCGAGTCGGTGGCACTCATCGGCCGCAACGGCAGCGGCAAGAGCACCATGCTCAAGGTAATTGCCGGTGTCATGTACCCCAGCAAGGGCAGCGTCCGGGTCAACGGGGATATTGCCCCCATGATCGAGCTGGGCGCCGGCTTCGACATGGAGCTTACCGCCCGGGAGAACATTTTCCTCAACGGTGCGGTGCTGGGCCACGACCGGGCCTACATGCAGGAGCATTTTGATTCCATTATCGACTTTGCCGAGCTCAAGGACTTTGTGGATGTGCCGGTGAAGAACTACTCCTCCGGCATGCTGGCCCGCCTGGGCTTTGCCGTGGCCACCGAGGTCAAGGCCGACCTGCTGGTGGTGGACGAGGTGCTGGGCGTGGGCGACTTCATGTTCCAGCAGAAATGCCAGAAACGTCTGGCGGACATGCTGGCGGGGGACACCACCCTGCTGTTTGTCTCCCACAATTCCCAGCAGGTACGGGAGCTCTGCAGCCGGGCCATCTGGCTGCACCACGGCGTGGTGCGGGGGGACGGCCCCTCGGCCGAGGTCTGCGCCGCCTATGAAAGCGCCATGCAGCGCGGCGAAGTGTAACGGAAAGGAGCACGCCCCATGCCCGACCTGATTTCAGTCATCGTCCCGGTCTACAAGGTCGAGGCGTATCTGGACGCCTGCGTCCAGAGCATCGTGGACCAGACCTGGCGTGAGCTGGAGATCCTGCTTGTGGATGACGGCAGCCCCGACCGCTGCGGCGCCATGTGCGATGAGTGGGCGAAAAAGGACAGCCGCATCCGGGTGATCCATAAGGAGAACGGAGGGCTTTCCAGCGCGCGCAATGCAGGACTGGATGTCTGCCGGGGAGATTGGATTTTGTTTGTGGACAGCGACGATACCATCCATCCCCAGATGGCAGAGCTGCTGCACCGGGCAGCGGCGGCCCGCCCCGGCTGCCGGCTTGCCATGTGCGAGTTTTATCATACTTCGGACTTTCCCCGTCCGACCCCTCCGCCGGTCACGACCGGCCCCGACGCGGTACGGTATCTGGAGGGCCGGGAACTGTGGGACACTTTTTATGACGATCAGAAAAACGTCCAGTTCATCGTGGCCTGGAACAAGCTCTACCGTCGGGAGCTTTGGAACGGGGTACGTTATCCCGTGGGCCGTATCCATGAGGATGAGTTTGTCACCTACCGCCTGATCTATCAGGCACAAACAATCGCCTGGGTACAGTTCCCGCTGTATGCCTACTATCGCCGGTCAGACAGCATCATGGCCACGGAGAGCACCAAAAGCCTGCTGGATGGACTGGAGGCCCTGGGTCAGAGAGCCGCGTTCGTCCGGGAAAAACTGCCGGATTATACCGTGACCGATTACAGCACGCTGACCGGAATGATCGAACGGGCTGAAGCCCTCTGCGCGGGAGACAAAACTTCTCTGCGGCAGATCCATAAAATCGGCAGGCAGGCTTTCTGGGCATCATTTTCCCTACTGCCCGCCGACCAGAAACGCGGAGGTGCATTCAAGTATACTCTGCCGGGATTGTATGCCCAGTATTCCCAATGGAAACGCCATCGTAAAACCAGTCAAGCCAAGTGAGGAGTTTCTGACGCAATGGAACAGCTGAAACCAAATTATCATGTTCATTATGCCCCTGCCAAGGGCTTTTCCCAGATTGATTTCAAGGAACTCTGGCGATATAAAGACCTGATCTGGTTGTTTGTGAAACGGGACTTCACCGTACTTTACAAACAAACGATCCTCGGCCCCGCCTGGATCCTCATCAATCCACTGCTGACGACGCTGATGTATACCGTCATGTTCGGCACCATCGCCAGTCTGTCCACCGACGGTGTTCCTCAATTGCCTTTTTACATGGCAGGCACCGCGCTGTGGACCTTCTTTTCCACCAGCGTCAACCGGGTATCCAATACATTTACAGCAAATTCCGGCATTTTCAGCAAGGTGTATTTTCCCCGCCTGACCATGCCCATTTCGACCATGCTGTCGGCCGCCATCAATTTCTGCGTACAGTTCGTGCTGTTTGCCTTCATCATGGCATTTTACCTTATCCGGGGTGAAGTACACCCCAACTGGGCCTGTCTGCCGCTGCTGATTCCGGTCCTGCTCCAGGTCGGTCTGTTGGGTCTTGCCTGTGGTGTCATCGTGTCCAGCCTGACCACCCGCTACCGCGATCTCGCGGTGGTCGTCACCTTCGGCGTACAGCTCTGGATGTACGCCACCCCTGTGGTTTATCCCCTCTCGATGATTACAAGCAAACCCCTGCGCCTTGCATTAATGCTAAATCCCATGACGGCACCGATGGAAAGTTTCCGGGCAATTTTGTTCGGAACCGGAGAGGTTTCGGTAATTGGATGGGTAATTGCCGCTGTTATGACATTGGTATTGCTGTTCATTGGTGCCAGCCTGTTCAGCAAAGTCGAAAAAACATTTGTAGATACCGTTTGATTCAGAGAGGTGGAGCATGGAACAGAACAGTGACATCATGATCCGCGTCGACGGATTGAAAAAGCAATACCGCCTGGGCCAGATCGGCGGCGGCACCCTGCGGGGCGATCTGCAGAGCTGGTGGGCCCGCAAACGCGGCAAGGAGGATCCCAATACCAAGATCGGCACCGACCAGCGGTTGATCGGGCAGAAATTCATGGCACTCAACGGCGTCAGCTTTACCGTAAAGAAGGGGGAGGCTGTCGGCATTATCGGGTCCAACGGCGCGGGAAAAAGCACGCTGCTCAAGCTGCTGACCCACGTCACCGCCCCTACCGAGGGAACCATCGATCTGTACGGCCGCGTGGCCAGTATGCTGGAGGTCGGTACCGGGTTCCACCCGGAAATGACCGGACGGGAAAACGTCTATCTCAACGGCGCGATCCTGGGCATGACCAAAGAAGAGATCGATGCCAAAATGGACGACATCATCGAATTTTCCGAGGTTCGGGATTTCATCGATACGCCGGTCAAGCGCTATTCCAGCGGTATGTATGTCAAGCTGGCTTTCAGCGTCGCGGCACACCTGGACAGCGAGATCATGATCATGGACGAAGTTCTGGCTGTTGGCGACATGAATTTCCAAAACAAATGCATTGCCAAAATGCGTGAGATTGCCAATCAAGGCCGTACTATTTTGTACGTCAGCCACAACATGGCCACCGTCCGAACGCTCTGCGATCGTTGTATGGTTTTAGATCAAGGGCGAATCATTTACAGCGGAGATGTGGAAGAATCCATCAACCGTTATATGCAGAGCGAGGGCAGCGGCGGCAGCACACGCCTTGCGGATATCAAGCGGCACGGCGGCGCAACCTATGACCTGAAAATGCTGGACATTCATCTGGACAGCTCCCAGATCAGTGCATCCCATCCGCTTCGTTTCCGACTGCACTGGTCTTGCAAAAAAGCGGCCGCACAGGTCCGTCTGCGCTTTATCGTAAAATATCAGAGCGATGACATTGTAGGACTGACTTACAGTACCCCAATCTGCGATGCACATCCCGGGGAAGATCGAGAGGATGCGTTTGAGTTCCCCGTCAACAATCTGGCGCCCGGTAAATACCATGTGGATCTGCTTCTTTTCAACGCAGATGAAAACGGCAACCGCGTCAACCTAGATAATGTACAATACGCGTTCAGCATGACTGTTTCTCCCGATCCGGAAGACCAGACGGACTTTTTGTTCCATGACTGGATCCACAAATGGATGGGCCATGTCAAACTTCCCACGATACAGGTGCTCCACGATGAATAATCGACCACTAAAGATCATGCTGTTGCCTCCACCGGTCCTTCCTGTTCCAGCAGTGCAAGGTGGTGCGATTGAAACTCTGATTACACTGCTTGCTCAGGAAAACGAGCGTCAGCAACAGGTTGTTTTTTATGTTCCTTCCCGCCCTGATGTCCAGGCAAAAAAGCAGGCGCAGAGTTTCCGGTACACGCACTTTATCTATATTGAACCACAGCCCCTTCGCCAGAAAGTCAGTCTGAACGCACTGCGATACAGCATTGCAGACCACTTGAGCCAGCTTGTTTGCCACAGTGAATTGGCTATTGGCCCCTATTACTGGCGGGCATTTCGTCTTGCCAAGTCTTTGGGCTGCGACTACATCATTGCCGAAGGTGGAGACTATCCCTTTTTTTCCACTTTTATTGAAGAGTTCGGCCCGGACCGGGTGTATTTACATCTGCATCACGATTGTACCGATCTTCCCAACCTGAATCATATCTTTTCCCACGTGATCTGTGTCAGCGAATTCCTTCGCCGCGCCTGGTTGTCCAACGCCACCTCATCCTCCGGCAGCGCGCATGTAGTGCACAACGCCATTGATTTGAGCATGTTCCAGCGTAGAATCTCTACCGAAGAACGGCAGCAGCTCCGGCAGGAATACGGTTTTTCAGAGCAGGATACCGTAGCAGTATTCTGCGGGCGTCTGATTCCCGTCAAGGGCGTTCTGGAACTGGTGCAGGCTTTTCAGCTGCTCAATCATCCTTCGCTGCGGTTATGGATCATCGGAACGCCAAACTTCAAAACTGCCGCAACATCCGATTACGCTGCCCGACTGGAACAACTCGCAGCCCACTCCGGCGGGCATATCCGTATGACCGGTTATGTGGATAACTGCGATCTTTACCGATATTATCAGTCATCAGATTTTCAAGTAGTTCCCTCTTTATGGGAAGAAGCTGCCGGTCTCGTTGCCATCGAAGGCATGGCCTCCGGTCTGCCCATTATTGCAACACGCTCAGGCGGTCTGGTGGAATATGTGGACACTTCCTGCGCGTTACTGGCAGACCGCGGCCCCGGCCTTGTTACCGACCTGGCCCACGCCATGGAAACCCTGACCACCGACACTGATTTGCGCAACCGGATGTCCCTGGCTGCACGCAAGCGGGCAGAGGAATTTTCTTCTGCAAAAATGTATCAGGCCTTTTTGAACGTTTTCAGGACGGAGGAGATCCTATGACCCCTATCACACTGGTCACTGCCTTTTTTGATATCGGCCGTGAACATTTTGAAAACACAGACTATACACGTTCCAACGACCAGTATTTTGACTATTTCGCATTTTGGGCCCGGATGCGCAACCCTCTGGTTGTCTATACTGCCCCCGAATTTGCCGATCGTATCCGAGCCATCCGTGCTGGTTTTGGCCTTGAGAAACAGACGACAGTCATCCCTGTGGAGGATCCTTTTGCCATCGAGCCAGAGCTCTATACACGAATGCAGAAGATTGCTCAGGATGAGGATTTCCGTAAATTCCGGCTGTATCCCAACGCCATGTCCAACCGGGCCGACTATGACTATATCATGCTGCTCAAATACTGGTGCATGTCGGATGCGGCCTCCCGCGGAATAACCGGCAGTCAGGTCGCCTGGATCGATTTCGGCTTTAACCATGGGGGAGTTTTCTTCCCGAATCCGGAAGAATTCGACTTTGAATGGTGTTTCGACTTTTCTCCTAAGGTCCATTTGTTCAGCCTGCAGCCCTGCAATACCGCATCTTCCCTGATTAGCCTGCAGTTTTTCCCTGAAATCATCATGGGGCCACTTATCATAGCGCCTTCCATTGCTTGCGAAGCACTGTGGAAACTGACACTTCGGGCCATGGAGTCTCTGGTCATGTTAGGTGCCATTGACGATGACCAGCAACTGCTTTTGATGGCCTATCGGTACCAGCCTGATTTGTTTGAAGTCCACCTTTCTGATGACTGGTTTCTCCCGCTCAAAGAATACGGCGGCAGCCATCTGACTGTTCGCGAGCGCACTCCCGCCCCGACTGAAAATGTTCCTCCTCCCACCATCGGCCAAAAAGTGAAAGGTGCCGTCAAGCGCCTGCTGAAACGCAGCCAACCTGTGGAAGAAACTTCAAAGGCTCTCTTTTTCCGCCGGCTGGAACAGCTGGCCGACAAATATCATCAAACTTTATGAAAATTGGTATACTGACTTTCCACAACGCCCACAATTACGGCGCTGTTTTGCAGGCGTACGCCCTGCGGACCGTTCTGCGGCGTAAGGGACATGATGTTCATATTATCAACTACCAAAACCCCGCGATCACGGCAAGTTACCCTGCGCGGCTGCCCTTTCCTGTGTCCAAACGGGATATCTTTCATCGTTCCCGCTGGAAAAACGATCTGCGCGCCATCCGTCAATGGGCATACTCTTATGCTTCGTGGCGGCGCCAATGGGTCAAATTCGATGCTTTTCTGGGAAAGGTCCTGCTGGAAAACGACCTCCCCCCTCTTTCTTTGCAGGAAGTAGCCGCTCTGGACCTGGACTGCTACATCTGCGGCAGCGATCAGATTTGGACCGACTTTTTGACCGGTGGTCTGGACCCGGTCTATTTTCTGGACTTTCCCACAAAGGCCCGCAAAATTTCTTACGGAGCCAGTATCTTTACCAAACAGATTCCACCCGCCGAAGTGGATTATTTCCGGGAAACGCTCTCCCGGTTTGATGCCGTTTCGGTCCGGGAAGCCAGCCTTGCAGCAGAACTTTCAAACCTTCTGCACAAGCCCGTAACCACGGTACTGGATCCTTCTATGCTGTTGGATGCCGCTGACTATAATTTGCTCTGCTCCTCTGCGCCTGCAAAGCAAAAATATGTGTTTGCCTACTTTTTAATGGAAAACGACATGGTATCCAAATGTGCCACTGCCATCGCACAAAAGCTCGACCTTCCCTTACTTGAAATGCATTTTTACAAACAGTATGGTCTGCGGGGACACAACCAGCGGGCAGATTTTGGGCCGGAGGATTTTCTGAATCATATCCGCAATGCGGAGTTTGTTGTGACCAATTCCTTCCACGGAACGGTATTTTCTATCCTGTATCAAAAGCCTTTTTACAGTGTCTTTGAAGATGACGCCCGCAAGGAGAGCATTTTGCAAAGCCTGGATCTCTCTGACCGGCATATCTTTTCCACGGAACAGATCGACCTGGATACCGTAATCGACTATCCATCCTGTCACGAAAAGCTCCGCAGTCTGCGGCAGGCATCACTGGATTTTCTGGACACTGCTCTTTGCTGAAGAGGTGATATCTCCATGAAACTGACTTCCATATGCTGCGGCTGTTCTGCCTGTGTTTCCGTCTGCCCTCGCTCCGCACTGACTATGGAGCAGAACCGGCAGGGATTCTACGTTCCCCGGTTGGATGCTTCGCTCTGCATTGACTGCGGTTTATGTCAGAAGGTTTGTCCCACAACGCGAACTCCTGACATTGCACGGAATCTTCCCATCGCTTTTGCTTTGCGCCGCAAAGACTCTTATGCGCGGAAAAAAAGCCAGTCCGGCGGGGCGTTTGCCCTGCTGGCTGAGCAGGCGTTACGGCAAAAAAGCATTGTGTACGGTGTCGGGTTCGATGGCAATCTCAACGTAAAATATCTGCGCATCGAACGAAAGAGCGAACTTTACCGGCTCCAGCGTTCCAAATATGTACAGGCTGATATCGGCAACACTTATCTGCAAGTCCGAGCCGACCTGTCCAACGGAAGATCCGTCCTGTTCAGCGGTACACCTTGCCACGTAGACGGCTTGCTTCGCTATCTGAAGCAAGCCGGTGCCAATACAGAAAACCTTATGACCGTGGATTTGATCTGCCACGGGACGCCCAGCCCCCGCCACTACCGGGAATATCTCCATGCGGTATCCGCACAGGTAGGCCAACCGGTCACCCGCTTTATCTTTCGTGACCGAACCGTTAGGGATACAGAGATTTTCTATTTTGGAAAGAAGAGGAAAACTTCAAGATGCTGGACAGATTTATTCTATACACATAATAGTCTGGCTGCCAGCTGCTATGACTGCCGCTTTACCAATCTTGACCGTCCCGGTGATTTGACCGTGGGCGATGCCTGGGGCATTGAAAAAACCAATCCATCGCTCAATCCAGGAGAAGGGATATCGCTTGTTCTCCTCAACACCGAAAAGGGACGGGCAGCTTTCCAACAAATTTTCCAAAAAGCTATTTTATATCCCATATCTTTGGAAAACGGAGAATGCATACAGCCGACCATGCAACACCCGTATAGCAAGCCGGAGACCTATGATGATTTCTGGGCGGACTATTTTGCTGAAGGATTTGAATACACCCTAAAAAAATACACCGGCCACTCCTGTGACGAGCTGATTGATCTTCCTCCGGAACCTTCCCTTGCTCGGGCGCTTGCTCGCAGGGTCAAAGGCAAGATCAAACATATTCTCGGAAAGTAACATCATGCACAAAAATGCCCCTGCTGTTTCGAAAGAGCAGCAGGGGCATTTTTTATAAATTTACATACTTTCCATCAGCTTCATCAGCGGCCCATAAGCATTCGTTTTCACAAAGAAGGCCGCCAGCTTCGCTTTGCGGCCGGTGCCGGGCGGGGGCTGCAGGATACTTTGCCGGGCGTGGGGCTCCTGCAAAAGCTGTCGGGCGTAGCTGCGCTTTGCGGCCATATCCGGAGCATATGCGTTGATATACCGCAGAATGCCCAGAACCTTGCCGAACTGCCATTTCTGGAAGGCGGTCTCTTCCTCTGGCGTCAGGCTGTCGGGACCGTCCGGGTGGAACAGGTCATACTGCCGTTTCATCAGCGGGATCTCGTCGTCACAGACACCGGTATAAAACCGGTGCATGGCGGAGCCGTCATGCTGATCATAGTGATACAGCTGGTCGGACGTGACTGCCATGGTCTTGCAATGCATCAGGTAATCCTGCACGAAATTGACGTCCTCGCTGCGGCGGACGCCTACCGGGAATCCCAGGCGATACTGCCGGATGATGGAAACCCGATACAATTTATTGATGGAATAATTGATATACGTCAGATCCGCATACCGGGACGGGGTCCGGCGCAGCGTATCCAGCGTCAGGCCGCTTTCGGCTGCCGGTGTTGCGGATTGCCCGCCGTCCTCCACGCTGCAAATGGCAAGGTCCGTATCTCCCATAATGTGGCGCAGTGTGGACAAGAACGTCGGTTCGACTCGGTCGTCCGAATCCAGAAATGCCAGCAGTTCTCCCTTTGCCTCTGCGATTCCCGCGTTGCGGGCTGCCGACACTCCGCCGTTTTCACGGTGCAGCACCCGGATGCGCGGTTCCTTCGCCGCCCAGGCATCACACAGCCGGGGGCTGTCATCGGTGCTGCCGTCGTCCACAAGAATGGCCTCCCAATTTGGGTAGTCCTGGGCGCGCAGGCTTTCCAGGCAGGCATCCAGATAGTTTGCCGCGTTATATACCGGTACAACCACCGAAATCAGATCATTCATCTTGCTGTTTCCTCACATCAGGCCAGGTACCGGCTGTCTATGCGGCCGGTCCTTTTCTTGGCAAAGTCTTTGGCACCGCAATAATAGCCATAGCTGCGCCCCTTTTTATGTCCAAGCAATGCAGCGGCAAAGCTACTCACCGCACCGCGCACCACTGCTTTCGCAGCCTGCAAGCGGCGGTAACTTTCCGACCGGCCGCGGCATTTCAGATACAGCGTATTGCGGGTGATATAGTACACCGACAGCATGCCGCCTGCCGTGCCGCCCGCCTTATGCCACAGTTTGGCATCGGGCAGATACCACATGGGAACTCCCGCATCTCCCAGACGCATGCAGTAATCCACGTCCTCGCAGTACATGAAGAGTTCCTCGTCCAGCAGGCCCACCTGTTCAATGACCTGCCGCGGCAGCAGCACGCAGCAGAAAGTGATGAAATTCACCTGCTTTTTCTGGGAAAATTCCGGGCCGTCCTTACAATGGCCGCCCAGGTGCTCCACCTTTCCGGTGCTGCGTTCCAGCGTGCCGCCCGCAAACCAGATCTCATCCGGCTGGGCCAAAAACAGCATTTTGGGGCAGGACACCGCCCCTTCCGGCGTGTCCTGCATCAGGCGCTCCAGCATATCCGGTGCGCAAACAGTATCGTTATTGAGCAGCAGCACCCACTGGGCGCCGTCCTCCAGCGCGCGGCGGATCCCGATATTATTCGCCGCTGCAAAACCGCAGTTGGTTTTCTGCGGCAAAAAGACCACATTCTCTGCCAGATGGGGTGCAAGCTGCTGCACCGAATCGTTGGTGGAAGCATCGTCCAGCAAAACGACCTCAAAATCCTGGAACGTCTGCTCTTTGAGGCTGTCCAGGCACTTAAGGGTATCCTGCCAGCCGTTATAGTTTGAGATCACGATCCCGATTTTGGGCATTTTGCCTTCCTCCCATTGTCTGCACCTCAAAATTCCCGGGTCCGGGGGCGCCAACTGTTTCAGTGCATCTATTGACGTACATGCGTTATTTTTATCAAAAAAATTCTTTTTTATTATACCACAAGCACTAAATTTTCGCAACCAAAGAGCCGCCTGCCGCCCCTTTTGAGAGGGCAGCAGGCGGCCTTGATTTTTCGTGATAAAACGTGATGTTTATCGTGTTCAGCTGAACATGACCACGTCCTGTGCGGGGGCGGTGGCCGGCTCCACCGAGAGCGCCGTCAGCACGGGGCCGGTGGCGTCGGGGGTCTGGCCCTTGTAGATGGGGTGGAACTTGACGTTCACCTTGGCGGTGATGGTGATCCAATCCCGCTGTTTCAGCGCCTTATAGGCGTCGTACCGGCAGGGGAAGCCCACGAACTGGATATCCTGCACGCAGCAGGTCATGGCAAAACGGCCGGGGACAAAACTGTCCTTGCCTGCGCGGGAGGTCTGGCAGACCTGGGCCAGGAATTTGACCGTCTTGCCGTCGTATTTCTCCATATCGTCCATGCAGTCCATATACCAGACGCCGAAGAACTCCTCCGGGATCTCAATGACCGGGGCGTTGACGTCAAAGGGCAGCGGGTCGGGAATATCGTCATAAGCCACCGAACCGTTAGCGAACTCATAGGCAATATCGCAGCGGCGGCTGGCCTGGCGCACCAGCTTGTGGATGAGCTGGCGGCTCTCGTCGTCATTGACCTGCTCGGCACGGTTGACCACCAACAGCTCGCTGACCCGCAGCTTATCCAGCAGCAGGCTGCGCATGGCGTTGTCGCCGGCGTAGGTCTTGATGGTGGTGCCGTCCGCCGTGGCAAGGCACTGGTAGATCAGCCAGTTATCCGGCATGGCATCCACCAGATCCTGGATCAGCCACATGCCGTTATATTCGATGACCACACGGCCGCAGCCGCTTTTGGCCGCCAGTTCTTCCAGATTTTTGCGGTTGAGTTCGCTCTTGTCCTCCAGCGTGGCAACGGTCACGCCGCCAAAGCCGAACTTGTCGGAATCGTACTCCTCCTCGCCTTCCTCGCAGACAAGGAGCAGCGTCTTATCCCCCGAGTCAAACTGGGGGTCTTCCATGGTTTCCTGGATAAAGCGGGTCTTGCCGCTTTCCAGCATACCTACAAACAGGTATACCGGGATTTGTTTTGCCGCCATAGCAGCCTCCTGTAACAGTTTGTGTTGTGCCGGATCAGACGCCGAACAGCTCGGCCACGGCGTGTTCTTTCAGATCAGAGCCGATGACGCACAGCTTGCCGGTGACATCCGGGGTCGCCTCGCGGATCTCGTACTCGCCGGGGACCATGTCGAACTCGTACCAGGTGCTGCCGCCGTCCACAATGCCTTTGGCGCGCAGGATCTGGCCGTACTCGCCGCTGTCCAGCGCAGTGAGGGCCTTCTCCAGGTCCTCTTTGGCAAAGCGGCGGGCCGTCTCACGGCCCCAGCTGGTGAACACTTCATCGGCGTCGTGGTCGTGATGATGGTGGCCGCAGCTGCAGACGCCGTGCTCATCATAATGATGCTCATGATGGTGCTCATGCTCCTCATGGTCATGATGGCAGCATTCGTGGTCATGGTCCTCGTGGTCATGGTGGCAATGGTCATGCTCCTCATGATCGTGATGGCAGCACTCATGATCATGGTCGTCATGGTCGTGGTGGCAATGGTCGTGGTCATGCTCGTCATGGTCATGATCGTGGTGGCAGCAGCACTCGTCGCCGTCATGGTCGTGATGGTGATGATGGTGGTGGTGCTCCTCCTCGCCGGCATGGGCCTGGTTGGAGGCAGCGGCCTCGGCCAGCAGCTCGGCCACCAGGTCACGCTTGCCGTCCATGACCGAGACGATCTGCTTGCCGTTGAGGTTCATCCAGTCGGTGGTGACGATGGTGGCGGTGGGGTTCTTTTCCTGCAGCATCTTGACAGCAGCGTCGATCTTTTCCTGGGACGCTTTGCCGGTGCGGCTGAGGATCAGGCAGGAAGCATGGCTGACCTGATCGTTGTAGAACTCGCCGAAGTTCTTCATATACAGTTTGACCTTGTTGACGTCCGCCACGGTGACGAAGCTGTTGAGCTCCACGGGCAGCGTCTCGGCCACGCCCTCCACGGCGCGGGTGACGT
Source organism: Candidatus Gemmiger faecavium (assembly GCA_019114415.1). Taxonomy (GTDB): domain Bacteria; phylum Bacillota; class Clostridia; order Oscillospirales; family Ruminococcaceae; genus Gemmiger; species Gemmiger faecavium. Next base: position 64,363 of record DXFO01000040.1, on the reverse strand, counting down.
CGGACAGCTTGCCGACGCCGGAGGGCTCGATGAGGATGCGGTCGGGGTGGTAGGTCTCCACCACCTTTTTCAGGGCTTCCCGGAAGTCGCCCACCAGGGAGCAGCAGATGCAGCCGGAGTTCAGCTCATTGACCTGGATGCCCGCCTCCCGCATGAAGCCGCCGTCGATGCCGATCTCACCGAATTCGTTCTCGATGAGGACCAGCTTTTCGCCGTCGAAGGCTTCCTGGATCAGCTTTTTGATGAGGGTCGTCTTGCCGGCGCCCAGAAAGCCGGAGAATATATCGATCTTTGTCTTGTTTTCTGCCATGGTGTCTCTACCTCTATTTCTGAATATGAAAGGATTTATGTCGTTTAGCAATCTCAGTATTTAACTGCTAACTCTATTATAACAAAGTCGTCAAGGGGTTTCGGGGCTGTTTTTCGGGGGCATTTTTGAACTTTTTGCAAAATTTGACGCAGCCCATGCGTATCAGATGATATACTGATTGTATCTTACTCCCTGATCTGTATCCGGCTTTCCCGGAGCAGGCACGCTGGAAAGGAGCCGACCGGTTTGTATCGCATTTTTGTTGTGGAGGACGACCCTGTCATTGCCCGGGGCGTGACCCGCCATCTGACGGCGCTGGGGTACGAGACTGCCTGTGCGGAGCAACTGCAGGATATTCTGCCCGAGTTCACCGCCTTTGCCCCCCAGCTGGTGCTGCTGGACCTGTCCCTGCCCTACCATAACGGCTACCACTGGTGCCGCCGCCTGCGGGAAGTCACCGACGTTCCCATCCTGTTTTTGTCCTCGGCGGCGGACAATCTGAACATTGTCACGGCCATGGACCTGGGGGCGGACGATTACATTTCCAAGCCCTTTGACCTGGAAGTATTGGCCGCCAAGGTGCAGGCCATTCTGCGGCGAGCCTACGCCTACGCAAAACCCGCCGACCTGGTGGACTGCGGCGGCGGGGCGGTGCTGGACCTGGGCGCAGGTGTGGTGAAAAACGGCGAGACAACGGTGGAGCTGACCAAGAACGAGCTGCGCATTTTGCAGACGCTGCTGGCGCGGCGGGGCCGCACCGTCTCCCGTGACACCCTGATGACAGCGCTGTGGGCCACCGACTGTTTTGTGGACGAGAACACGCTGACCGTCAATGTGGGGCGGCTGCGCAAAAAGCTGGAAGCCGCCGGGCTGCCGGGGCTGATCCATACCAAAAAAGGCGAGGGGTACTGCATCCAATGAGCCGTTTTTTTGCTTATCTGTACACCCAGCGCCGGGTGTTTTTTCTCTGGGCGGTGACGGCGGCGCTGCTGGTCATGATCACCTATCTGTACCGCCTGCCCCTTGAGCCCTTCGGGTACGCGGCGGTATTGTCCGGCGCGGCGGGGCTGCTTCTGCTGGGGACGGGCTATCCCGCCTATGCCCGGCGCTGCCGGGATGCCGAGCTTGCCGCCGAGGACCCCGGTGCTTTCCCCGACCTTGCCCCGCCCGAGGGCGGTCCCGCGGGGTTGGAGGGTGCCTACCAGCAGAGCCTGCGGGCGCTGACTGCTGCCTGCGACGAAGCCCACCGCACCGCCCGGGATCAGCGGGACGATATGCTGGACTACTTTACCATGTGGGCCCACCAGGTCAAGACGCCCCTGGCCGCCATGCGCCTGCTTTTGCAGGGGGAGGACCTTCCGCCCCGGTCGGAGCTGGAGGGGGAGCTGTTCCAGACCGAGCGCTATGTGGGCATGGTGCTGGGATACCTGCGCCTGGGCAGCGACAGCAATGACCTGGTGCTCTCCCCCACGGCCCTGGACCCGGTGATCCGGGCGGGGGCACGGCGCTTTGCCCGGATGTTCATTCTGAAAAAGCTTTCTTTCCGCTATGAAGGCACCAGCGCCCGTCCCGTCACCGACGGCAAATGGGTGGGGTTCATTCTGGAGCAGCTGCTTTCCAACGCGGTCAAGTACACCCCGTCGGGGGGCTGCGTCACCGTGACGGCGGACGACCGCCGTCTGATTGTGTCCGACACCGGGGTGGGCATCCGTCCGGAGGACCTGCCCCGCATCTTTGAGAAAGGCTACACCGGCTGCAACGGCCGGGCGGAGGCCTCCTCCTCGGGACTGGGGCTGTATCTCTGCGCCCAGGCAGCAAAAAAACTGGGCTGCACCATCCATGCGGCCAGCACGCCGGGGGAAGGCACCCGGGTGGAACTGCTCTTCCCGCCGGAACCGCCCCTGTATGAGTAACCGGCCCGGACGGTCCGTGACAGGCAATGTGACAAAACTGTTAGGTACGCCCTGCCTTTTGTAAGGTACATCCATGGCGGCAGACCCCCGCCGGGCGGTACACTAATGGCAGGATGGAGGAACAGGGTCCCCTCCCTCCGCCATGTAAGAGAAACTGCCCCGCTTTGTTTCGTTTCCCGCGGGGCCTTTGCAAGAGGAGCATGTACCATGTCATTGCTGGAGATCAGCCATCTGCAAAAAACCTACTCCACCCGCTTCGGCGGCGTGAAAGTAGAGGCCTTGTCCGACGTCAGCTTCACGGTGGAGCAGGGAGAATACCTGGCCATCATGGGCGAGTCCGGTGCGGGCAAGACCACCCTTTTGAATATCCTGGCCGCTCTGGACCGGCCCACCGGCGGTTCCGTCTGTCTGAACGGCCGGGACATCACCAAGATCAGCGACCGGGAGCTGTCCGCCTTCCGCCGGGATCATCTGGGCTTTGTCTTTCAGGACTTCAACCTGCTGGACACCTTCTCCCTGAAAGACAACATCTTCCTGCCCCTGGTCCTGGCAGGCACCCCCTACCGGGAGATGTCCCTGCGGCTGGGTCCCATCGCCCGCCAGCTGGGCATTGCCGAACTGCTGGACAAATACCCGTATGAGGTCTCCGGCGGCCAGAAACAGCGGGCTGCCGTGGCCCGGGCGCTCATCACCCGGCCGGAGCTGATCCTGGCCGACGAGCCCACCGGCGCGCTGGACTCCCGCTCCTCCGACAGCCTGCTCCATCTGTTCGGCAAGATCAACGAGGGCGGGCAGACCATCGTCATGGTCACCCACAGCGTCCGCGCCGCCAGCCACGCGAGCCGGGTGCTGTTTTTGCGGGACGGCCAGGTCTACCACCAGCTCTACCGTTCCGGCATGAGCACCGAGTCCATGTTCGCCCGCATTTCCGACACGCTGACCGCCCTTTCGGGAGGTGAGCAGGATGAGTAAGCTGGCCCTTTACCTGCGTCTGGCGGCCCGCAACCTCTTCAAGAACCGGCAGTATTACGGTCCTTTTTTCCTGACCACCGCCGGATGCGCCGCCATGTGCTATATCATGCGGTTTCTGAATTACAACGAACTGGTCTCCACCATGCGCGGCGCCGCCTATGTGCAGCTCATGCTGGCCCTGGGCAGCATCATCATGGTGTTCCTGGTGGTCTGGATCATGGCCTACGCCAACGGCTTTGTCATCCGGCGCCGGACAAAGGAGCTGGCGCTGTACGGCATTCTGGGCATGGAAAAAGGCAACATTGCCGCCGTGCTGGGCTTTGAGACGCTGTTTCTCTGCCTGGCAGGAACGGCGGCAGGCGTGCTGGGCGGCGCGCTGGTCTCCAAATTGGTTTTGCTGCTGCTTTTGCGGCTGATCCGGTTTGAGGTGACCCTGGGCTTTTCTTTCTGCACCACGGGCGCGGCGGAAACGTTTGTTGCTTTTGCGGTGCTGTTTCTGCTCATGTACCTGCGCAACCTGCGCCAGGTGCGCAAGTCCAGCCCCATTGAACTGCTCCATTCCGACTCCATGGGCGAGCGGGAACCCAAAAGCCGCTGGCTGCTGGCCCTGTTCGGCCTGGTGACGCTGGGCGCCGGCTATGCCATCTCCTTTTTCACCACCAATTTCCTGTATGTTCTTCTGCTGTTCTTTGCAGCGGTGGCCCTGGTCATTGTGGGCACCCACTGCCTGTTCGGCGCGGGCAGTGTGGTGGTGCTCAAGGCACTGCGCAAAAACAAGGCCCTGTACTACCGGCCCCGCAATTTCACGGCCATCTCCGGCCTGATCTACCGCATGAACCAGAACGCCCGGGGCCTGGCAAACATCTGCATTCTGGCCACCACGGTGCTGGTCAGCGTGGCCACCACCGTATGTCTCTACGCCGGCACCGAGGGCACCGTGGAGCGGATGTACCCCAACGACGTGACTCTGTCGGTGAGTTTCAGTGACGATGGTCTGTCCGAGGAAAACGCCCAGGCCTGGGAAGCACCCATCCGGGAAGTAGCCGCCGAATACGGGCTCTCCGACGAGGAACTGCAAAGTTTCTATCTCTTTGACTTCGGGGCAACAGTCGCTTCCGGCAACGTCTATACCCCCGCCCTGGGCGCCGATTCCCAGACCACGGATTCCCCCACCCTCACCCTCATGACCGCCGCGGACTATAACCGCGTGACCGGGCAGGCCGTCACCCTGGCCGAGGGGGAGGTGCTGGCCCTGGGGCAGAAAGATCCCGCCGACACGCTGACCATCGGCGATACGGTATACCGCATTGTGGGCCAGGCGGAGGAATTTCCCGCCGTCAACGGCGGATACAGCCCCTATACCATTTATCTTGTGGTTCCGGATACCGACACGCTGGTCAGCCTGCGGGCCCTCCTTACGCAGGTCAGTGATTACGCCCCCACCGTCCGGCGCTATCTCAACGTCAATACCGACAAGCTGGACGCCGACACCATGGATGCCTGTGCCACCGCCATGCAGGCCGCGGCCAACCCCGACCCCGACCCCGAGTATCTGACCTCCCGCACCTATGTCAACACCCGGGAGGGCATGCGGATGGAACTGTACAACATGAACGGCAGCTTTGTCTTTCTGGGCATTTTCCTGGCGGTCATGTTCACCATGGCCACCGTGCTCATCATCTACTACAAGCAGCTCAGCGAAGGGTACGAGGACCGCACCCGCTTTGTCATCCTCCAGCAGGTGGGCATGAGCGCCGACGAAGTGCGCAGCACCATCCGGGTGCAGGTGCTCATGGTCTTTTTCCTGCCCCTGGTCATGGCGGCGGTGCATCTGGCCGCCGCCTCCCCCATGCTGATGCGTATGGTGTCGGTGTTCGGCGTGACCAACAGCCAGCTGTTCTTCCTCTGCTGCCTGGTCACACTGGCGGGCTTTGCCCTGTGCTATGTGGCCGTCTACGCCCTGACCTCCCGCAAATATTACAGCATCGTCAAGCGTTGATTTTCCCCGTCCCATCCCCTATGGCGGGCCTGTGTCCAAGCAGGCCCGCCATTTGACGTTTTGGCAAAACGTGCTACAATACAGACAGAAAAATCACTGCGGGCCATCCGGCGGACCTGTGAGCCGCCCCGGCCCGTTTTTCAGAAAGGAAGGGTTTCCCTTGACGACCAACGAAAAGATCGCCGCACTGCGCGCCGCCGCAAAGGCCGCGGGCGCCGACGGCGTCATCCTCATGACCAGCGATCCCCATTCCGGGGAGTATCTGCCCGCCCATTATTGCAGCCTGACCCACTTCTCCGGCTTTACCGGTGAGAACGCCACCCTGGTGGTCGCCGGCAGCGGCAGCGCCCTGTGGGTGGACGGCCGTTTTTACGTCCAGGCCGACAAACAGCTGGCCGGCACCGAGATCCAGTCCATGCACGCCGGGGCAGCGGGCGTCCCCACGGTGGAAGCCTACCTGAAAGCCAACGCCGGGGAGGGCCAGACCTACCTGACCGACGGCTCCTGCATGCCCACCAAGGTGTTTGAGCAGTACCGCGACGCCCTGGCTGCCTGCGGTGCCACCCTCAAGAGCACCGACGTGGTCAGCCCGCTGTGGGCCGATGACCGCCCCGCCCTGCCGGACACTCCCTGCTTTTTGCTCAGCCGGGAGCAGACCGGCGCCACCCCTGCCGAAAAGCTCAACGCCGTGCGCGCCCAGCTGCAGAAAGCCGGCGCCACCGCTCTGGCGGTGACCCAGCTGGACTGCGTGGGCTGGCTGCTCAATCTGCGGGCCCATGACCTGCCCTGCACGCCCCTGGCCATCGCCTACGCCTTTGTGACCATGGAGCACTGCATCCTGTTTTTGGCCCCCGGCCGCCTGTGCGCCGATGACGAGGCCGTTCTGGCCGCCGAGGGTGTGGAGATCCGCCCCTATGACGCACTTCTGGACTTTGTCCGCGGCCTGACCGGCAAGGAGACGGTGCTCATCGCGCCGGAAGCCACCAACTACGACCTGTATGCCGCACTGACCGCTAACCCCGCCCTCACCGTCCTGCCCGGCGTTGATCCCATCACCGCCCTCAAGGGTGTCAAGAACGAGGTTGAGCTGGCCAACCTGCGGGAGAGCCATGTCCGTGACGGCGTTGCCATGGTCCGCTTTGAGATGGACCTGGAAAAAGCCCTGGCGGAGGGGAAATCCCTGCGGGAGTGCGACATCGACACCATGCTCCACCGCCGCCGTGCCGAGCAGCCCGGCTTTGACGAGGAGAGTTTTGAGACCATTGCCGCCTACGGCCCCAACGCGGCCATGATGCACTATCAGGCCAAACCCGGCGCCGACAGCGCCATTGAGCCCAAGGGCTTTTTGCTGGTGGACTGCGGCGGTCAGTATGACTGCGGCACCACCGATATCACCCGCACCTATCCCATGGGCCCCCTGACCGAAAACGAGCGCCTGTACTACACCTGGACGCTGCAGAGCCACATCGGTGTGGCCCAGGCGATCTGGCTGGACTACTGCACCGGCTTTGCCCTGGACAGCTTTGCCCGCGGTCCCCTGTGGAAGCACAAGATCAACTACCGCTGCGGCACCGGCCACAGCGTGGGCTTTATGTCCAGCGTGCACGAAGGCCCCCAGAGCCTGCGTCCCAATAACCCCGTGGTGTTCCGCCCCGGCATGACCATCACCGACGAGCCCGGCGTCTACGAGACCGACGAGGTGGGCATCCGCATTGAGAACGAGCTGGTCTGCGTGGACAAGGGCGAAAACCAGTACGGTCACTGGCTGGGCTTTGAGCCCATGACCTTTGTGCCCATCGATCTGTCCCCCGTCGTGGTGGATGAGCTGACCCGCAGCGAGATCGACTGGATCAACGCCTATCACAAGACCGTCTACGACGTGCTGTCCCCCCGCCTGACCGACGAGGAACGCAGCTGGCTGGCCGCCAAGACCGCGCCCATCGCCCGCTGACCGGTCGCCCCAAAATCACAACAAAACCCGCCCCGGCAGATCCTGTTTCCAGGCTGCCGGGGCGGGCTTTTTTGCGGTATGCGGTCAGCTTTCCGCAATGGATACGAGATATTTGTAGATCTGGGGCTTGTACTGTTCATACAGGCCCATGGACTCGTACAGTTCCTTGTAATACTTGAACAGCGACGCCCGGGTGGTCACCACGTTGATGGGGTTGAGGGCCGTGTGGCAGATGCTCTCCTTGTTTTGCAGGTAGTTGTACACCGGCACCGCCAGCGCATAGAACCGCTCCGCATAGCGGATGAAGCTGAGGTTGAAGTAAAGGTCCTCGCTCCAGTTCAGTTCCTCGCTGCAAACCACGTCCTCATGCTCCCGCACAATGTCCGCCCGGTAGAGCTTGTTCCACATGACGCCGTAGTAAAAGGACGCCGGTTCCTGCATCAGGCCCTTGGCAAACTCCGCCTTGGTCATAAAGCCCTCATGCAGAAAACCGAAGGTCTTGACCCGGTCGTCGGAGGGCATCAGCCGCTCAAAGGTCTCGTCAAACTTTTCCGCAAAGGCGGTGTCCCGCATGGCCTTGGGCAGGTTGGGCTTTTCCGGCGGGGGCGTGACCCGGTTGTAGTGGGCAATGACCAGGTCGGCCTGGTGTTCCTCCGCCTTTTCCACCATCAGGCGGGTGGCGTCGGGCTGCAGGGTATCGTCGGCATCCACAAACTGCAGGTACTTGCCCGATGCCAGGCGCAGCCCCAGGTTGCGGGTGGCCGCCACGCCGCTGTTGGGTTTGTCCACCAGCAGGATCCGCGGGTCCACCTTGGCGTACATCTCGCACACCTGCAGGCTGACGTCCTTGGAGCCGTCGTTCACCAACAGGATCTCCAGGTTGGGATAGCTCTGCTTGCGGATGCTCTCGACGCAGCGCGCAATATGATTTTTGGCGTTATAGATCGGCACGATCACGCTGACAAGGGGCTGTGCCATTGGGCTCCTCCTCCCCGAAAATTGCCGGGATTTTTTAGCAGAGCCCGCATCAGGACGCTTCCTTATGCTTACTCCGTTTCCCGGCAGACGGCTTCTCTTTCTTGTTTTCTATCATACCGCATTGCTCTGAAAAAGGCAACGTGGTATACTGTTGTCATTCGCTATTTTCCGCGGCATTGCGCCGCCCGATGCCGGTTTTACCGGCCATACAGGAGAACGATCATGAAAGAACATATTGCCGAGCTGCGCACTTTGGAGCGCAATCTCTACGCCTATAATTATGCCCTGGGTCTCATCACCTATGACGAGGCCACCGCCGCCCCCGCCGAAAGCGCCGAGGGCCGGGCCGAAGCCGCCGAGGTTTTGAGCCGCGCCCAGTTTGACACGCTGGTGCAGCCCTCCACCGATGCTTTGCTGGACGCCGCTGCCGCCGAGGCCGACACCGAGCAGGAGCAGGCCGAGGTGCGGGAACTGCGCATCAACCTGGCCCGCATCCGTCCCATCCCCGCCGATGAATTTGCCGCCTTTACCCGCCTGACCCAGGAATCGGTGTCGGTGTGGGGCAAGGCCAAGCGCAGCAATGACTTTTCTCTCTTTGCCCCCTATCTGGAGCGTCTGGTGGCAGCCCGCCGCCGTCAGGCATCCCAGATCGCGCCTGACCGCGACCCCTACGAGGTGCTGCTGGACCAGTTTGAGCGCGGCCTGACCATTGAGCGCTGCGACGCTTTCTTTGCCCAGCTGCGTGCCGCCATCGTGCCGCTGCTCAAGGCCATTGCCGACCACGGCACGCCCATCCGCACGGATTTTCTGGATCAGGACTGGCCGGTGGACGGCCAGCGCGCCCTGGCCTACAAGGTCATGTCTCTGTGGGGTCTGGACCCCGCCCACTGCGCCCTGGCGGAAAGCGAGCATCCCTTTACCAACGGCTTCAACAGCAAGGATGTGCGCATCACCACCCACTATATGCCCCGGGACGTGCTGTCCAGCCTGTACTCGGTGGCCCACGAGGGCGGACATGCCCTGTATGAGCTGAACATCGACCCGGCCCTGAACTACACGGTGCTGGCGGGCGGCTCCACCATGGGCCTGCACGAGAGCCAGAGCCGCCTGTTTGAGAACATGATCGGCCGCAGCCGTGGATTTGTGCATCTTTTGTGGCCCACCCTGCGCACCCTGTTTCCCGCCCAGCTGTCCGGCGTCAGCGAGGAGGACTTCTACCGTGCGGCCTGCCGTGTGGAGCCCAGCCTCATCCGCACCGAGGCCGACGAGCTGACCTACGGCCTGCACGTCCTGGTCCGCTATGAGCTGGAAAAGGCTCTGTTCCACGGTGAATTGGCAGTGTCCGAGCTGCCCGCCGCCTGGAACGCCAAGTACAAGGAATACCTGGGCGTGGACGTTCCCGACGACGCCCACGGCGTATTGCAGGACATCCACTGGTCCTGGGGCGAGTTCGGCTACTTCCCCAGCTACGCGCTGGGCAGCGCTTACGCGGCCCAGGCCATGGCCAGCCTTTCCGCCGAGATCGACTTCGACGCCATGCTGGCGGAGGGCGACCTGACCCCGCTCAAAACCGCCCTGACCAACCGCCTGTGGCGCTACGGCTGCATGAAGGAACCCGCCTGGCTGACCGAAAGCCTGTGCGGCGGTGCCTTCGACCCGAAATATTACACAGAGTATTTGACTAAAAAATATTCCGAATTGTATTCTCTGTAACAGCTTTTCGACGGCCCGGGCTTGACAGGACTTTTCCGGGCTGGTACAATCGTGGCATTGAATCAATTGCCGCCGGGCAAACGCCTTTTCCCTCTCTCGTAGGCCTTTAGAAGAGAGAGGGATGAGGCGTTTTTTTGTGCGGCGGTCTGCGGATTTTCAAAAATGCAAAGGAGGTTCAGCCTGTGAAACAACCGTCCTGTTTTCGGGAGTTCGCACGCTACGCATCCCTCAATGTGCTGGGTATGATCGGCCTGTCCTGCTATATCCTGGCGGATACCTACTTTATCTCCCTGGGGATGGGCGCCGACGGTCTGGCGGCCCTCAATCTGGCCATCCCGGTGTACAGCTTTATCCACGGCAGCGGCCTGATGGTGGGCATGGGCGGCGGCACCAAGTACTCCATCCGCCAGAACCAGGGAGAACCGGAGGAAGCCAACCGGGCATTCTCCGCATCGGTATTGCTGGCCGCAGGGTTTGCGGTGGTCTTTTTTCTGGCGGGCCTGCTGCTGCCCGGCACCCTGGCCCGCCTGCTGGGTGCCGACGGCGCCGTGTTTGAAATGACCGCCACCTACCTGCAGGTCATTTTGCTGTTCGCCCCCATGTTCTTGTTCAACAACCTGTTTCTCTGCTTTGTCCGCAACGACGGCGCACCCCAGCTGGCCATGGCCGCCATGGTGCTGGGCAGCCTGTCCAATGTGGTGCTGGACTATGTGTTCATCTTCCCCTTTGGGCTGGGCATCTTCGGTGCGGCGCTGGCCACCGGCGTGGCCCCCATCGTCAGCATGATGATCTTGTCCGCCCACCGCATCCAGGGGCACTGCCGCTTTCATCTGCGGCGGGTTCTGCCCAAAGCCCGGCTGCTGGGGGGCATCTGCTCGGCGGGAGTGCCTTCCCTCATCACGGAGCTTTCCTCCGGTGTGGTCATGATCGCCTTCAACGCCATTCTGCTCTCCATCTGCGGCAGTGTGGGGGTGGCGGCTTACGGCGTCATTGCCAACCTGTCCCTGGTGGTCATCGCCATCTTCACCGGCATCTCCCAGGGCATCCAGCCCTTGCTCAGCCGCCGCTACGGTTCCGGCCAGCACCGGGAACTGACCGCCATCCTGCGCTATGCCCTGGTGTCCGCCATTGTCATTGCGGCGGCGGTCTACGTCGTCACCTTCCTCTGGGCGGGGCCGGTGACTACCCTATTCAACAGCGAGGGCAACGCCCAGCTGCAAGAGATCGCCGAGGCGGGCCTTCGGCTGTATTTTATCGGCTGTCCCTTTGCGGGGGTCAACATCATTTTGTCGGTATATTTTGCCTCCATCGAGCAGCCGGTCCCCGGCCAGGTCATTGCCCTTCTGCGGGGCTTTGCGGTGATTTTGCCCATGGCCTTTGCCCTGGCGGCGGCCTTTGGGCTGACCGGCGTCTGGTGCGCTTTCCCCGTCACGGAAGCCGTTGTCTCGGTGGTGAGCATCGTCCTTTACCGCCGCGCCCGGCACCTGCCCCCGCCCCTGCGCTGAAACCTTTTCTGAGCAAAACAACACCCCGGAACGGTTTGCCGGTTACGGCCCGTTCCGGGGTATTTTTGTAGTTGTTTTTGATTCAGTTCCAACCCCGGGCGGCGGGGTCCAGGGTGCCGCAGGCGGTGTAGAGCAATGCGTTGCAGATGGCCGCCGCCACACCGCTGCCGCCTTTCCGGCCCATGGCCAGAATGGCGGGGACGCCTGCCTTGCGGCAGACTTCCAGGGCGTGCTCCTTGCTTTCCACCACGTTGACAAAGCCCACCGGCGCGCCAATGACAAGGGCGGGCCGGTAGCCCTGCTCGATCCAGTCCGCCAGACGCAGCAATCCCGTGGGAGCGTTGCCAAAGGCCAGTACCGCGCCGGGATACTGCGCCGCAGCCTTGTCCACCGCCGCCACAGCCCGGGTAGTGCCCTTTTCCCGGGCCGTCGCGGCGACTTCCGCGTCCGCCATAAAGCAGAGGGCTTCTCCCCCCAGCTTTTGCAGGCAGGGGCGGCTGACCCCCGCCTTTGCCATGTTGGTGTCGGTGATGACGGGCGCTCCCGCCAGCAGGGCGTCGATGCCCTTTTGCACCGCGTCGGGGGTAAAGACCAGATTGCGGGCATAGTCGAAATCCGCCGTGGCGTGCACCACCCGGCAGACGACGGCCTGGTGCTCCGGGGGCGGGGTCAGGCCCTGTTCAGCCAGTTCTTCCAGAATAATGCCCATGCTGGTGCGCTCGATGTCACCGGGGGTTTTGTGCTGTACCATCAGTATTCCACGCCCTTTCTGGCCGGGATGCCCTTCTGGTAGGGGTGACGCTCACAACGCATCTCGGTGATATAGTCGGCTGCTTCCATCAGCCAGGGGGCCGGGTCCCGGCCGGTCAGGACCACTTCCCGGCCCTCGGGACGGTCCAGCACCGCCCGGCGGAGAAGGTTCTCCTCCACCATGCCCAGCCGCAGGGCGGCGCAGGCTTCATCCAGCACCAGCAGGTCACAGTCCGTTTCCAGCGCCTCGGCCAGCTGGGCGTTTTGCAGGGCGCGGACCTCGGCCTTTTCCGCCTCGTTCATCTGAAAGACGAATTTCGTCCCCGGGCGGCCGGTGTAGACCGTCGCTCCCAACCGGCGCAGGGGGTCCAGTTCCCCGCTGCGGCCATCTTTCAGAAACTGCACCACCGTCACCCGCAGACCGCTTCCCAGGGCGCGCAAAGCCAGGCCCATGGCGGCCGTGGTCTTGCCCTTGCCCTCCCCGGTGTAGAGATGGATGAGTCCTTTATCCATGGCAGCGTTCCTCCATTGCCCGCCAGATGGCGGTCAGGTCCAGATGTTGTTCCAGCGCCTCCGCCAGCCGGTCATACTGCTGCTGGCGGTAGGTGTTCCGGTCGATGGGTTTTCCCACAGCCGCCGGGTCCAGGCCCTTGCGGCTGAGAAGCCAGCGGGCCAGGGCGGCGGTGAGTTCCCCCGTATCAAACAGCCCGTGCAGGTAAGTGCCGAACACCTGCCCGGACATCGTGCCTTCCGCCCTGCCGTCGGACAGGCGGGCAAAGGGGGCGGCATCGTCGGTCAGAGGCCGGGTGCGGCCCATGTGGATCTCGTAGCCGTCCAGTTTGGCACCGGCAAAGGGGCCTGCCTCCACGGCGGCGGTGACCCGGGTGCGGGTCTTGCTGCCCGCAAAGACGGTGGCACATGGCAAAAGGCCCATGCCCGCCATGCTGCCGCCGCCTTCCACACCGTCGGGGTCGTCCAGGGTCTGGCCCAGCATCTGATAGCCGCCGCAGACCCCCAGCACCGGCACGCCGGAGGCCGCCAGCCTGCGGACGGCGGCTTCCAGCCCGTTTTGCCGCATCCAGGCCAGATCGGCCATGGTGCTCTTGGTTCCGGGCAGAATGACGAGATCTGGGCGGCCCAGTTCTTTCACCGCCCCCACATACCGAACCCCCAGGGCAGGGTGTTCCTCCAGGGGGGAGAAGTCGGTAAAGTTGGAGATGCGGGGCAGGCGGATGACCGCAATGTCCACAGGGCGGCCGCCCTCCCGCCGGGCAAGGCGCTGGGACAGGCTGTCCTCGTCATCAATATCCACATCCAGCCAGGGCACTACCCCCAGCACCGGCAGGCCGGTGAGGGCCTCCAGCTGGGTCAGCCCCGGCTGCAAAAGGGACAAATCCCCCCGGAATTTGTTGATGACGGTGCCGATGAGCCGGGCTTTTTCCTCGGGAGCCAGCAGGGCTACCGTGCCGTAGAGCTGGGCAAACACCCCGCCCCGGTCAATGTCCCCGGCCAGCAGCACCGGAGCATCCACCAGTTCCGCCAGGCCCATGTTGACAATGTCGCCCTCCCGCAGGTTGATCTCCGCCGGGCTTCCTGCACCCTCAATGACGATGACGTCGTTCTCGGCGGCAAGGCTTTGGTAGGCGGCGAGAATGTCCGGCACCAGCGACTTTTTCAGCTTGAAATAGTCGGCGGCCCGGTAGTCGCCCCGGACCTCTCCGTTGACGATAAGCTGGCTGCCGGTGTCACTGCTGGGTTTGAGGAGGATGGGGTTCATGCGTACATCCGGCTCCACCCCGGCGGCCTCAGCCTGGGCAGCCTGGGCACGGCCGATCTCAAGCCCGTCCCTGGTGATATAGCTGTTGAGGGCCATGTTCTGGCTCTTGAAGGGCGCCACCCGCAGCCCCCGGCGGAGAAAGGCCCGGCAAAGCCCCGTCACCAGCAGGCTTTTGCCCGCCCCGGACATGGTGCCCTGCACCATGATGCACTTTGCCATCACAGAACCTCCCTCAGTCGTCTGAGCATTTCCTTATTTTCCTCCGCCCCGCGCACCGCCGTGCGGTACCAGCCGGGACCGAGCCCTAAATAGTTGGAGCAGTCCCGCAGCAAAACGCCTTTTGTCCGCAATCGTGCGGCCAGGGTAGCGTCGGGGCTGCCGTCGGGCAGGGCGTGATAAAAGAGCAGATAGTTTGCCTCCCCGGGGATGACCCTGCAGCCCATTGCTTCCAGGGCCGCGGCCAGCCTGGGGCGCTCCGCCCCGATGACCGCCCGCAGTTTTGGCAGGCAGTCGGGGGCGGCCTGCAAAGCCGCCACGCCCGCCGCCTGGGCAGGCCCGGACACGGCCCAGGGCGGGCCGCAGTGGTAAAGGCGCTCCGCCAGCCCCGCGTCCCCGCACAGCACATAGCCCAGACGCAGTCCGGCCATGGCAAAGCTCTTGGTGAAGGCCCGCAGCACAGCCAGATTTTTACCGTATGGCCCGGACAGCTCTCCCAGGAGAGTATGCCCCGCCGGGTCGGGCAGGAATTCGTTGAAGCACTCGTCCACCACCAGCAGCGCCCCGCACCCGGCACAGCGGGCCAGCACCTGCTGCAAAATGGCCCTGGGGGAGGTGCGGCCGGTGGGGTTGTTGGGCTCACACAGAAAGACCATGTCGATACCGGGGTGCACGGCGTCCAGCAGGTCCTGCCCCGGCACAAAGCCGGTTTGTTCCCGCAGGGACAGGTGCTCCACCTCACAGCCCGCCAGGGCCAGGGCCTGCTCATACTCGGCAAAGGTGGGGGCGGTGACGAGGGCCCGCCGGGGCCGGCGGGCCAGCACCAGGCGGAATATCAGGTCCGCCGCCCCCGCCCCGCAGACGATCTGCCCGGCATCCACCTGATGATAGGCGGCCAGTGCGTCCCGCAGCTCCCGGCAGAGGGAATCGGGATAGCGCCAGGCGTCGGCCATGGCATCTGCGGCGGCCTGGCGCACGGCCTCCGGCATGCCCAGGGGACTGACGTTGGCCGAAAAATCCAGCGGCATCCCGCCGTATTCCCGGCGAAAGCCCTCCCAGTCTCCTCCGTGGGTCAGCTGCATGGCGGTCTCCTTTCGGTGTGTGATTTTCTTACGGCATTACAGGATCAGGGCCAGGATGCCCAGCCGCACCCCGCAGAAAAGCAGCAGGGCCAGGCCGCTGCCCGCATAGAGCATCCGCCCCGCCCGGGTGATGTCCTGGGGCTCGATGGGCCGGGTATCGTCCCCGATCCAGGGTTTTTGGTGGACCTTGCCAAAGTAGCTGGCAGGCCCCGCCAGCTGCACGCCTAGGGCCCCCGCCATGGCGGATTCGGTCTGGGCGGAGTTGGGGCTGGCGTGTTTGCGGTGGTCCCGCCGCCAGATGGCAAAGGCGCGCTTGGCGTTCTGGCCGGTGAGGGGCGCTGCCGCCACCAGCAGAAGCGCCGCCAGCCGGGAAGGCAGCCAGTTGGCAGCATCGTCCAGCTTTGCCGCCGCCCGGCCGAAGTAGAGATAGCGGTCGTTTTTGTAGCCCACCATGCTGTCCATGGTGTTGACCGCCTTGTAGGCCAGGGCCAGGGGCGCCCCGCCGATAAGCATCCAGAACATGGGCGCCACCACGCCATCGGAGAAATTTTCCGCCACCGTTTCCACCGCGGCGCGGATGACGCCCTCCCGGCTGAGGGCGGCGGTGTCCCGCCCCACAATGCGGCTGACCGCCTTGCGGGCGTCGTCCAGAGTACCGGTGTCCAGGGCGCGGCGGACGTTCTCGCTCTCCTGACGCAGTCCCTTGGCGGCCAATGCCTGCCAGCACCAGAGCACCTGCAAGGCAAAGCCGAGAACCGGGTGGACAAGGCCCAGCCCCCACACGCAGAGCCCGGTAAAAGCCAATGTTCCCAGGGGCAGCACTGCCGCCAGAATGACACCGCCGGCCAGCTCTCCTTTTGGTGTTTTGGGGAAGATACGGCGCAGCAATTTTTCCAGTGCCGAGATGCACCGGCCCATGAACACCACCGGATGGGGCATCCAGGCCGGGTCTCCCAGCAAAAGGTCGATGACAAAACCGCAGAGCGCGGCATATACCACCGTCACTTTGCCTCCTTGGCGGGAGTGCTGCCGTAATCCACCGTTCCCACCAGGTCCAGCACCCGGTCGGTGTTCCAGCGGGAGGCGTCCAGCACAAAGCCGCCGCCATTGCCCGCACACCAGTCGTAGTAGCCCCGGGCCGGACGGGCAAACCGTTCCAGGGAGGCCATCTGGGTGCCGCCGTGGGCCACGATGGCAAGGCGCTGTACCCCTTTGGCCAGGGCTTCATCCACGACCCCGGCAAAGGCCTTGCAGGTGCGCTCACAGAACTCCGCCTTGCGCTCGCCGTCGGGGCAGGCGGTCTCGCTGTTGGATGCCACCCAGGCCAGGTATTCGGGGTCGTGCTCCATCTCAATGTAGTTGCGGCCCTCAAAGCTGCCGAAGCACATTTCCCGCAGGTCCTGCACCGGGATCTGGGCAACGCCGGGGAACAAGATCTCCGCCGTCTGGCGGGCCCGGGTCAAAGGCGAGACATAAAGGGCGTCGGGGATGAAATCGGCCTTGTGCAGCCCGGCGCGGCCGGCGTCGGACAGGGGGATGTCCCGGGTGCCCTGGTAACGTTTTTCAGCATTGTATACGGTTTGTCCATGACGGATCAGATAGACCAGCATGATGAATCTCCTTTCAGGGTCTGGGGCAAACCGCAGACCACCCTTACAACAGTCTCGGCCCGCTGGGCCAGCAGGCAGGCAAGGCGTCCGGCAGCTTCCCGGGCGGCGCGCTCATGGGCGTCCACGGGCACGACCCCGCCGCCCACCT
Source organism: Candidatus Gemmiger faecavium (assembly GCA_019114415.1). Taxonomy (GTDB): domain Bacteria; phylum Bacillota; class Clostridia; order Oscillospirales; family Ruminococcaceae; genus Gemmiger; species Gemmiger faecavium. The sequence goes on along the minus strand of DXFO01000040.1, from coordinate 47,439 downwards.
CGGTGGCGATGACCACCTCGTACCCGGCCAGGCGGTCGGCCAGCTCGGCCAGCGCCCCGGCATCCGGTGCGTCGGCGGCAAGATACTGCACATCCCACACCGCCCGGGCGGCCAGTTGTTCCTGTGTCCAGCCCATGGCGCGGCAGACATAGTCCCGCTTGCCTGCAAACAGCGGACCCGTCACAAACATCATAGCCACTTTTTCCTCCCTGTCAATGCCATGCGGCGGCAAAATACTGCACCGCGCACAAGGCCCCCAGCATCCAGACCTCGCAGGTCTGCACAAACCATCCGGCCAAATCCCCCGAGATGCCTCCGAACTGCACCCGGGCCATCCGCCGGTAATAGAGCCATACCCCGTAGGCGGCCACGGCCATGGCCACGCCCTGCACGCCGCAGGCTGCCAGCCCCGCCGTGAGCAGCAGGGCAACAGCGGCCAGAAACCGCCCGGTGGCGGTGCGGTCGCTGGCCTCGGCAAAGGTGTGGACCAGCCCCGTATCGCTGGCCAGCGACCAGCGGGCCACCGCCAGCCCGGACAGTGCCCGGGACAGGCAGAACCCCAGCGTCACGGCGGCAGCGGGAAACTCCGGCAGGGCCGCCCACAGGGCAAAGTCCGCCACAAACCATCCGCACAGCCGGATGGCCGCAAAGGCGCCCATATGAGGATCTTTCAAAATCTGGCGGCGCTTTTCCGGCGGGGCATAGCTCGCCAGGGCGTCGCAGGTGTCAGCAAAGCCGTCCAGATGTACCCCGCCTGTCACTACCAGGGGAATCAGGCAGAAGCCCGCCCCCCGCAGCACCGAGGGCAGAGCCAGAGCATCCGCCGCCAGCGCCCACAGGGTGCACAGCCCGCCCATGACCGCCCCAATGAGGGGGAAGGCCCACAGCATATATTTGAGCCCGCCCTTGTCCCAGTCCACCTGGGGCATGGGGATGGCCGAAAACATGGAAAACGCGGCAGCCACCGCGCGCAGAGCCTGCTTCAACGTGGTTACTCCTTTTTGCGGGGAAGCTGCTTTGTACAGGCAGCGCTCCCGCTGTTGTTGGATTTTATTTGGCGCCAAATGTGGGGCACCGGCGCTCATACTCTGAAATGAGCAGCGGCTGGATCAGGGGATAGGTCCAGGCGTCCGGCAGCTTGTCCGAAAGGACGACCTTCTCCATCTCGCTGTGCAGCTCGCCTGCGAAGGCAGTGATCTCCGCCGCGTACAGCATACCCCAGGTCTCCTCGCCGGTGGCGTTGACCCGGTTTTTGCCCGTGACCGAATAGACGCACACCGGGGCAATGGAAAACTCCAGCGCGCCGGTTTCCTCCTGCAATTCCCGCCGGGCAGCGGCCTCGATGGTCTCCCCGGGTTCCCGGTGTCCGCCGGGGATTTCAAAGGTATCCCGCTCCTTATGCTTGCAGAACACCCATTTCCCTTCCGACTTGGAAATGATCACTGCAAATTTGAGACGGGCATCCTCCACTCGGTCGTAAAACCGGACGGTCAGTTTCCCGCTCACCGCTGAAGTATTTTGCATCATTTTTTCTCCTTGCCGTATGGGGACAGCGCTCAGTCCGTCGGCCCGCTCTTGAGCCAGTTAGGCAGGCCCGCCGTCAGTTCCACCACCTGGTCGGCCCGGGCGGCCAGGGCGCGGTTGGCGGCAGCCAGTTCCCGCAGATAGCCGAGAGTGTCCCCCTCGTAGTCCGACCCGCCGGAAAAGACCTCGTTGGTCACCACCACCAGGTCCCGGCAGCGGTCAGCCAGGCGCAGCACCCCGGCCAGGGCGGCGCCCTCCCCGCCGCCGTCGGGGCTGTACCGCTCGTTGGCCACCAGATTGCCCAGGCATTCCAGCAATACCGACGCGCCCTCCGGCAGGGTGTCGCAGGCGGCGGCAAGGCCGGTGTAGCATTCCAGAGTGTCAAAGCCCATACGGGCGCGGCGGTCCCGGTGCTTTTGGATGCGGGCCAGGGCCTCCTCCCCGAAGGGCTGCATGGTGGCGATATAGACCCGAGGGCCGGAAAACCGCAGGGACAGCCCCTCCGCAAATTCGCTCTTGCCCGAGGCCGCGCCGCCGATCACCAGCGTCATCATGGCTTATCCTCCTGGGGCGTGTAGGCCTCCATGCCCAGAGCGCCGAAGGTCCGCCCGCCGTGGTAAACAGCCAACGCCAGGTCCAGAAGCGGCAGGGCCGCCACTGCGCCGCTGCCCTCCCCCAGGCGCATGCCGGCGCAGATGAGGGGATGGAGTTCCAGGGCTTCCAGCAGCCGCCGGCCGCAGGGTTCCGCCGAGACATGGCTGGCCAGCATAGCCTGGCGGGCATTGGGGCAGAGTCCTGCCGCGCACAGGGCCGCCACCGCGCTGATGACGCCGTCGATAAGCACCGGCACCCGGCAGGCCGCCGCCCCGAGGAATACGCCGCACAGCCCGGCAATGTCCAGCCCGCCCACCTTGGCAAGGACATCCAGGGGGTCGGCAGGGTCGGGCTGATTGAGGGCCAGTGCTTCTTTCACAGTCGTCCGCTTGCGGGCAAGGCCTGCGTCGGAAAGGCCTGCCCCACGGCCCACGGCCTCCTCGGGGGCAAGGCCCAGCAGGGCGCAGGCCACCGCTGCCGAGGTGGTGGTGTTGCCGATGCCCATCTCCCCGGTAGCGAGAATATCCGTTTTCTGCTCCGCCGCCCGGGCGGCCAGGCTGGCCCCGGCCAGTACCGCCTGCTCACACTGGGCGCGGGTCATGGCGGGACCTTGGGTAATGTCGTCGGTCCCCGGGCGGACACAGCAGTCTACAAGGCCGGGGATGGGTGTGTGGGGCAGCATGCCCATATCCACCGGCACTACCCGGCAATTTGCCTGTCGGGCCATGTGGCAGACGGTGCTGTTGCCTTCCGCCAGGGCCTTTGCCACCACGGCGGTGACGCTGCTGTCTGTCTGGGTAACTCCCTGAGCCACCACGCCGTTGTCGGCACAGAGCACCAGCAGGGTGCGGCTTTGCAGGCGGACGTCGGCGTTACCGGTGACGGCGGCGATGCGGGCGATGTCCTCCTCCAATGCGCCCAGGCTCCCCAGCGGCTTTGCCAGGGCGTCCCAGTGGGCCAGGGCCGCCGCCCGGGCGGTTTCGTCCGGGGCGGGGATGGCTTTTACTAGGGAGGAGATCGAAGGAAATTTCATGATTATTCAGCCTTTCTTTGGCGGTAGGCGGCAGCCGCCGCCACAAAGCGTTCTGCCAGGGGCAGGCTGCCCCCGAAATGCAGGTGCGGGAACCCGGCGTAGAGGGTCGGGCCTGCGAAACAGCACTGCCAGCTTTTGTCCCGGCCGGGTTTGCGGGCGGTCAGGCCTCCGCCGGGCTGCCGGGCCTCCCAGTAGTGGAACTCGTGGGCGGGCAGCGTGTCATCCTTGCGGAAAAGCAGGCTGTCCGCGTCCGCCGTCAGGGTCAGGTAGCCGAACCGCCGCAGCCGGTCGGTGCGGTAGCCCTCCCCCGGCAGCGCTCCCGCCATGGGGAAGCTGTTGCCGTCGGAATCATCCAGCGCCTGACCCAGGTAGAGAAAACCTCCGCACTCGGCCACGGTAGGCATGCCGGAAGTCACCGCCTGCCGCACGGCTTGCCGCATGGAGGCGTTTCGGGCCAGCGCCCCGGTGTGGAGTTCCGGGTAGCCGCCGCAGAGATAGAGGGCGTCGCAGTCTTTGGGCAGTGCCCCGTCGTGCAGCGGGCTGAAAAAGCAGAGTTCCGCCCCCGCCCTTTGCAGGGCGTCCAGGTTGTCGGCGTAGGTGAAGCAGAAGGCTTCGTCCCGGGCCACGGCAATGCGGCAGGTAGGCTTCGGGGTCCCCGTTTGGCCGGACTGCTCAACTGGCAGGTCGGCGGCCAGGGCCAACAGTTTGTCCAGGTCGGCATTTTGCTCCAAGATCTCGGCCAGGGCGGCAAAGCGGGCGTCCAGGCCGTCAATCTCCCCGGGGATCTGCAGGCCCAGGTGACGGCTGTCGAATTTTGCGGCGTCGCAGGGGGGCAGGGTGCCCAGCACCGGCAGCCCTGTCTCCCTTGTCACGATGGGGGCCAGATAGTCGGCCAGGGACGCCTTGCAGCCGCTGAACAGCACCCCGGCAATGTGGCTGGGGCTGCGGAAGTGCAGCATACCGTACAGCTGGGCCGCCAGGGTCACTCCCTGACCCGCCGGGCGCAGCACCAGAACGGCGGGGATGCCCAGAGCATCCGCCACCGCCCAGGCCCCGGCGTCGGTGCCGCCCGCCATACCGTCGTAGTAGCCCATGGCCCCCTCGATGAGGGCAAGGCCATCCCCGGCGGTGGCCCCCGCAGTGGCCAATGTGCGGCGGACGCCCGCCTCCCCCTGCAAGAACAGGTCGAGGTTGCGGCTGGGCCGTCCCGCCGCCCGGGTGTGGAACATGGGGTCAATGTAGTCGGGGCCCGTCTTGAAGGGGTGGACCTCCAGCCCCCGCCGCCGTGCCGCCGCCAGCAGGGCACAGGTCACGGCGGTCTTGCCGCTGCCGCTCTGCATGGCGGCCAGCATCAGCGCCCTCATGCCCCGCCTCCCGAGATGAGAAAGACCGGGTTCTGGGCCATCATGAGATGGAGCTTGCCCGCGGCTCTGGACCGGGCTACTGAAATCTGTGTGACTTCCCAGTCGATGCCCAGCTCCTCAAAGGCATGGCGGGCGGCGTCCAGCGTCTCCAGCGCAATGGCGGACACGCACAGCCGCACCTTGGGGTTGGCGGCTACGGCGGCCTTCAGAATAGCCCCCAGCTCTCCCCCGCTGCCCCCCACAAAGACGGCGTCGGGGGCGGGCAGGCCGTTCAACGCTTCGGGGGCAAAGCCCTGCACCAAAGTCAAGTTCCACGCCCCGAAGGCCGCCCGGTTCTGTTCGATCAGCTCACAAGCGTCGGCATCCCGCTCCACGGCATAAACTTTTCTGGCAAAAAGGGCCATCTCCACCGAGACGCTGCCCGTTCCGGCGCCCACGTCCCAGCAAACGTCCCCGGGGCGCAGGGCCAGCTTGGACAGCACGGCACAGCGCACCTCCTGCTTGGTCATGGGGGTCTTATCCCGGATGAACTTTTCATCCGGGATGCCCGGCGTGCGGCGGGGGCGTTTGACCGTCTCAGTCAGCAGCAGGGCCAGGGAGGCAAACGGTTCCTCTGCCAGCTGGGCGGCGGTGCCGGTGGTGATTCGTTCTTCCGGGTAGGAGAGGTTCTCCCCCACCGTGACGGGCAGTTCTCCAAGACCGGCATCGGCCAGGCGGCGGCAGAGGTCGGCGGCGTTGTTTCCTGCCCCTCCGGTGAGGAAGCAGACAGGCCCTCCGGCGGTGCAGACCTCGGCCACCGGGTCGCAGTCCACCCCATGGGCGGAGCAGAGGTTCCAGTCCTGCCAGGGGCGTCCCAGTTTTGCGGCCAGCAGCTGCACGCTGGAAAGCCCCGGCAATACCCGGGCGGGGATGTGTTCCTCCTGCAAAAGAGCCAGCAACCCCCGCGCCCCCGAGTAAAACCCACTGTCCCCGCTGTACAGAACGAGGACCTCCTTGCAGTCCGAAGCCTTGAGCAGGCGGAGGATCTCCCCCGGCGCGACGGCGGCGGCCCTGGCAGCGGTAAGGTCCGCAGGCAGAGCGTCCAGCAGGCGCTGGGCTCCCACAATCAGCTGGGCGCGCTCCATGGCCCGGCGCAGTTCCTCCGTCATGGTGGCGGCGGTGCCGCCGCCCATCCCCGCAAGGGTCACAGTCATTGGGTTGTCCTCCTCTCAGGATTTTGGTCGGCCAGAGCGGCCAGAAGCTCCTGCAAAAGCTGTTCCGGGTCCTCCCCCGCATCGGCAGGGCGACGGATGAGCACCACTTTTGTCCCGGTACGGCGGGCGGCCTCCAGCTTTTCGGCAAAGCCTCCCGCCCGGCCGCCGTCCTTGGTCACCAGCCAGGCAATGCGGTACTGTTCGATGATCGCGCAGTTGAGGGCCGTGCCGAAGGGTCCCTGCATGGCGATGATGTTGCGGTGGGGGATGCCCAGGGCCTCGCAGGCAGAAATGCCCTCATGGGTTGGCAGCACCCGGGCAAACAGGCGGGTCTTGTCCAGGGCGGCAAAAGCGGGCAGTTCCTTGGCGCCGGTGGTGAGCAGGATATTGCCCTCCTGCCCAGTCAGAAAATCCGCCGCTTCCGCCGTATTTTCCGCCGTGAAGGCGGCATCTGCGGCGGTGGAAGCGGGGCGGGCGGCCCGCCGCAGGGGTATCCCGGCGGCGGTACAGGCAGCACGGATATTGGCACTGGCCTCGGCCGCATAGGGGTGAGTGGCGTCGATACAGAGGTCAAAATCCTGCAAAAGCGCCTGCATGGCCACGGCATCCCGCCGTCCGGTGAGAACGGTAAGGCCGGGAATGTCCGCCAATTCCTCCGCCCCCATATCGGTGGCCACGCTGACGGTGACCTGTGCCCCCGCCTCCGCCAGCCGCTGGGCCAGCACACGGCCCTCGGTGGTGCCGCCGAAAATCATCAGTCTCATTGTTTGGCCTCGTATCCCCTGGGGGTGACCATGCGGCCGTCGATTACCTGCGTTGCGTCCGACCCGATAAAGACGGTAGTGAACATGTCCAGGGTCTCCTCCCGCAGCTCGGCCAGGGTGAGGACCCGGCTTTGCTGGCCCTCCCGGCCGATGTTTTTCACCCAGCCGCAGACGGTATCCGGGCGGCGGGTCTGGAGCAAAATGTCGCAGGCCCGGCGCAGATGGCCGGTGCGCCGCCGGGAAGCGGGGTTATACAGGCAGATGGAAAAGTCCCCCCGGGCTGCCGCGTCCAGGCGGCGCTCGATGACCGGCCAGGGGGTGAGCAGGTCGGACAGGGAGATGACGCAGAAATCGTTTGCCAGCGGCACCCCCAACACCGCCGCCCCCGAGAGGGCTGCCGTCACGCCGGGGATGACTTCGATGTCCACGCCGGGGTATTCCGGGGCCAGCTGCAAAATAGGCCCCGCCATACCGTAGACCCCCGCGTCACCGCTGCACACCATGGCCACCGTCTGCCCTTTGGACGCCGCATCCAGTGCCATGCGGCAGCGCTCGATTTCCTTCGTCATGGGGGTGGAGAGGGTGGGGGTGTCCGGGCAGACTGCCCGGGCCAGCTGGATATAGGTAGTATAGCCGCACAGCAGGTCGGCCTGTTCCAGCGCCGCCCGGGCCGCGCCGGTGAGCTGGGAGGCTTCCCCGGGGCCAAGGCCCACCACAAACAGTTTACTCATATTGCCACCGCCAGTCCGGCGAGAAGGGCAGCCGGGCCAATGCCACGGTGACGCCCTTTCCCGCCTGTTTTTGTAAGATCAGTGTGCCCCCCGCCGCCACGGCGCTGCGCTCGCAGACGTTGCCGGTGCCGACGGTTTTGCGCACAAATTCGGAATCGGAAAAATTGCCCTGCTGGGCTGCCAGGACCTCCGGGGAGAAGGTGGTAAAATCCCACCCATGGACCCGGCAGAGTTCCAACAGGCCGGGCTCCTGCCCCTTGCAGTCGATGGAAGTCACGCCCCGCACCGCCAGAGGGTCGGCATCCGCCCTTTGCAAAGCTGCCAGCACAGCGGCCTCAATGTCCGCCATGGGAGTGCCTTTGCGGCAGCCAATGCCCGCCAGTAAAATTTTGGGGATGACCCGCAAGGGTCCATTCTCCCCCTCCGCCGGGGCGGCAAGGGTGAGATGGACATCACAGGGGCCATCCTCCACAGGCAGGACCCCCGCCGGGGGCGTGCCCGGGATGGGCCAGTCGCTGCGCAGGCGGATGGGTTCCCCCGCCAGCAGTTTGGCACTGACCGCCTTGATGCCTTTTACCGGGCTGACGGTACATCCCTGCCGCACCGCCCAGCTGTCCACCGCGAAAACACCGTTGGTATCGGTGGCGGTGGTGATGACCGCCTGGGCCCCGCACAGGGCCGCGATCTGCCGGGCAAGGTCGTTGGCTCCGCCCAGATGCCCCGACACCAGCGGCACGGCAAAGCGGGCGCACTCGTCCACCGCCACCACCGCCGGGTCTTTGTCCTTGCCTTTCAGATACGGCGCACAGGCCCGCACCGCGATGCCCGCCGCCCCCACAAAGACCAGTGCCTTTGCCTGTTCAAAGCCCTCCTCCGTCCAGCCCGCCAGGGTGATGTCCCCGCCGCAGCGCACGGCGGTGCCGTCCAGAGCGGCCGCCAGACGCCGGGCCAGGGCAAAGCCTTTTTCGGTGAAGGCGATGCACCGCAGGGCGGTCATCGGGATGCCTCCCGGAAGCCGGTGGTAAAAGTCGGGTCATACAGGCGGCTGCGGTCATACCCCGCCGCCAGAAAATCTCCCACCAGAACCAGGGCCGTGTTTTTGATGCCATGGCGGCGGCCGGTCTCCGCCAGTTCGCCTAAGGGGCAGCGCAGGACCTTTTCCTCCGGCCAGGTGGCCTTGTAGACGAGAGCCGCGGGGGTCTGTTCGGTATAGGCGCCCTTGAGAAGTTCCGCCTGCAATCCGTCCAGCAGCCCCGCCGACAAAAAGATCACCATAGTGGCGCCGTGGGCGGCCAGGGATGCAATGTTCTCCCGCTCTGGGACGGGTGTGCGCCCCGCCATACGGGTGATGATGACCGTCTGGCTGACGCCGGGGAGGGTGTACTCCGCCTGAGCGGCCGCCGCTGCCCCGCAGAAGCTGGACACCCCAGGGGTCAGGTCAAAGGAAATGCCCAGCTTTTGCAAAGCGTCCATCTGCTCCCGGATGGCCCCGTACAGGCAGGGGTCGCCGGTGTGCAGGCGAACGACCTGTTGCCCGGCGGCGTCGGCTTTTTGGGTAATGTCCAGCACCTGTTCCAGGGTCAATTCGGCGCTGTTGTAAAGGGCCGCGCCGGGACGGCAAAGCCCCAGCAGGGCCGGGTTGACCAGGCTGCCCGCGTAGATGACTACGTCGGCGGCGCGCAGCAGTTCCGCGCCCCGCACCGTGATGAGATCGGTCGCACCGGGTCCGGCGCCCACAAAATGAACCATGGTCCTCACTCCTTTACCACAATGGTGGAGAAATATCCCGCCCGGTCGGGAGCGCCCTCCAGGCCGGGGCAGACGGCTTCTCCGGGCAGGCCGCAGTTGGTGACCAGGGCCGCGTGATCGAGAAGTTCCTGCTCCTCCAGCGCCTGACGGACCTTTGCCGTGCGGCCGCTCTTCATCAGAACTTTCGTGCCGGGCAGGCGCAGGGCATTGTCCAGATCGGCATCGGCGGCGGTGAGCACATGGAGGGGGGTGTCGCCATCGGTGAGGGTCTCCCCCAGGCGGGCGGCGATGGCGCAGAAGCTGGGCACCCCGGGCACCATGACGGTGTCAAACCCTTTCGCGGTCAGTCGCTTTTTCAGGTGGCCGAAGGTGGAAAACAGGGCCACATCCCCCAGGTTGAGCATGGCCACATCCCGGCCTGCCGCCAGTTCCCGGGCGATGGCCTGGGCGGCAGCGCGGTGGGCGCCCTGCCGGTCGACGGGGTCGGGGGCCATGGTGAAGTCCAGTGGCAGAATGGTTTTCCCCTCCAGGTCCACGGCCTGCCGGGCAATATCCAGCGCCAGCATATTGCCGTTTGCGGTGCGCGGCGCGGCGATGACCGGGCAGCGCTGCAGGATGCGCACCGCCTTGACGGTGATGAGTTCGGGGTCGCCGGGGCCGATGCCCACGCCGTAAAAAACGCCAGTTATTGCCATGCCTTCAAAATCTCCTTTGCCTGTTGGGTCTGACCCAAAAGTCCGTGTTGATTGGTGAACAGCACCGCCCCGGCCCGGCAGTCTGCACAAAGGCGGGCGGTGAGTTTTGTATCGATCGCTGTAAGGATGCTCTCCATGACCGGCTGCCGCAGATTTGCAGCGTCCAGCAGGTCCAGGCAGGCATCGCTGGTGGGGGCTGCCATGAGGGCGCGGCAGAGGGTTCCATCCCCGCCGCAGAGGGCCGCATGGGCGCAGAAGATCTCTGCCCGGGCATCGGCCACCCGGCTATGAGTGTTCATGACCCCCGCTGCCAGCTTGACCAGTTTGCCCGCGTGGCCCACCAGCAAAATTTCCCCAAAGCCTGCGGCTCTGGCGGCGTCCAGGGCGTCCCCGATGTAGTTGGAGCACTTGACCACCGGGGCCAGCCGGTCCATCCCCTGGACCTGCAAAAAGTCCATGCCGTAGTTGCCGGGGGTCAGAATGACCCGTTTTGCCCCTTTTGCGGCGGCCTGGCGCAGTTCCAGAGCGATGGTGTCAATAAGAGCCTGCTCGCTCATAGGCTCCACAATGCCGGAGGTCCCCAGAATGGAGATGCCCCCCACAATGCCCAGCCGGGGGTTAAAGGTTTTTGCCGCGGCCTGCTCGCCCCCGGCCACCGAGATGACCACTTTCAGCCCGCCGGCATACCCGGCATCCCGGGCGGCGCGGCCGGCGGCCTCGGCGATCATTTTGCGGGGCACCGAATTGATGGCGGCAGCCCCCACAGGTTGGTCCAGGCCGGGCAGTGTTACCCGGCCGACCCCCTCCCCACCGTCGATGGAGATGCCGGGGGTGTCGGTCCTTTCCACCGTGGCGGTGATGGGCATGCCGTCGGTCACGTCGGCGTCGTCCCCGGCATCCTTGGCCACGGAACATTGGGCGGTGCGGCCGTCGGTTCGGCAGTCCAGCAGGGGTACGGTAACTTGCAGGCCCTTGGGAGTAAGGAGGGATGCCTGAGCCGGGGCGCGCCCGGTCAGCAGCAGAGTAACCACCCCCCAGGCCGCCAGAGCCGCGCAGGTTCCGGTGGTGTAGCCGCAGCGCAGCTGCCGCCCGCCCGACTGGATGTAATGTTCAAACACGGGGCTGGCCCCTCCTTTCCTGAAAAACGTCACAGAATGGCCCGCAGGTGGCGGCAGTACATTTGCTGCACCGCCTCATCGCTGCCCATGCCCTCCAGGCAGCAATCCACGGTAAAACCAGCGGCTTCTAGGCGGCTCTTCCAGCTGTCGGGGTGGTCCCCTGCCATGTCGTTGCGGGCGTGCTCCCCGGCAGTCAGCAGCAGAGGGCGCAGGCAGACCTTCTGCCAGCCGCCCCGGCGCAGCATGGAGAGCACCCTGTCAAAGCCGGGCCAGCCCTCCACCGTGCCCACCAGAGCATTGTCCGCCCCGGCGCAGCGCAGCGCCCCGGCCAGGGCCGGATAGATCAGATCGGCCCGGTGCTCGGTGCCGTGGCCCAGCAGGACCAGAGCGCCTTCCTCCGGCAGCCAGCACTGTGCCGCATGCTCCGCCAGCTCGGTGACGTCCGCCACATCATAGAGAAGGGGCGTGCCCAGCCGCAGGTGGGTAAATTTTGGGGCAAAGCGCTCCGCCTCGGCCCGGATGCGGTCGTACTCAAAGCCGGGGATGACGTGGGTGGGCTGGAGGGCCACATCCTCGTAGCCTTCGGCGGCCAGAGTCTCCAGCGCCGTGGTCAGGTCGGGGATCTCCACGCCCCGCCGGGCGAGGATGCGCCGGATGGTGGGGCTGGTGTAGGCCCGGAACACCGCCCGGCCGGGGGCCGCGGCAATGAGGGCGTTTTCCACCGCCGTGATGCTGTTTTGCGCGCCGGGGGCCGCGGTGCCGAAGCTGACCAGCAAAAGCGCCTGTTTCATGGGTTGGGAAACCTCCTGTCAGATCGAGGGAAAGTGGGCAGAAAAAAGGCCCCTTTCCGCCGGATTTGCGGAAAAGGGCCGGGATGCATGGTCTGGCGGAGGGGCACAGAAATCCCCGTCCGCAGCATGCGTGCCGTGCCTGCGTTTTGTCCGTCCGCGGCGCGGTTTCTGCCCGATTTTCCGGCAGTATGCACCGCAGGGCAGGTCTTCCGGCTCGGGCATCGGCGTCCCGGCCCGCCTTCCCGCCCGCAGGGATGTTCCCCGCGCACAGTGGCTGTGTTGGCCGGGGCTGCTCCCTTACGGCGGCGGTCCCGCGCGGGCTTTGCACCCGCTTCCCTATTCTCCCGGCCGGCCTGGCTCAGGCCCCGGGCACCTTGCGGCGATTTTCGGTCGTTATCATGGCAGCGCGGGTCAGTTCTGGCCGTAGTAGGCCCCCGGCCCGTGCTTGCGGAAGTAATGTTTGTCCAGCAGATACTGGGGGACCGGCCGGGCGGCCGGGTCCAGCTGGAGGGTGTAAAGCGCCATTTTGGCACACTCCTCCATCACCGAGGCATGGTAGACGGCCTGCGCCGGGTCCTTGCCCCAGGCAAAGGGACCGTGGCAGCGGCAGAGCGCCCCCGGCACGGCGGCAGGGTCGAGGCCCTGTTCCCGGAACAGCTCGGCAATGACAAGGCCGGTGCTCTTTTCATAGTCCAGGTCCAGCTCTGCCTGGGTCAGCGCCCGGGCGCAGGGGACCGAACCGTAAAAGTAGTCCGCCTGGGTGGTGCCGAAGCAGGGAATGTCCCGCCCGGCCTGGGCCCAGGATGTGGCAAAGGTGCTGTGGGTATGCACGATGGCCCCGATGGCCGGGAAAGCCCGGTACAGTTCCAGATGGGTCTTGGTGTCGGAGGAGGGATTGAGGGTCCCTTCCACCCGGTTGCCGTCCATATCCAGGACCACCATGCTTTCCGGGGTCAGGTCATCGTATTCCACGCCCGACGGCTTGATGACAAACAGTCCGGCTTCCCGGTCGATGCCCGAGACATTGCCCCAGGTATGGGTCACAAGACCCAGGGCGGGCAGCTGCCGGTTGGCGTCACAGACCTGTTGTTTCAGTGCTTCCAGCATAAGAAATGCCTCCTTGCAGGCGGGTCACAAAGGCAAGAACTGCAGCACGATGCCGCACACCGCGCCCACAGCCCACAGCAGGCCCGTCATGAACAGATTCTGTTTGACGCTGCGGTTGACCCGCCACAGCACGGCCAGGCCGATGCCAGCACCGGCGCACAGACCGCCGAACAGGCTGCCGAAGGAGATGACCCCCTCCACATACAGCTGGGTCAGCAGCACGCTGGATACGCAGTTGGGGACCAGGCCCAGCAGCGCGGCCACCATGGGCTGGAAGATGCCCAGCCCGGTAAAGACGCCGGCCACGGTATCCTCGCCCACCAACTCAAACACCAGACCGATGGCAAAGCTGAAGATCAGGATAAAGGCAAAGATCTCCAGGGTATGGCGCAGGGCGGCCAGCCAGATGCCGCTGTGAGGTTCGTGCTCCTCGTGGCAGTCGATCTCCTCGGCGCTGCCGGAGTAGCCGCCGTACAGCGACTTGGGCAGGAACCGGCGCAGGGGCACATCCAGCACAAAGCCCGCCACCATGGCGAACAGGACTTTCAGCACCAGCAGGGCCAGCAAAGACGCCCACTGGCCGGGCTCCGCCGCCAGCAGAGGAATGGCCTCGTCGGAGGTGGCGATAAACACCGCCAGCAGCGTGCCGGGGGTGATGACCCGGCTGGCATACAGGTTGGAGGCCACGGCGGAAAAGCCGCACTGCGGCACACAGCCCAGCAGAGCGCCGGGGGCAAAGCCCCATCGCCCGCCGCCGGCCAGAGCATTCTCGATGCGCTGGCCGTGGTGGCGTTCCAGCCACTCGATCAGCAGGTAGGCAAGATACAAAAACGGCAGCATCCGCACGCTGTCCTCCAGCGCGTGGATGACAGAATGCAAAAGAATTTCCATATACACCCTCTATGTCATCAAAATTGTTCGGACGCCGGGACGGTTCAGTCCGGGCGGTCCTCGCGTTCAAAGCCGCGCAGAAGCCGCACGGCATCCCGCACCACGGCGCGGGGAATGCGGCGCCGGAACATCTCCATGCTCCGGGCCGAGAAGGGGGCTTCGTCGGCAAAGGCTTTCAGCCCCAGAAAGTATTGCAGGTAGGGACTTTCCCGCACAAGGGCCACCGTCTCCCGGTCGGAGACGCCGCAGGCTTCCCGGATGATCAGGCTGCCCAGAGCCACCCGCGCCGGGATGGCCACCTTGCCGCCCCGGGCAAACAGAGCACTGTACTCATGCTCAAAGGCATCCCAGTCTATGGCAGACGCCAGGCGCACCCAGCGGTTTTTGTGCGACAATTCCCCATGATACGGCGGGATATAATCGTAAACGCTCATCTGGCGGTCTTTGACACGGTACACGGCGGCAAGGCCCTCCTTCACATGGTATCAAAGGGCGCAAGGCCCCCGGCAAACGGGATCAGTAGCGCTGGGTCATGGGGAACACCAGTGCCAGCACCGCCCAGCCTGCCTGGTACAGCACCATGGCGGGCAGCGGCAGCGAGACGATGCCGCCCGCCAGCGACATGATGACCGCCAGCACGCAGCTGATGAGCACCGACGCGGCCAGCACGATGCTGGCCCGGTGTTCGCCTTCGGCTGCACCGGCGGCGGCTTCCAGACCGCCTACAAAGCTGGCAAAGCTGCCCAGATGCAGCATGTTGCCCTCGCTTTCGGGCAGCCAGGCGGTGGCTGGGGCCAGAGCCTCCCGCTCCTCGGCGTTGAGCACCTTGACCGAATCACCCGGCAGGCCGTAGACCGTCTCCACCAGGTTGACGTCGCAGTTGAAGTCGTCGCAGTCGACGATGATGGACATACCGGCACGGCGCAGGCTTTCCAGCACGGCGGCGGTGTCGGGGTCGCGCTGGTAGCTGACCTGGAACATGGCGGTCAGGTTGCCGGACACGGCCAGATAGATCACCCGCCGCTGGTTCACCGAGTGGCGGCGCTCAAAGTCCATGCTGGGGACATGGATCTCATATTCCTCCATGAGCGCACGGTTGCCCACCAGCACCCGGCTGCCGTTGACCCAGGCCACATAGCCCTTGCCGTAGACGGTCTTGAGGTCGTCCACTTTCAACAGCAGTTTGCGGTCGTTGCCGATCATCCCCAGGAACACATCCCGCAGGGTGGTGCTGCCCTCGGCCAGGACCGAGGCGGCGATGGGGATGGCCAGGTCGATGCGCTCCTTGCCGATGGGACGGATGCCCGTCAGCGTGACGCACCCGGAGGGGAAGAGATCCCGGGCGGTGATCTGGATGATGTTGGTGCGGCCCAGCTGGCGGATATCCTTCCAGCCGGGAATGACCGCACCCACGCGGGCGGCACTGCGCTGCATGAGCTGGGCAGGCAGTGCCGAGATCAGGGTGCCGGACAGGGGGGTGCCCAGGCAGAACACCGCCGCCATGGCAGAGAACGCCATGCCCGGGTCACCGCGGTAAAGCAGGGTGAACACCAGGCTGAGCAGGCCGCAGACGCCCAGCGCCCAGCTGAACTGCTGCTGGCTCTTGTCGGACGTGCGGTGCGCGCCGCTGCCGGCCAGGAAGTTTTTGAGCAGGACGGTGGGACGGCTGACCAGCAGGCAGGGCTTGGTCTCACCCAGGCCGCGGGTGACGGTGCGCAGCACGGCGGCATCCCGCAGGCGGTAGGCCACCGCGTGGTCCACCCCGGCGCTGACCAGGTCAAAGTTGGCACGGACGGTGCGGGCATCCAGCATTTTGCCCACGGCGTTGAAGCAGAGCAGCAGCGCCGCCGGGCCGGACATCAGGCAGAATTTGGCCGGGTCGTACCACTCGGGCTGAATGAGGAACACCAGCAGCTGGATCAGCGCCCCCAAAGCCGCCAGCGACGGCATGGTATCGGGGGTAGGCGAACGCACCAGACCGATGCAGCCGTCCAGCAGGGTTTTCCAGTTCAGTGCACAGGTGACAAGCAGCAGCACCAGCATGACGACCAGCAGCGGCGCCGCCGACACATCGGGGTTGAGGGGTGCGGGCATGGGCAGGCTGCCCACGACCGCGGTTCCCAGGTAAAGCATGACCAGGGCCGCCGCACCGGACACGATGGCCACAACGGTAGCCAGCAGGTTCTGTTTGTCCAGTTCCTGCCGCACCTTAGGGGCGTCCTCGGTGGTCTCGTAGTCCAGCTTATGACGGTGCTCGGCTGCGGCGAACGGCCCGCCGGACTCTCCGCCCTCGTGCTCATCGTCGGCATTGCCCGCAAACCGCATGCGGCCGCGCTTTTTGCGGGGCTGCTCGGCCTCGTCGTCCGGCTCCTGAGCCGTCAGGCGGGCGGCGGCTTCCGCATAGCGGTCGGAAGCCGTCTCCTCCTGTGCGGCATCCACCCCGGCATTCAGGGTCTGGGCAATGCCGCGCACGAACTGTTCGGTGTTGGGCTTTTCCTCGATCTGGGGGCCCAGGATATCCAGGTCGAAATCACGGGTATCGCTGGGCTGGGCGGGAGCATCCAGGCGCACCTGTCCCGTCATGGTGCGGTCCACCGGCCGGGTGGCCTCCGACGCCAGATCCAGCTTGACCTGACCGGTCATGGTGTGGTCGAGGGAAGGCTGCTCCACGGTCATGGCCGGGTCGGTCCGGGCCGCCGTGCGGGAGCGGGCAGTGTCCCCTGTCCGCTGTGTCCGCGGCAGGGCGGGCTCCACCGATTTCAGGAAGTCCTGGGTATCTTCTTTCTCGTCCCGTTCCGACATATCCACCGTAAAGCCCGATGCCAGCGTGTCCGCCGGGGTCATCACCGGCTCGCCCACCGGCTCACTGGCGTGGAAGGTCTGGGTGCGCGCTTCCTCTGCCGGCGGTTCATGGGGCTTTTTGCCCGGCATGAATTCCACCGTGTCCCGCTTTTTGCGGGGGGCTTCCTCCTGCGGGAAGGTCTCGGCCGGAGCGGGCTGCTCCTGCACGGGCGTCTCCTCCCGGACGGCAGGCTGCGAACGCACCGGGGCCGCCGGGGTCGGATCGGTACGCACGGCGTCCGCCTGGGCACGGATGCGGGAAGCATCGGTATGGTACAGTCCCAGGGAGGACAGGGTATCGGCCAGGGAGCCATGGACCCGCCGGGTCCCCGCATATTTGGAACGATAGACGTATTTCTGGGGTCCGGGTTCCGGCTCCGGCTGGGGCTGCGGCTGATATTCCGGTTCCTCCTCCGGGATGTCCGGCTCCGGTTCCGGCATGGGCGCAGGTTCTTCCGGCTCCTGGCGGAGGGCGGGTTCTTCCTCGGGGTATGCCGTCAGATCGCTCTCCGGCTCCATCTCCTCCGATTCATCCCGTCCGCCGAACAGCCCGAACAGGCCCCGCTTTTTGCGGGGGGCTTCCCTGCGGGACGCGCTGTCCTCCTCCGGTTGTTCCTCGGGCTGGTCCTGGGTATTGTTCCGTCCCATGATGGAGACGTTGATGGGTACAAATTCATCGGTGATCTCACCGGTATCGTCCCCGCGCCCGAACAGGCCACGCTTTTTGCCCCGTTTTTTCTCGGAAGGCAGTTTGCCCTTGTCATCGGGCACCACAGCGACGCTCTCCTCAAAGAAGCGCTGGAACTGGTTCTTGCGCTGGGAAAGGTCCTCGGTATCCTCCCCGCTCATCTGGCGCAGGAAGTTTTTGATGATGCCGGTGCGGGTAGTATCGACCAGCGTGTTCTCGGGCTGTTCCCGGTCCTGACCGGCATCCTGCCGGGGTTCGGGTTCCGGCGCGCGGACGGTCTGTTCCGTCCGGGGCGCAGGTTCGGTGCGCTGGACCGGAGTTTCCTCCCGGTAGGCAGGCTGCTGCGCGGGGCGGGCGCTGCTCTTGGGCTGTGCCGCCGGGGCCGCGGGCGCGGTACGTCTGGCCGGGGCGGGCTTTGCCGTGACCGCCGACGACGGATGCCGCACCACTTCCTCACTGCGGAAGATGGGCAGGTCGGCCAGCAAAGCGTCGATGGCCTGGGTGGAAAAACGCGATTCCGGGTCGGCTACATCGGCGCTGACCTCAACTTTCGGCATTTCGCTCTGGGGGATCGGCCCAAGCTGCACGGTGGCGTCGTCAGGATGAGCACCGGAACGCGGGATGCTGCGCAGGATCTCGTCCACGTTGCGTTCGGTAACGCCGTCACGAATTCCCTTGGCCTCCTGCTGCTGGTTGAGCTCCTGCAAGATCCGCTCCACCGAATCATTCGTCCGCTTGCTTGGCATGGTGTGTTTCTCTCCCTCTTACTGTGTAACCGTCCGTATCCCTGTCACCCGTTGGACCGGCGGCGCATGACATCGTACATCAGGATGCCCGCCGCCACAGAGACATTGTAGCTGTCCACGCCGGTGCTGCGCGCCGCCATGTCCAGGCTGACGACGCCGTCGCACAGCTTGCGCACCAGCGCGCTGACGCCGCTGCCCTCGCTGCCCATGACCAGCGCCACCGCGCCCGAAAGGTCGGTGCGGCTGAGCGGTTCGCCGCCCATATCGGCACAGTATACAAAAACGTTGTTTTCTTTCAGTGTGCGCACCGCCTGGGCCATGTTGGGCACCCGCGCCACAGGCAGGCGTGCCGCCGCCCCGGCGCTGGCTTTCATGACGGTGCCGCTGACGCCCACGCCGCCCCGGCGGGGAATGACCACGCCGTGGGCGCCGCACAAAAGGGCCGACCGGATGATGGCCCCCAGGTTATGCGGGTCCTCGATGCCGTCGCACAGGACCAGGAAAGGCGGCTCGTCCTTCTGGCAGGCCGCCTGGAGCAGGTCCTCCAGCGAGGCATACTCGATCTGGGCGGCTCTGGCCGCCACGCCCTGGTGCTCGGCTCCGCCGCACATCTGGCGCAGCTTGCCCGCAGGCACCCGCTTGGTCACGGCGCCCGCCTGGCGCGCCAGGGCGGTGTAATACCCCACCGCCGCCTCCGGCATGGTGTCCGCCAGCAGGACGGTGTCCACCGGCTTGCCGCTCTTCAAAAGTTCGGCCACGGGATTTTTGCCGTAGATCAGCGTGTCCATGGATTCCCGGTTTTCTCTGGGTTCACGGGGTTCGCGGTTCTGGCGCGGTTCACGGCGGTCGCGGTCGTATCTGTCCATTTCTTTCCTCCGACACATGCCGGGCAAAACCGGCATATCCTCTCTATTTTGCCCCGACACCGTCCGCGGTCCGCGGACAGGCGGGCAGGTCCACACCGGCCCCCTCCGCGCCCGCAAAGGCGCACAGTACCGGCATCATAAAATACACGGTAGTAGTATATCACACTTCCGCACTTTTTGCTACCGTCCATCCCCCTTTTGCCGGTGTTTTTTGACAGCTTTCCCCAGGCCGCGCAGGGGCAAAAACAGGGTTTATACAAACCGTAGACGTGGAAAAGCGGTTTCCACATGTTGAAAACCCTGTGGAAAAGGTTGATAACCCGCCCGCAAAGCGGCTTTTTGCCCTCTCGCAGGAAAGTTTTCAGCCCCGTTTTGCACAAATTGTGGAAAACTTTTCAACATAACAGAGTGGATAAGCTTTCGTGTCAAGTTGGCAAACTGCCGATTTTTCCGCCCTTTTGTCCCCTTGCTCCCACCGTTTCGACAGGCATGCCAAGGCCGCGGCAGCAGGTGACAGACCTCTTCCCGGGGCGTCAAAACATGCTATAATACGGACAGGAATTTTTGCCGGGCGGGCCGCAGCGCTCCCCGGCGGCAGGGAGGCCCGACAGATGGAACCATGCACCGCACCCGTATGGCACAGCATCGGCAGCGCAGGGGGAATGGACCTGGATCAGACGCTGTCCAGCGGACAGTGTTTTCGCTGGGAAAAACAGGAGGACGGCTGGCACGGCATTGCCGCCGGGCGTTCTGTCACCGCCCGGGTGGATGACGCGGGGCAGCTCTGCCTGTTCTGCCCCCCGGAGGCGGATGGCTTCTGGCATCATTATTTTGCCCTGGACACCGATTACGCAGCCATCCAGGACCGCTTTTCCGCCAGCAAACGGCTGACTGCCTGTGTGGCGGCCACCCCGGGACTGCGGGTGTTGAACCAGCCCTTCTTTGAGGTGCTCTGCACCTTCATCATCAGCCAGAACAACAACATTCCCCGCATCCGGGGCATCGTGGAGCGGCTGTGTCTGCTGTGCGGGGAACCGGTGGCCGGGGACGGCAGAGCCTTCCCCACCCCGGAAGCCCTGGCTGCCCAGACCCCCGAGACCATGGCCGTGCTGCGGGCGGGCTGGCGCAGCGACTACCTGCTGGACGCCGCCCGCCGGGTATGCGACGGCAGCCTTGACCCCGGGCTCCTGGCGTCCCTCAAAACGCAGGAGGCCCGCGCCGTTCTGATGACGACGAAAGGCGTCGGCCCCAAGGTGGCCGACTGCGTGCTGCTGTACGGGCTGGGCTTTGCGGACGCCTGCCCCATGGACGTCTGGATGAAGCGCGCCATGGCGCGGCTGTTCCCCCGGGGCATGCCCCGGGCGGCCAGAGGACTGGAGGGCATTGCCCAGCAGTACATCTTTGAATATGCCCGCACCCACCTGCCCAAAGGCCAGCCCAAGCCATCCCGGAAGGGCAAAAAAAGCCCGGCAAAAAGGGGCTTGTCCGCCGCCGGAAAAACTTTACCCCACGAACCTGAGCAAAGCTGTTGATTTTTTGTCAATGCCGGGATATAATGAGACCAGACAAGCGCACAAACGCGCTTTTCGATCCGTTTGGCTCCAAATGCCGGACGGCGGCACGGTTTCGGCCGCATTGCGCGGACGGGGCCGGCTGTGTCATGTTCCGGCAAAGATCGCAGGGAGGTTTTTATTATGCTGGTAAACGCAACCAATATGCTGCTCAAGGCTCGTGACGGCCATTACGGCGTCGGGCAGTTCAACATCAACAACCTGGAATGGACCAAGTGCATCCTGCTCCAGGCTCAGGCCATGAACAGCCCGGTCATCCTGGGTGTTTCCGAGGGCGCCGGCAAGTATATGACCGGTTTCAAGACCGTCGCCGCCATGGTCCGCGCCATGGATGAGAGCCTGGGCATCACCGTTCCCGTGGCTCTGCACCTGGATCACGGCACCTACGAGGGCGCCAAGGCCTGCATCGATGCCGGCTTCACCTCCATCATGTTCGACGGTTCTCACTACCCCATCGACGAGAACGTTGCCAAGACCAAGGAACTGGTTGAGTACGCTCACGACAAGGGCCTGTCCATCGAGGCCGAGGTCGGTTCCATCGGCGGCGTCGAGGACGGCGTTGTCGGTTCCGGCGAGATCGCCGATCCCGAGGAGTGCGCCCGCATCACCGCTCTGGGCGTTGACTTCCTGGCTGCCGGCATCGGCAACATCCACGGCATCTACCCCGACAACTGGAAGGGCCTGGACTTCGAGGCTCTGGACCGCATCCACAAGGCCACCAACAACATCCCTCTGGTCCTGCACGGCGGCACCGGCATCCCCGACGAGATGGTCCAGAAGGCCATCAGCCTGGGCGTCTGCAAGATCAACGTCAACACCGACTGCCAGCTCGTCTTTGCTGAGGCCACCCGCGCCTACATCGAGGCCGGCAAGGATCAGCAGGGCAAGGGCTACGACCCCCGCAAGCTGCTCAAGCCCGGCGCCGACGCCATCATGGAGAAGGTCCGCGAGAAGATCGAGCTGTTCGGCAGCGCCAACAAAGCCTGATTTTTCTTAAAAAGCAAGCACAGCAAAGCCCCCGCCGGGTTCGCCCGGCGGGGGCTTTTTCTATGTTGCCTATAAATATGTGCGACAAACGTCTCACACCGGCAGGATTCCCGCCAGCCAGAGGCCCAGCACCACATGGCAGGCCAGCAGCAGGGGCATCCCCGCCACAAAATACCAGTGGCGGGTCTTGTGGCGGAACAGATACATTCCCGCCCATCCCCCGGCGGCACCGCCCAGCACGGCGGGCAGGAACAGGACCGCCTCCGGGATACGCCGCATCCGTCTGCGGGCGAAGGTCTTGTCCAGCCCCATCATGCAGAACGCGGTAAGGTTCATGGCGGCCAGCCAGACGGCGGCAATCGGCAGCAGGTCACGGGGCATGGCAGACTCCTTTCCGTTTGGGGATCAGACCGGGGTGTTCTGTTTGGCTTTCCAGTCCCGGACGATCCGGCTGAAGGAGATGCCAAAGATAATGGAGGTGGTGATGACCGCCAGGGTATCCGCCACCGGCTCGGCCGCAAAGACGGCAATGTCCTGAGAGATGGGCAGCACCCGGGGCAGCAGGAAGATCAGCGGCACCAGCAGAATGATCTTGCGCAGCACGGCCAAAAACAGGCTGACGCCTGCCTTGCCCAGAGCCACAAAGGTCTGCTGGCAGGCCACCTGCGCGCCGAACAGGCAGCTGGCAGCCATGTAGATGCGCAGCGCCGTCTTGGTATAGACGCCCAGAGAACCGTCCGGCGGCGTAAAGATGCCGATGACCAGCTGGGGTGCAAACTCACACACCGCCCACAGGGCCGTGGCGTAGATCAGGCAGGACAGCAGCAACACCCGGAAGGTCTTGACCACGCGGTCGATCTTGCCGGCGCCGAAGTTGAAGCTGGAAATGGGCTGTGCGCCCTGGGTCAGGCCCTGGATGGGCAGCAGGGAGAACTGCATGACACTGGACAGGATGGTCATGGCCCCCACCGCCACGTCACCGCCGTAGATCTGCAGCTGGGTGTTGAAGCAGATCTGGATAACGCTCTCGGTGAGCTGCATGACGAAGGGCGAAAGGCCCAGGGCAATGCTGGGCAGCAGGATGCGGGGAATGGGGCGCAGGTTCTTGGCCTGCAGGCGCAGGTAGCTGCGCTTGCCGCACAGGAACCACACCGTAAAGTAGGCCGACACCGCCTGGGAAAGGATGGTGGCCAGCGCCGCGCCCGAGACGCCCATATCCAGTGCGAACATAAAGATGGGGTCCAGGATGATGTTGAGCACCGCGCCGATGATGACGGTCATCATGCCCACCATGGCATAGCCCTGGGCGTTGATGAAAGCGTTGAGGCCCAAAGACATCTGGACAAAGATGGTGCCCACCAGGTAGATCCTGAAATACTCCCAGGAATAGCCGATGGTCTCCGGCGAGGCGCCGAACATCTGCAAAAGCTGATACCCGAAGAGATAGAACACGACGGTCAGGATCAGGCCCACCGCCACCAGGGCAGTGGCACAGTTGCCCAGGATCTTCTCTGCCGTTTCCTTGTCCCCCTTGCCCAGAAAGATGGAGGCACGGGGTGCGCCGCCCATAGCCACCAGCGCTGCAAAGGCCGAGATGGCGGTGATGAGCGGGAAGCAGACGCCGACGCCGGTAAGGGCGGTCTCGCCGATCTCGGGCAGGTGGCCGATGTACATACGGTCCACCATATTGTACAGTACGTTGATGAGCTGGGCCACAATGGCCGGCATAGCCAGACGGAACAGCAGACCGCCGACGCTGCCGCTGCCCAGGTCTGCGCCGCCCTGTGTCGCGGCAGATGCATGGTGTTGCATGATGTGAGGAAGCCTCCTTTTTTGGACCCGGCAGCCGCCGCGGTTGTCGGGAGCTGAAATGAAAAAGCATCCGCCCCACTTACGCACGGCTGCGGGAACGGAGAAGTTCTCCCCTGTTCAACGCATCCGCACAGTTGCGGGGCGGCATGGCAAACAAAAAAACGGAAACGGTCAGTGCTTGTCGCGGTCGGCCTCGGTCTCCCGGGCAATATAGATGGGGCGGTGCTTGACCTCCAGATAGGTCTTGGACAGGTACTCGCCCACAATGCCCAGGCAGAACAGCTGAACACCGCTGCACAGCAGCATGATGCAGATCATGCTGGGCCAGCCGGAGGTGGGATCGCCGAACATCAGCGCCCGCACCACCACAAACACAATGCCCACAAAGGCCGCGATGCAGAAGATCACGCCCATCAGAGCGGCAAACACCAGGGGCGCCGTGGAAAAGCCCACAATGCCCTCGATGGAATACTTGAACAGGCCCCAGAAATTCCACTTGGTCTGACCCGCCACACGCTCGATGTTCTCATAATCGAACCACTTGGTGCGGAAACCCACCCAGCTGAAAATGCCTTTGGAGAAACGGTTGTACTCCGACATTTCCAGCACGGCGTCGGTCATGCGGCGGCTCATCAGGCGGAAATCCCGGGCACCGTCCACGATCTCGGTCTCGCCCATGCGGTTGATGATCTGGTAAAACTTGCGGGCAAACCAGCTGCGCACCGGCGGCTCCCCCTTGCGGGTGGTGCGGCGGGTGGCGGCACAGTCCCAGTCCCCGGACAGCAGGGCGTCCAGCATCTGGGGCAAAAGGGCGGGCGGGTCCTGCAGATCGGCGTCCATGGTGGCGACGTAATCGCCCTTGGCGGCCTGAAGCCCCGCGTAGATGCCTGCCTCCTTGCCGAAATTGCGGCTGAAGGAAACATACCGCACCCGGGGGTCACGGTCGTGCAGTTCCCGCGCCACCCGCAGGGTGCCGTCCTTGGAGCCGTCATCCACAAAAATAAACTCGAACTCGGCGCCGTGGCTCTGGCGCATCTGCTCGGCGACCTTGCAGACTTCCTTGTAGAACAGAGGCATTGCCTCTTCCTCGTTATAACAGGGCACGACCAGACTGATCAGCATATGGCCCATCCTCTCTGTATGGATTCGCCGGGCAAACTTCCGTCCGACGCTTTTTTTTGCTTATTTAGTATATTATAGCGCCTTTGCCATTGCCTGACAAGGGCGGCACTGCGGCAGACGGCACAATGGAGTTCCCCCGCCGGGGGGGGGCACTCAACGGCAGGGCCGCAGCACGCGGCGCACCTTCCGCCTTATCCCAGCAGGGCGTTCACCCCAAACAGCACGCCGTAAAGGACCGGCTGATGGAGCATGTAGACCAGCAGCGTCCGGCTGCCCACGGCGCACAGCGGGCGCAGCGCCGCCGGGGCATGGGATGCCGCGGGGGCCGCATGATACCGGACCAGACATTTCCAGCCGAAATACCCGCACCAGAACAAAAACAGCCAGGGCAGCAGCGGGAAGTAATCCGCCGAGGAAAAGCGGCTCAAATCGGGCAGGCCCAGCCAAAAGAGATTGGCCTTGTACAGACTGTCCGGCACCCGGGCCAGGTGCAGTCCCTCAAAACCGAGGAACCCCCACGGCAGCTGATTGAACAACGCAAACAGCACCGCACTGCCCGCAAGGCCCGCGGCCGGGTGGATCTTTTCCAGCAACGGGCGCAGCAGGCAGGACAGCAGAACCGCACAGGCGTTGAAGTGCAGCACCCCGAACAGGATGAGTTCCGACGGCATGACCAGCGCCGTGACCGCCGTGAGCACCAGGGCGCAGACCGCCGTCACCAGGCCGTTTTTCAGCTGGCGGCGTCCCAGGCAGAAGCTGGCCCCTGACAGCAGGATGAAACTCCAGCAGATATACTGCTGCCACACATGGCACCCCGCCGAGCCGATGTCATACCAGCCGCTGGGCCGCCCAAAGACATAGACCCAGTCGTACATGCCGTGATAGACCAGCATGTTCAGAAGTGCCAGCCCCCGCAGGGCGTCGATCTGCCAGATGCGTTTTGCCGTATGTTCCGCCATGGTTTTCCCCTCCCCGGGCGCGGTGTTTCCCCGCGCTCTTACCGTTTTATGATACCACGCCGCCGGGGTAAAGTCGAGCCGTACCAAAGCGGCAGGACTGCCCTGTTTCCGCCTTTTTCCCGGAATGGTTCCGGGCTTTTGTGCGGGAAAAGCCGCATTGCCCGCAGCACCTTGTCCGGAGCCGCACCGCGGGCGGATTTTACCTGGATTTTGTTGCAATATGGCGGAAAATAGGCTACAATCTTGGTAGGCTTCCCCACAGGTACGGGGAACGATTCAGGGGAGGGAGAATATGCAGGATATTCGTATCCTGGGGCTGGATCTGGACGGCACCGTCTTTGACGACCGGAAGGAGATCACGCCGCGCACACTGGCTGCCATGCGTGCGGCCATCGACCGCGGGGTCATCGTTCTGCCCGCGACGGGACGCCCGGTCAGCGGCGTGCCCGAACAGTTTCTTCACATGCAGGGCGTCCGCTACGCTCTGACGTCCAACGGCGCCACCGTGACCGAGCTGGCCACCGGACGGCGCTTGGTGGAGCTGACCTTTGACGCCGAGGAGGCCATGCGCATCTATGATGTGCTCAGCCCCTTTGAATGTGCCATGAGCATTTTCATCGACGGCAAGACCTATACCTCCACCGAAAATCTGGAACGGCTGGAGAAGTTCTGTCCCCCGGCCCTGCTGCCCTATCTGAAGGAGAGCCGCATGGGTGTGGACGACATGCACGGCTTTATGCGCCGGCATGCCCACGGCATTGAGAAGTTCAGCATCCTGTATGCCGACTACGCCACCCGGGACGCCGCCCGGAAGGCGGTGACCTCCTGCTGCCGGGTGGAGGCGACCTCCAGCCTGGGCTGCAACCTGGAGCTCAACGCTCCCGGCGTGACCAAGGGTCAGGCTCTGCTGACCCTGGCCGAGACCCTGGGCTTTTCCAGGGATCAGGTCATGGCCTGCGGCGACTCGGACAACGATCTGGCCATGCTGCGCATGGCGGGTCTGGGCGTGGCCATGGGCAACGCCGAACCGGAGGTCAAGCAGGCCGCCGACGCCATTGTGGCCGACAACAACCACGACGGCGTGGCCGAGGCCATTGACCGCTTTATCCTGGGTCTCTGACCAGACCCATCGCCCCGCATTCTTTTGAGTTCCGGCACACCGGCCCCGGTCTGTGTGCCTGCTGCGCCGCGTCACCGCGGCGAAACAATACAAACAGGCAGGTGTAATTTCCTTATGGCATGGACAACCAACGTTCTGGTCGGTCAGTCGGGCGGCCCGACTGCCGTCATCAACTCCAGTCTGGCCGGTGTGTATGAGTCGGCCAAGAGTCTGGGCGCTCCCCACGTCTACGGCATGCAGTACGGCATCGAGGGCCTTCTGCAGGGCCATTTCGTGGACCTGGACCAGTATTTCTCCGACAAAATGCAGATCGAGCTGCTCAAGCGCACGCCGTCCAGCTTCCTGGGCAGCTGCCGCTTCAAGCTGCCCGAAGCCAGCGTGGACGACCGCCCCTACCGCAAGCTGTTCGAGCTGTTTGAGCAGCACGCCATCGGCGCGGTGTTCTACATCGGCGGCAACGACAGCATGGATACCATTGCCAAGCTGTCCGGCTACGGCGCGTCCATCAACAGCCCCATCCGCTTCATCGGCGTGCCCAAGACCATCGACAACGACCTGGCCCTGACCGACCACACCCCCGGTTACGGCAGCGCCGCCAAGTACGTGGCCACCATCCTCAAGGAAGTCATCTGCGACGCCAGCGTCTACAACATCCGCAGCGTCACCGTGGCCGAGATCATGGGCCGCCACACCGGCTGGCTGGCCGGCGCGGCTTCCCTGGCCAAGGGTACCGACTCCGACGGCCCCGACATCATTCTGCTGCCCGAGCGCCGCTTTGACGAGGCCGCTTTCCTGGCCCGCGTCAGCAAGCTCACCGCCACCCGCCACAACGTCACCATCGCCGTGTCCGAGGGCGTCAAAAACCAGGACGGCGTGTTCCTGTGCGATCTGGTCTCCACCGCCGGCCAGCTGGACGCTTTCGGCCACAAGGCCATCCTGTCCGGCACCAGCCGTTACCTGGCCGACCTGATCCGCGTCCGCCTGGGCTGCAAGACCCGCGCCATCGAGTTCTCCACCCTGCAGCGCTGCGCCAGCCATCTGGCCAGCCGCACCGACGTGACCGAGGCCTACCAGGTGGGCGGCGCCGCTGTGGAAGCCGCCGCCAATGGCGAGACCGGCCGCATGTGCGCCATCCGCCGCCTGTCCAACCAGCCCTATCAGGTCACCACCGAGCTGGTGGACGTGAACCAGGTGGCCAACCTGGAAAAGCGCGTGCCCGAAGAGTGGATCACCCCCGACGGCATGCAGGTCACCGAGGACTTCGAGCGTTACGCCCGTCCCCTCATCCAGGCGGAGCTGACCCCCATCTATATCAACGGCGTGCCCCGTCACATCCATCTGGACAACGTCTGATTTACCGCATCCCTTCCCCCGGAGCCGGAATTTCCCCGCTCCGGGGGATTTTTTTGCCCTTACAACCATGATCGTTTTTTCTATCACAATGCATCAAACAGACAGATTTTCGCAATTTTTGCAATCTTTCCTTTGGTGCTTTCGCACGGAGGTTCCGCATGTCGGAACCCGGTTCCTTGTTATGTCACGGTATTTCCGGGCAGGATTCCGCCCAGCGGAACCCGGATTTTGTTCTTCCCTGCCCCGGTCGGCAACCGCCGCAATGGTCAACCCCGAAAGGGTATGTTACACTCAATACAACGATAAATCGTACGGATGGCGCCCGTCGTCCGCCCCGGCACGGGGCATCCGCACGCCAGACCAACATCAGGCAGGAGGACGAATTTATGGCAAAGAACGCAATCGTCGGCCAGTCCGGCGGCCCCACCTCGGTCATCAACGCCAGCCTTGCAGGCGTTTTTGAAAGCGCCAAGCGCCGCGGCGCGGACAAGGTCTACGGCATGATGCACGGCGTGGCCGGGCTGCTGGAGCGCCGCTGGACCGTGCTGGACGACGACCTCAAAACCGCCATGGACATTGAGCTGCTCAAGCGCACCCCGTCCAGCTATCTGGGCAGCTGCCGCTACAAGCTGCCCGACTGGCACACCCCCGAGGGCGAGGCCGTCTATGTCAAGCTGTTCGACATTCTGAAAGAGCTGAACATCGGCTATTTCTTCTACATCGGCGGCAACGACAGCATGGATACCATCGGCAAGCTGGCGGACTACGGCCAGCACGTGGGCAGCGACATCCGCTTTATGGGCGTGCCCAAGACCATCGACAACGACCTGATGGTCACCGACCACACCCCCGGCTACGGCAGTGCCGCCAAGTACATCGGCGTGGTCATGAAGGAGATCATCCGGGACGCCACCGTCTACGGCACCAAGTACGTCACCATCGTGGAGATCATGGGCCGCAACGCCGGCTGGCTGACCGCCGCGGCAGCCCTGGCCAAGGCCGAGGACTGCGAGGGCGTGGACATGATCTGCCTGCCCGAGATCCCCTTCAACGTGGATCACTTTGTGGAGAAGGTGGAGCGCATGCAGGCCGAAAAGCCCAGCATCGTCATTGCCGTGTCCGAAGGCGTCAAGCTGGAGGACGGCCGCTATGTCTGCGAGCTGGCGGACGACGTTCACGCGGTGGATGCCTTCGGCCACAAAGCCCTGACCGGCACCGCCCGCTTCCTGGCCAACACGGTGGCCCGCCGCCTGGACACCAAGACCCGCTGCATCGAGCTGTCCACCCTGCAGCGCTGCGCCGGGCATCTGACCAGCCGCACCGACATCACCGAGGCCTACCAGGTGGGCGGCGCTGCGGTCAAGGCCGCCTTTGAGGGCCACACCGGCGAGATGGTCGCCCTCAAGCGCATCTCCAACGCCCCCTACCAGTGCACCACCGAGCTGCACCCCATCAGTGAGGTTGCCAACCTGGAAAAGAAAGTTCCCCTGGAATGGATCAACGCCGACCACACCGGCATGATGCCTGAGTTCATCTCCTATGCCCTGCCCCTGATCCAGGCTGAGCTGACCCCCATTTACGTGGAAGGCCTGCCCCATCACATCTACCTGCCCGAATAAGCCATTTCCCGCCCGCCGGTTTTCTCGGTCCGGCGGACAGTATTCCGACCCCGCCTCCCAAGGGGCTCTCTGCCAAACGAACACCGCGCCCCGGTACGGTTCAGAACCAGTACCGGGGCGCGGTGTTTTGTCTTTATGACAGCCTTGTCCGTTGCCCATCCGGGCATGACAGGGCTTTTTTATTTGGTCAGCAGGTTCACGGCGCGGCTGGTGCCCAGACGGTCGGCGCCCAGGTCGAGGAAGGTCTCCATATCCTCAACGGTGGAAATGCCGCCCGCTGCCTTGATCTTGCAGCGGCCGTTGACACAGCGGGCAAACAGCTCGATGTCGTGGAAGGTCGCGCCGGCGGTGGAAAAGCCGGTGCTGGTCTTGATGAAATCGGCACCCGCCTCCACCACGATGTCGCACATCTTTTCCTTTTCCTCGTCGGTGAGCAGGCAGGTCTCGATGATGACCTTGAGGATCTTGTCCCCCACAGCCGCCTTGACCGCCGCAATGTCTGCGCGGACGTCGTCGTACTGCTTGTTTTTCAGCCAGCCGATGTTGATGACCATATCCACCTCAGCCGCACCGTTTTCCACGGCGGTCCTGGCTTCAAAGGCCTTGCTCTTGGTGTCCATGGCTCCCAGAGGGAAGCCCACCACGCAGCAGACCGGCACCCGGCCCGCCATATACTCCACGGCCTGACGGACGTAGCAGGTGTTGATGCACACCGAGGCGGTGTGGTATTCCATGGCCTCGTCGCAGAGTTTCTGGATCTGCGGCCAGGTGGCTTCCGGTTTGAGCAGCGTGTGGTCAACTTTGGACAGGATTTCTTCCTTGGAATAGTGACTCAACGGAACTCAGCCCCTTTCTTGCAATTTTTGCACATGCGCGCCTGGTACATGCCGCAGGCAGACAGAATTACCGCCGTCACCGACGTCACAATGCCCACGATGCCCAGCACCAGACCTGCAATGCGCAGGCCCTTACCCCGTACTTTTCTCATGGCAATGTTCTCCTTTCCCGGACGATGTCCGTGATCAGTTTTTCTTTTTGAAGATGAACACCTTAGAAAATACGTAGTTGGAGAGAATGACGACCACCTGGCTGAACAGCTTGACGCCCATGGGCCACAGGCCGGCGGTATCGCTGGCAAAGCCGATCATGGGACCGACGATGCTGACGCCCAGCCAGATGATGGCCTGGTCCATAAGCAGCGTTACCAGGCGGAAGAAGATGAACTCACCGAACTCCCGCAGGGAGCTGGCACCCTTGTTCTGGCTTTTGAACACGAAGGTGCGGTTGGTCCAGTAGGCAAACAGGATGCAGATGATGTTGTCGATGATATTGCCCAGTCCGGTGGCAAAATCCACACCAAAGACGATCTGGTTGACGGCGAAGATCACCAGGTTGAGCAGGGTGGCCAGCCCGCCGAATACCAGGTAGGCCAGCTGCTCGTAGTACTTTTCAATGATGGCTTTGATTTTTTCCATAACAGATCGGATTCCCCGCCGCGGCAGGCGCGGCGCTCAAAAAGTGACAGCAACAGAAAACGGAGCCCGCCTGTTTGCCAGGCAGGCTCCGTCTGTGTTACGAACAGTCCGGGGACAGCGCTCGATTACTCGGCGTCGGTCTCCTCGCCCTCAGCTTCCTCATTGAGGCAAGCCTTCATGGACAGGCTGATGCGCTTACGGTCGAAGTCGACGTCGATCAGCTTGACCTTGACCTCGTCGCCAACCTTCAGGACATCGCTGACCTTGTTGACGCGCTCGTTGCTGATCTCGCTGATGTGGACCAGGCCGTCAACACCGGGCAGGATGCGAACGAACGCACCGAACTTGGTGATGGAAACGACCGGAGCAACAAACTCGCTGCCGATGGGATACTCGGTCTTGAGCTGCTCCCAGGGGTTGTCCTCTTCCTTCTTGTAGCCGAGGGAAACCTTCTGGTTCTCAGGATCGTAGCTCTTGACGTAAACCTCGATGGTATCGCCGACATTGACGACCTCGGAGGGATGCTTGATGTTGGACCAGCTCAGCTCGCTGATGTGGCACAGACCGTCCACGCCGCCGATGTCAACAAAGGCGCCGTAGCTGGTCAGGCTCTTGACCACGCCGGTGTACTTCTTGCCAACTTCAACATTGGCCCAGAACTCCTCGCGCTTGACCTTGTTCTCCTCGGCAGTGACCTTGTTGATGCTGCCGACGATCTTGCGGCCGGCGCACTCGGTGATGACAAGGCGGACATGCTGGCCGACCAGCTTGGTGTAGTCCTCGTCACGGCGCATGGTAGCCTGGCTGCGGGGAACAAAGACGCGGACGCCCTTGACCATAACGACAACGCCGCCCTTGTTGGACTCGACAACGTCGCCTTCCATGACGGTGCCGTTCTCGCAGGCTTCGGAAACGTCCTTCATGCCCTTCTGCGCCTCAAAACGGACGCGGGACAGGGTGTCAACGCCTTCCTGGTCGTTGGTCTTGAGGACAACGAGATCCAGCTCGTCGTCGACCTTGACCAGATCCTCCATGCGGGCGGAAGGATCGTTGGTCATCTCGCTCAGCTTGACAACGCCGGTGTGCTTGGAGCCGTCAACGCTGACGGTGCACTCGGTGGGGCTGACGCTGATGACTTTGGCTTTCACGATTTTACCAGCAAACAGGGGCTTTGCCTCAGAGGCCTCCAGCATCTCGGCAAAACTCATGTCGTCACGAATTTCTTCACTCATACAGTTAAGTACCTCCTCAATTATAGACGAAGGCGTTGAAGCCCCGGCTGTCACGCCCACTACCTTTGCACCCCGCAGCCAGCTGCGGTCCAGCTCTGCGGCTGTCTCGATGCTGACGGCATTGGTGTGCCTGGCGGCGACCTGCAACAGCTTTTGGGTATTGGAAGAATGATGACCGCCAATGACGACCATATGATCGCATTTTTGGCTGAGGTCTTCCGCTTCCTGCTGCCTCGTCCACGTTGCACTACATATTGTATCAAATATTTTGGGATTTGTACACCATTTTTTTAGAAAAGACTTGCAGGCTTCCCAGCTTTCCACCCGAAAAGTGGTCTGAGCCACCGCATATATGGATTTTTGTGGCTCGTTTTGCGACGCCCACTCTTCCAGTTCGGAAAGCCCCGCAAAAACCACCACAGGCCCCGTTGCATGGCCTACAATTCCCTGTACTTCGGGGTGTTCGCTGTCCCCCGCCACGAGCAAAATCGCACCGTTTTTGCCCGCTTCGGCAGCAATCGTATGGATTTTTGCAACAAAAGGACAAGTGGCGTCGTGAAACGCCAGGCCGCGTGTTCGGATTTTCTCGTAAACGTTTTCACCAACGCCGTGGCTGCGGATGACCACCTCGTACCCGTCGGGGACATCGTCCACATCGTCGCAGGTCACGGCACCGCGGCTGCGCAGGTCCTCCACCACCTGGGGGTTATGGATCAACGGCCCCAGGGTGGCAACCTTGCGGCCCTGGTCCAGCAGTTCATAGGTCAGCTTGACCGCGCGGTTGACGCCGAAGCAAAAACCGGCCGTCTTGGCAAGGCGGATCTCCATGGCTGTTTGCACCTCCGTGCATTCGTCGATCAGTATGGTCCTTTGCCCGCCTTCTCATACAGGCGGCGGGCAAAAAACCGGAAGAACTCAGAATTTATTTTTTTCGTACAGATCTTCCCAGCAGTCGCGCAGACGTTTTTTCAGGGTGCGCAGCTGAGACATGGAATGGCGCGGGTCCTGAATTTTCAGGTCCGCAGCGGGGATGGGCTCACCGAAGCAGATCCGCACCCGGCAGAACAGATGCTGGCGGCCGTCCTTGGTATCGTAGATGATGCGGCAGGGGATCATATCCACCCCGGCCTGGCCGGCCACCACAAAGGCGCCGCTCTTGATGACGCCGATCTTGCCGTCCTTGGTGCGGGTGCCCTCGGGGAAGATCAGCAGGCCGCGCCCGGCGCTGACCTGCTCGGTCACCTGCCCCACCGTGTTGGTATCGCCCTTGCCCCGGGCGATGGGCACTGCGCCCATATTGCGCAAAAACCAGCCGATGAACCAGTTATGGAACAGCTCCTCCTTGGCGAGGATGCACATACGATGGAAGGTAAACACCGAGATGGCCACAAAGACCGGGTCCAGGTCGGAGATGTGGTTGGGGGCGACGACAAAGCCCCGGCCGCGGATCAGGTTTTCGCTGCCGACCACCCGGATGCGCCACAGGACATGCCAGATCACCCAGACGATGGGCAGCAGGATCCAATATAGTACCATGTTCGTACCTCTCTTATACTTCCCTTTCTGCGGCGGCTCAACCGATACGGTCGAGGATGGTGTTCTTGAGCAGGGCAAAGCTCTGTTCAATGTCCAGCTCGCTGGTGTCCACCAGCACGGCATCCTCCGCCTGACGCAGCGGCGCGGCGGCACGATGGGTATCCTGATTGTCCCGGCGGCGGATGTCGGCCAGCACCGTCTCAAAGTCGGCCTGCTCCCCCTTGGCCTGCAGCTCGGCAAAGCGACGCTGTGCCCGGGCTTCGGGGCTGGCGGTCAGGAAGATCTTGACCGTTGCGTCGGGCAGCACCACCGTGCCGATGTCCCGGCCGTCCATGAGCACGTCCCGGCTCTTGGCCAGGGCACGCTGGGTGTCCAGCAGGAAGGCGCGCACGGCAGGGTTTGCCCCCACCGCAGAGGCCGCCATTCCCACTTCCTCGGCGCGGATGGCAGCGGAGACATCCTCCCCGTTGAGCAGCACATGCTGGGTGCCGTCCTTGAGCAGGATGTCCAGGTGAACCTGGGGCAGCAGTGCCTCCACCGCTGCGTTGTCTGCAGGGTCCTTGCCCGCACGCAGGGCGTACAGGCCCACGGCGCGGTACATTGCGCCGGTATCCACATACGTATAGCCCAGCTCAGCGGCCAGACGCCTGGCCATGCTGGATTTGCCCGCTCCGGACGGGCCGTCGATCGCAACCGAAACCATATTTCTTACTCCTTTATTCCATACCGCAGGGCGGTGTTATGCATTTGCGGCGGCGCGGGCCGCAGCCTGTGCCGTTGCCCAGGCGATCTGCAGGTTGTAGCCGCCCGTCCGGGCGTCCACGTCCAGCACTTCCCCGGCAAAGTAAAGCCCGGAACAGAGCTTGCTCTCCATGGTGCGGGGATTGACCTGGGCGCAGTCCACGCCCCCCGCCGTGACCACGGCGTGCTGCAGGTCTCCCAATTGGTTGACCGGTACCTGCCAGTGCTTGCACAGCTCCACCAGAGCCTGTTTCTGGGCCTTGGTGATCTGGGCGGCCCGGGCGGCGGGGTCCACGCCCCACTTTTCCACCGCCACGGGGCGCATGGACCGGGGCAGCAGCTTTTCCAGAGCTCCCTGGGCGCTGTGTCCCCCCAGGGCGGCAAAGTCCCGGGTCAGACGGTCATAGAGGGTCTTTTCATCCAGAGCCGGCTTGAGGTCGAACTCGCAGACATAGCGATGGCGGGCAAAGTCGGTGATCCAGGTGGACGCCGACAGCACCAGCGGCCCCGACAGGCCGAAATGGGTGAACAGCGCCTCCCCCTGCTCCGAAAAGACAGGGCGACCGTCCTCCAGCAGGGTCAGGCGGACGTTGCGCAGGGACAGCCCCATCATTTTGCGGCAGGCCGGGTCCGGGGAGACCAGGCTGCACAGGCTGGGCTGGGGGGTGACGATGCGGTGCCCCGCCTGGCGGGCCAGCTTGTAACCGCTGCCGTCGCTGCCGGTGACGGGGTAGCTGACGCCACCCGTGGCCACCAAAACGGCTTTTGCGGACAGGATGCGGCCATCGGAAGTCTCCACACCGGTGCAGCGGCCGTCCTCGATGCAAAGGCGGCGGGCGGAGCCGTGGATCATCCGGGCGTCGGCGGCATAGCGGCGCAGGGCCTCCAGCACGTCGGCAGCGCGGTCGCTCTGGGGAAAGACCCGGCGGCCCCGCTCAGTTTTGAGGGGGACCCCCAGGGATTCAAACAGTTCCATGGCCGCTGCAGGCGGGAAGGCATACAGTGCCGAATAGAGAAACCGGGGATTGCGGCGGACAAAGGGCAGAAATTCCTGCACGTCGCAGTCGTTGGTCAGGTTGCACCGGCCCTTGCCGGTGATGAGCAGTTTCTGGCCCGGGCCTTTGGGGTTGTGCTCCAGCACGGCGACGGAAAGTCCCCGCGCCGCGGCGGCCCCGGCGGCCATGAGTCCGGCGGCGCCGCCGCCTACAATGAGCAGATCAGGCGTTGCCATGGCCGGACCTCCTTTCGGTCAGGATCGCTGCCGCGGTGTAGAGCAGCAGCAGGGGGTGCACCGTGGCCAGATACATGGTGGAGGTACCGATGCCGAAGCTGGACACCTCCACAAAGGCGATCATGGCACAGCGCAGCGCCGCCATGCCCAAAAGCACCAGTAAGAGCGCCCAGGGCAGCAGGGTTTCTGTTTTTCTCGTCTTGAATACAACAGGTATTTTTTTGATTTGCAAATACAATGCGTATAGAAAACTCAAGGGCAGCAGAGCGGCATACACATAGCGCACGCCCTGCAAAAAGCCGAACACGATCTTCTGATAGGGGCTGTAATAGGGGGTATCCTTGCCGGCCTCCGCCGCGCCGTTGAACCGGCAGTTCAGGTAGGACGACCACTGGGCAAAGTCCTCCTCGGTGCCGATGGAGCGCAGTTCCTCATAGGGCTGGCAGTCCTGGAAGGTCAGCGCCCAGAGTGCACCCTTGGCGCTTTCCGCCAGCACCGGCAGCACGTGTTCGGAGCGGATGGGCGGGGTGGTGCTGCTGCGCTCCCCTGTCCAGGAAGGCAGGGTGCCGTCGTCGCACAGGGCGTTGATGCGCTCCGCCACCGAGGCCCAGTATTCCTCCGCCTCCTGGGCGGTGTCGTAAAGCCCCTCAAACTGGGCGGCGCGGCGGATGGCCCAGTAAAAACTGCCCGCCCGGTAGTCATCCAGCTCCGGGTCGCGGAAGTCGTTTTGCAGCTGGGGGTCCTCCTCCAGCCAGTATTCCAGGGGGGCAAGCTCGGGGACGTTCTCATACAGCAGTTCCCTGGTGCCCTTGGTCACCGCCACCAGGGGGGTGTAGCCCTCGGGGGCCTCCACTCGGGCCATGGCGCCCATGGCATCGGCAAAGCTGCCGGTGGAGAAATCGGACAGAGCGAACACGCCGTAATAATGCTGGTTCAGACCGCAGAAGGTCAGAATTCCTGCGCCCAGCATGACAAAGGGCAGCACCAGCGCCGCCAGACGGACCGGGCGGCGGTCCCGCAGGGTCAGCCAGACCAGGGCCACCGTAGCCAGGGCGGCAAAGGGCAAAAGGAACAGCCCTGCATCCTCCCGGTCCAGATAGCCGGTGACCAGCCCTGCCCCCGCCGCCAGCAGCCAGGGCCAGCGCCGGGTATCCGGTGTGAAAATCGCCCGCAGCAATGCCCCGCAGAAGCCCGCGAAGCAGATCAGGCAGAGGGCCGGGAAGATGTTATCCCGGTAGACCCGCAGGGTGTAGGCGGCAGTGGATGCCGGGTTGAAGGCCAGCACCGCAAACACGGCAAACTCTGCCCAGCGGCCCCGCCCGGCATGACGCAGCCAGGGCCGGAAGGCCAGCGCCGCCAGCAGCGATGCAGCGCACCACAAAAACTGCCCCGACACAAGATAGGGCAGGTGCAGGACATTCAGAAAGGCCAGCCACACTGCGAAAAACATGCTCTTGGAGAGAGTCAGATAGTCGTAGGCTCCCAGCCACTCCCCACTGGAGATGGCGTTGGCGGCACGGAACATCAGTTCATCGTCCAGGGGCGCGCCCCCCACCCAGGTATATGCCATCTGGAAGGAGGTCAGCACACATTTGACCAGCACCACAGCCGCCACGCACAGCCAGAAGCCGCGGACGGAAAGTTCCGGCAGACGGGGGCAGTGCAGCCGTCCTTTGTTGGTAGATTCCATGGGGCGCAATGCCCTCCTTTCCCGGCCGGTGGGGCCATTATTTCTGGATCTTTTCCACGCTCTCGATAAGGTACTTCTGCTTTTTGAAAATCAGTTCCACCAGCAGGGACAGATACTTGACGATGATGGCCAGCACTGCAAAGACGCCGGCAAAGCCCAGGGTCAGGACAAACATCATGGTGGTCCAGCCCTCGATGGGGTGGCCGGTGGCAAAGATGACCAGGGTGTAGACCAGCTCGGCCAGGGCCAGAACCATCATGACCAGCGTCACCCCGGCGCTGAGCTTGAAGCCCGCGTCGGTGTAAAGGGCAAGGCTGTCCGCTGCAAGGCTGAGACGTCCCGCGCCCCGGTCCATGATGCGGCCTTCAAAGGTCAGGTCGGTCATTTTCAGGCCGGAGGCTGCGTAGGCCGCCTTGCGGTAAGGCAGATGCTCGCTGGAAGCGTGCACCCGGTTGACGGCGCGGCGGGAGACCAGGCGGAAAGCGTCGGTGCGCAGCCGGTAAGCGGAGTGGGAATTGGCATTGAACACCCCGTAGAACAGCCGACTGGTGCCGCTGGTGCGGCTGGGGCAGACCGAGACGATGTCGCTACCGGTCATGGCCGTCTGGTAGGCGGCAAAGATCATATCCGCCGGGTAAGGCACGTCGGTGGTGTCGA
The DNA here is from genome assembly GCA_019114415.1 of Candidatus Gemmiger faecavium. Taxonomy (GTDB): domain Bacteria; phylum Bacillota; class Clostridia; order Oscillospirales; family Ruminococcaceae; genus Gemmiger; species Gemmiger faecavium. The sequence continues at coordinate 9,639 of DXFO01000040.1, read as the reverse complement.
ACTCATAGACATAGTCGCCGATGGAAGCGTCCAGCCCCGCGTTCATGCAGGGTTCCAGGCGCTGAAACAGGCTCATGTGCAGGAAGGTCAGGGGCTTGTCCAGATCCTTGGCCCAGTCCCGCAGCATGGGGATGGTGTCGTCGGTGCAGGCGTCGTCCACCGCAATGAGCTCATATTGCTCAAAGTGGGCATCCAGCTGCTCGGTCAGCATCTTGAAGAACTTGACCGCGCGCACGCCGTCATTGTGCAGATAGACCACCGCGGAGATAAAGTTTTTTTCCTTGTTTGTTGTCATTGCGCCAGCACCTCATCCAAATCGTATACCGTATTGATCTTGCCGGAAAGCACGCTGTAAAAGACCGGCGTGTCGGACATCCTGCGCACCACAGTGGGGCGGGAGTCGTCGATCTCGCTGGCTTTCAAAATCGGTTTCATGCTGAACAGGCTGCCTTTGTAGGTAAAGCCGTATTCCTCCCGCAGGTACTTGCGGGCCAGCTGCCCCATGTAGGGCCAGGCGCTTTTGGGTTTTGCGGGGCATTCGTTGCAGTTGTACAGGCTGCCCGGACGGCAATGACCCTCGCTGCGTGCCTGGCAGGGGAAGGTCGCCACCGTGTCATAGCTGGTCTCGTGGGGGGTGAAGGTCACGCTGGTCAGGCTGTGCAGACCCGTCTGCCCAAAGGGCATCAGGCTGAAAAAGGGCCCGTCCATGACGGTGATGCCGGTGTTGTACAGCCGCTTGTCCACCTCACAGAGGATGATCTCGCACAGCTCATACTTGATCTTGAAGGGCTCAAACCCCGCCATGGCGTGGATGTCGTTGACTCCCGCGTAGGTGGCGTTGAGAACAAAGGGAGCCTCGGCCACATCGCCCCCCGCCGTAATGCGCCAGGTGTCGCTTCCCTTCTCGATGCGCTCCACCGGATGCTCGTAGCGGATCTCCACGTCTGGGCACTGGCTCAGTTCCTTCAGGAACCAGTCCTTCAGCACCTGGGCATCGTAGGTATATTCGGTGGTGAGGAAGGCGCCGTCGCACATGCCGGGATTGAAGTACTTTTCCGGGTCGACGCCGTCGCAGCGGATGCCCGCAGCGTTGCAGAAGCGGCGGAACTCGGCGGCGTTGGTCCAGGAAAAGTGGGCGCTGGTGGCGTAGATCTGGTCGAAATCGGTGCGCAGGCAGAAACCGTAATCCTTGCAGAAGCGCTCAAAGTAATGGGCGCTCTTGATGGCAGTGGAGTAGCTGCGGGGGTAGTGATACCCCATGTGCACCCGCGCCTGATTGATGTAGGTCGCCCGCATAAAGGGTGCGGCATCTCGTTCAAAGACCAGCACACGCTGGCCCCGGCGTCCGCACTGCAGCGCCGCATACAGGCCGTACAGGCCCGCGCCGAGGATGATCTTGTCCACCGTCATGGTAGAAAACTCCTTTGTGTTACGGATTGTACTTTCCCGCCAGCGTGGCAAACAGGATCTTGAGCAGATCGCTGTTGCCCTTGAAACCGCTGATCTTGGTGGGGGTGGCGCCGGTGGCCGGGTAGGCGCGGGTCACGGGGACCTCGCAGGCCTTGAGGCCCAGCTGGGTGGCGCGGACGCTGAGGTAAGCCAGCAGTTCATACCCGGCAAAAACATCCCGCAGGGGTTTGACCTGGGGATGGGTCAGGTAGGCGCGGCTGTACGCCCGGTAGGCGTTGGTGGTATCGGTGAACCACTGATGGGCCGCCAGGCTGATCACCGGCGCATGGATGAGCCGCACCGCGAAGTAGCGGGACTTGGGGGTGTTGACGGCATGGCCGCCCTTGACAAAGCGGCTGCCCTGGACCAGGTCATAGCCCTCTTTCAGCTTGGCGATGAACTTGGGTACATCCTCAATGGAGTCCTTGTTGTTGCCGTCGATGGTCAGAATCCCCTCATACCCCCGCTTGAGCGCATAGTGGATGCCCATGCGCAGCTGGGCGCCCTGCTTGCCAGGGCCAGTCTTGGTCAGCAGCGTATTGACGCCGTACAGCGCCAGGGTATCGGGGTTCATGCTGCCGTCGGTGGAGCCACCGTCGCAGATCACGATATCGCAGACCTTGTCGATGCCCGCCCGCTGGGCGCGGCCCAGCTCGGTCAGAATGCGGGCGCCCTCGTTGATGACGGGGATGAGCAGGCAGTACGCCCCGCGGCGGGGCGCGAGTTCGCAGATTTCATAGTCCGGCACGCCGGAAACGTGTTTCACTGTGGCAGTATTCATGCAAACACCTCCGCAATGTCCTCAATGGCACGGCGCACATCGTCGAGAGGCGCACGGCGCATCTCCACCGAGACAAAGCCACGGTAGCCCACGGCATGGAGCATGGCGGCCAGTTCGGCGTGTTCGGGACGGCGGCGGACCGGTTCCAGGCCCGGCTCGCTGATGTGCACATGGCTGACCCAGGCCAGGTCAGCGGCAAAATCCCGCAACCGTTCGCCGTTGGTCAGGATGGTGGACAGGTCCAGATTGACGGCCAGCCCGGGATTGGACAGCCGTTTGACCAGCGCAAAGGCATCCGCCGTGCGGGTCAGGTAGTTGGTGTAGACGGGCGGGTTGGCCTCCACGGCCAGGCGCACGCCGTAGCGGGCCGCCAGGGTGCCTGCCCGGTCAAAGAAGGCATCCCCCGCGGCGGGGTCGGCGCCTTCCGGCAGGGTACGGTTCTTGGGGCAGCCGAACACCAGGCTGGGGCAGTTGAGCACGTGGGCAAACTGATAGGCTCCCTCGGTATATTCCAGCAGTTCATCGGCCTGGGCGGCGTCGAAAATACTGCCGGTCTGCCCGTACCAGATGCTCTGGATGCTGGGGACCGAAAAGCCCCAGCGGTTTTTCAGGTATCCGCCGAACAGTGCGGCGGAGGAAAGCTGTTCATAGGGCGCTTCCGGGAAGATGCGGGTGGGGGCCAGCTCCAGCCCGGTAAAGCCGTGGGCCTGCATTTCGGTGTAGACTGCCTCGTCGTCGGCCTTATCCCACGCAATGTTGCTGATACTCAGCCGGATGGTGTCTGCCATTGGTCAATGCCTCCATTCCTGCATAAAACGGCAGATGCCGTCCAGTTCCTCGGCCCGGGTGCAAAGGTAACCCTCCGCGCCCCCCAGCAGCGCCGCGTGCTCGCTGCGCAGGTCGTAGTCAAAGGGCGGGCGGGACAGTTCGTTTTTCCAGTCGGTGCGGCCGGTCACCGCGGTGTAGACCTCCGCCGCCGAGACGGGGGGCGGCGTCAGGTTGACAAGGGTCAGCTTGTTGGCCAGAGCCGTCTCAATGTCCGACCACAGCCGCCGCAGGTCGTAGAACTGGTAGCGGCTGCGGCTGTCGGTAAAGGCCAGGGCGTTGAAATCGTTGTGTTCAAAGAAATCCCGCAGGGCCGCAGCGTCCGCTGCCGGGTCCAGCTTGTAAAAGCCGTTGTCCGCCGGGCGGTAGCTTTGCCCCACCAGATTGCTCTTGGCGGCCAGTTCCTCATATTTTTCGGTGCGGAGCATGGCCGGGGTGATGGTGTGCAGATCAAACAGGAAATTCTTTTTCAGCCCGATTCCGTATAAGGCGGGCAGCCGGACGATGAGGGCGTCGGGGAAATCCTCCCGCACCCACAGTTCCAGTGTCCGCCGGTTGCGGCCGTAGGCGGGCAGGTCTGCATCAAAGGGATCGGGCAGATCGGACTCGGTGCAGCCGCGGCTGTCCGGGTAGACCGCGATGGAGGATACCAGGACCAGCTGTTTCGGTGCGATGGCACGAATATTTTCCCGCGCGTCGCGCATGACGTCCAGATCAGCCTCCGGGTCGGCGTTGGCCAGAAACATGGCCGCCGGGATACCCGCATAAACGCAGAGGTCCGGCTTGGTACCGTAGCTCTGCCCGATATCGGAAGAGTGGCGCGCCGCGGCAAAGGCATGCTTTGCCGCCAGGTTGCCCCCCACAAAACCGGTGGAACCCACCAGAAGATCGTTTGCCATACTTGCAGCACTCACTTTCCTGCATGACCCGCCGCGCAGGCGGGCAAAACCACCGCGGACTGTCTGTTCTGCCGCGGGAAATTGATTCAAAAAGGTTGTCAAAAAAAATGGCATACCGAGTTTATTATACCGATTCCGTATCGAAAAAGCAACGGAGCGCACTGAACAACTTTGACCACAATGTTCAAACATAAGTATTCCGCCTCTATCCCCTCAAAATCGCGCCAAGGCAGACCCGTTCCGATAAGACAGTGCTTTCTGTTTACACATTTCTCCATTAATGCTACAATACTTTTGCGGCTTTTGCATCTCCATGCAAAAGGCTGGCCAAACCAAAAAAGAAGGATATTAACAACTATGGAACATCGTAAAACCATAGGAAATGCAGTTCAGTTTTGGCGCAGGACGCCAATTCTTCTGGTCGTCCTTGCAGTGGAACTGCTGCTGCTCCTGTATTCCTTGTGGGGTGCTCTCCAACCGCCTGTCAGCTACCGTTTTACTCCGGAAGAACTTGAGGACATCTCCCAAGGTGTGGAGCTCACCTACGACGAAAACGGCTACTACGGCATTACCTACGACATCGAAGGCCAGGACATCCTGCAAACACCGCAGCTCTCACTGGTCCCCGGCAACTACCGCGCCACCGTCACCTATGCATACAGCCCCACCAAAACAGCGGATGGACGGATCCATCATTCCAACATCAAGCTGACCGACCCCAGTAATGTCATGTCTGTGTCTGACGGCGCCATGGTCCTGGATGACCGCTATAACACCCAGACCATCACCCTGAGCGTTTATCAGCCTACCGACACTGCCCGCATTATTTTCCACAACGACGGCGGAACTTACACGGTGGGCGGCATCACGATGACACAGGACATGGGTTTTGCCGCGTTGTGTACCATTGGCCTGCTGCTGGCCTGCATGGCGGTCAATCTCGTGCTGCTGTGCATCATGCCGTCCAGCCCGCTGTACAAGGGCCGCAGCGCAGCAATTGTCTTTCTGGTCCTGACCTGTGCCGTGGTTCTGGCCAGTGCCCCCCTGCTGACCGAAGGTGTCGACTTGCGGGGCGCCGACAGCGTCTATCATTTGGAGCGCATTGAAGGCATTGCCGAAGGCCTGCGCTGCGGGCAATTCCCGGTACGGCTCAACCCCATGGCCAAAAGCGGCTACGGGTATGGCAACTCCATGTTTTACGGTGAGTTGTTCCTTTACTTTCCCGCCATCCTGCGGTTGCTGGGCGTCAGCATCCAGTCCGCTTACAAGGCCTATGCCATCGCCGTGCAGATCGCCACCGTCGTGATTGCCTATCGCAGTTTCCGCCCCATCTTCGGCCGTAATATTGCCCTGGCCGGTACTGTGATCTACCTGCTCACGCCCTACCGTCTCCACCGCTTCTACGATCCCATGGCCGTGGGCGAATATACTGCCATGACCTTTCTGCCTGCCATCGTTTACGGATTATGGCTGCTTTACCACGGCACACCGACAGACAAAGACTGCCGCAAAGCCACCCTGGTATTGGCACTTTCTTACAGCGCACTGCTGCAGTGCCACATGATCACCCTGGAGCTTTCCGTTCTGGTGGGCGCTGTCGTTTGTCTCCTGTTGTGGAGAAAGACCTTCCGCCGTCCGGTGCTGCTGAGCTGGATCAAGGCCTGCGTGCTGGCGCTGCTGCTCAACCTGTGGTTCCTGGTCCCTTTCCTGGGCAATATGCTGACCGGATTGTACGGCCGGGTCTCCACTATCAACATCCAATCCAACGGTGCCACCTTTGCCAAGCTGCTGTATAACAACAATGACTTTTCCGTGGGGATTCCCCTGCTTCTGTGCGGCGTGTTTGCAGCATTGTTCGTCTTTTCCGGCGAGAAATCCGCTCCCGTCTGGCGCAGGCTGTGCATGCTTTCCCTGGGCATCGGCTGTGTGGCACTGTTCCTCACCACCGACGTTTTCCCATGGAACAGCCTGACTGGCATCCCTGTAATCGGGCGCCTCCTGCAGGTCATCCAGTTTCCCTGGCGATATTCCACTATTGCCGCACTGACCCTGGTGATTGCGGCCCTTGCCACTGCCGCCGCCATGGCCGGGACCGGCCAGAAATATAAGGCACAGGTGATTCTGGGCAGCTGCACCGTCATGGCTGTTATGAGTACGCTTTTATACTGGAACTCTTATATTCCCACCATAAACGCCACCTCTCTGGTGGACACCTGCCAGCTGTATTACGAACATAAATACAATGCGAACAGCAACATACTGCTGGATCTGGACAATCTGTACGTTCCCACCACTGCCATTGAGACCAATGACGGCTTTGTATACAATGAGATCGTTACCAGTGTCACCCTCGGCGATTTTACGCAGGAGCGAGGTGTGACCTCGGTGGAATACAACGAGTATCTGGGTCAGGAAGGCTACATTGAATTCCCTCTCCTTTACTATCCCGGCTATCAGGTGGTGGAAGGCAGCGGCTCCATTTTCATGACCGCAAACGGCATGGTCGGCGTGGCCGTCCCCGCCGGAAGCAGCGGTACCGTGGCAGTGGCTTTCCGTGAGGCACGGCGCTGGATGGTTGCCGACGTCATCTCTGCTATCACCGCACTGGCCCTTGCAGGTGGCTGTGCATACAGAAAGCGCCGCAAACCGTCTGTACCTAAGGTCTGATTGATCCACTGACGCGCGAAAAGGACCGGTATTTCCGGGCTGCAAATGCAGCTAACGGAAATACCGGTCCTTTTTATACAGCACGGGAAAGTCTGTCAACGCAGTTTCTCGCACATCTCCAGATACCCTTCAATGATGGACAGCCCCACCGGTCCCGACTTTTCGGGATGGAACTGAGTGCCGTACACATTGCCGTGGGCCACCGCCGCGCAGATGCGCCGGCCGCCGTAGACGGTGTCGGCCAGACGGTCGGCATCGGCGGCGGGCAGGGCTTCATAGGAGTGGATAAAGTAGCACTCCTGCCCCGGTGTTACCGCTTCCAATGGGGTGCCGTGGAAGTTCATCCGTCCGCCCGCCGGGTAGAGGGGTTCCCAGCCAATATGGGGTACCCGCTGGGGGCTGCCGTCCATGGCGGCGGAGGGGATGCGCACCACACGGCCGTGGATGAGTCCCAGCCCCGGCCAGTAGCCGAATTCCTCCGACTCGTCAAAAAGCATCTGCATCCCCAGGCAGATGCCCAGGACCGGGGTGCCGTGGGCGGCTTTTTCCCGCAGCGGCCCCACCAGGTCCAGCTTTTCCAGGCCTTTCATTCCGTCCCGGAAAGCGCCCACGCCGGGCAGGACAAGGGCGTCCGCCGCCAGCACAGCGGCCGGGTCTCCGGCAACTTCCACCTCGGCGCCGAAATGTGCAAAGGCATGGGTCACGCTGAGCAGGTTGGACAGGCCGTAATCAACGACTGTAACTTTCATGCGCGCACCTCCACACCGGCCTGACGCAGGCCTTCCTTCAGTTCCGGCACCGTTTCCTTCTCATAATGCAGCACCGCCGCGCAGGCCACAGCATCGGCCCCAGCATGCACCGCGTCCACAATGTCGTCGCAGCAGCCCACACCGCCGCCGCAGATGACCGGCACGTCCACCGCGCGGGTCACCGCTTCGATCAGTTCCAGGTCCATGCCCCGCTGCAGGCCCTCGCAGTCCACACTGGTCAGCAGGATTTCCCCCGCCCCCAGCGCCACGCCGCGCTTGGCCCACTCCACCACGTCATAACCGGAATGGGCCCGGCCATTGTCGTAGTAGGCTTCCCAGCCTCCGGCCCAGTTGCGGCTGCGCTTGGCCTGGATGGACAGCACCATGCACTGGCTGCCGAAGGCTGCCGCCACCTCTGAAATCAGTTCCGGCCGCTTGATAGCTGCCGTGTTGATGGCCACCTTGTCGGCGCCCATGGACAGGATGGCCCGGACATCCTCCACGCTGCGCAGGCCGCCGCCCACGCAGACGGGGATATAGACGTCGTCCACCGTGCGGCGCACAATGTCCGACAGATTATTGCGGTTGTACAGGCTGGCAACAATGTCGATATAGAGCAGCTCGTCGATGCCCTGCTCGTAGTATTTGCGGGCAAAGGCGTTGGGGTCGCCCAGCTTGCGCAGGCCCTCCAGCTGGATGCCCTTGACTAGGTTTTCGTCCTTGACATCCAGCCGGGCGATCAGGCGGATCTTTTTGGACATACCGCCGCCTCCTTACATTTCGTGATGAGTACCTTTGGGGTCGCCCCACAGCACCTCGCTGTCACCCTCGTAGGGGGTGTGGCGCAGCTTCCAGATGCCGTCCTCGTACTTCCAGATATGAGGCGAACGGAAGCGGTCAGCCAGGTGCATGAAGTACTCCCGGTCCATCTTGGGCTGCTCGAACAGCTGGCTGGCCCAGGGGAAGTGCTGCTTGTCGATGGACAGGTACTGCATGATCTCCTTCTCAAAGCGGTCGGGGTACTCGCCGTCAAACTTCTTGCACAGGGCCTTGCCCTCCTCCAGAGTGATCTCGCCGTTGCGGATCTCCTGGGCGGCGTCGTAGGTGGTGCGGCCGATGCCGTACTTGATATAGGTGGTGTAGTAGAAGAAATCATCGATCTTGTCATCGATGGAGTTGTACTTGGAGTAGGTGCCCTGGGTACGCTCGGGAGCCGGACGGAAGCCGCCGTGCTCCACCGCGTAGTAGTAGGCTCCCTGGGGATGCCACTTTTCGTAGTAGCCCAGGTAGCGGACCTGGACGTGGTTCTTCTCCAGGTTGGAGGTCTCGGAGGGCAGGTAGATGGCCAGGTCGGCCTTGTCGATCTTGTAGTCCTCCTCCAGCTGGCGCAGGCTCACGCCGCCCAGATAGATGTGGTCGTAGTCGTTGACGGCAAAGAAGTGCTCGTCCCGCAGGGCAGAGTTGTTGTCGGCGATGGGGTTGCCGAACTCGGCCTCATTCTCGCCGTAGAACACCAGAGGAATGCCGAACTTGGCGGCCATCTTGGGCGCCAGCTGCTTCTGGCCCAGGATGAAGGGCTGGAAGGGGTGGAACAGGTTCTCGGTGGCCAGGCGGGTGAGCAGGCGGTGGGTCATGCCGTTGGGTGTGCAGAGGTAATTGTCAAAGCCGGCATGGATCCAGGCCTGCATATTTTCCCAGCCCCAGGGGGTGTAGATGTGGGGCGCCCAGGTGACCGTGAGGGGATGCATGCCGTACTTGTACTTGAGCAGATGGGCGGCGTAAAAGCTGTCCTTGCCGCCGGACCCGGGAACCAGGCAGTCGTAGCTGCCGTCGTTTTTGCGGTACTGGTCGCACAGTTCCCGCAGTTCCTTCTCCCGCAGTGCCCAGTCGATCTCACCGTTGGCCTTGTTGTGGCAGGCGTGGCAGGCATCGCAGACGCCGTCCTCCTGAATGACCATCGTCTTTTTGATGGAGTGGATGGTGTGCTCAAACTCATAGCAGGAGTTGGGCTTCTGGTTGCTCATGACGCATTCCTTGCAGAATTGCACCTTACGAGGCAGGCCGTAGTAGGTCTCCAGCTGATCCTCCGGAATATCCGGGGCATATTTGGCATAATCAATGGTAACGTAACGGGGCAGCTTTTCCATGGCGGTATCCTCCCAATCGGCAGCTGTGGTTGTTCCTGTTTCTTACCCGGCAGGGCAAAAACAAAACGCCGCCCGGAAGAGAGTTTTTCCCTCTTCCGGGCGGCGTCCTTGCCGTATAGCGG